>JAQTUW010000019.1 GCA_028707085.1 Methylococcales bacterium | reverse complement strand
TTTCACCCAGACTGTCGCCTTGAAGCTGAACCGGCTTGACTTTCCACTGGCCGTTATCGTTGGCAAGGGTACAGGTAGTTCTGGCGATATCCATATTGTTCCGGGTCTGAATCTGCAACTCCTGGTAGCCGCCTCTATCCAGACTCGCGCAACCGGAAAGAATGGCCGCCATAATGATAACTATTTTTTTCATCTACACTCTCCTTCAATGCCATAGCCGATTTTCCAGGCAGTCTAGCAAAGCAGCAAAATAATCGCCGCCCGGACACATATCGGCTCGATACCCGGATTTTATCCAGGCTACGTTTTTTTGAATGCTAAATCGAAACCGGCGTAGCCGTCAATCAAACCGTGCCGGCCAGTACCGGAAATAAGGCCGACAAGCCCTTGGCGATAAACTCCACCGCAATGGATGCCAGCACCAGCCCCATCAACCGGGTGACCACGTTCATGCCGGTGTTGCCCATGACTTCGGAAATCTTCGGCGCGGTCATCAAGGCCAGCAAAATGAGCAGCGCCACCGAAAAAATCACCCCGCCCACCAGCAAATAATGCGTCCAGGAATGCCCCATGTGTCCGTAGACGATGGTGGTGCTGATCGCCCCCGGGCCGCTGAGCAGCGGAATAGCCAGCGGCACGATGGCGACCGACTCCTTGTCGCAGGATTCCGCCGTCTCCTCCGGTGTGTGCCGGGAGCGGTCTGGGCTGACATGCAGCATGGAAAGCCCCATCAGCAACACCAGTATCCCGCCGGCAACCCGGAAAGCCGGCAAACCGATGCCGAAAAAATCTAAAATGGGTTCCCCGGCCAGCAACGCTGCCAGTAAAACCAGAAAGACCGCAATGGCGCACAGCACGGCCGTGTGTTTTCTTTCATCCCGGGTACGGGCGGCGGTCAGGGCGATAAAGATCGGGATGGCGCCAAGGGGTTTGACCACCGCAACCAGTCCGGCGGACAACTGTAGATATTCGTTCCAGTTCAGCATAATTTCATTTATTCCATAGTCCAGGCTATTGTGTCACAAAGGCCGGGTTGGCGTTTGGCCGATTTAACGCGCTTGCCGTCCTGCCGGCGGCAGCCTCTATTCCGGCTGTTCCCGCAACAGCCAGGGATTGCCGCCCATGGCCGCAAGGTTGGTCGTCACGGTCTGCTCCGCGCAAAAACGCAACAGATAGCCCGGGCCGCCGGCCTTGGGCCCGGTACCCGACAGCCCCATGCCGCCGAACGGCTGCGCGCCGACCACCGCGCCTATCATATTGCGGTTGATATAGATATTGCCGACCCGCGCATGCTGGCGGACATAATCCATGCTGGCGTTGATACGGCTGTGCACGCCTAGCGTCAAGCCGTAGCCGGTGGCGTTTACCGCATCCACCACCCGCGCAAGATCGTTGCCGGCATAACGGACGATATGCAGAATCGGGCCGAACACCTCCTGCCGCAAAACCGGCAACGCCGGAATTTCCGCCAGCGTGGGCGCAAAGAAACAGCCGCAGGAAAGCGCGGCCGCCAGCGGCAGGCGATACAGAATTTTGCCATGAACCTGCAAATAGTCCACATGCGCCTGAAGCGCCGCCGCCGCCCGTTCGTCGATCACCGGGCCGATGTCGGTCGCAAAATCAAGCGGGGAACCCACCCGCAGCAGTTGCATGGCGGCGATTAAGCGGCCTATGATGCGCTCGGCAGTCTGTTCCGGCAAAAACAGCACCCGTAGCGCCGAACAACGCTGACCGGCGCTATTGAAAGCCGACTGCAAGACATCGCCGATCAACTGTTCCTCGTGCGCCGTACTGTCGGCTATCATCACGTTCTGGCCGCCGGTCTCGGCAATCAGCGTGGCGATGGCCGCCGGGCGGGCCGCCAACTGCCGGCTGATAGACTGCGCAGTGCGGACGGAGCCGGTGAACGCCACCCCGGCGACCCGCTCATCGCTCAATAACGGCCCACCGATTTCGGCGCCTTCGCCCGGCAAAAAATGCAATACATCTTCCGGAATGCCGGCCTGATGCAGCAGGCGCACGCACAGCATCGCCGTCAGCGAGGCTTGCAGAGCCGGCTTGGCGATCACGGTATTGCCGGCGGCCAGCGCCGCCGCGATCTGGCCCACGAAAATCGAAATCGGAAAATTCCACGGACTGATACAGACAAAAACCCCGCGCCCATAATAATACAAACGGTTATCCTCGCCGGTCGGCCCCGGCAACTGTGCCGGCGTGGCGAACAGCCGGATTGCTTCGGCCGCGTAATAGCGGCAAAAATCGACGGCCTCGCGGATTTCCGCCAGCGCATCCCGCAGGGTGCGGCCAGCCTCGCGGATGCACAGCCCCACCAGTTCGGCACGATGCCGTTCCAGCAAATCGGCGGCCTTGTACAGACAGGCGGCACGGTTTTCGACCGGGCATAACCGCCACCGGCCAAAGGCCAGCCCGGCCGCCTGCAATGCCTGCCGGATGGCCGCCGGCTGGCTTATCGTCACTTGGCCCAGCAACTGTCGCCGATCGAAAGGCGTTGAAATCGGCTGCGAAACCCCGATCATGCCTTTGCCGGACACCAGCGGCGCAGCCTGCCAGCGGCGGTCGGCGTACAGCGTCAGTTCCTGCCGCAACAGCCGGATCACCCGAGGATCGCATAAATTCTGGCCGTGAGAATTCACGCGCTGCGGCCCGAACAGGCCGGGCGGCGTCATCATCGGCCGCAGGTCGTGCTGTTTTAGCGCCTGAAGCGGATCGCCGGTCAGGCTGGCGATGCTGACCGCCGGATTTTCAAGCTGATGTATAAAGGAGGTATTGGCGACGTTTTCCAGCAACCGTCTGACCAGATACGGCAGCAAATCCCGATAACTGCCGACCGGCGCATACACCCGGCAGGGTATCGCCCTGCCCTGTAACGGCAATTCCTGATACAGCGCAGCTCCCATGCCGTGCAGGCGCTGAAACTCAAAACCCGGATGCAGCTCCCCGAAGCGGCAAATAGCGGCGACGCTATAGGCGTTGTGGGTGGCGAATTGCGGATAAAAAGCCCGGGGATGAGACAGAATCAGCCGGGCGCAAGCCAGATAGGACGCATCCGTGACCGCCTTGCGGGTAAACACCGGATAATCCGACCAGCCGTTTTCCTGAGCGCGTTTGATTTCGCTGTCCCAGTAAGCGCCTTTCACCAGACGGATGGGGATGATGCGCCGCTGATCCTCGGCCAGCGCCAACAGCCAGCGGATCACCGGCAAGGCGCGTTTCTGATAGGCTTGCACGGCCAGTCCCAGGCCGGGCCAGCCTTGCAGCGCCGGATCGGCGGCCACTGTGGCGAAAATCGCCAGCGACATGTCCAGTCTTTCAGATTCCTCGGCATCCAGCGTAATGCCGACATTCGCGGCGCGGGCCAGGCGGGCCAGCGCCAGCAGTTTGCCGCCTATCGCCTCGATGGCGAAATCCTGCTGAAAAACCTCGTAACGCGGATACAGCGCCGACAGCTTGACGGATATGCCCGGATTAGCCCATAAATTATCCCCGGCATGGGCGGCAAGCGCTTCGATGGCCTGCACATAGGCGTGGTGGTAAGCCTCGGCGTCCTCTGCCGTCAAAGCCGACTCGCCCAGCATGTCGAACGAATAACGCCAGCCCGGCTCGCAAGCCGCCTGCGCCAGCGCGGCAGGCATGTTCTCCGCCAGCACAAAATGCTGCGCCAGATGCTGCATGGCCTGCCTGATCGCCTTCAGCGCCAGCGGCTGGCCCAGCCGAACCAGCACCGCGTCGAGTAACTGTTTGCGATCGGCCTGCCGATGGCGGATCCGATCCTCCATTCTGCCGCCCAGCAGCAAAGCCCCGCTGGCCAAATTGACCAGCCGCGAATCGCTATGCGACAAATGGCTATGCCAGTCGGCATCGGCCAGCTTTTCCTGCAAAAAACGCTGTTGCGTGCCGGTGTCGGGTATGCGCAGCAAGGTCTCGGCAATGCCCATCAGCACAATCCCCTCCTCGCTGTTCAGGCCGTACTCCCGCAGGAAAGCTCCGAACGGCGATTGCCGAGCAGACCGGCCGCGTATGCCGCCAATCAGCCGGCTGGCAAGGCCGCTGATCCAGGCATGGTCGTAATCGCCGAGACTGGCTTGCAGTTCGGAAACAACCGCCTGCTCCGGACGGATAAACGCCGCGTTGATCTGCCCCCGCAGCTCGGTTAAACGGTTAGCTTCAGTCATGTCATTCACCTGTTTTGCGGATTTGACCATCATGCAGGTAATGCTCGGTGCATGTTGATTTTACACCAGAGCGGAATATAGGCAATTTTTGGCGCTACTTTCCATTCTTTCATATAATTGCACTTTATGATTTGCAATATACCGCAAGGTTTAAAACGTGAAACCACTTTCAAATAACGACATCGAGTCTGAATTAAGCTACGCTTATCTCCATGCCGTGGCTTCGAAGGCGGGTGTCGGTTGCAAACTGGGTTCTCGGCATGACGATAACCCGGGAATTGATGCTGAGCTGACCGGCTGGGGGCCTTTTTCCGGCTATCGGCAGGAAATTGACATCAAGGTGCAACTTAAAGCCACTGCGAAACCGCTATTGGAACATGAAGAACAATATTGGTCTTATTCCTTGGCATGAATTTCTCGCTATGACGATTTGCGAAACGAAACCCTGTCCATACCCCGAATTTTGGTAGTCTTATTTCTACCTAAATCCCCCTCGGATTGGCTGAACCTGGACGATGACGCGCTCGTTTTACGCAAATGCGCATATTGGGTGAGTCTTAGAGGCGCCAGGCCATCAACCAATATCCCTGCATAAACGGTTTATCTGCCCAAAATTCAACGTTTTGATTCCGACGGCTTACTAAAGTTGATGAATCAACTTTCACATAATCAAATCCCTATATATAGTGAGGCGGCTGAATGAATCAGGAACCATTGATTCCTCCTATCGACCTGCGCGACTTTGTCAAGTCGCTGGACTGGGAATTGCTACAGGAAGGTCTTCCCGACCGTCTGTTTGTATTGAAGAACCAGAAATTTCCCAGGCGGCAATTAGCATTTCCCATGGACATGACTGCTCCGGATTATGCAGAATCAACCGCTCGGTTGCTTGAGAAGCTAGGCGAAATGCTTGGCGAGCCGCCGCAGATATTAATGGTGCGCGCTTTAAACGTGCGGGACGATACTTTGCGTTTCCGCATTTTTTCCGGCCAAAGCGGCGAGCTTTCATGGCCACTTGGATTTGCAACTACACTAGTTTCCGGTGTCCAGCAATTGCTGAAATCATCGGCATGCACCGTCATGCGTCCTCGCATCCACCATCCGCGCCTGTCGTTGACGGAAGCTCAGCAGCTTATCGAGAAGTCGCGTTTCGGCCACACCGAACCAGGAAGTTTCGTGCTACGGGTTTCATGTTCGATCCATGCTCTTGATGTCCAAGGGTCGCTTCCGCTGGACGATGAAACCGATCTTCCGTTTGTGCGGCGCGTAACCCTTTCCCTAAAACGCGGCATGGAGCAACTGATTGAAGCTATTGAGGGCGATACGCTTGACGGGCTTGTAAAATCATTAAAAAATCAGCCTGCTCCGTTGCTATCGTCCAATCTATGCGAAGCTCTGACTCAATTTTATGATGAAACGTTAGGTAATTCGTTAGATGTAGATTTTAATTGGTCGGTGTCTGAACCTGTTGCAGACAAGGATTTTTTGAAGAGGCCCCTCCGCTTCCAGCAAGATTATTTTGGACGAATTGAGGAAGTGCGGCGCGAATTACGGGCTTTTGAAGGTCACGCGAAGGATACCTTTGTCGGTACGGTTGAGCGTCTCGCCGGCGAAATGGGCGAAAGTGGTCGGCGTACCGGCGAAGTGATACTCAACCTGCTCCTTCAGGAAGGAGAAAGCGTACGCGCCAAGCTTGTGCTTTCCACTGAGGAATATGAAAAGGCCGACAAAGCCCACATGACAGAAGGCGCTTATGTACAGGTGCTGCAAACTTCAGCCCGGGCGACAACCGAGACAACTAAGCGATTTATCCCAATTTGAACTTATTCTCCCTACCAAGCCAACCTAAGCCAGCCAGCGGCTGTTTAGTTTGCTCTGCCGTTATTCAGCAGGACGCTTATGGTTTTTCCGCCCCTGTCTTCGACCCGTATGTCGCGCTTGCCGTCGTAGTTGACATCGGCCACCAGAATCGAACCGGGGCCGGTATTAAAATCGATCTTAGGCTTAAAGGCGCCGTCGCCATTGCCTAACAGGATGCTGACATTATTGCTATTGCCGTTGGCGACCAACAAATCCAGTTTACCGTCATCGTTCACATCAAAGACAAACGGATAGCCGGGCGTATTGCCGGTAGCCGAGTCCATTTTGGCATTAAATGTACCGTTGGCGCATCCAAGCAGTAGGCACATTTTATTGCTCTGCTTGTTGTCGGAAATAATATCAAACTTACCGTCGTGATTGATATCTGCGAAACCGATCAACGGAAACTTGCCGGCAGTGTAACTAACAGCCGGTTTAAAGGATAAACTGTCCGCCGATGCGGTGGCGCCGCGTATGGTTTTTTCTTGTCGCCATGCTATTTGCGGTGGCGTTTTTTACCGGATGCGACGCTTCAACAGGTATACTCGCGTCAAATCCAACATCAACCGGAGACGCTGAGATGAACGAAGATACGTTTAACATGGAAATCAGAAAATATCTGAAAACGGTGGGCATCGCTTCGCAAAGAGAAATTGAACAAGCGGTGTATAAAGCAGTCGAATCGGGCAAACTCAAGGGAACGGAAACGCTGGATATCAAAATGACGCTGGAAGTGCCGGGGGTTGGCATTTGTCATTATATCGACGGCAAAATCGCCCTCGAATAGCCGATGCACCAAACTCCGGCCGGTGAATTGTCCCAGCCCAATCACAGGAGCATGAATCATGAATACACCTGAATTTCCGAACCACATGCAGCAGTGGGTCTGCCTGCAATGCGGCTATAACATGATAGGCGAGATGCCGGATATTTGCCCGTTTTGCGGGGCCAGGCACGACCGGTTCATGGCCTGGGACGAGGCCGAAAAAACCTATCAGGTGACCAGTCGTCCGGTCAACGCAGCGGTCAGCCAACTGCTTTCAGTACCCAGACTGGGGCTGGAGCACGCCGCCTATCGCGTCGAAACCGAATCCGGCGCGGTATGGATCGATTCGCCCTCGGCTTTTAACCGAACCTTGCCGGCCGTGGACGCCATTCTGTTCACCCATCACCATTTCCTGGGCGCATCCAACCAGTACCGCAAGCTATGGAACGCCCAGATCTGGTTGCACGAACAGGATGCCGGGCACAGACTGGCTACGGCGTTCGACATCGACCACCGCTTCCGCGATGACTTTTCCGCCTACGGCATACAGGCCTATCATGTCGGCGGGCATACCCCGGGCTTTACCTTTTACATCTACCAGGACGTGCTGTTCATCTGCGACTATGTGTTTCTGACCGATTCCGGCATGCAGTTCAATCCCTACGGCCCCGGCGCGGCAACACTGCAACAGGCCCAACGCATATTCGACATCGTCAGCGACCAGGCGCTGAAGACGGTCTGCGGCTATAACTATCTGGCGGATTTTGCCGACTGGCTGCCCGGCCTGAAAGCCCTGCTTCCAGGCCGCTGAAGCGGCCATTCCCGCCAGCCGGGCGATTGGCGGGAAGAAACATCAGTCTTGAAAAAAGTTGACACCGCCAGGCTTAGCGGGTAGCGTAAAAGCGCGCAAAGAACAGAAAGGCCGGCGTTCCGCCGGCGAAGACATAAAAAAGTAACCATTCAGTATCCATTGAGCCGTGGTGCGACAATCAAGCCATCGGCGCATCCTACGCTATCGCGTTTGTAATAGCCTGAAAATACGCTGAATAGCCCTGTTTTCCGTTTTTGACGAGGGTAGACCCGATGAAAACCGAAGCGCTAGCCGCCGCCAATCTTTTACCGCTCATCATTTATCTTGCGGCGGTGCTGGCCGTGGCCGCCATCATGCTGGGCGGGGCCTATTTTCTCGGCCAGCGGCATACCGCCAAAGCCGCCGACGAAACCTTCGAGTCCGGCATCGTCGCCACCGGCGACGTGCATATCCGTTTTTCCATCCGCTTTTATCTGTTGGCCATCTTTTTTGTGATTTTCGACATGGAGTCGGTATATCTGTTCGGCTGGTCGGTGGCATTTTACCAATCGGGCTGGCCGGGTTATCTTGCCGCCCTGCTGTTCATCGCGGTATTGCTGCTGTCGCTGCTGTACCTATGGTCATGCGGCGCGCTGGACTGGCGCACCCGCCGCCAGCGCGCCGTCGAATCCGGCCTTGGGGATTAAGCAATGCGCTGGAGTCTCTCCCGTCCGGAAACCGATGCCGCGCCCAGGCCCGGCCAGCAAAGCTACGAGGAAGCGTTGCGCCGCAATTTTCTATTGGCCCGACTGGAAGACATGGTGGCCTGGGGGCAATCCAATTCCGTGTGGCCGTTCAACTTCGGCCTGTCCTGCTGCTATGTGGAAATGGCGACCGCATTCACCAGTCGGCACGACATAGCCCGCTTCGGTTCGGAAGTTATTCGCAGCACCCCCAGACAGGCCGATCTGATCGTCATATCCGGCACGGTTTTCCGCAAGATGGCTCCGGTGGTCAAACGGCTATACGATCAGATGCTGGAGCCGCGCTGGGTGATTTCCATGGGCTCCTGCGCCAACTCCGGCGGCATGTACGATATTTACAGCGTGGTGCAGGGGGTGGACAAATTCCTGCCGGTGGATGTTTATGTGCCGGGCTGTCCGCCGCGTCCGGAAGCCCTGTTGCAGGGCCTGATGCTGCTACAGCAGGCAATCGGCCAGGAAAGACGGCCGTTAAGCTGGGTGGTCGGCGAACAGACGGTGGTTAAAGCCGACAAGCCCAGCCAGCGGGATATCCTGACGCCGGCCAGGATGCGGGTCACCGAGCTTGACGATCCCGATCATGTTTAAGCCGCGATTTTTTGAATTTTGTGTTGGTTTTACTAAGCTTATAAGATGGGTAGGGCTACCCATCTGATATCGAGGCATTCGCTTTTACGCCTAACGGTTACGCACCACTGCTTGATGAGGACGTTTTAACGGCTATCGGATCGCCGTCAATGTCGTGTGTCAAAACTGACAATTGGACAAGTGAAGACACGCTCTGCGCTGATTATAAAGTATTTTTTATTGGCATGCTGCTTGCATTTGGCTTTATAGCCTCTGCCGGTCGCACTTAGGTTTCTCTTCTGTAGGGATTTTCCTGTAATTAGTGAGGAATCAGGCGGCTAAAATTTGATCGGCGCTAACCCTACTCCAACCGATAACTTCCGGAACAGAACATGCCAGCCACTTTTGAACTTAAAACCAACGACGAAAATCAGTATTTTTTTAATTTCCTCAACAGTAAGGGCGAACTCATTCTGATGAGCGGCGATTACGGCAACAAGGAAGAAGCCATGCAGGCCATTAAAGAAGTGAGAGCCGGTTCATTAATGAGCAACCAAATCGCCGCCAGCAAAATTCCTGAGGGCGACACTTTTTTTGTCATCAAAGATTCGACCGGCGCCATCATTGTAAAAAGCGTTTTATATAACTCGAACATGGTGTTCGACAATGCGCTGCACATTGTTAAAGACAATGCCTGCGTTGCCGAAATTGTCGATTTGACCGAGTAAACTAAAAATCGGGACGGTTCATAAATTTTTTCTCCAGATAACGGAAATAGGTAGGTGTCGGCGATATGGGAGTCGAACTCAATATTGTTAGGGAATTGGCCACGGTTTGCGTCACTGCCAGCGAGCTGGCCGCGATTGAAAATCTGATTAAAGGCGAACTCAGGAAGCCAGCCTTTGTCGAGCAATTCGACAAAATGACAGGCGTAATCGGCGAGTGCTATGGCGTAACGGCGGCCAGTCTTCAGCCGTGGCTTGACATGACGACCGAAACCGAATTTTGCGATAAATTCGACTCCATCCATGCCGACTACAAAGCCACTTACCTTATAGCCACCAATCGTCCGCGGGTCATATCCGAACAGGCTTACCTCGAATATATGGCCCTCCGGGAACACAAGGAAACGCAAACCGCTTATCCCCTGATGAAACGAACCTTCGCGCGTTTGGATGAATTTATCGACAAATGGATTACCAACGACGCCTGGCTGGCGATGTCGATCGAAAATCTGTTAAAAATGCTGCATCGTTTTCTGAACGAGGTCGCCGAGCTTAAACAGAAAGATCCGACCGATGCCTTTACTATTTTTCAGGCAGCGATGGTCGCTTTGCGTCCTTATTACGCCTTGCTTGAATCGGTCGAACCTTTGCGCGCTCCATGCTGTTCAAACAAGGCGTCTACATTGCGTGACTGAAGTTCCGCCAACATAAAGTAAGTTCCAAAGAAGGCATCCCCCAACATCAAAAAATGAATTGAACGCCAGCGGGGGGAACGGTTTTGCCGTTACAACGATTAGTGAGCCTAAGCTTCATAAGCGGCTAAAAACAAAAACAAGGATGAGACGTATTTGACGAGTTGGATTCGAAAGAAAAAACGTTACGTTGCCATCGTAAACGGTTTGCTGCACACGGCCTTCCGGATTCATTTCTATGAAAGGGCTTCTCGATCAGTTTCGCCTGTCCTGATGCGAATGACTTGCTCCAAATTGGTAATAAAAATTTTGCCATCGCCAATTTTTCCTGTATTTGCCGATTCTATAATCGCCTCAACAGCTTGTTCGACCAATTCATCGGTAACGGCAATTTCCAGTTTTGTTTTTGGTAAAAAATCCACGACATATTCGGCGCCACGATAAAGTTCTGTATGGCCTTTTTGTCTACCGAACCCTTTAATGTCGGTCGTAGTCATGCCAGTTACACCAATATTGGAAAGCACCACGCGAACTTCTTCCAATTTAAACGGTTTTATAATTGCGGTTATTAATTTCATGGACACTCCATTAAATGTCTAGGCAATACAGATTATTTACAGGCATTTAGTTAATAGTTGTAGCCCTGCTCGTTATGCAGGGAAATATCTAAGCCTAATGATTCGTCGCTGGCCCCAACGCGCAAACCGATTGTTTTATCAACCAGCTTGAGAATGGCGTAACTCATTAGTCCGCTCCAAACCAAGACAGATAGCACAGCAATCGCCTGCGCCAATAATTGCCCGGAAATGCCATCATCCGCTAACTGTCCAATGCCACCGAGCGCTTCACTGGCAAAAATTGCGGTTAAAAGTGAACCTATTATTCCGCCAACCCCGTGAATCGCGAAAACATCAAGCGTGTCATCAAAGGCCAAACGTCGTTTAATTGCGTGTAAAGAAAAGAAACAAACGCAACCAGCAATTAAACCGATAACCAATCCGCTTAATGGGGACACAAAGCCCGCAGAAGGGGCTATCATGCCTAAGCCGGCAACTAGGCCGGTCAATAATCCCAGTACGCTCGGTTTGCCGAAACGGAACCATTCTATGGTCATCCATGCCAAGGAGCCGGCAGCGGCGCTCATGTGAGTCGATAGCATGGCAATACCTGCTGAGCCATTAGCCATTAAGGCGCTGCCTGCGCTAAACCCGTGCCAGCCGACCCATAAAACCCCGGCCCCTGTGGCAGTCATTGTCAGATTATGTGGCGGCATGGGTACGCGAGGAAAACCATGCCGGGCGCCAACCATAATAGCGCCAATCATTGCGGCTACTCCGCCGGTTGTATGGACTACGATACCTCCGGCAAAGTCCATAACGCCTAATTGGGACAACCAGCCGCCGCCCCAAATCCAATGACAAACAGGGACGTAGATTAAAATTTCCCACAAGGCTACAAACCACAATAAAGCGGAAAACTTCATGCGTTCTGCAACTCCGCCTATGATCAGGGCGGGCGCAAAAATAGCAAAAGTTAGGTGATACATACAAAACACGGTTTCAGGCAAATTATCTTTAACTGTATGGGCATTAACAGTTGCCAGCGTCAGTTTGGAAAAACCGCCCAGTAATGCCTGCCAGGAACCGCCGTCGCTAAGCGCGAGACTATAACCGCCGAGTAGCCACAAAACAGATACCACCGAGGTAATGGCAAAACATTTCATCATGATGGATAGTACGTTTTTAGTGCGTACCAAGCCGCCATAAAACAGCGCCAGTCCAGGAACAGTCATGAATAAAACCAGACCTGAAGCAGTCAATATCCAGGCAGTATCTGCGGCATTGAATTGATCGGCATAGGCAAGTGTTGGCCAAAATCCGGTCGCAACAAGCGAAAAAATGGCTGTGTCGAGAAATTTTTTCATGGTAATCTTCCCGCTTAATAAATGCCCCACAATGGAGCGTTTTTTTATTATGCATTAAAATAAACCAATAGACAAACAAATATCGAATCGACTCTACTTTAGGGGTTGCCGCCAGATCGGCAAGCCACACGGCAGCCGGATATAGGTGCTGTCGGTAGATTGGGGCGGATGCTGTCAACGCCTCGCAACAGGTACGGATAAATCTTGTACTGCATCCATTTCTGGCGTTCTGCTACGTTTGTGGTTTTATCAAGCCATAGCATTGATCTCATCAAGGGCCGCCGAGCGTAATCACTGTACCGTCGATGGCCGATAATTGCCTCCCGCTTTCTATTTGGTTGTCACCGTTAAAAGCATCCAAGATTTTAATAAAAAGTATTGATTCGCTATTATTTTTATTGTAGAGTTGCTCGGCCTTTAGCGGTCATACGCAATCTTGGATTTTTGCGTTTCTGAAGTTACGGAATTCATTTTCCGGTTTGGGCAACGTTACTGCCGCTTGTTTCACCGAGCACGCCAACCTAATCAGGCGTCAGATTCCGAACTCACCCAGCGGCCGTCATCCACTATCGACGAGGGGCCGACTATGTTTCGAAACACCATTGGGCTGTCATTATTTGCGCTTTTCAGTACGCTTTTTTCGTTGCCTGTAATTGCCGAAGATGGCCATTCAATTGCCGAAAAGCTCGTAAAAACTCAACCATGCACCGCCGGTCTAACAGTTGACCAGTTTTTTGATCAAATGCTAAGTCATACCCATCGTGATTTGGGTTGGCGGGTTTTTGCCGTGGACGAAGGCTTTTGGGTGGAACGGGTGTTTATGGTCAGTAAAGGCGCAGAAATGCGTTACCGCTGGCTTGTACCCAACAACTCCACAGAGGATCCATTGCCGGTTAATGAAAGGGCGCAAAATTTATGTTCTGAATAATTTCCATGCCCTGATCATTCCACGCAGCTTTGGGGCAGCCTTACATGGATAAAAAAGCGCTTCTGGCATTAATTATCCGTTTAGTCAAAAAAGTCTTTTCCGATCATCCTCAAAAGGATGATTGTTTGTGTTAGTGAAGCCGCCATCTCCACCAGCCAGGCAATCGCCCAGAAAAAATTGGGCCTGAAAAAAGTTGACACCATCGGACTTAGCGGGTAGCGTAAAAGCGCGCAAAGAACAAGAATCCTGTTTTCCGTTTTTGATGAGGGTAGACCTGATGAATGCCGAAGCGCTAGCCGCCGCCGATCTTTTACCGCTCATCGTCTATCCTGCGCCGGGCGGGGCCTGTTTTCTGGGCCGGCGGCATACCGCCAAAGCCGCCGAGGAAACCTTCAAGTCGGGCATCGTCGCCACCCGCGACATGCCTGTCCGCTTTTACCTGCTGGCCAGCTTTATTGTGATTTTCAAGCGGATAAGGCGATGGACGCTCTGCCGGTAAGCGTCGATACGGCCGACGGGCCGCCGCCTGTGATATCGGAACTGGCGGCGTTGTTCGGTCAGGACAGCTTTAGCCTGCAACCAGTGGCCGACGGCATCCCCACCCTCTGGGTGTCCGCCGGCGATATCCGCCGCCTGCTCGGCTTTTTAAAAAACACCCTGATAGCCGGCTATAAGCTGCTGTTCGATCTGACCGCCATCGACGAGCGGATGCGCAGCCACCGGCACGGCCTGCCGGATAGCGACTTTACCGTGGTCTACCATCTGCTTTCCTTCGACCGCAATGACGATATCCGCCTCAAGGTAGCCTTATCCGCCAATGCGCTGGCGCTGCCTTCGATCTGCGATATCTGGCCGGCGGCCAACTGGTACGAACGCGAGGTGTGGGACATGTTCGGCATCGTCTTTCAGGGGCATCCCAATCTCAGGCGCATCATCATGCCGCCGGGCTGGCAGGGCCATCCGCTGCGCAAGGAGCATCCCGCCCGCGCCACGGAAATGGAGGTCTTCAGCCTGTCCGAGCAGGATCAGGCATTCGAGCAGGAGCAACTCCGCTTCGTGCCGGAAGAATGGGGCATGCGCCGGCACAACGACGACAGCGAGTTTCTGTTTTTGAACCTGGGCCCCAACCATCCCAGCGTGCATGGCGTGTTCCGCATCGCGCTGCAACTGGACGGCGAGGAAATAATCGACGCCGTGCCCGACATCGGCTACCACCATCGCGGCGCGGAAAAAATGGCCGAGCGCCAGTCTTGGCATACCTATATCCCCTATACCGACCGGATAGATTATCTGGGCGGCTCCATGAACAACCTGCCCTATGTACTGGCCGTGGAAAAGCTGGCCGGCATCCGGGTTCCGGAACGGGCGCAGGCGATCAGGGTAATGATTGCGGAGTTCTACCGGCTCGCCAGCCATTTGCTGTTTTACGGCACGTTCGCTCAGGATGTCGGACAAATGTCGCCGATTTTTTACATGTTCATCGACCGCGAGAAGGTGTTCGACATCCTGGAGTCGATTAGCGGGGCGCGGATGCATGCCAGTTATTTCCGCATCGGCGGCGTGGCGCTGGACTTGCCGCACGGCTGGGAGAAAAGGGTTGCGGAATTTATCGAATATTTGCCGCGCCGGCTGGATCAGTACCATAAAATGGTGATGAAAAACAGCCTGATCAAACGCCGCACCCAAGGCATAGGCGCATACAGCCGCGCCGAAGCCGTGGACTGGGGGGTGACCGGCGCGGGGCTAAGGGCCACCGGCTTTGGCTGGGATTACCGCAAGGCCCGCCCCTATTCCGGTTACGAAAACTACGCGTTCGATATTCCCGTCGGCAAACGCGGCGACTGTTACGACCGTTGCGCGGTGCGGGTGGAGGAAATGCGCCAGAGCCTGCGCATCATCAAACAATGTCTGCAACAGATGCCGGCCGGGCCGTACAAAACAGACCACCCGCTAGGCACGCCGCCGCCGAAAACCGCAGCCCTGCATGATATCGAAACCCTGATCCAGCATTTTCTGAACAGCAGTTGGGGGCCGGTGATTCCGGCCGGCGAAGCCAGCGTGACCATAGAAGCCGCCAAGGGCCTTAACGCCTATTACCTGACCAGCGACGGCGGGGTGATGTCCTACCGCACCCGCATCCGCACCCCCTCCTTCGCACATTTGCAGATGATACCCGCCATGTGCCGGGGGATGATGATCGCCGATCTGATCGCGATACTGGCCAGCATCGATTTTGTGATGGCCGATGTGGATCGCTGACATGAGTATCGACGCCCAAACCGCCAGCATGCTAAACGCCGACGACATCCGCGACATCAAGGCGGAAATGGCGCATTACCCGGATAAGGCCGCCGCCGCCGTGGAAGCCCTTAAAATCGTGCAGCGCCGCCAGGGCTGGGTGTCCGACGCGGCCCTGACCGCCGTGGCCAGCCTGCTGGACGTCTCGACCGCGCAACTGGAGGCGGTGGCGACTTTTTATAACCTGATATACCGGCAACCGGTGGGCGAAACCGTGATCCACTATTGCAGCAGCGTCACCTGCTGGATGCTGGGCGCGGATGATCTGCGCGAACGCCTGTGCCGACACCTAAACGCCCGGCCCGGCCAGATCAGCCCGGACGGCCGCTACACCCTGCTGCCCATAGCCTGCCTGGGCGCTTGCGACCAGGCCCCGGCGCTGATGGTCGGCGAGCGGCTGGTCACCGGCGTCGGCGCTGAAACGGCCGTGACCGAGATACTGGGGGAGCAAAGCTGATGGACGCGGCCGCTAAACCACTGACCCGGAACATCCTCCCCGACCGGGATTACGCCACGCTCGCCGATTATGAGCGCAGCGGCGGCTACCAGGGCTTGCGCCGCGCGGTTTCGGAATTGTCGCCGCAAGCCGTGCAGCAACAGGTCAGTGACGCCGGGCTCAGGGGCCGCGGCGGCGCGGGCTTCGCCACCGGCCTGAAGTGGAGCTTCGTGCCGACCGGCGAGGATGCGCCGAAAATCCGCTTTATGATCGCCAACGCCGACGAAATGGAACCCGGAACCTTCAAGGACAGGCTGCTGATGGAAAAAGACCCGCACCAGTTGCTTGAGGGCCTGATCATCGCCGGCTACGCCATCCAGGCCACGCAGGCTTATATCTTTTTGCGCGGCGAATACCATCTCGCCGCCCGGCGACTGAATCAAGCCCTGCTCGAAGCCCGCGCCGGCGGCTATCTTGGCCGGCATATTCTGGGATCGAACTTCAGTCTGGACATTCATCTGCATGCCGGCGCGGGCCGCTATATCTGCGGCGAGGAAACGGCATTGATCAACGCGCTGGAGGGCAAACGCGCCAATCCCCGCGCAAAACCGCCCTTTCCGCAGGTCAGCGGCCTGTGGGGCAAGCCCACGGTGGTCAATAATGTCGAAACCCTGTGCAACATCCCGCACATTCTGCATTACGGCAGCGCATGGTATCAAAGCCTGGGGCGCGGTGCCGACAAAGGCACCAAACTGTTCGGCGCCAGCGGCCGGGTCAGACGGCCCGGGGTCTGGGAACTGCCGATGGGCACGCCGGTCAGAGAAATTTTAGAGGATCACGCCGGCGGCATGATTCCAGGCTATGCCTTGCGCGGTTTTTTGCCCGGCGGCGCATCGACCGATTTTCTGCTGCCCGAGCATCTGGATGTGGTCATGGATTACGACGCCGTGTCCAAAGCCGGCAGCCGACTGGGCACCGGCACGATGATCGTGCTGGACGACAAAACCTGTCCGGTGCGAATGGTGCTGAATCTGCAACAGTTCTTTGCCGGCGAGTCCTGCGGCTGGTGCACCCCCTGCCGCGACGGCCTGCCCTGGGTCGTGGTGCTGTTGCAGGCCATTATCGGCGGCCAGGGTCGTAGCGAAGACCTGGACACGCTGACCGATCTTGTGCGGATGATGGCGCCCGGCAATACCTTTTGCGCCCTGGCGCCGGGGGCCATGGAGCCGTTGCAGAGCGCGCTGAAGTTCTTCCGGGCGGATTTTGAAGCGTATATTACCGGCAAAACACCGCCGCTGGAGCAAGCCGATGAATACTATTGACATCGATATCGATGGCCTGGCATACCGGGTCAAATCCGGCGTCAGCCTGTTGACGGCCTGCCAGACGCTAGGGCTGGATCTGCCGTATTTTTGCTGGCATCCGGCTTTGGGTTCGGTGGGCGCATGCCGGCAGTGCGCCGTCATTCAGTACCGCGACGCCGCGGACAGCCTGGGCCGGCTGACCATGGCCTGCATGACGCCGGTGACGGACGGCATGCGGGTGTCCATCGCCGCCGAACAGGCGCAACGCTTTCGCGGCGTCAACATCGAACTGCTGATGACCAATCACCCTCACGACTGCCCGGTGTGCGAGGAAGGCGGCGAATGCCATCTACAGGACATGACCCTGCTGTCCGGCCATACCCGCCGCCGTTATCGCGGCCTGAAGCGCACCCATAAAAACCAGTATCTTGGCCCGTTCCTCAATCATGAAATGAACCGCTGCATCGCCTGCTATCGCTGCGTCAGATTTTACGCCGATTACGCCGGCGGCAGCGATTTGCAGGTGCTGGGCATGCATCACAACGTTTATTTCGGCCGTTTCGAGGACGGGGCGCTGGAAAACGAATTCAGCGGCAATCTGGCCGAAGTCTGCCCCACCGGGGTGTTTACCGATAAAACCTTCAGCGCCCATTACGCCCGCAAATGGGACTTGCAGACCGCGCCATCGGTTTGCGTCCACTGCGGGCTGGGCTGCAATATCTCGCCCGGCGAACGTTATGGCCGGTTGCGGCGGGTGGTCAACCGCTATCATGGCGACATCAACGGCTATTTTCTCTGCGATCGCGGGCGATTCGGTTACGATTTCGTCAACAGCCCGGAGCGGATCAGAACCCCCCGCCTGGATAACCATGCCGAAATCGCCGCCGACGCGGCACAACAACGCTTCCGGGCAATGCTCAACGGCCATCTGCCGGCCATCGGCATTGGCTCGCCCCGCGCCTCCCTGGAAACCAATTTTGCCTTGCGCAGTCTGGTCGGCGCGGAAAACTTCTATGCCGGCCTGGATGGCGGCGAACAGGCCATGCTGGAAACCATCCGCGATCTGCTCGCCGACGGCGGCGTTCACACCCCGTCCCTACGGGAAGTCGAACAGGCCGACGCGGTGCTGATCCTGGGCGAAGACCCGGTGAATACCGCGCCCAGGCTGGGGCTGGCGTTACGCCAGACCGTGCGCAACGCCGCATTCCGCCGGGCCGGAGAGCTGGGTTTGCCGCCCTGGCGGGACGCCGCCGTCCGCGAGCTGGAAAAACAGCATCGCAGTCCGCTATTCATCGCCAGCATCTGCCCTACCCGGCTGGACGATGTTGCCGGCCGCTGCTATCGGGCCAGTCCGCAAGACATTGCCAGGCTCGGGTTCGCCGTCGCCCACTGCCTGGACGGCCAGGCCCCCTCGCCTGCCGGTCTGGATGCGGCGCAACAGGCGCTGGCGGCGGAAATTGCCGCCGCCTTGCGACAGGCGGCCCGGCCGCTGATCGTCTCCGGAACCGGCTGCGGCGAGCTGGCGGCGATACAGGCGGCCTATAATGTCGCCCGGGCCTTGCGACCGAACGGCGGACAACTGGTTTTTAGCGTGCCGGAAAGTAATAGCCTGGGGCTGACGATGATGGCCGGCAAGCCCTTGCAGCAGGCTTTCCGACGGGTGGCCGAGCATACGGCAGGCTGCGTGATCATCGTCGAGAACGATCTTTACCGCCGTGCGCCGGCGCAAGCCGTAGACGCCTTTTTGCAACAGGCGGCGCAAGTGGTGGTCATCGACTGTCTGCCGCATCAAACCGCGGCGCGGGCGGGTCTGTTGCTGCCTGCCGCGACTTATGCCGAATCCGCCGGCACGCTGGTGAATAACGAAGGCCGGGCCCAGCGTTATTTTCCGGTGTATCCGCCGCCGGAGCCGGTGCGCGGCGCATGGCAATGGCTACTGGCGGCCATGGATAACAGTGACTGTCGGCATTTCGACGATCTCACCGCCGCCTGCGCCCAGGCTTTTCCGGCGCTTGCCGGCATCGTCGCCGCCGCGCCGGATGCTGCGTTCAGAGTAGACGCCATGAAAATTCCCCGCCAGCCGCCGCGTTACAGCGGCCGCACCGCAATGCTTGCCGATCTGAAGGTCAGCGAACCGCGTCAGGCGCAGGATGCCGAAACCGCTCTCGCCTTTTCCATGGAAGGCGCGTCCGTCGGCATACCGGCCGCGCTGCAACCGGTATTCTGGACGCCGGGCTGGAATTCCGCCCAGGCCGTCAACCGCTTTCAGGCTGAAATAGGCGGCCATTTATCCGGCGGAGACGGCGGGATCAGGCTGTTCGAAGCCGCTGGCGAGGGGGCGTGGTTCACACAGATTCCTGACGCTTTCCGACCCGAGCCCGGGCTATGGCGGGTGCTGCCGCCGCCGCTGCATATATTCGGCGGCGAGGAGCTGAGCCTGCATGCCCCGGCCCTGGCCGAGCGAGCGCCGCCGCCCGGCGTTTTGCTGAATCCGGCGGATGCCGAGACCCTGGCGGTGGCCTCCGGCGAATGGCTGGTCATCGCCTCAGCGGACGGTGCGCTGTCGCGATGCTTGCCGGTTAAAATCGAACCGACGCTGGCCTGCGGCTTGCTGGTCGCCGCCGGCCTGCCGGACTGCATTGCGCTGGCATGGGCCGGGCCGGTGACCCTGCAAAAAGGAGATCGGCCATGATCGACACCGGCATCGGCAGTCCGGCGGCCATATTCGGCATTCTGCTGTCCGCGATTACCGTTTCCGCGCTGCTGATCTGGGTGGAGCGCAAACTGCTGGCCGTCTGGCAGGATCGGATCGGCCCCAACCGGGTCGGCCCTTTCGGGTTGTTGCAGGTGGCGGCGGACATGATCAAAATGTTTTTCAAGGAAGACTGGATACCGCCTTTCGCCGACAAGCCGGTGTTCGTGCTGGCCCCGGTCATCGTCTTCGCCACCATGCTCAGCGGGTTTGCCGTCATCCCGTTCGCGCCGGATGTCGGCGTCGTCGATTTGAATTTCGGCCTGCTGTATTTTCTGGCGCTGAGCTCGCTATCGGTCTACAGCATGATCCTGGCCGGTTATGCCTCCAACAACAAATATGCGATTCTGGGCGGGCTGCGGGCGGCGGCGCAAACCATCAGTTACGAAGTGTTCATGGGTATTTCCGTCATGGGCGTGGTGATGCTGTCCGGCAGTTTCAACTTGCGGCAGATCGTCGAGGCTCAACGCGATGGCTGGTTTATCGCGCCGCAATTTTTAGGCTTTTGCGTGTTTCTGGTGGCCGCCATAGCCGAAAGCCGCCGCGCGCCGCTGGATCTTCCGGAGGCCGAACAGGAACTGGTGGCCGGTTTTCATACCGAATATTCGGGCATGAAATTCGGCATGTTTTTCGTCGGCGAATATCTGGGCGTCACGCTGAGTTCGGCGCTGATCGTCACCCTGTTTTTCGGCGGCTGGCTAGGCCCCTGGCTGCCGCCGCTGCTGTGGTTCTGCCTGAAGACCGGAATCTGCATCGCGTTCTTTATTTTAGTGCGTGGTTCGCTGCCGCGCCCGCGTTACGATCAATTGATGGCTTTCGGCTGGAAGATCCTGCTGCCGGCGGCGCTGTTCAACCTGCTGGCCACCGGCGCGATAGCGCTGACAGTCGCCCGAATTTGAGGCCGAATCATGCTGAGTCTGTTAAGAACCCTATGGGAAGTATGCAAACATACCCTGGTCAAGGCGGACACCGTGCAGTACCCCGAGCAAAAACCGGCGCTGTCGCCGCGTTACCGGGGCCGCATCGTGCTGACCCGCGATCCGGACGGCGAGGAACGCTGCGTGGCCTGCAATCTGTGCGCGGCGGCCTGCCCGGTAGACTGTATCGCCCTGCAGAAAGCCGAGGACGAAAGCGGCCGCTGGTATCCCGCCTTCTTTCGCATCAATTTTTCGCGCTGCATTATGTGCGGGTTTTGCGAGGAAGCCTGTCCGACCTACGCCATTCAACTGACGCCGGATTTTGAGATGTGCGAATATGACCGACAGAACATGGTCTACGAAAAGGAACACCTGCTGATTGACGGTACCGGCAAGCACCACGATTACAATTTTTACCGGGTGGCCGGCATGAGCATAGCCGGTAAAGATAAGGGGCAGGCCGAAAACGAAGCGCCGCCTGTGGATGTAAAAACGCTATTGCCCTGACCGGGAGCCCGTATGGAAATGATACTGTTCACAATCGCCTCGGCTGTCGCGGTGTTCGCCACGCTGATGACCATCGTCGGCCGCAATGTGGTGCACAGCCTGCTGTATCTGATTCTGTCGCTGCTGGCGGCGAGCGTGCTGTTCTTCCTGCTGGGCGCGCACTTTGCGGCGGTGCTGGAAGTGATCATCTACGCCGGAGCCATCATGGTGATTTTCGTGTTTGCGCTGATGCTGATGAATCAGGGCCAAAAGACCATCGAACAGGAAAACCGCTGGCTTACGCCCGGCATGTGGCTCGGCCCGGCCCTGCTGGCGCTGATACTGCTGGCCGAAGTGCTGGTGATGATAGCCGGCGGTCATGCGCCGGCCGGCCAGACGGTGGATTCCAGGCAGGTGGGCGTGGCCTTGTTCGGCCCTTATCTGCTGGCCGTGGAACTGGCTTCCATGTTATTGCTGGCCGGTCTGGTCGGCGCTTACCATCTGGGCAAACCCATGCTGGACAGAAATCGGCAACGGAGACAACCATGAACCCGATTCCGATGGAATACGGCCTGCTGCTGTCCGCCGTGCTGTTCGTGCTGGGCCTGACCGGCGTACTGGTGCGGCGCAATCTGATTTTCATGTTGATGTCGCTGGAAATCATGCTCAACGCCGCCGGACTGGCCTTTATCGTCGCCGGTTCCCGCTGGGGACAGGCTGACGGGCAAATCATGTTTCTGCTGATACTGACTCTGGCCGCCGCGGAAGTGGGCGTCGGCCTGAGTTTGACATTACTGATCTTTCGCCGCTGGCGCACGCTGGATGCGGATGCGGTGAGCGACATGAAAGACTAGGCGGACGGATGATTGAGCAGCTTTATTTGCTACCCCTGTTTCCATTACTCGGCTTTTTGTTCCTGGCTCTGGCCGGCGGCCGTCTCGCCAGACCGGTCATCGCCTGGACGGGTTGCGGCAGCGTAGGCGTTTGCGCCCTGTTGTCGGCGCTAATCGGCGCGGCCTATCTGCGCGGCGGCATGGAACCCTGCCGGGTGGCCGCCGGCTCGTGGCTGGCGGTGGACGATTTATCATTGCCGTTCGGTTTTTATCTGGACGCCCTGTCGCTGACCATGCTGCTGGTGGTGACCGGCGTGGGCTGGCTGATTCATCTATATTCGTCCGGATTCATGGCGGACGACGCCGATTACGCCCGGTTTTTCGCCTATATGAATTTGTTTGTGTCCGCCATGCTGCTGCTGGTGCTGGCGGATAATCTGGCCCTGCTGTACATGGGCTGGGAAGGCGTCGGCCTGAGCAGTTATCTGCTGATCGGCTTCTGGTACCAGAACCCGGACAACGGCCATGCCGCGCGCAAGGCTTTCGTCATGACCAGGGTGGGCGATACCGCCCTGCTGCTGGGGCTGCTTCTGCTGTTTACCCGCCTGCATACCCTGGACATCCCGGCGCTGCAAGCCCTGGCCGCGGAACACTGGCGGCCAGGCTCGCTATTGCCGGTCGCCGCCTCGGCGCTGCTGCTCGGCGGGGCGGTGGGCAAATCCGCGCAACTGCCTTTGCAGAGCTGGCTGCCGGACGCCATGGCCGGCCCCACCCCGGTCAGCGCGCTGATTCACGCCGCCACCATGGTCACAGCCGGCATCTACCTGATCGCCAGAATGCACGGCCTGTTCGTGCTCGCCCCGCAAGTGCAGTTCGCCGTGGCCCTGATCGGCGCGACCACCCTGCTGCTGGCCGGTTTTTCGGCGCTGGCGCAGACCGACATCAAGCGCATTCTGGCGTATTCCACCATCAGCCAGATCGGCTACATGTTTCTGGCCCTGGGCGTCGGCGCATGGTCGGCGGCGATTTTTCATTTGCTGACTCACGCCTTTTTCAAGGCGCTGCTATTTCTGGCGGCGGGGGCGGTGATATTCTGTTTCCACCACGAGCACGACATTTTCAGGATGGGCGGCTTGCGTCGCAAGCTGCCGGTCGCCTTCTGGAGTTTCGTGGTCGGCTGCGCGGCGCTGGCCGGACTGCCGTTTACCGCCGGCTTCTATAGCAAACACCAAATTCTGCTGGCCGTGTTCGCCGTTTCCCCCGTCCTGTGGGCGGCGGCCTGTTTCGGCGCGGCGCTGACCGGCTTTTACAGCTTCCGTTTGCTGTTCGTGGCCTTTTTCGGCCCCGAAAACCGGGAAACCGTAACCGGCATGGACTGGCGCATGCGTACGCCCCTGCTGCTATTATGTCTGCTGGCGCTGGGCGGCGCGCTGTTGCGGATTCCGCTGGCTTCGGTCTTTCCGCTTCTGCCCGCCAAACCGGAACCGGGGGTTTTCGATCCGCTGAACCTTGTCAGCCTGCTTGCGCCATTTGCCGGCGTGCTGCTGGCGGCATGGCGTTACCTGGGCGCGGCTCAGGCGGCGCAAGCCCTTGCCGCAAAGCCGTGGTTCAAGGGTTTGCGGCAATTCTGGTTAGACGGCTGGGGCTTCGACCGGCTTTATGACCGTCTGTGGCTGC
Source organism: Methylococcales bacterium (assembly GCA_028707085.1). Classification (GTDB taxonomy): domain Bacteria; phylum Pseudomonadota; class Gammaproteobacteria; order Methylococcales; family Methylomonadaceae; genus Methylomonas. Next base: position 37,613 of record JAQTUW010000019.1, on the reverse strand, counting down.
GGCCCTTCCAGTTCATTGCCGAAATCAATAAAAATGATGTCATTGACAGGGAATATGCGGCGATAGCCCGGCTCTGCATGCGGCTGCACGCCATGCTTGGCGCGTCGCAGACCGGCAAGGTGCGCCGCTATGCGGCAGTCATGGGCTTCGGCGCCGCCGCCATCATCGCCATAGGCTTGCTGTCATGATGCTGGCGATGCTGATCGGAATTTTATTTGCAGGCGGCCTGGCGGCCTGGTTTTGCGAACGCCTGCATCCGGCCGCGCCCGCCCGGGTCGCACTCACTGCGCTGGCTTTCGACGCGGTCTTGCTCTTCATGCTCTATCCGCTGGCCGCCGACAACTCTGCGTGGATTGCCGATCTGAAATGGCAATGGATACCGCGTTTCGGCATCGGCTTTCATCTGGCGATGGACGGCGTCAGCCTTTTGCTGGTGACGCTGGCCGTGTTGCTGGGCTGCGTGGCGGTCGGCTGCGCCCGAACCGAAATCCGCCATCGGCAGGGCTTTTTTTACTTTAATCTGCTGTTCTGTCTGGCCGGCGCGGTCGGCGTGTTTTTGGCCATGGATTTATTTTTGTTTTTTTTCTGCTGGGAACTGATGCTGGCGCCGATGTATTTTCTGATCGGCATCTGGGGGCATGAAGACAGCATCCGCGCCGCCATCAAATTTTTCATTTTCACCCAGGTCGGCGGCTTGCTGATGCTGCTGGCCATCGTGGCGCTGGCGCTGATTTACCACGCCGATACCGGCCGTTACAGCTTCGACTATTTCGATCTGCTGCACGCCACGCCTGACCCGCATACCGCCTTCCTGCTGATGCTGGGCTTTTTCGTCGCCTTCAGCGTCAAGCTGCCGGCCATTCCATTTCACGCCTGGCTGCCGGACGCGCATACCCAGGCCCCCACCGCCGGCAGCGTGATCCTGGCCGGCGTCATGCTCAAAACCGGCGCTTACGGTCTGCTGCGGTTTACCGTGCCGCTGTTTCCGGACGCGGCGCAGCAGTTTGCGCCGGTCGCCATGACCCTGGGCGCGATCAGCGTACTGTACGGGGCGGTGATGGCTTACGCTCAGTCCGATCTGAAGCGGCTGATTGCCTACACCAGCATCAGCCACATGGGTTTCATGCTGCTGGGGATATTTTCGCTGAATCTCGCCGCCTTGCAGGGTTCGGTCGTCACCATGCTGGCGCATGGCTTCAGCGCCGCGGCGTTGTTCATGATAGCCGGGGCCTTGCAGGAACGCCTGCATACCCGGGAAATGGGCAAAATGGGCGGCCTGTGGCCGCTGGCGCCACGGCTGTCGGCCATCACCCTGTTCTTCGCCATCGCCTCGCTCGGCCTGCCCGGACTGGGCAATTTTATCGGCGAATTCCTGGTGTTGCTGGGCACTTTCAAGGTCAATGCCGGCTTGACGGCTTTAACGGCCCTGGTGCTGATTCTGGCCCCGGCCTATGCGCTGCTCATCGTCCGCAAAACCCTGCACGGCCCGTTATCCGAGGCGCGGCAATGCGCCGATTTCGGCAGCCGGCAACTGCTGGCCCTGGCGATACTGATGCTGGCCACGTTGTGTCTGGGGCTACATCCCCAGCCGGTGCTGGACTTGGCCCAGCCCTCCCTGCTGCGGATCCTGCAAGCCATGCCGCCGGAGACATAAGCCATGGATTTTCAGCAACTGGCGGCCATGCCGCCTATCGCCATCATCGCCGCGACCGTGCTGCTGACCATGCTGGCCATCACCGTCAGGCGCGATTTTACCCTGAGCTGCCTGCTTGCCGGCCTGGGCATGGCGGCGGCGCTGGCGACGGCGGCGACCGGCCTGCGCGATGCTGCCGTGCAGGTGACGCCGCTGATCGTCATGGACGGCTACGGCCGGTTTTACATGGCGTTGCTGGCCGCCACCGGCCTGGCGGCCCTGGCTTTCAGCCACGACTATTTCAAACAGCGCGACGGCGAAAACGAAGAACTGCCGCTGTTGCTGCTCACAGCCTTGCTGGGCGGATTGGTGCTGGTGGCCAGCAATCATCTGGCGGCGTTTTTTATCGGCCTGGAAACCCTCAGCATCTCCCTGTTCGTGCTGATCGCCTATTCATCCGATCAAGACAAATCCCTGGAAGCCGCCATCAAATACCTGATCCTCTCCGGCGTCTCTTCAGCCTTTCTACTGATGGGCATGGCCTTTATCTACGCCCGTTGCGGGGTGCTGGATTTTCCAGGCGTCGGCCATTACATCGCCGGCCGCCAACACTCGGATATCATGGTTCTGGGCGGCGTCATGCTCGTCGTCGCCGGCATGGCTTTCAAGCTGTCGCTGGTTCCGTTCCACATGTGGGCCGCCGATGTTTACCAAGGCGCGCCGGCCCCGGTCACCGCCTTCATCGCCACGGTTTCCAAAGGCGCAGTTTTTATTTTACTACTACGCTATTTCCTTTCCACCGGCAGTTACGGTCATAGCCAGTTGCTGAACGTTTTTTCCACCATCGCGGTGCTGACCATCCTGGCCGGCAATCTGCTGGCCTTGCAGCAGCAAAATATCAAACGCATCCTGGCCTATTCGTCCATCGCCCATCTCGGCTATCTGACGATCATTTTCATAGCCGGCGGCAATATGGCGGCGGAAGCGGCCGGCTTTTATCTGACCGCCTATTTTATTTCGACGCTGGGCGCTTTCGGCGTGGTCGCCATCCTTTCCACCGCGCAAACCGAAGCGGCGGAACCGGCGATTTATCAGGGCCTGTTCTGGCGGCGGCCCTGGCTGGCGGCCGCCTTTAGCGTCATGCTGCTGTCGCTGGCTGGCATCCCGCCGACAGCCGGCTTTATCGGCAAATTTTACGTTTTTGTCGCCGGCTCCGACGCAAAATTATGGGGTCTGCTGCTGACGCTGATTATAGGCAGCGGCCTGGGGCTGTATTATTATTTGCGCATTATCGTGGTCATGTTCCTGGACGCGGAAAACATCGCACCCCCCGTTTGCCGGCCGGCCGGCAAACGGCTTTCCCATGCTGCGCTGGCGATATTGACCATTCTGACCGTCTGGCTGGGTATTTATCCCGATTATTTAATGGCTTTGCTACAGGGATGATAGGCGGTGACCGGCCGGTAATGATAAAACTGGAAACCGCGCAGGGTTTTCTATACTATCATTACCGTAGCAGTCCGCGTCCGGAAAAGCCCTGGGGCTTTCCGGCATCAAAAAAACAATAAACAAGCGAGGTAGCACTATGTTGACCAAAATGACAGCAGCAGACTACATGACCACCAATCTGGTTAAAGTCGGGCCCGACACGGAAGTTTCCCAGGCCATCCAGACCTTGCTCGACCACAAAATCACCAGCATGCCGGTCGTCGATGAAAACGACAAACTGCTCGGGGTTTTTTCCGAAAAGGACGGCATGCGGGTAGTGGTGGCGTCCAGCTATAACCAGGGCCTGACCGGCAAGGTTAACGAGTTCATGACCCTGGAACCCACTATTATTGACGCCGGCACCAGTCTGGTGGATGTCGCCGTACAGTTTCAGGAAACCCCGACCAGAAGCTTCCCGGTTTTTCAAAACGGTGAACTGGTCGGCATGATCAGCCGGATTGATGTGTTAAAAGCCCTGCTGGCCCCTGTTTAAACAGCTATGGATCGTGGGTTGCGGTGTTGGTAACCGCGTTTGCCGGTTTGGATAGGCGGGTTGGTATTGGACATCGATCCGCAAGCAAACATGACTGCAACCCTTCCGGATAGGGTTTAATTGGAAACCTAAGCCCCACCTCATTCCCAGGCGAGCCCGCCCCCGGTTTGATATTCGGTCACCCTGGTTTCAAAAAAGTTTTTTTCCTTACGCAAATTGGCTTGCTCGTCCAGCCAGGGCAATACGTTTTCGGCTCCGGGAAACGGTTCATTCAACCCTAGTTGCCGAGCCCGGCGATTGGCGATGAAACGAAACTGGGCACTATGCAACGCTGCGTTATAGCCTAAAATGGATTCCTGCAGAATGTAACCGGCATATGCCGCTTCAACAGCCTCGGCTTCTTCCCACATGATTTTGAGCGCCTGGGGATCCAGTTGCAGATTTTCTTCCTGCAACAACTGGCGTATGACCCGTATGCCGAACGCGCAATGCAATACTTCGTCGCGCATGATGTATTGCAACTGCTCTGCCGCCCCCTTCATTAGACCCCGGCGTTGCAATGCAAAGATCGGGCTAAATCCGTTGTAAAACCAGCAACCCTCGAACACGGCGGCAAAAAACAGATAAGCCAGGGCAAAGTCGTGCAGCGCCTCGCGGTTGCTCAGCAGCCTGCCGGCTTGCAGTACGCCGTTCAAGCGGCGGTTGGCCATGGCGATTTTAGCGTTAATTTCCGGCACAACCCGATAACGATTGTAGATTTCCTGCTGATTCAGGCCCAATGTTTCGATACAGTGCTGATAAGTCCAGGTATGCAGCGCTTCTTCATACACCTGTCGCGCCTGATAAATTTGCAATTCAGGTGCGCTCATTTTTTCCATCACCGCCAGGCCTATATTGCGCATGGCCAGAATGTCCGAAGTGGTCAGATAAGCCAGTACATTTTCGAAAACGTGGCGTTCGGCCGGATTTAGTTTGTGCTGGTAATCATGCACATCCTGCGCCATCGGAATTTCCAGCGGCGTCCAGTGATTGCGGTTGGCATTTAGAAAGAAGTCCCATGCCCACGGATATTTGAATGGCGCCAACTGATTGATGTCGGCGCGTCCGTTTACCACCCGCTTCTGGTCGGGATATACCGCAAGCTGTTTGGTTTGCAGCTTTTCGAGCGCCGAGTTTTGTCGCGCACCCGCCCCGCCAGTCGCTGAATGCCGTTCTTTAGTGTCAATCGAGGCAATAAGCGGCGCATTATCCCAATCATCGAAAGCGGATGCTTTGTTCATTGACAAGCCTCGCATTCTGGATCAAGAATTGAACAGGATTTGCCTGCCTGATTGATGGTCTCGTCCTGGCCGGCGGTTTTTTCCATTGCTGTTGCGCCTAATGTGCGTAAATAATAAGTCGTTTTTAAGCCGCGTCGCCAGGCGAGTCGATAGAGCTGATCCAGTTTTGCGCCGGACGCCGCCGCCATATATAGATTGAGCGATTGCGACTGGTCTATCCATTTTTGACGCCGGGCGGCGGCTTCAATTAGCCATGCCGGTTCGATTTCGAATGCCGTGGCGTATCGGGTTTTGATTGCCGTGGGAATACGATCAATGGCGGTCAGTGAACCGTCAAAGTATTTCAGGTCGGCGACCATCACTTCGTCCCATAAATCCAATGCTTTCAGTTCGTGAACCAGCGCGGCGTTGACTACGGTGAATTCACCGGACAAATTCGATTTTACATAAAGGTTCTGGAAGATGGGTTCTATAGAGGCCGACACGCCCACGATGTTGGCAATGGTCGCGGTCGGCGCAATCGCCACGCAATTGGAATTACGCATCCCGACTCCGGCGATACGCGCCCTGAGATTGTCCCAGTCCAGTTGCGCCTGGCGATCGACTTCCAGCAAGCCGCCTCGCGCTTCCGCCAGCAGGTCAAGGGAGTCGAGAGGCAGTACGCCCTGATCCCACAAACTGCCGGAAAAACTGGAATAGCGGCCACGCTCCTCGGCCAGTTCAGTCGAAGTCAAATAGGCGTAATAGCAGATTTGTTCCATGGAACGATCAGCAAAATCCATCGCCTCGGCGCAGGCAAATGGCAAACTCATGCGCTGTAGACAATCGGCAAAACCCATTATCCCCAGTCCAACCGGACGATGCCTGACGTTGGCGTTGCGGGCTTTGGGGGTTGCATAAAGGTTGATGTCGATAACATTGTCCAGCATGCGCATGGCTGTGCGCAGGGTGCGTTGCAGCTTGTCGGTATCGAGCCGCCATTCGCCTTGCTGTCTAGTCAAATGCGCCGGCAGATTCACCGAACCCAGATTGCAGACGGCGGTTTCGCTGGCGGAAGTGTTAAGGGTGATTTCGGTGCACAGATTGGAGCTGTGAACCACGCCGACATGCTGTTGCGGCGAACGCAGATTACAGGCGTCCTTGAAGGTGATCCAGGGGTGGCCGGTTTCGAACAGCATGGTCAGCATTTTCCGCCACAATTGTACGGCGCTGACCCGCTTAAACAATTTGATTGCGCCGCGCTCGGCCTGATTCTCATATTCCTGATATGCGGCATTAAAGGCTGGGCCGAATTTTTCGTGCAAGTCCGGGGTATCGACCGGTGAAAACAGAGTCCAGCCGCCGTTTTCACTGACGCGCTGCATAAACAGGTCGGAAACCCAGGCGGCGGTGTTCATGTCGTGCGTGCGGCGGCGCTCGTCGCCGGTGTTTTTTCGCAGTTCCAGGAATTCTTCGAAATCCAGATGCCAGTTTTCCAGATAGGCGCATACCGCGCCTTTGCGTTTGCCGCCCTGATTAACGGCGACGGCCGTGTCGTTGACTACTTTCAGAAATGGAATCACGCCCTGGCTATGGCCGTTGGTGCCTTTGATCAGGCTACCCAATCCTCTTACCGGCGTCCAGTCGTTACCCAGTCCGCCCGCGTATTTTTGCAGTAAGGCGTTTTCCTTGATCGACTGATAAATAGCGTCCAGATCGTCGCCGACTGTGGTCAGATAGCAAGAGGAAAGTTGTGGATGGCGGGAGCCGCTGTTGAAGAGCGTAGGCGTCGAACACATAAAGTCGAAACTGGACAGCAATTGATAAAATTCGATGGCTTTGGCTTCCCGATCAATTTCGTTGACGGCCAGGCCCATGGCCACTCGCATGAAGAAGCTCTGCGGCAATTCAATACGGCGGCCTTCGACATGCAAAAAATACCGGTCGTAGAGGGTTTGCAGCCCCAAATAATCGAATTGCAGGTCGCGTTCGGCAATCAATTCCCGACTCAAACGCGGCAGATCGTATGCCTGCATGCGTGGATCCAGCAACTCGGCGGCAGTGCCGGTGGCGATAAATTCGCTAAAGGTTTCGGCGTAACGTTGGGCCATGGCGACCTGCGTAACGCTTTCGCCCAACACTTCCAGGCGCAGATTGCCCAGCAGCAGACGCGCTGCGACTTTGCTGTAATTCGGCTCGCGTTCGATCAGGGTGCGAGCCGCCAGCACCAATGCCTGACGGACGGCGGGCATTGGAATGCCGTCGTACAGATTTTGCAGGGTTTGCGCCAGCACCTGTTCGGCATCGACATCGGCCAGCCCGTCGCAAGCTTCCCGGCATAGGCCGGACAAACCTGCGGTATCCAGTGGTTTACGCTGTTCGCCATCCAGAATGTGCAAGGTGGAGGCGTTTTCCGGCGACAGCATGCCCGCATCGGCATGGCGTTGAGCGGCGCGTTTGTCCCGGTACAACACATAGGCGCGGGCGACATCGTGTTCGCCGGAGCGCATCAACGCCAGTTCCACCTGATCCTGAATGTCCTCGATATGCACGGCGCCGCCGCCAGGCAGACGGCGGCTCAGCGCCTCGACAACGGTTGCGGTCAATTGCGTCACAAGCTCGCGGATCCGGGCGGAAGTCCGGCTATGCTGGCCTTCGACGGCCAAAAACGCCTTGCTAATGGCTATGCTGATTTTTTCGGCCCGAAACGGCGTCATAGCCTTGTCACGGCGAATGACCTCCAAACCGCTATAGCGTTCCGGGTCAAGGCCGAAGCTTTCAGGCGACTGGCCATTCAAAAGCGCATCGCCGGCAAGTTGTTGCCGCAATGAACGGGTTGCTGCTGGTTGCATGCTATTCTCCACGAAGTTTGGGCGTGGCGAGTAGCGAAAGACGCGCAGCCGATACGAGCGCGCTCTGGTTCGGTAGCAGCCGGAGCGAGGATCGTGAGCTTATCATCGTCTTCGGAAGCGCCCCGCTCCGGATTGACAAAAATTGCGAGGGCAGGTCTCCTGGCTTTCGGGTCGCTGTCTTTAGTCCGCCTTCCCGGATAAATATCCAGTGGCATGTGTGGCTAAAAACTCGCCGAGTACAGTTGCGGGGGCAGCTCCGGCTACCGTCAATCCGGAGCAAATAGCGTCCTGAATTGAAGACCGGATTCCCTTTTAATCCCTTTTGGGGGGAACCATCTCGGCAGGCAGTCTAGGCGGAGAGCGATGGCTTGTCAAGCCAAAAATCTATATGCGCCACTATAAAGCCAATATAGACACTATATGTAGTCTATAAATACTTATAAGCCTGTTCGGGCATGCTGAATCAGCCATTGTATGTATTCCAGATCGGCATCTTCGTGTCGGGTAGCCAGATACATGGTTTTCGTTAGCGGCAATTCCCTGAATCGCAGGCTGGTGAGGCCGAATTTACGGGTTTTGTCCGCCAGTAGCCATTCCGGGAGCAGACAGACGCCACGACCGGCGGCGGCCAATTGCAGCATGATGTCGGTTTCCTCGACGCTAATGTGCGCTTGCGGCTCGATGCCGGCAGGTTGCAGGACTTTTCTGAACATGTCCAGCCGCTCACGCTCCACCGGATAGGTCAGCACGGTCTCCTGGCGCAAATCGCCCGGGTCGATAAAGCCCAGACCAGCCAGGGGATGCTGTCCGGCGACTATCAATACCAGTTCGAAATCGAATAAAGCCTGATAGTTGAGTATACCGTTGTCAACCGGATCGGAGGTCAGCACGGTATCCAGCTTATACTGCTGAATGGCTTCGAAGGAATTGAAACGGTATCTCGAGGTGACTTCGATGGCCAAGTCCGGCCAGGCTCTAAGATAAGGTTGCAGGATGTTGCGAAACCATTCGTAACAGGCATGACAGTCTATGCCTATAGTCAGCTTGCCGGTCTTGCCGACGGCCAGTAGCGCCAGATGTTGCGCGGCGGAATCCACAGTGGCGATCACGGATTCGCCTACCTCGGACAGATATTTTCCCGCCTGGGTCAGCACCAGGGTGCGGCCCTGTTTGCGCCAAAGAACAATGCCCAGGCGTTGCTCCAGATTTTTCATCTGATGCGATAAGGCCGACTGCGTTAAATGCAGCGACTCTGCGGCGGCGTTTAAAGTGCCGAGACGTTTAAGCGCCAGCAGAATACGAAAATGGATCAATTCCATAGCTATGAATTTTTCTCATGTAAACGTGAAAAACTATCAATATTTTTAAAATTACACAAGCCCTAGAATGCTGTTTTTGTTTGAAATGACATTTTGGAGCAGTATTGATGATTAAAATTCATAACTTGGGATTTCCGCGCATCGGTGAAAACCGCAAGCTAAAGTTCACCCTGGAACGCTATTGGCGCGGCGAAATCGATTACTCGACATTACATGCGACCGCAGTCGAGATTCGGCAACAGCATTGGCGTCTGCAAGCCAATTGCGGACTGGATTTGATTCCGGTCGGCGATTTTTCTTATTACGATCAGGTTCTGGATACCAGCATCATGCTGGGCGTGGTTCCGGAACGCTTCGGATCGTCAATCGACCTTGATACCTATTTCAGAATGGCGCGCGGCCGGGCGAACGATGACCTGCCCTTCAGGGCCTGCGAAATGACCAAATGGTTTGATACCAATTATCACTATCTGACGCCTGAAGTGGACGCAAATCAGCAATTTGCCCTTTCCAGCAGTAAATTGTTCGATGAAACCCGCGAATTACAACTTCTCGGCTATCAGCCGAAACCGGTTTTGATCGGGCCTTTGACCTGGTTATGGCTGGCGAAAACCAACAGCGACTTTAATAAACTGGACTTACTGGAGCGCTTGTTGCCGGTTTACGAGAATATCCTGCAGCGTTTGGCTTATCAGGGCGTGGACTGGGTGCAAATCGATGAACCGATTCTGGTATTGGATTTGCCCGAAGCCTGGCGAAATGCGTTTGCGCAAGTCTATGATCGCCTGCAAAAATGCCCGGTCAAAATCCTGCTTGCCACTTACTTCGGGGCGCTGGGCGAAAATGCCGCTCTGACCTGCGAATTGGCGGTCGCCGGATTGCATATCGATCTGGTGCGCGCGCCGGAACAATTGGCGACAGTTTTGGACAACTTCAGCAATTCAAAAGTGTTGTCGCTGGGTCTGGTCGATGGCCGCAATATCTGGCGTAGCGATTTGGACGCCGCGATAGCGACCATCGCCACGGTGCGCGAACGCTTCGCAGGCCAGCTTTGGCTGGCGCCTTCCTGTTCCTTGCTGCATGTGCCCATTGATCTGGAACGCGAAACCGCTTTAGAGCCGACGCTTAAATCCTGGCTGGCCTTCGCCCGGCAAAAACTGACTGAGCTGGAAGTCTTGCGACTGGCAATTGAAGAGCCGGCGTCAGCGGAGCCGGAATTAAGCATTTCGGCAAACGCCATTCGCTCGCGACGGGAGTCGGGCCTGGTTCATAATCCGCTTGTTCAGGCGAGACTCTCGAAGATCGATGCGGCGCTGACGCAACGCCAAAATCCATTCCCTGTCCGCCGGGAGCAGCAGCAGGCCAGACTGAATCTGCCCAGCTATCCGACCACTACCATCGGCTCGTTTCCGCAAACGGCCGAAATTCGCCAAACCCGCGCCGACCATAAGCGGGGCCTGCTCAGCGACGCCGAGTATGTTGGACAGATGAAGCAAACCATTGCGTTTTGCGTCCGCGAGCAGGAAGCTCTGGGGCTGGATGTGCTGGTGCATGGCGAGGCGGAACGCAACGATATGGTGGAGTATTTCGGCGAGCAACTGGAAGGCTTTTTGTTTACCAGCCATGGCTGGGTGCAATCTTACGGTTCCCGTTGCGTCAAGCCGCCGATTATCTTTGGAGACGTGAGCAGGCCCAAGCCGATGACGGTAAGCTGGATCGAGTACGCCCAATCCCTGACGGCCAAACCGATGAAAGGCATGCTGACCGGGCCGGTAACCATACTCAACTGGTCATTCGTCCGCGACGATCAGCCGCGTTCGGTCACGGCTTACCAATTGGCCTTGGCGTTGCGCGAGGAAGTGGCCGACCTGGAAGCCGCCGGCATCCCCATTATTCAAATCGATGAGGCCGCTTTCAGGGAAGGACTGCCGCTGCGCCAGTTGGGCTGGGGCGATTATCTGGATTGGGCGGTGCGAGCCTTCCGGATATGCTCAAGCGGCGCGAAAGACAGCACTCAAATTCACACCCACATGTGCTATTCCGAGTTCAACGACATCATTGCCGCCATCGCCGATATGGACGCCGATGTAATAACCATCGAAACATCCCGTTCCAATATGGAATTATTGGACGCGTTCATCAATTTTGAGTATCCGAACCAAATCGGGCCTGGCGTATACGATATACACAGCCCCAATGTGCCGACGACTCAGGACATGGTGGCGTTGCTGAAACGCGCCGCCGAACGGATCGATCCCGGCAAGCTATGGGTCAATCCTGATTGCGGCTTAAAAACGCGGCAATGGCAGGATGTCAGAACTTCATTAGCCCATATGATAACAGCCGCAAAGACTTTGAGGTCGGCAGGCGCATCGCTTTAAACGCCATAAACGACGGCGAGTCTCGAATTATTTCAACAGTCTGTACCCAGCGTTGTAATACAGCAGCGGCTCGCCGTTGCGGCAGACCGCATGCTGGACTTCGCCTATCACTACCCAGTGGGTGCCGGCCATGATCTGCTGCACTACCCGGCATTCCAGCGTGACCAGCGCCTCGTCAAACAACGGCGCGCCGTTTTGGCCTTCGCGCCAGGCAATGTTGGCGAACCGCTGTTCCTGACTGGCCGCGCCGGCGAACTGGTTGGAAATCTCCTGCTGCTGGTCGGTGAGGATGTTGACCGCAAAATGCTGCTGTTCCAGCACCACCGCGCCGGTTTCGGTGGACTGGTTCAAGCACACCAGAATTTGCGGCGGCACCATCGACACGCTGCTAAAGGAGGTGGCCGTCATGCCTTTCGGGCCATCGGCTCCGTGAGCGGTGACTACCGTGACGCCGCTGGCCCATAATTTGAGGGCGTTTTTGAACTGGGTTGCATCGACATTCATCTGAATCTCCGTTAGTTTTTAGGCCGCATGTGCGGGAACAGCAGTACGTCGCGGATGCTGGGGGAATCGGTAAACAGCATGACCAGCCGGTCGATGCCGATACCTTCGCCAGCGGTCGGCGGCATGCCGTGCTCCAGCGCGGTAATATAATCGGCATCGAAATGCATTGCTTCATTATCGCCGGATTCCTTTTCCTCGACCTGCTTGCGGAAACGTTCCGCCTGATCTTCGGCGTCGTTCAGCTCGGTGAAGCCGTTGGCGATTTCCCGGCCGCCGACGAAAAACTCGAAGCGGTCGGTAACGTGCGGATCGTCATCATTGCGTCTGGCCAGCGGGGAAACTTCCACCGGATAGGCCGTGATGAAGGTCGGGTTCATCAGCCGGTGTTCGACGGTTTTTTCGAAGATTTCGATCTGTATCTTGCCCAGCCCGTAACCATCCTTTACCGGTATTCCCAGCTTTGCGGCCACGTTCGCCGCCGCTTCGCGGCTTTGCAGATCGGCCAATCCCAATTCCGGATTGAAATGCAGAATGGATTCCAGAACGGTCATCCGCGCAAACGGCTGGCCGAAATCGTAACGGTCGCCCTGATATTCGATCACGGTCTGACCGATAATGTCCTCGGCGATGCCTTTGAGCATGGCTTCGGTCAGATCCATCAGGTCGCCGTATTCCGCATAAGCCTGATAAAACTCCAGCATGGTGAATTCAGGATTATGGCGGGTTGACAAGCCTTCGTTGCGAAAGTTGCGGTTGATTTCAAACACCCGCTCGAAACCGCCGACCACCAGCCGTTTCAAATACAGTTCCGGGGCGATGCGCAGATACAGCTCCATATCCAGCGCGTTGTGGTAGGTGGTGAACGGCCGGGCCGTCGCGCCGCCGGGGATGACCTGCATCATCGGCGTTTCCACTTCCAGAAACTGGCGGGCGATTAGAAACTCGCGGATATAGGCTACAATCCTGGAGCGCAGCAGAAAGGTTTTGCGGGTCTCCTCGCTCATGATCAAGTCCAGATAACGCTGGCGGTACTTGATCTCCTGATCGGCGATGCCGTGAAATTTTTCCGGCAAAGGCCGCAATGCCTTGGTCAGCAGCCGGATGTCGTCCAGCCGTACGCTGAGTTCGCCGACCTTGGTTTTGAACAGTACGCCTTCCGCACCGAGAATGTCGCCGATATCCCACTTCTTGAACTGGTCGTTGTAGACGCCTTCCGGCAGATTGTCGCGGCTGACATAGACCTGAATCTGCCCGGACATGTCCTGCAAATGGCAAAAACTGGCTTTGCCCATGATCCGCCGGGTCATCATTCGCCCGCCGATGCTGACCCTGACCGGCGCCGCCAGCAGTTCTTCCTCGCTGGTGTCGGCGTATTTGGCCAGCAGTTCGGCCGCCACCACATTGCGACGGAAGTCGGTGGGAAATGCGACGCCCTCTTCGCGCAAGCTATGGAGTTTTTCGCGGCGTTGTCTGATTTGTTCCTGTTCGTCGTGTTCGAGTTCTGACATGTTTTTGTATGGGGGTATTAATAATTTAAGTGGTTTGCAATCCAGTGGTACGAAATCGTACGCTAGCGGCGAAGCGGCATAACCTCGCTATTTTGGTTTGGCCGGACTGTCACATGCACATCGACATCTTGATCAAGGCGTTTAAGTATCGTCATAAGCCGGTCAATCGTAAAACGGTCAAGTTTTACCTTTCGGATGCGGGAAAAGTCGGCTGCGGCGATGCCTGTTATCTCTTCGGATTTGCGCACAGTATAGGCACGTTCATCCAGGATACCGATAATTTCTGCGGCCAGTAACGCTTTCAGTTGCTCAATTGCAGTGTTGGGATGGTCGAAATCGGCAAAAGCATTACCACGAACAATTTCAAAAGGTTCGTCATTCATCGCAAGAACTCCTTCAATCGTTTTATACGCCCATGCACATGGTCTATTTCATGCCTTGGTGTTTTAATGTCCTGTGTCGATTTTTCTGAAAGGCGTGAAAACCCACAATTTCTCCCCAAGCTGGATGGCATAAATAACGAGGGAGAAAGGCATCACTTCGGTGACGCAAAACAATTTCCATAGCACCGCTATCAAATCCCTTTAACGGTTTAACAGGATCCGCCATGTGACCTTACGCAGCAACAGTAAGGGCATGGATGTTATTTATCCCCGGTACAGGGAATGCTTCAAAGTCCTTTCGTGCGCCTTAATCCTTGAAATTGGTCTTGTCGATGCTACTAGCTGTCCATCTTGATTTTGCAAATGTTGTCATATATGACAACATTTTACAAGAGAAAATTTCCTCGTTGGCCAGCATCATAGATCGCAGCATACGGAACGGGTGTCGCGGTCTTCCAAAGAAACCGGGACGCCGGTAAAGGCATATCATTGGCGTCCTGATTTTCGTCCCATGGATGGGCGAAAATTTTTACGGACGGAATCCGTCATTCGCTGAATCCCTTTCTGCTTTTCCAGCATCAACGGGATCAGTAGCAGCCTTAATCACCACATAATTGACCAATATTTCATCATGAAACGCGGCCGGAATAGTCGCCCAGTCCACCAGTTGCACAATAATGGGCAGGTTGCTTTCGGAAAAGGCTTCTACAGCATCGTCCAGACGGCTTTGTCTGCAACGTAAATTGCCCGGTTGCCGCACCACCAGATCAAGATCGCTGGTGTCGTAATAATCGCCGTTGACCCGGCTGCCATAGGCCCATACCTCGGCCTCCGGTAAATGGGTGCGCAGGATATCCTGCACCATATGCAGATAACTATCTGGCAGGTGCAGGCCAGACAATTCAGTTGCCGTCAAGTTCTGTCCTCTTGCCCAGTTTGTGTTCCAGGACATTGGCCAATGTGGCGATGTCTTGCAGAAAATCCGGAATTAGCACCACGGTTTCATCGGCAAACTTTTCGCCGTAATCGTGTGCCGTATTATTTCGATTATCCCGATAGCGGAACCAGCGTTCAACTTCCGCCAGTGTCATTAAATCATGTACCGCCGCCAAGCGGAGTATATCTTTAACAGGGGTGGCATCCAGTTTTTTGCCGCCATGACCGTAGACTTTCAGGGCTTTCTTCAGAAGCTTGAAGGCGGTTTCCTGGGTCAATTCATAACTTTTTATAATGGCGTTGCGGAAGACTTCCTGATCGATACTGTCCGGCTCTGCTTTTCGATAAAGCAGAAGGGAAGAATCCAGGGTTTGCATGCAGCGCCGCAAATGATCGACATTCAAATACAACATGCTTCGGCTTCTCCAGTCGTTGCTTCGTATTGTTGTTCTGACATGGTTAACTAAACAACCACCGGCTTAAGCCGGTGGGTTCGGGTTACGGACTGAAAGTCCGGATACGCGTCGACTGAACGACGCGTCTATTCTGGCTCCATCTGAAAATTATCATTCGGATTAGGTTCAAAATGATGATCCAAATATTGCTTTATCATTTCTTCCGTCATCTGATCAACCGTGGCGCAAAAATACCCTCGCGCCCAGAAATGCTGGCCCCAATACCTCTTCTTCAAATGCGGAAATTCTTCAAACGCGTAACTCGCTGTCCTTCCCTTGATTCGCCTCATGATTTCACTCGGCGCCAAACTTGGCGGCGCGCTGACCAAAATATGCACATGGTCTTTACTCACAACTCCTTTGATTATCCGAATCTCGAACGATTCGCATGTCTGTCTGACCAACTCCCTGACTCGCATGGAAAATTAAGTGGAAATTTTCTTGCCAGAAATCCATAAAGTGTGTACATCACATAAGTCTTGCCGGTATTGTTTTTTCCGCAAAAAATGGTTAAGTCATTTAATTCAACGCTGCCTTGCTCGATACAGCCCAGGTTTTCAAATTGAATTTTCATGATTTTCTCATTAACTAAAAAATAACAGACTTTAGAATCTTGTTGATTTTAAATGTTGGCTTGGACTACCGCAAACCCAACCTACATGCTTTGTTGTTTCAAAATCTGACTGACTGATGGCTTCTGCGTAGATTAACCCAATGCGCTTTCAATTGTCATAATGTTTTGGCCTCAATTGCAGGCACCACCTAATTTATGGACTGATTAGCAGGCATATCCTATCCCTCCAGGACATTAAAAAAGTTGCGTGCGAATACCGCTGATCCTTCGACAAGGCTCTCCTGAGCAAAGCCGAAGGATTCAGGTCAAACAGCATTTTTCACTCTACAGCCGCTCTTTACAACCCGCTCTTCAGACTGGCCTCGATAAACTGATCCAGCGCCCCGTCCAGCACGGCTTGAGTATTGCCGGTTTCGACGCTGGTGCGCAAATCCTTGATGCGGGACTGATCCAGCACATAGGAGCGGATTTGGCTACCCCAGCCGATGTCGGACTTGGAGTCTTCCACCGCTTGTTGCGAGGCGTTGCGCTGTAAAATAGCCTGCTCATAAAGCTTGGCTTTCAACTGCTTCATGGCGGTGTCCTTGTTTTTATGCTGCGAACGGTCGCTCTGGCACTGCACCACGATGCCGCTGGGATTATGGGTAATCCTCACCGCCGATTCGGTACGGTTGACGTGCTGGCCGCCGGCGCCGCTGGCGCGGTAGACGTCGATGCGCAAATCCGCCGGATTGATGTCGATTTCGATGTCGTCGTCGATTTCCGGCGACACGAACACCGAAGCAAACGAGGTATGTCGGCGGTTGCCAGAATCGAACGGCGATTTTCTGACCAGTCTGTGCACGCCGGTTTCTGTGCGCAGCCAGCCGAAGGCGTATGGGCCTTCGAACTTGATGGTGGCGCTTTTGATGCCCGCCACGTCGCCGGGCGATTCCTCTATCAGTTCGGTTTTAAAGCCCTTGCTTTCACCCCAGCGCAAATACATGCGTTCGATCATCGACGCCCAGTCCTGGGCCTCGGTGCCGCCCGAACCGGACTGGATGTCCAGAAAGGCGTTGTTGGCGTCCATCTCGCCGGCGAACATTCGCTGAAACTCCAGGCCGGCCACCCGTTTCTCGAACTGTTCAAGATCGGCGGCGACGGTATCGACGGTTTCTTCGTCGTTTTCCTCCACCGCCATCAGCAGCAGCTCCTCGGCGTCGGCCAACCCCTGTTCCAGATCGAGTATGGTGTGGACGATGCCTTCCAGCATGCTGCGTTCCTTGCCCAGGGCCTGTGCCTGTTCCGGTTTGTTCCAGATGGCAGGGTCTTCCAGTTCGCGTAGCACTTCCACCAGTCTTTCGCTTTTAGTCTCGAAATCCAGATAGGTTTTCAGCCCTGCGCCGCGTTCGCGCAAATCGGCTATTTTGTATTTTATCGGGTTAATCTCTTGCATGAACCTTTACCAAGCACAAAACCGGACAGTTTCCGGCAATCAAAAGTTTGCAATTATAAACGATTAAGCCCCTGCCCTGGCCCGGTAGTTTTTTAAAGACCAAAAAACAAAGCCAAGGCCCACCAGCAGAAACGGAATGCTCAACATCTGACCGGTGGTTAGCGGCAGGCCGTTGTCATACATGGCCTGCTCGGTTTTGAAGAATTCCAGGACGATGCGCACCAGAAACACCAGGGAAATCACCAGACCGAACAGCAAGCCTTTGATGGGTTTGTCCCAGGTTTTACGGTAAACGCCCAGCAGCACGAAAAAGATCAGCGCATAGCAGAACGCCTCGTAAAGCTGTACCGGATGCCGGGGCAGATCGTCTACCCGGGCGAAGATCACGCCCCACGGTTCGGTCGTTTCTGTACCCAGAATTTCCGAATTGAAGAAATTGCCGATGCGAATGAAGCTGCCGCTCATGGTGCAGGGAAAGGACAGCCTGTCCAGCAGCCACAAATAGGAATCCCCGCTGCGGCGGGTATACAGATACACGGCCAGCAGGATGCCCAGAATGCCGCCGTGGCTGGCCAGCCCGCCTTCCCAGATTGCCAGGATTTTAAGCGGATGGGACAGATAAAAGCCGGGATCGTAAAGCAGGGTATGCCCCAGCCGGGCGCCGACGATAATGCCGATCACCAAATACCATAGCAATCTATCCAGATCCTCGACGTTTTTGCCCTCTTTTCGGTATATCCATTGCATCATGTTGTAGGAAAACACGAAAGCCAGGGCGAACATCACCCCGTACCAGCGGATTTTCAGAAAACCCAGTTCAAGCAGAACCGGATTGGCGTTCCAGACGAAATAATTCATGGCCATAGTAGGGTGTTTTGGTTCAGAGACTGTCGGCGAAAAATAGTGTTACAAGATACAGGGCTGCTGGCTGATGTGCAATGCCCATCCAGCAGGAAGAAGAGAGAAAAAAAACGTCCAAACGTAGCCCGTATGCAGCAACGCGGAATACGCGGGCGGCTTAACAGGCAGTCAACACCCCCTGCGCAGGGCGGCAGACAGGATCACATACCTGTCCGGCGTCGAAAACGGGTAGCCGGCCATAAAAGGCGTTGGCTGCCGGCGGCGCACCGGCTTCGATTCCCGGATTCCATTGCCTTGTATCCAGACTACATTGGATACGGTACCGCGACCACAATAAACAGGGCTTGTCCGCCATTCATCCGCCCAAACAAAAGAACTGCAATCCACATCGCTGTAAAGGTGTATAAGTAGGCTGCGGGTGCTCTTGTTTTGACGGTATAAGCTGTCGGCCGGGGTATCGGCGTCTCATCCCCCATCAATGAATTGGAGCGCGCCATGAGTAAAGAAAAGAAGAGCAACAAAGAATCCAAGAAACAGCCTGCCCTGAGTCCCAAGGAAAAAAAAGCCGCCAAGAAAGCCAAAAAAGAGGCAAACGACTAGGAGTCTGTCGATAATAGAGAATATACGGCGGAAAAGCCGGTTTCCATTCTCGGTTATCCTCCCGGCAACCCTGCATGGGCGCGGTTTTGCGCCCACACTTGTTCCGCCCTCGCTTTATTTCGCTTGCTGATTCTCGGCAGGTTTGTCGTTTCCTCCCGCTTCCCCGATTTTGATCAGCCAGCCGTCCTGGCCCATGCAGCCGCCATCCGCCGCTTTGGCGGTGATATGAATCCGTGCGAAGCCTTCCCGCAAGGTGGGGGGCAGTTTGGCGGTGGCGACCAAAAAGCTGATTTTATCCGTGACGGCGACATGCAGATGTTCGCCTTTGGCCTCGGCGGTGACGCTGGCCGGTTCCGCGCCTCGGCTGATGTGGAAGGATATGGCGGATTCCGGCGGCACTTCGGCCTTGTGTGCGGGAACAAATTCCCTGAACTTGGGCTTTTTACATTCCTTTTCCTCTTCCTCGCCCGGCTTGACGGCATGGGCGGTGCCGGCGAATGCGATGGCGGTGACAAGCAGTATGCTTTTCCAGGTTTTGCGTGATTTCATGGCGGGCCTCTCGATTATTATTTTAATTTTGGAACTGGCGGATCGAACTTTAATCAGTTTTGCCAGACAATTCAACGCAAAAATAGCATAGCTCAATAGCCGTTGCACAGGTAGGGTTGATTAAACTTGTAGCCCATAACCGCGCAGGAAGGTAAAATCTCCGCCTTTCCTTTTCGCATTCGTAGCAAATGAGCATAGAACTAAGAGGCACGACCATCCTGTCGGTGCGCCGGGGCGACAAGGTCGTCATCGGCGGCGACGGGCAGGTGACGCTGGGCAACACCGTGATGAAAGGCAACGCCCGCAAAGTCAGACGACTGTATCACGACAAAGTCATAGCCGGTTTCGCCGGGGCGACGGCCGACGCCTTCACGCTATTCGAACATTTTGAAGGCAAGCTCGAAAAACACCGTGGCAACCTGACCCGCGCGGCGGTGGAGATGGCCAAGGACTGGCGCACCGACCGGGCCTTGCGTAAACTGGAAGCCCTGCTGATCATCGCCGACGCCAAAACCTCGCTGATCATTTCCGGCAACGGCGACGTGATCGAGCCGGAATACGATTTCATGGCGATAGGCTCCGGCGGCGCATTCGCCCAGAGCGCGGCCCGCGCCCTGCTGGAAAATACCGATTTGAGCGCACGGCAGATCGTCGAAAAAGCGCTGACCATCGCCGCCGATATTTGCATTTACACCAACCACAATCTCCGTATCGAAGAACTTGATACCGAGCCGAAAGAGTGATCCATGAGTCAAATGACCCCTAGAGAAATTGTCAGCGAACTTGATAAACATATCATTGGCCAGGCGTCGGCCAAGCGTTCGGTGGCCATAGCCCTGCGCAACCGCTGGCGTCGCAGCCAGACGCCAGCCGAACTGCGCGACGAAATTACCCCTAAAAACATTTTGATGATAGGCCCCACCGGGGTGGGCAAGACCGAAATCGCCCGCCGTCTGGCCAAGCTGGCCAATGCGCCCTTCATCAAGATAGAGGCCACGAAATTTACCGAAGTCGGTTACGTCGGCCGGGATGTGGAGTCGATTATCCGCGATCTGGCCGATAGCGCGGTGAAAATGAGCCGCATGTCCGCCATGGAAAAAGTTCAGCACCGGGCGGCCGACGCCGCCGAGGAAAAAGTGCTGGACATACTGCTGCCTGGCGCCGAAGGCGGCACGCTGTCCGAAACCGAATCCGCCACCCGGCAGAAAATGCGCAAAAAACTCAGGGAGGGCGACCTGGACGACAAGGAAATCCAGATCGATATCGCCGCGCAGGCCGTGGGCGTGGAAATCATGGCTCCGCCGGGCATGGAGGAAATGACCAGCCAGTTGCAGGGCATGTTTCAGAATCTGGGCGGCGGCCGCACCAAATCGCGCAAGCTTAAAATCCGGGATGCGCTAAAGCTGTTGCAGGAAGAGGAAGCCGGCAAACTGATCAACGAGGAAGAAATCAAACAGACCGCCCTACAGGCGGTGGAACAGCACGGCATCGTGTTTCTGGATGAAATCGACAAAATTTGCAAACGCTCGGAGACCGGCGGCGGCGAAGTATCCCGCGAGGGCGTGCAGCGCGACCTGCTGCCGCTGGTGGAAGGCAGCACGGTCAGCACCAAATACGGCATGATCAAGACCGATCATATCCTGTTTATCGCGTCCGGGGCGTTTCATCTGACCAAACCGTCCGACCTGATTCCGGAATTGCAAGGCCGTTTCCCGATCCGGGTCGAGCTTAGCGCCCTCAGCGCCGAAGATTTTGTGCGCATCCTCACAGAACCCAGAGCCTCGCTAACCGAACAGTACCAGGCTTTGCTGGCGACCGAGGGCCTGACGGTGGACTTTACCGACGACGGCATCCGCCGCATCGCCGAACTGGGCTGGCAGGTGAACGAAAAAACCGAGAACATCGGCGCCCGCCGCCTGCATACCATCCTGGAAAAGCTGCTGGAGGACATTTCGTTCAGCGCCTGCGACATGACGGACAAACAGGTCAGCATCGACGCCGCCTATGTGGACGCTCATCTGCTGGAATTGGCGGACGATGAGGATTTGAGCCGGTATATTTTGTAAAAATAGGCTTTTATTATGGATAATAGGTCTTATGCCGACCGCCGGCCCTTGACCCCGTTCCCGGTTTTTTACGCCACCTTGCCCATGGTTGATAACTAATGCGTATCGATATTACCCCTTGCCATAGCCTGCCGACCGAAATCAAATTGCATCAAATTTCGGCTATACTGGAAGTGCATTTCGACGACGGCGGCATTTTCGAACTGCCCGCCGAATATCTCAGGGTTTACACCCAGTCCGCCGAGGCTGTCGGCCACGGCCCCGGCCAGGACACCCTACAGACCGGCAAGGAACAGGTGACCATCACCGACATCCGCCCGGTCGGCAATTACGCCATTGCCCTCACCTTCAGCGACGGTCACGACAGCGGCATCTATTCCTGGGATTTGCTGTATAAATTAGGCGCCGAATTTCCGTTGCTCTGGTCTAATTACCTCAACGAACTCCAGGCGGCCGGCATCAGCCGCAAATCCTCCCTACATAATTAAGCACAGATGACAACAAACGAAAACACCACCCATTTCGGTTTCAGACAGGTTCCAAAACAGGAAAAGGTCGCGCTGGTGCGCGGCGTTTTCGATTCGGTCGCCAGTCAGTACGACGTCATGAACGATCTGATGTCGTTCGGCATACACCGCGTCTGGAAACGGGTGGCCGTGCAGCTCGCCAATGTGCGGGAAGGCGACCGGGTGCTGGATTTGGCCGGCGGCACCGGCGATCTGAGCATGCTGTTCGAAAAACGGGTCGGCCAGACCGGCGGCGTGGTGCTGGCCGACATCAATTCGGAAATGCTGCGCACCGGCCGTGACCGGCTGATCAACAAGGGCCTGAGCGCCAATCTGAATTACGCCCAGGTCAATGCCGAATGCCTGCCGTTCGCCGACAACACTTTCGATTGCGTCTGCATCGGCTTCGGGCTGCGCAACGTCACCGACAAGGACGCGGCGTTGCGTTCCATGTATCGGGTGTTAAAACCCGGCGGGCGGGTGATCGTGCTGGAGTTTTCCCACCCCATCGATCCTGTGACCGAAAAAATTTACGACTTTTATTCGTTTAATCTGCTGCCGAAAATCGGCGCAGTGGTCGCCAAGGACGAAGACAGCTACCGTTATCTGGCCGAATCCATCCGCATGCATCCCAAACAGCAGGATCTGAAGCAGATGATGGAAAACGCCGGCCTGGAGCGTTGCGAATATTTCAATATGACCCAGGGCATCGTCGCCGTGCATCGGGGTTATAAATTTTAGTTTTTTGGCGGATGCGGGAACAGGCTCTCCGTCGGCCAGTTTAGAACCGAACCACGCACGACGCACTTCAAATTCCTCCCCGTCCACCGCGGACAGGGCGGATTATTTGCAACAGTTTAAAACACGGGTGATTTAATGCCGGGCGGATTAAGACATATCAAACCTCTGTTATTCGGTAGCCTCGAAACCGCGCTCAACCGCTACCTGAGCATGGACGAGCATGTAGAGCAACTGCTGCTGCCGCTGGCCGGCAAAGTGATCGCCGTCCGCGTCATGCCTTACGGCGAGACGCTTTATCTCTGTCCGACCACGCACAGCATCCAGATTCTGGAAAACTTTCAGGGGAATACCGACGCCACGCTGTCCGGCACCCTGTCCGCGCTGGGTTTGATGGGACTCAGCGCCACGCCGATGCGCGCCCTGTTCAACGGCCAGGTGCAAATCGAGGGCGATACGGTCGCCGCCGGCAAACTGCAACGGCTGTTCGCCAAGCTGGATATTAATATCGAAAACCGGCTGGCACGGCATACCGGCGAGCAGTTCGCCCGCCATCTGACCGGGTTTGTCCAGGGCGGCGGCGACTGGCTCAAACACAGCGCCGAGAATTTTCGCCTCAATCTGGAAGAGTATTTACAGGAAGAAACCCGCGATCTGCCCGCAAAACCGGAAGCCGAACGGCTGTTCCGGGAAACCGACGATTGCCGTAGCGATTTCGACCGGCTCAACGCCCGTTTCCAGCGGCTCAAAGCCGCCCTTGTCCAATTTTCCGAGCCTCAACAGCCGACAGGATCCCAGCCGTGATTCGCCCCAAAACCATCATCCGCCTCATCCATATCAACTGGGTGATGATTTTTCACGGTCTGGATGAAATCGTCCTGAAAACCCATTTGTTCCGCTCCATCCGCTATCTGGCGTTTTTCTCCCCCAGCTACTGGATACGCAACAACCGCGATCCGCGCGGGGTGCGGATACGCAGAACCCTGGAAGATCTGGGGCCGATCTATGTCAAATTCGGGCAAACCCTGTCTACCCGCAAGGATTTGCTGCCGGACGACATTGCCGAGGAACTGGTCAAGTTGCAGGATCGGGTGCCGCCGTTTCCGCAGGAAGCCGCCCGCAAGATCGTGGAAGAGCAACTGGGCATGCGCATCAGCGCCGCATTCGCCGAATTCGATTCCGAACCGCTGGCCTCCGCCTCGATCGCCCAAGTGCATACCGCCATGCTGCACAGCGGCGAACAGGTGATCGTCAAGGTACTGCGCCCCAACATCGAAAACAAGATTCATTCCGACGTGGCGCTGCTGACCGAACTGGCCCGGCTGGCGGAAAAATTCTGGCCGGACGCCCGTCGCCTGCGCGCCGTGGAAATCGTCGCCGAATTTGAAAAGACCATACTCGACGAGCTGGATCTGGTGCGGGAAGCCGCCAACGCCAGCGCCATCCGCAGCAACTTCAAGGATTCGGATATGCTGTATATTCCGGAAGTCCACTGGCCGCTGACCCGGCGCAAGGTGCTGGTGATGGAGCGCATACACGGCATTCCGGTCGGCGACATTCAGGCCCTGCGCGACGGCAACGCCGACTTCAAGAAACTGGCCGAGCGCGGCGTGGAAATTTTTTTCACCCAGGTGTTCCGCGACAATTTTTTTCATGCCGACATGCATCCCGGCAATATCTTCGTGCAACTGCCGGACAAATATCTGGCGGTGGATTTCGGCATTGTCGGCAGCCTGTCCGACAGCGACCAGCGCTATCTGGCGGAAAACTTCCTGGCCTTTTTCAACCACGACTACCGGCGGGTGGCGCAGATGCATATCGAGTCGGGCTGGGTGCCGGCCACGACTCGGGTCGAAGAGTTCGAGGCCGCCATCCGCAGCGTTTGCGAGCCGATTTTCGAAAAACCGCTGAAGGACATATCCTTTGGCCTGCTGCTGTTGCGGCTGTTTCAGACCGCCAGGCGCTTCGACATGGTGGTGCAGCCGCAACTGGTGCTGCTGCAAAAAACCCTGCTGAACATCGAGGGCCTGGGCCGACAGCTTTATCCTGATCTGGATTTGTGGCAGACCGCCAAACCGTTTCTGGAGAACTGGTTCAAGCAGCGACTGGGGCCGACCGCCAAGATCAAGGAACTATTAAGCAAATTTCCGGAGATTATCGAACAGTTGCCGGAATTTCCGGCCCTGGCGCTGCACGCCATCCGCAGCACGGGGCAAATGCAGCAACAAATGCAGCATCAAAGCCTGGAAATCAGCCTGTTGCGCAAACAGTTGAAACGCAACGGCCGGAATCATTTTCTGGCGGTTTTATTCGGCTCGCTGCTGATTGCCGCCAGCCTGATGCTGCAACCGGTTTTGCATCTGGGCGGCTGACATGAGCCGCCGGCCAGTCGCCGAGCCACCGCCGTGAACCTGACCGTCCGCCGTTACCAGGATCGGGACAAACAGGCGGTCATCGCTTTATGGGAAGCTTGCGGCCTGCTCAGGCCGTGGAACGATCCCGAAAAAGACATCGCCCGCAAACTGACGGTGCAGCCGGAACTGTTTCTGGTGGCGGAGGATGACGGGCGACTGGTCGGCACTGTCATGGCCGGCTTCGACGGCCATCGCGGCTGGATCAATTATCTTGCCGTTTCGCCCGGCTGCCGCCATCAGTCCTGCGGCACGCGGCTGATGCAGGAAGCCGAACGCCTGCTGCTGGCGATGGGCTGCCCCAAATTGAATCTGCAAGTTCGCGTCGATAATGTGGACGCCAACGGATTTTACCGTAAATTGGGTTATACTGAAGATAAGGTGATTAGTTTTGGAAAAAGGCTGATTCCCGATTAAATATAATTCACGCAGTGACTCATGAAATTCACGATTTTTGGCCCGAACAGGACGATGCGTACACATGGAGACTTTATTTTGAGCAGCAAATGCAAACACTGGATTGATCTGCGGGAACTACCGGGCGTCGAACTCAAGGAACAATCCTATATCCGCTTCCGCGATATTGAGCGGGTCTCTTTTATCGAAACTCGTGACGAAACCAGTCGCCACGAATACAAAATATTTGTCTCCGCCCTGGGCGAAAAATATCTTTATTCGGTTGTCAAAACCGAGCATGAAGCCATGACCCTGGTCAGAAATCTGTTAGACGATATCGAATACTCGGCGACTACCCGAAATTAGCCCAAGTGTTGCGCTCAGCTCTCGCTATTTTAAATGACCGCTGCGCCAAGCGAGCACGGCTGGAAGCGACAACGTTTGGTCATCAGCGTCCACTCATATCCACAAGGCGCCGATTAGCAGCGTAATAACGGTTAGCGGCGCACCGACCCGAAAGTAATCCCAAAAGGTTATGTTGACGCCACGTTCGGCAGCCTTCTGCACCACAATCAGGTTCGCTATCGAACCCAATATCGTGAAGTTACCCGCCAGGGTGGAAGCCATAGCGATGATCAGCCATGCGTTGTCATGATTCTTTAGAGGCTCTACGAACGGCTTCAGCATCAGTACAGCCGGAACGTTGCTGACCAGATTTGATAGCAAGGCCGTTACCGCGCTCAGGATGGGTGCTTCATCCAGATGCAGATGCCCGACAGCGGAGACCAGTTCGGGTGTCAGTAGCGCGCGCTGCGCCCCGGCGACAATAATAAACAATCCGGCGAACATGAGCAGCAGCGACCAATCAATCTCGGCATAAATTCGCTTGCTCTTCACTCGCCGTGTCAATAACAGCCAGCCGCCGATGATAATGGCGACTTTGGCGGGCGGCTGACCGGCGAAAAATAGTGTAATCATGACGGCAGTCGCCAATAATGCTCGTAAAATAAGGGCATGGTTGACGCGTATCTTTGGCTTCACAGTAGCCAGATGCGTCGCTCCCTGGAATTCTTCGCGATGGAGCAGCTTTACCAAACCCGCAGTGATGACCAGCCCGACCAGCGCCACCGGCGCGAGCGCCAATGTGAATGTCGTATAAGGAATGTGGGAAAAGCTGCCGATCATGATGTTCTGCGGATTGCCGGTAATGGTGGCCGTCGATCCCACATTCGACGCCATCGCTACAGCCAGCAGGTAGGGGATGGGATTGCGCCCCATCCGTAGCGTCAGTTCCAGCACCAGCGGCGCCAGTACCAGGCAGATCGCGTCATTGACCAGAAAAGCGGAAAATATCCCTGATGTCGCTGTGATTGCGCATAACAGCAGCACAGAGTTCCCCGCCTGCTCCATAATCCGGGTAGTGGACATCGCGAAGAATCCGGACAGACGCAGACTGGCCACAAGAATCATCATGCCGAGCAGCAATGTAATGGTGTCGAGGTCAATCGCCTTGTAAGCCTCTTCTAGCGATAGCGTACCAGATGCAACCATTAGGCCCGCTCCCACAAGCGCTATTCCGGCTCGATCAATATTCAGTCCCGGCACCTTGCCAATAGCCAGCGCAAGATAGCTTGCAGTAAAGATGACGGCAGCCGCAAGTTTCTGGATATTGCCATCGACTCCAGGACTCGTCGGTAGCAAGCCTGGTGTTGCCGCAGCAAGCAAAGCGATGATGATGACGAGGACAACCAATACGATACTGACTACGCCCCGCCAACGCCGGGAAGGCGTCCCCGTTTTCAACCGTTTTTTTTTCTGGCTGGCCGCTGCCGAAATAGTCAGACTGTCGCGCATTTCATCCATATCGTTCGGTTCAGGACACGATGAGCCGTGATTAACGCATTAATCATAGGCAACAACGGTAGTGTTGGGAGTCTACACCACAGATGGTAGCTCTTATCCGTCATTATACATTTAGCTGACTACTAGGAGCCTGTCCGAGAATGGAAAACCTACTGCGGAAAAGCCCTTTTGGCCGGATTTCCTGCGCATTTTCGTTAAATAGCGCAACTATTCCGCCTCAAATGCCCAAAAAATCCAAATCAAAATGGCTTTCCCTCGCTACGGCTTTTATTCTCGAACAGACTCCTAGGGTTTATTCCTGCTTTCCCTGCACTTTTTCGGCGCAGGCTGTCTAATTGGATGTTGAATAACAAAGCGTCAGCCATTCACACGGCGGCGGAAAAGAATAAAATAAAAACCGTAATTGCAATATTGCAAAGGGTGGTTCAATATTAGTCACCGTCCAACTCCGCCAATCGGGCCGGTCGCTTGGCCGGGTCTGCACCGCTTTAAAGGCGGCATTAAATCGGCGCCCGCCTTGCGGTTTTGGGCATTGAGCGGTTTACAACATAAAGCGCCGGCAAAGGCTGTGAATACTGACTGAGGAGAAGACCGTGAGAAGAATCTATTTTTTAGTGCCAAACCTTGACACCACACATCAGATTGTCAATGAATTACGCGCCATCGGCATAGAAGACCGGCATTTGCATATTCTGGCGAAAAGCGACACCCCGCTGGGCGACATGCCGGAAGCGTCTATTTTTGAAAAAACCGATTTTATTCCGGCCCTGGAGCGCGGCGCCGCTCTGGGCGGCGCCACCGGCCTGCTGGCGGGACTGGCCGCCCTGCGTTTTGCGGGATTCGCGATTGCCGGCGGCCCGGTGCTCGGCATTCTGTTTTACGGCGCCACCATAGGCGCGCTGATGAGCGGCCTGATCGGTCTTGACGTCGGCAACACCCGGGTCAGGAATTATGTGCAGGCCATCGAACAGGGCGAACTCCTGGTCATGGTGGATATCGCCAAAGAACGGATCGAGGAAATCCATCAGGCTGTGATTCGCCATCATCCCAATGCGGAATTCGAAGGCATCGAACCGCTGCTGCCGCCGAATTATTATTAAGCGCCGCAGGCGGCCTGTTGCCCGGCCCCGGCCGGATCGCCGCCTAAGCCATCCGCTCCAATCGTCACGGATTGCGGCGTCGGCCTGCCGGAAAAACAACGGTCGGAACCTTGCGTCCGGCCGGTTGACGCAGCATGGCTAAAATTTGCGCTTTAAATCTGCTAAAATACCGGAGCTTTCTTATCAACAGACTGGTTTTTGCCGGCCCGCCCCGCAAACGCTATCCAGCTTTCATCTCCGGACATTATTTTGATCTCTACAGCCAACATTACCATGCAGTTCGGGGCTCGGCCCCTGTTTGAAAACATTTCCGTCAAATTCGGCGATGGCAACCGCTACGGCCTGATCGGCGCGAACGGCTGCGGCAAATCCACGCTGATGAAAATTCTCAGCGGCGACCTGGAGCCAACCGCCGGCAATGTCAGCATCGGCCCGAACGAGCGCATCGGCAATTTGCGCCAGGATCAGTTCGCGTTCGAAGATTTCACTGTGCTGGATACCGTGATCATGGGCCACAAGGAACTTTGGGCCATCAAGCAGGAGCGCGACCGCATTTATGCGCTGTCGGAAATGTCCGAGGCGGAAGGCATGCGGGTAGCCGATCTGGAGGTGGAATTCGCGGAGATGGACGGTTATACCGCCGAATCCAGGGCCGGCGAACTGCTGCTGGGGCTGGAGATTCCGCTGGAGCAGCACGCCGGGCCGATGAGCGCGGTGGCCCCCGGCTGGAAATTGCGGGTGCTGCTGGCGCAGGCGCTGTTCGCCAATCCCGACATCCTGCTGCTGGACGAGCCGACCAATAATCTGGACATCAATACCATCCGCTGGCTGGAAAATCTGCTGAACGAGCGCAATTGCACCATGATCATCATCTCCCATGACCGGCACTTTCTGAACAGCGTCTGCACCCACATGGCCGATCTGGATTATGGCGAACTTAGGGTGTACCCCGGCAATTACGACGATTACATGATCGCGGTCACCGAAGTCAGGGAAAGGCTGCTGGCCGGCAACGCCAAGAAAAAGGCGCAGATCGCCGAATTGCAGACCTTCGTCAGCCGCTTCTCCGCCAACGCCTCCAAAGCCAAGCAGGCCACTTCCCGCGCCCGGCAACTGGAAAAGATCAAGCTGGATGAAGTCAAGCCCTCCAGCCGGGTCAACCCATTCATCCGTTTCGACCAGACCAAGAAACTGCACCGGCTGGCGGTTGAGGCGCTGGATCTGGCCAAGGGTTACGGCGAAAAGCCGCTGTTCGAGCATCTGAACCTGATGGTGGCCGCCGGCGACCGGGTGGCGGTGATCGGCCCCAACGGCATCGGCAAAACCACGCTGCTAAAAACCCTGGTGGGCGATTTACAGCCGGATAGCGGCGAAGTGAAATGGGCGGAAAATGCCGATGTCGGCTATTTCGCCCAGGATCACGCCGAAGACTTTGCCGAGGACTTGTCGCTGATCAACTGGATGGGGCAATGGCGCAAGGAATCCGACGACGATCAGGCCATCCGCGGCACGCTGGGCAGACTGCTGTTCTCCCAGGACGAGATCAACAAGTCAGTGAAGGTGCTGTCCGGCGGCGAACAGGGGCGGATGCTGTTCGGCAAACTGATTTTGCAGAAGAACAACATTCTGGTGATGGACGAACCGACCAACCATCTGGACATGGAGTCCATCGAATCGCTGAATACCGCGCTGGAAAACTATCCGGGTACGCTGATCTTCGTCAGCCACGACCGGGAATTCGTCTCCTCGCTGGCGACCCGCATCATCGAACTGACACCACAAGGCGTCGTGGACTTTAACGGCAATTACGAGGATTACCTGGGCAGCCTGGCGTGACGCCAAATGCAGATTCTGGTTTTGCATAGCGGCAGTACGACAACCTGGGCGGCGCCCGCACGCTAAACACCGTGACGGGCACCGGGGCTATACCGACCGAAGCCGGCGACTTCGGCGGCTGTAGTACCGGTTCCCGACGCCATGTGGTTTTTCTGTGCAGGTTTGCCTGACCTGGCAGGTCTGAGGAAAAAGCCGTATTCCAGGAGCCTGCGCATCCTGCCGGACGATCCGTTAGTAATGCGGAACCGGCGCCATATTGTTTTCCTTGCTGCTATCCAGGTATTTCAGCACATCATCTTCCTCCGGCATGGTTCTGCCGTTGACCAGATATTTGCGGCGGGCGATATAGGCGTTCTTGATAAATTCGTAGCGATCCATGGCCGCTTCGTTAATAACCTTTTCCAGCCCCAGATTGTTGGAGCGGGTGTCAATGGCTTTCAGTGCGCCCAGTCCGCCCGATACCGCATAAGCCATCCCCATGTCATTGCTGAAATAAATGCCGGTATAGCTGATCGGATTGAGCGCCAGATCGCCCAGCAGACCGGCAAGGCCGCGCGGCGAGCTGGGGCCGAAGAACGGCAGCACCAGATATGGGCCGGCATCGACGCCCCATTTACCCAGGGTCTGGTCGAAATCCGCAGTATGCTTGGGCAGGTCGATCATGGAGCCGACATCGATCAGGCCGCCGACGCCTGCCGTGGTATTGACCAGAAGACGCGCGGTATCCTGGCCGGATTGCAAAAATTCGCCCTGCAGGCTATCGTTGGTCAACACGCCGATGTCGTCGATATTGCTGAAAAAATTGGTGACCGCGTGATGGGCCAAATCGGGCATGACATCCTGGTAGCCTTGCGCCACCGGTTTCATTATATACTTGTCAAGACGGTCGTTGAAGGCCTGCGCCCCCCTGTTCCAGCCAGCCCAGGGGTCGGTTGGATCTTTAATTTTGGAACCGGCGCAACCGTTTAAAATCGTTAAAACACCTGCTGCGATTAGGGTTATTAATGCCTTCTGTCTGTTTTTATTCATGTTATTTTCTTCCTAATCCGAATAAAGTTTGAACCTGTCTTAAACTCGCGTAACATAGCATACAATCACGATTTCAACTCCACCCAAAGTCATGGAAATCAGCCAAAACCCGCTAGGCAACCGCTTTAGGGGCTATCTGCCCGTTATTATCGATATTGAAACAGCCGGCTTCAACGCCAAAAAAAATCCGTTGCTGGAAATCGCCGCCATCATCGTTGAATCCGACGACAATGGCCGCCTGTATATTACCGAAAGGCACCATTATAATATTATTCCTTTCAAAAACTCTGAGTTGGATGCCGCCGCCTTAAAATTTACCGGCATTGATCCGTTCCACCCGTTTCGGATGGCTATCGATGAAAAGGAAGCCCTGACCAGGCTGTTTAATCCCATCAAGGCGGCCGTAAAACGCAATGCATGCAAACGCGCCATTCTGGTCGGCCATAATCCGGCATTCGACATGAATTTTCTGAATGCCGCCATCGACCGCAGCAACCTCAAACGCAGCCCGTTTCATCCCTTCAGCAGTTTCGATACCGCCACGCTGGGCGGGCTGATCTATGGACAGACCGTACTGGCGAAAATCGCTCAGGCGGCCGGCCTGGAATGGGATAACGGCAAAGCCCATTCGGCGCTTTACGATGCCGAGCAAACCGCAGAACTGTTCTGCCTGATGATCAACCGCTGGAAAAAGCTGTCCGAGCTGGAAACCGGCGAGGCCACCCTAAATGAAGTGGCGCTCACTGCCGATTAGGCGGCTTGCGGCCGCCGGCGTAAACCGAACCTCGGTGGCCGTTAGACCAGTTTTGGAGTGGCGGCCTGCAGCATGGGTTCCAGTTCCTCTTTGCTGAACAGATCCAGCACGATATCGCAACCGCCGACCAGTTCGGCATTAACATAAAGCTGCGGATAGGTCGGCCAGTTGGAATACTGTTTAAGCGCTTCCCGTAATTCCGAATCTTCCAGTATGTTGACCGCCCGGTATTTGACGTTGCAAGCCTGAAGCACCTGAACAACCCTGGCGGAAAACCCGCATTGCGGAAAATCCGGCGTACCTTTCATATACAGAACGATTGCGTTTCTGTTTAACTGATCCTGAATTTTCTCAATCATACTTATGTCCTGATTTTGTACAAGGTTTATATTAGAATTCTATCATATTCCGCATCCGCAAGTTAAGTGGAGCGGTAAAAAAAACATCCCCGTCGTCGCAACCAATCGCGACCGGGAAAGGCGTTTCGTACTGAAACGCCAACGCAAAAACCCCATCACTCCCACAACGGCGGAAATGACGAGGTTCCGGTATTACCCGACTTTCCGGCCCGGAAAGCCGCCTGCGGTCTGACCGCTTACTTGGTTTCGCCCTCTTCGCCGGCAGACTCGGCAGGGGTTTCCGTTTCCGCTTCAGCCTTGCCTTCCGCCGCAGCCTTGGCAGATTCGGCGCAGACGCTGCTGTGGCCGAATCCCGAATAGGCCGGGCACCAGCCCAGAAAGCTGGTGGCGACCAGTGCGCCGCCGACGATCAGCAACAGCACGCTGGCCGTAAACAGCGAGACCAGCAGTATCACCACTCCTGAAATCAGCCGAACCTTTTTATCTTTAACGCCAATGTTGTGTTCAAACTTGACCAAACGTTTATAATCGAAATTCTTTAAGTCGAAACTCATATCCTGTCCTCTCTGTTGATGTGTTTTTATTTTCCTGATGCATTGCTTTCCCTTAAAAAGCTCTGCAAATATACACAGCTCACTAAAATCTGCAAATAAAAAAATGGATGTCTCCGCAATAATCAATCCCTTAAACGATGCCCAGCGTCTGGCCGTGTCCGCTCCGCAACAGGCCATACTGGTGCTGGCCGGGGCCGGCAGCGGTAAAACCAGGGTGCTGGTGCATCGCATCGCCTGGCAGATGCGCATCAACCATATCCCGCCGCAGAACATCCTGGCCGTCACCTTTACCAACAAGGCCGCCCGGGAAATGCGCGGCCGGATCGAGGATTTGCTCAATATATCCACCCGCAGCATGTGGATCGGCACGTTTCACGGCCTGGCGCACCGGCTATTAAGACAGCACGCCAAACAGGCACGACTCCCGGAAACCTTTCAGGTCATGGATAGCGACGATCAGTCGCGCATCGTCAAACGACTGGTCAAGACCATGAACATCGATGATAGCAAATGGCCGCCCAAACAGTTGCAATGGTATATCAATGCCCAGAAGGAAGAAGGC
This sequence comes from Methylococcales bacterium, assembly GCA_028707085.1. Classification (GTDB taxonomy): domain Bacteria; phylum Pseudomonadota; class Gammaproteobacteria; order Methylococcales; family Methylomonadaceae; genus Methylomonas. The sequence continues at coordinate 4,209 of JAQTUW010000019.1, read as the reverse complement.
GTCCGCGCCCGCCACATCAGCGATCATGGCGACCCCTACCAGCGCCAGATGCTGGCCGTCTACAAGGCTTACGAGGAACTGTGCGAACGTTCCGGACTGGTGGATTTTGCCGAACTGCTGCTGCGGGCTCACGAACTGCTGCGCGACAACCGGGAACTGCTGGACTTTTACCGGGAGCGCTTCCGGCAGGTGCATGTGGACGAATTCCAGGACACCAACAGCATCCAGTACGCCTGGTTGCGGCTACTGACCGACGGCAACAACAATCTGTTCGTGGTCGGCGACGACGACCAGTCGATTTACGGCTGGCGCGGCGCGAAAATTGAGAACATCTTCAATTTTCGGCAGCACTACCCGGATCATCAAGTGGTGCGATTGGAACGTAATTACCGCTCGACCGGCCACATCCTTAAGGCTGCCAACACCCTGATCGCCCATAACGACAGCCGAATGGGCAAGGAATTGTGGACCGAAGCCGGCGAAGGCGAGCCTATTTCGCTGTACACCGCCTTCAACGAACAGGACGAAGCCTATTTCGTGGTCGAAAAAATCCGCCAGTGGATCAAGGACGGCGGACTGAGAAGCGATATCGCCATTCTTTACCGCTCCAACGCCCAGTCCCGGCAGTTTGAAGAACGACTGATGACCACCGCCGTACCTTACCGGGTCTACGGCGGCTTGCGGTTTTTCGACCGCCTGGAAATCAAAAACGCCCTGGCTTATCTGCGTCTGGCCAGCAACCCGCACGACGACGCCTCGTTTGAACGCATCGTCAATACTCCTACCCGCGGCATCGGCGCTAAAACCCTGGACGAGATGCGCGGTCAGGCCCGCCAGCAGCAACGCTCTTTATGGCAGACGGCGCAGGGCATGCTGGAACAGCGGTTGTTATCGCCCCGCGCCGCCGGCGCCTTACAGGGGTTTCTGAATCTGATCGTCCGGCTTGGCCAGAACTGCGCCGACATGGCGCTGCATGACCTTATCCAGCAAGTCATCGAATCCAGCGGCCTGCTGGAATTCTATAAAAACGAAAAACAGGACAGAAACGAAGCCAGGGTGGAAAACCTGGAAGAACTGGTCAACGCAGCCAGACTGTTCGATTTTGACAGCCTCAGTCAGGAAGACGGCGAAACCGTCAGCGAACTGGACATATTCCTGACCCATGCCGCCCTGGAAGCCGGTGAATCCCAGGCCGAACCGGAACAGGACTGCGTGCAGTTGATGACGCTGCATTCCGCCAAGGGCCTGGAATTCAAGCTGGTGTTCATGGTCGGCATGGAAGACGGTCTGTTTCCCTCGCTGCAATCCCTGGACGACATCGGCCGCTTGCAGGAAGAACGCCGCCTGTGCTACGTCGGCATCACCCGCGCCATGCAGCAACTGTTTTTAACCCACGCCGAATCCCGCCGCCTGTACGGCAAGGACAGCTACCCGCGCCCTTCCCGGTTCCTGCGGGAAATCCCGGCGGACACCCTACAGGAAATCCGCATGCGCGCCAGCATCACCCGCACCCCCGGCATGGAGCCGACCCGGCAGACCGCCTTGTCCGGCGGCGGCAGATACCGTCCGGGGCAAAGCGTCGGCCACGAAAAATTCGGCGAAGGCGTGGTGCTGCAGACCGAGGGCGAAGGCGATCAGGAACGCGTGCAGATCAATTTCCGCCACGCCGGAATCAAATGGCTGATGCTGGCTTATGCAAAGCTGGAAATGCTTGGTTGATGTTCTGCATGTGGGTAATCGTAGTGATCAAATCAATTTAATGCTCAGGTATGGGCCGATTTGATTAAAGCGCCATGCATTCACAACAAACAGGCCAGCATTGTGTTTGCTTCAACGACAGACAGTACCTTGTCATCGCGCGGAGCGCCTTCACCCAGCCAGGCAAGGTGTCGGGGAATTTGCAAAATATGCGGTTCTTGCTGTGTTGTTTGCATGGCCGGACACGGAACCTGAGAACACCTTCAATCTGCCGCCGCCCGCCTGGTACTGTACGCCATAGCCCCATCGGCCTGCTGCAAAATATCCCGGTGGTCGTCTTTATTCTTCTTATAGAGCACCGTTTTAAGAAAATCCTCCGTCGCCTCAAACACAGGAGCGGTTTTATTCCTGCTTTTCATTAAAGGAATGACTTTGGTACGGATTTCCATGCCACGCGAATCAACATACCCATAATCGCGCAAAATCTCCATGATTAGGGTATTTCTGGGTGAACGCTGTCCGGCAATCATTTTTCCAACAGTCATTGAGTTCTGTAGTCTTCCCGGACTGATAATCTCAAGTCGGTCGGCATAACAGCTCACCTCAATATCGACAGTACGCGTCCAGTCTCTATGCGCCAAGGCGTTGATGATGACTTCCCTAATGGCTTCCCAAGGATAATGCCAGGTTTTCTCTCTACGCATGTTTGCATCGATTTTATCCGCTTCAATTGTTATGAAAGGCTCAATGATTGCAGAAAACTTTTCAATCAGACCGTCATCCACCAATTGTTTTTGTTCATTAGCGGACATTTGCCAGCGGCCTACCAAAGGGCCGTCAAGCGCTACGTCCAGCAGCGCCTGATAGTCCTTGTCATTTCCGGCGAACGCCATCACTCTCAACCCTGCTTGACGGAGAAAGCGCCTGGGCGAAATGCCAAAACAAATCAAACCCGCTACGGAACACAGCTTTGTCCCCATGCCATCTTCAGCCATGAGCCCCAAACCAAGCAGGCGATCTATCCATTCTTCATCCGTATCAGGTATTTCAGGGTCTCTGATGATATTGGTTAAATAATTATTCAGTCTGCCAAGGTCTAAACTGGTAAAAGATGTGCCCGGAACCGGTAGCACCTCGACATGCAGCATTCCGCCAGTTTCAAACAGTCGTAGTTGCTGTTCCCGAGAAGCTAGTTCGGAACGATCACCCATACGAATGTAAGTCTCCTCCCGATTGTTGTGACGTACTACATAAGGCTTGGAAATACCTGGCGTCAGTGTTATCACACCTACGCGAATATTCAGTTCAACGGTAATTTCTTCATAGAATGGAATAATTTGCGGATGTACCTTATCCCTAAAAACATTCAAAACCCATTCTTGGAGATTTTCACGATGAACGCCTGTTATGGTTCGGTCATCTTCAACGCCAAGAAGAATTCTGCCGCCTTGTAAATTAGCAAACGCTACAATTTCTTTCGCCAATTGTTCCGGACGAATATCATCGCGTTTAAACTCGACCCCGGAATTTTCACCGTTGCTTATAATTTCTAAAAGCTCTGTTTTAAGCATAACACCTCAAAACCCGTATTTGGCTTTTCTTTGGTTAAAAGCAGTTTTGCCACCTTCTAAAATTTCTGCGGCTTTGTCTCGAACTAAAGGAACATCAATTGCCCCCTGAGATTCCGATGGCATATAACCTTGATCTTCGGAAGCATCAAAAACACCTATCCATTCTGCATCGCCAAAAACAGGAATGTTAGCGTTATGCGTAGCAAAAATAAATTGACGGGCTATTTTTGCAGACCGCAGCTCGGCAACAATTCGATCTGCAATAAATGCGTTATCAAGATTATCTTCAGGTTGATCCATCAATAGTGGATCAAGATTTTGCAACAACAGCAAATGCAAAATAGCCGTGCATTGTTGCCCAGTTGAAAGCTTGTCTAAGGGACGGAAACTTTCAACGCCCTGGTGAGCCGTATTCAACTCAATACTGATCGAATCGGGCAGCTCAATTTCTTCCAATTTTCCCCTCGCAAGTCGGTAATTCCTTAAACGTTTTTTCTAGTATCTCTTCGTCCTTAGAAATATTGGATTTCAATTCGCCTGCCAATAATTCAACGCTACTCTTGGTAATTGCGTATTTTTGCCGCCATTGTTCAAGAATGCCTTCTGTTTCAAGCCGTAAACCATTAGGCAGCTTAGCCACTTCATCTTCTATAGCAGATACATTGCTCCGCGATTCAATCAGCTTTTTACGATTTGCAGACAATTTTGCAGGGCGCATTTCCAGAATTTTGCTTTGGTATAAGTCATTGTCATAGTGTTAATCCTTGTTTTGAGCTGATTGTTTTTCCACTATACTCAAATGATAAGCATTGATCGTAACCGTTCAGACCCCTAAAAAATCAAACCGCCGCAATCACGGGTATCAGCGGTAAATCCGGAATCGTAAGCCCCTGTCTGCGCCGCTGGATGGTATCGCGCAGATACAATAGAGGCGAACTGC
>JAQTUW010000018.1 GCA_028707085.1 Methylococcales bacterium | reverse complement strand
TGGGGATGAGGGCTCATTTTTCGTGCACCATTATACCAAAATAACCAACATTATCATTATAAATCAATTAGATGTATTTACTGAGTAGGCTCTAATTAAATAAAAGTGAATTCCGTTTTACTGGGTAATTGCCTCGTTTAAAGGCTTGATGTTTAATCTGCTTAATTACCTAAAAATTAGAAAGCACTTATTATGCCAAAAATCATAAATTTAATTACAGGATAAGCGGAAGTCAGTTAGCGCCTCTAACCACTATATGTTGTGTTGGTTATGATCATCAGGACTGATTTCGGTAGCCTTCGATTTTGATTTCTATACAAATTTGTTTTTTAACCTCACAAAGTCATTCCAAAATTGCAGGTCGCGCAAAAATGGTATGACAAAAGCGTTTTCTGTTGTCCTTGGAAACAGCACTATCCGGGCGTAATATGCTATCGAGCGTTTCTGTTGGTGGAGCGATGGCCGCCAAGCCAACGCCGAGCATTCCTGCGGCTTTGTTGCATGGCGGATGAGCCAAAATGCAGACCGTTTATCGATTTTTGGCGCAGGACGATGCGAATTGGAGCGTATTTCCAGGCTCCCTACCGTCTATTCGGCAATTTCAAGCCGTTGTCGCTGATCCGCCAGTTGATACATCAACAGCGCGGCCATGATCAGGCCGGCGCCAATCGCCACTTTCAAGGTCAATGCTTCGTTATTGACGGCATAGCCCAGAAAGAGCGACAGCACAGGGGTCATCAGGTTGATCATCGCCACCTTGGTGGCGGGCAAATGCCTCAGGATGTAATAATAAAAAATCAGGCCCAACGTGGTAGCGATGACGCCCAGGTAGACAATGGCGTACAAGGTTTTATCGGTAATAGCCGGCGGCAACTGTCCGTGGTCAATGGCGTACCAGCTTAGATAATACAATGGCAGCGAGAACAGCAGGCCGCCGGTGATCTGCTGTACGGCGGGCAGCCCGGCGTCGATACGTTTGACCAACACCGCGGCGAAGGAATGCACGATGGTGGCCGCCAGAATGCCGGCCACGCCCAGCAAGGCCAGCCGGTTTAAATCCCAGGCCGACAGACACATCACCATCAGCCCGGCCACTCCCAGCAAATAGGCAAAAATCTTGTTCCGGCCCAGGCTTTGTTCCTTGAGGATAGCCGCAGCCATGAAGGCGGTCATGAACGGGCTCAGGCCAAACAGTACGGATATCCAGCCGGACGGCACGAACTGCGCCGCCCAGTAGGTCATGAACATGCTCAGATACAGTTGCAGCGTCACCGCCAGATAGGTTTGCACGTCCACCCGACGCCAGGACAGGCGCTGGCGGTACGCCAGCATCAGCACCAGCAGGCAAAGTATGCCAATACTCATGCGGGCGGTGACCCCCAGCACATAACTGAACTCTTCTCCGCTCCATTTGATGCTCAGCGGGGTGGTGGTCCAGACCAGCACCACGCCCAGATAGGCCAGTTTGATTCGCACCTAGGTCGGATTGAGCCGGTGGGCGACCAAATCCTCCACCACCGCAGGATCGGCCAGCGTCGAGGTATCGCCCAGATTATCGAATTCATTGGCGGCGATTTTCCGCAGGATGCGACGCATGATTTTGCCGGAACGGGTTTTCGGCAGGCCGGGCGCCCACTGTATGATGTCCGGCAGGGCGATTGCGCCAATCTCTTCCCTGACCTGGGCGGTCAGCGCCTTCTTCAGCGCATCGGTAGCTTCCACGCCGACATTGAGTGTGACATAAGCGTAGATGCCCTGGCCCTTGATGGGATGCGGAAAGCCTACCACGGCGGCTTCCGCGACATCCTCGTGCAGCACCAGGGCGCTTTCGATTTCCGCCGTGCCCAGCCTATGCCCGGAAACATTGATGACATCGTCCACCCGGCCGGTGATCCAGTAGTAACCATCCCGATCGCGGCGCGCGCCGTCTCCGGCGAAATAATAGCCGGGGAATTTGGCAAAATAGGTGTCGATAAATCGTTCGTGATCGCCGTATACCGAGCGTGCCTGCCCCGGCCAGGGATAGGTCAGCACCAGTATGCCTTCGGCCTCGCCTTCCAGCACCTGGCCTTCGTTATTGACGATCGCAGGCTTGACGCCGAAGAACGGCAGACTGGCCGAGCCGGGTTTCAGAGCCATTGCGCCGGGCAAGGGGGTAATCAGTATGCCGCCGGTCTCGGTCTGCCACCAGGTGTCCACTATCGGGCAGCGTGCGTCGCCGACGGTGTGGTAATACCATTCCCAGGCTTCCGGGTTGATGGGTTCGCCGACGCTGCCCAGAATCCGCAGGGAACTGCGCCGGGTGCGGGACACGAATTCCTCTCCTTGCGCCATTAGCGCCCTGATGGCTGTCGGCGCGGTGTAAAAAATGTTGACCTGATGCTTGTCCACCACCTGCCAGAACCGGTCGGCGGCGGGATAGGTCGGCACGCCTTCAAACATCAGGCTGGTGGCGCCATTGCATAAAGGCCCGTAAAGCACGTAGGAATGGCCGGTTATCCAGCCTATATCGGCCGTACACCAGTAAATCTCGCCTTCCTGATAATCGAACACATATTTGTGAGTCATGGCGGCATACAGCAGATAGCCGCCTGTGGTGTGCAGCAAACCCTTGGGTTTACCGGTTGAGCCGGAAGTATAGAGGATGAACAGCGGGTCTTCGGCATCCATTATTTCCGGCGGGCAGTCGCTGGAGGCCAGTAGCATGGCAGTGCGATAACAAATATCGCGCCCCTCCACCCAGTCTATGGCGTGTCCGGTGTGCTTGATGACAATCACTTTTTCCAGGCCGGGACATTGCCGGGCGGCCTTGTCGGCATTCAGCTTGGAGGGCACGGTCTTGCCGCCGCGATAGCTTTCGTCGGCACAGACCAGAAAACGGCAGTCGGCGTCGTTGATCCTGTCGCGGAGGGCGTCGGCGGAAAAACCGCCGAAGACGATGGAATGCACCGCGCCGATACGGGTACAGGCCAGTATCACCACGGCGGCTTCGATGATCATCGGCAGATAGATGCAAACCCGGTCGCCTTTTTTGACACCTTGCGCCTTTAAGACATTGGCGAATTTGCAGACCTGTTCATGCAGTTCACGGTAAGTCAGGGTGCTGTGGTGCGCCGGATCGTCGCCTTCCCAGATAATGGCGACCTGATCGGCGCGGGTTTGCAGATGCCTGTCCAGGCAGTTGACGCTGACATTCAGTTGCCCACCGCTAAACCACTGGATATGGCCTTTGGGGTAATCGTATTGCATGACCTGTTCCCAGGGTCTATGCCAGTCCAGCACGACTGCCGCCTGTTCCGCCCAGAAAGCTTCCGGCTCGGTCACGGATTGCAGGTACAGGCGTTGATAGGTTTCCAGATTGATATGCGCTGTTTCGGCGATTTCAGGTTTGACCGGATATCGATGTTGATCTGACATGGTGGCGTCCTTATTTTTCGGTAATTTTTGAATCTGTGGATAGCGACATTTTCGACTGCCTGTCTGGCGGGCTCTCCATGCCCGGACAGCCAACCAGCTGTCCGGGCCGCCAGTGGGCTATGGCCCAATCCAGGATATCCGCCACGCCGGCGGTTCGCAAAGCCGGCGGCGGATTCTGTTTCAATAGAAATAATAGCAGATGCAGGGTAGTCGCCGCCTGATGAAGATCGACCGCCTGGGCGCAGGTCTGCTTGCTCAGTTTGTTACCGTGCCGGTCAACGATCACCGGCACATGCATATAGGCTGGCTGCGGATAGCCCAGCAGAGTCTGCAAAAAAATCTGTTTGGGGGTCGCGTCCAGCAAATCGTAACCGCGCACTACCTGGTTGACCTGCTGGGCGTGATCATCGACCACGACCGCCAGTTGATAGGCTATGACGCCATCCTTGCGTTTGATAATAAAATCGCCATCCTGCAAGGCCACATTCCGGCGAATTTCGCCCTGAACGGCATCGGTAAAGCCTGTCACGGTATTGCAGGTTTTAATACGTAAGGCATGCGCTATCTGCGGCCGGGGCAGATGTCGGCAAAAGCCCGGATAAACGTCCGGGTACGCCGCCAGTTCCTTGCGGCTGCACACGCAGCCATAGACATGCTGCTGTAAGCGGTTTATGGCGGCTTCATAGTCCGTCAGATGCCGGCTCTGATAATAAATTTCGCCATCCCACTGTAAGCCGTACGCCTTAAGGCAGTCGAGAATCGCCTGTTCGGCGCCGGGCTGGTTGCGCGGGGCGTCCAGGTCATCGATACGCAGTAGCCACAGTCCTTGCCGGCTGCGGGCGTCAAGAAAACTGGCCAGCGCGGTATAGAGCGAGCCAAGATGCAGCGGGCCGGTGGGTGACGGCGCAAACCGGCCAATATAGCGAGCCGTGGCGGACTGGCCTACCCCAGTTGCTTTTCCCGAATTTCGTCCAGGGTTTTGCAATCTATGCACAATGTCGCGGTGGGACGCGCTTCCAGACGGCGGATGCCGATTTCAATGCCACAGGTCTCGCAATAGCCGTAATCGCCGGATTCTATGTCCTTTAAGGACTCGTCGATTTTTTTGATCAATCTGCGCTCGCGGTCGCGGGTGCGCAATTCAAGGCTGAATTCCGATTCCTGAGTTGCTCTATCGTTAGGGTCAGGAAAATTGGCGGCTTCATCCTGCATGTGATGAACAGTACGATCCACTTCCTGCATTAATTCCGATTTCCAGTTATTCAGAATAGAGGAAAAATGCTGCAATTGCGCATCATTCATATATTCTTCACCTTCCTTTTCAACATACGGCTTGAAGGTGAACTCTGACTTGGAACTATTCATCCATTGACTCCTGGGAACTTAAAAAAAATCGGGGCTTTTTAACAGAATGCCGAGCGGCAAGCAAGAAGTTTGTTATCATTCCGGCGCTTTGAACCCGCCTGTTTTAATATGAATCAAAAAATTGCTCACAGAATGCAAGGCATTACTTCCTTTTATGTCATGGAGTTGCTGCAACGTGCTAAACAACTGGAACAACTGGGCCGGGACATTATTCATATGGAAATCGGCGAACCGGATTTCCCGACGCCGCCGGCCGTGCTGGAAGCCGGCCGACGCTTTCTGAAGACCGGCGACGTCAAATACACGCCTGCCGCCGGACTGCCGCAGCTCAGGACGGCAATAGCCGACTTTTACCGGCAGCGCCACGGCATTGAGGTGGCGGCGGAGCGTATCTTTATCACACCGGGCGCTTCAGGCGCGTTTTTGCTGGCATTCGGCATTAGCCTGAATCCAGGCGAAACGGTCATAATGGCTGATCCCTGCTATCCTTGCAACGAAAATTTTGTCAGACTGTTCGATGGCGACACGCAACGGGTCGCCGTTGCCGCCGACAGCAGCTATCAGCTTGACGCCGGCCTGATTGCGGGACACTGGCGGGAGACCACAAAAGGGGTGTTGATCGCCTCACCGTCCAATCCCACCGGCACCTTGATAAGCAATGAGGCTTTGCAGCAGGCCATACGGGCAGTACAGGATCGGGGCGGCTGCTTTTACTCCGACGAGATTTATCATGGCTTAGTGTACGGCGCAGTCGCAGATAGCGCTCTGGCTTTTAATGATGAGTCATTCGTCATTAACAGTTTTTCCAAATATTTTGGCATGACGGGCTGGCGAATAGGCTGGCTGGTCGTACCGGAAGCGTTTATACCGGCTGCCGAGAAACTGGCGCAAAATATTTTTATTTCCGCGCCCACCCATTCCCAGCATGCGGCGCTGGCTTCATTCGGCGCTGAAAACCTGACGGAACTGGAAAATCGCCGCCTGGAGTTTATGCGCCGCCGGGATTTTTTATACGATAACCTGCTCCGACTGGGTTTCAAGGTGGTGTGCAAACCGCAAGGGGCATTTTATCTCTACGCCGATTGCAGTGCGTTTTCCAATGACAGCTTTCAGTTTGCCGTGGATTTACTGGAAACGGAAGGTGTTGCTGTCACACCCGGCAAGGATTTCGGATACAATCATGCCAATAGCCACATTCGTTTTGCATATACTGCCTCGATAGATAGAATGTCCGCCGCTTTAACCAGAATGGAAAGATTTATATGCCGATAAGTCAATGGTCGCCACAACAATTGCAGCAAAATCTGCTTGATAATAAACATCTGTTATTACTTGACGTGCGAGAGGGCAACGAGTTTGCCTATGCCCGAATCGAAGGTAGCCTGAATATCCCCCTGGGACAAATACCCGGCCGTGTGGACGAACTGGATACCGAACGGGATATTGCCGTCATTTGCCATCATGGCATACGCAGCCAGCAGGCCTGCCAGTATTTGCAACAAGTCGGCTTTGTCCGGTTATATAATCTGAAAGGCGGTATCGACGCCTGGTCAGTAGTTTGCGACCCTGCCGTTCCCCGTTATTGAATCCATGCGCACAATAAGTATAATAATATGTTTTTAAAAGACTTTTACGATATTAAAGATGGTGGCGTCCAGATAGCGGCCCAGCAAGCCAGCATGTTTGCCAAAGAAGTCGCCCATGATTTCAATCCGCTGCACGATGTGGAGGCCAAACGGTTTTGTGTCCCGGGCGACCTGTTATTCTCGCTGGTTCTTGAGAAATACGGCCTGAGCCAGCACATGCACTTTATCTTTTCCGGCATGGTCGGCCATGGGGTATTGCTAAACTTTCCCGACAGCGACGCCGACCGGATAGACGTAACCGACAATCAGGGCAAGACTTATCTGCAGATCGAGCGTTCGGGCGCGATTAACCGCGACAGGCGGTTAATTGAGGATCTGATCCGCGATTATGTGGCTTTTTCCGGCCAGAATTTCCCTTATGTGCTGGTGCCGTTGCTGGCCAAAGAAAAAGTCATGTTCAACATAGACCGGCCGCTGGTCATTTACGAAAGCATGACCCTGACGTTCCGTCATCTGGACTTCAAGGATCCGGTTCTGGAAATGCTGGAGCCTAAAATGGAGGTCAACGGCAAACGAGCAACCGCCTACCTACATTTTCAGATCAAGGCTGGCGAGGAAATCGTCGGTTCAGGCTTTAAAAAACTGGCTGTGAGCGGCTTGCGGGATTACGAGGAAGAGCCGTTACAGGCTTTCGTGGACGACTATCTGGCCCGAAAAAACATTTATCTGGGCAATCTGACGACGAGCAGCGCGTAATAGCGTATGGCGCGTCTGGCGTTTATGCCTAATCAAACCGCCTGGCGTCGGCAGGCAGTTTCTCGAATACCGGGTGCTTGCCGACGCCATACTCCGGCGGGTAAAACACCGCCGCCAGATGCAGGCCGTGCGGGGGGGCCGTCATGGCGGCCCGACTGCGATCGCCCGTTTCCAGCAACTGCCGTGTCCAGACGACGGCCTGCCTGCCCATACCGATCTCCATCAGTACGCCGGCAATGTTTCTGACCATATGGTGCAAAAAAGCGTTGGCGCAAATGTCGATAATGACTTTGTCGCCCTGCCGATAGACATCGATAAAATACATTAGCCGGCAGGGGCTGACCGACTGGCAGCTCTGGGCGCGAAAAGCGCTGAAATCGTGCTCGCCTATCAGGAACTGTCCGGCCTGATGCATTTTTTCGGCATCCAGCGGCTGATGCCGCCAGGTGGCCTGCGTGCGCAGCAGTGCGGAGCTGGTAGGCCGGTTGAGTATCACATAGCGGTAAAAACGGGCGATGGCGCTATAGCGGGCATGAAAGCCCGCTATAGCCGGTTTTGCCCAGATAATCCGCACATCGGCGGGCAGGTGGCTGTTGCCGCCCAGCAGCCAGGCATGCAGCGGGCGATCCGCTTCACAGTCGAAATGCACAATCTGCTCCAGGGCATGAACGCCTGCATCGGTGCGGCCGGCACAGACCACCGTGACCGGCCGGCCGGCAATTTTATTCAGCGCCGCCTGCAACTGCCCCTGCACGGTCGGCTTGCCCTGCTGCCATTGCCAGCCGGCATAGGCGCTGCCGTCGTATTCGACGCCGAGCATTATGCGTGACATGGGCGGCAGAAACCGGACGATCTATTCATGAATATAAACCCTGCAACCGGCTGTTACCTGGTCGTACAGGGCTACGACATCGGCATTCAGCATCCGGATGCAACCGTGGGAGGCCGGATCGCCATACAGCAGATGATCCGGGCTGCCGTGGATGTAAATATAGCGCCAGGCGCTATCCACATCGCCGTAACGGTTTATCCCGGATTCCAGTCCGCCCAGCCAGAGGATGCGGGTCAGTATCCAGTCGCGTTGCGGCTGGGCGGCCGCCAGTTGCGGGGTATAAATTTCCCCGGTTTGCCGTCTGCCGACAAACACCGCGTTAAGCGGCGCGCCGGCGCCGATTTTGGCGCGAATGCGATGCCAGCCGATCGGGGTGCAGAAACTGCCTTTCTGCTGGCCAGGGCCATTTTTAGCGGTGGATACCGGATAGGCTTGCAGGCATTTTCCGTTCTCGATTAGCCTCAGTTGCTGGCCGGCTATCGATACATCCAGATATAAAGCGCTGAACGGCTGCATTATCTGACAAACAGAGCGATGGATTCGACATGCGCGGTTTGCGGAAACATGTCCATGACCCCGGCCTTGACCAGCTTATAGCCCAGTTCGTTGACCAGTATCCCGGCGTCGCGCGCCAGCGTGGAGGGGTTACAGGAGACATAGACGATACGTTCCGGCTGCCAGTGTTTAAAGTTGTGCAGTATCTCCGCCGCACCGGCGCGCGAGGGATCCAACAGGATTTTATTGAACTTTTTCCGGCTCCAGGGCATATCCCGGACATCCTGGCTAAGATCGGCGGCATAAAATTCGACATTGTGCAGATTGTTCAGGCGGGCATTTTCGCGGGCGTGACCGACTAGCGGTAAATCGCCTTCCACGCCGACGACTTCGCCGGCCCGGGTCGCCAGCGGCAGCGTAAAATTACCCAATCCGCAAAACAGATCCAGCACCCGATCTTCCTTGTTCAATTCCAGGGCGTCCAGGGCGCGGCTGATCATTTTGCGGTTGATCTCGTAGTTGACCTGGGTGAACATGGCCGGTCTGAAGTTAAAGCGCAGACCGTATTCCGACAGTTGATAATAAGGGATGGCTTCCGGTTCGCCATCCAGCGGCGTTATGCTGTCCGGACCTTTGGGTTGCAGACAGATGCTGACGCCGTGCCGGTGAGCGTAATCGCGCATCCTTTCCCGGTCGGCCGCAGTTGGCTGCTCCAGCACCCGGAACGCCAGCACGCAGTCCTCATCGCCGATGGCCACCTCGATCTGCGGAATCTTGTCGCGGATGCTGAGACCGATAATCATCTCCCCCAGTGTCAGCAGATTCTCGCCGACCAGGGGGTGCATGACCTTGCAACTGTCTATTTCCGCCAGATAGGGATGGCGGCGCTCGCGAAAGCCGACCAGCACCCTGCCCTTTTTGGCAACGTATTTCACCCCCATGCGCGCCTTGCGCCGATAAGCCCAGTGCGGCCCGGTCAGCGCTTCCCATATCTGCGGAATTTCCAGCTTGCCGATTCTTTTGAACTGTTCCTGCAACAAGGTTTCCTTGATTTTGATCTGTTCGGCATCCGAGACGTGCTGAAAACTGCAGCCGCCGCAACTGCCGAAATGCGCGCAGGCCGGATCGGTGCGTTGCGGAGAGCGCGTCAGCAGTTTGACCACCCGGCCTTCGGCAAAGTCCTTACGGCTATCGGTATAGACAAATTCAACCGTTTCCGCCGGGAGGGCTTCGTCGATGAACACGACCTTGCCGTCGACATGCGCCACGCCACGACCATCGTGGGACAAGGATTCGATATTGACTGTAACGGGTTGTTGCGGGAGTTTTTTTCTGTTTGCCATTGATTCGGTTTTAAACTCCCCGCCACCGGGATGGCGGGAGATGAACAGGATGAGGCCGTCTCAGCCGGGAAAAACGCCTGTGGACAGGTAACGATCGCCGCGATCACAGATAATCGCCACGATCAGTGCGTTTTTAAGCTCTACGGCCAGTTGCAGCGCCACATGAACGGCTCCGCCGGAGGAAACCCCGGCGAATATGCCTTCTTCGGCCGCCAGGGCGCGGGTGGCGTTTTCGGCAGCGAGTTGATCGACTTCGATAATGCGGTCAACGCGGCCGGCATCGTAAATCCTGGGCAGATATTCCGCCGGCCAGCGGCGGATGCCGGGAATTTTGGACTGGCCTTCCGGCTGAACGCCAATAATCTGTATGGCGGGGTTTTGTTCCTTTAAGTAACGGGACGTACCCATAATGGTGCCGGTCGTGCCCATGGCGCTAACAAAATGGGTAATTTTACCTTGGGTATCCCGCCAGATTTCCGGCCCCGTGCCTTCATAATGCGCCAGCGGATTATCCGGATTGGCGAACTGATCCAGTATTCTGCCCAGACCTTGCGCCTCCATCTGCCGGGCAAGATCAATGGCCCCTTCCATGCTAAGGGCGGCGGGGGTCAGAATGATTTCCGCGCCATAGGCTTTCATGGAGGCGATGCGCTCGGAACTCATGTTATCCGGCATGATCAGAGTCATTTTATAGCCTTTTATCGCGGCGGCCATGGCCAGAGCGATACCGGTGTTGCCGCTGGTCGCTTCTATCAGCCTGTCGCCGGGCCTGATTTCGCCTCTGGCTTCGGCATGTTTTATCATGCTCAACGCCGGCCTGTCCTTGACCGATCCGGCAGGATTATTGCCCTCGAGCTTGACCAGTATGGTATTGTCGGCAGTCAGCGGCAGACGCTGCAGGCGAACCAGCGGCGTATTGCCGACAAAGGATTCAATGGTTGGAAAATTCATGACTTTATGCGGGGATAAACAATCAATATCAAATTATAGCAAATTGATGCTCGGTATCCGATACGCTATAAACAAATACACTATAATTCATTCGTAGCCCAATCGAATCAGAAATCATTTATGGAATTTACCGATCTGAACAGCCCCGAACTTTATCTTAACCGCGAACTTAGCCTGCTGGAATTCAATGTCCGCGTTCTGGCACAAACGCTTGATGAAAAACTGCCTTTACTCGAACGACTGAATTATCTTTGTATTTCCAGCTCCAATCTGGATGAATTTTATGAAGTCCGCGTGGCCAGTCTGTTACAGATGGCGGAAATGGAACCCAATATCGTCAGCACCGACGGCTTGAGCATCAACGAGCAACTGGACAGAATTTCCGCCAAGGCGCATCAACTGGTTGCCGAACAGTATCGGATTCTGAACCAGATTCTCATTCCGGCACTGGAAACGGAGAATATTCGTTTTTTACGCCGCGACCGCTGGAACGCCGGCCAGAAAAACTGGCTGGAAAAATATTTCAATGACGAATTGCTGCCAATTCTGACCCCGGTTGGCCTGGATTCCGCACATCCTTTTCCGCGCATCCTCAATAAAAGCTTGAATTTTATTATTTCGCTGACCGGCAAGGACGCCTTCGGCCGTAACAGCGGCCGGGCGATTTTACAGGCGCCCCGCGCACTGCCGCGCATCATCCAGTTGCCGCCGTCCGAAACCGAAAGCGGCCCGCACGATTTCGTGTTTTTATCGTCCATCATCCACGCCTTTATCAACGATCTGTTCAACGGCATGATGGTCAAGGGCTGTTATCAGTTCCGCGTCACCCGCAACAGCGATTTTTTTGTGGACGACGACGCCATAGACGACCTGCTGCTAGCGGTGGAAGGCGAACTGGCGATGCGCAATTATGGCGACGAAGTCCGTCTGGAGATAGACGCCAACTGCCCCGAAGAAACCGCCAACTTTCTGCTGGCGCGCTTCGATCTGACCCCCGATCGGCTGTTCATGTCCAATGGGCCGGTCAATCTGAGCCGGGCGCAGGCCATTTATAATCTGGTGGATCGGCCGGAATTGAAGTTCCCGGCTTTCAAATCCAGCACCCCGTCGGTTTTCAGCCGCAACAAAGATTTTTTCGCCAGCATCCGCAAGCAGGATATTCTGCTGCACCACCCTTACGAATCCTTTACGCCGGTGGTGGACTTTATCCGTCAGGCGGCCGTCGATCCGGACGTGATCGCCATTAAACAGACCCTATACCGAACCGGGGTGAACTCGCCGGTGGTGGCGGCGCTGATCAAAGCCGCCCGGGCCGGCAAGGAAGTGACGGTAGTCATCGAGTTGCGGGCCCGCTTTGACGAGAAGGACAATATCGGGCTGGCGGCAAAACTGCAGGAAGCGGCGGCCCATGTAGTATACGGGGTAGTGGGCTATAAAACCCACGCCAAAATGTGCCTGATATTGCGCAAGGAGGGCAACATGCTGCGCAATTATGTGCATCTGAGCACCGGCAACTATCATCCCAGAACGGCCCGACTGTATACGGATTATGCGCTGTTTTCCAGCGAAAAGGATCTGGGCGACGATGTGCGCCGGGTGTTCATGCAACTGACCAGCCTGGGCAAGGTCAGCAAACTGAACAAACTGCTGCAATCGCCGTTTACCCTGCATCACGGGCTATTGAAAATGATAGAAAGGGAAATTGAGAACGCCAAAAAAGGCAAGCCGGCCAAAATCATCATCAAGGTCAATGCCGTAGTCGAGGAACTGGCGATTCAGGCGCTCTATCGCGCCTCGCAGGCCGGCGTTGAAATCAAAATGATCATCCGCGGCATCTGCTGCCTGCGTCCCGGCATTCCGGGCATATCGGATAACATCGAAGTCCGTTCCATCGTGGGACGTTTCCTGGAACACACTCGCATCTACGCTTTTATGAACGGCGGTGACTGGACTGTCTATGCTTCCAGCGCCGATCTGATGAACCGCAATATGTTCAGGCGGGTGGAGATTTGTTTTCCGATCACCGACAAAAAAATCGCGGAACGCATATTGGGCGACCTTGCCGGCTATCTGAAAGACAATTCGCAGGCATGGCTGCTGCACAGCGACGGACAATATCTGCAGGCTCAGCCGGGAGACCGGCCCGTTTACCAGGTGCAGGCCGAACTACTCAAATCTTTTTGCCAATAATTCAAGCCATGTCCAATTCACGCCATATCCGGCAAGTGGTGCTGGACACCGAAACCACCGGCATCAATCCGAAAGACGGTCACAGAGTCATTGAAATCGGCTGCGTGGAACTGATCAATCGCCGCCTGACCCACAACCGCTTCCATGTTTACCTGAATCCAGAGCGGGAAATCGATGCCGGGGCAATCGAGGTTCACGGCATTACCAACGAGTTTTTACAGGACAAACCAAAATTCAGGGACGTGACCGAGGATTTTATGGCCTTCATAGCCGGTGCGGAATTGATTATCCATAACGCGCCGTTCGACATAGGTTTTTTAAATCATGAACTTGCCATGCTGAAAAATGACAAGCCCACAATGGAAAGTCATTGCACAGTGTTTGACACCCTGGCTTATGCCCGTAAAAAACACCCTGGAGCCCGCAACAGCCTGGATGCCTTATGTAAACGTTACGATATAGACAACAGCCACCGTGAACTGCATGGCGCCTTGCTGGATGCGGAAATACTGGCCGATGTCTATTTGCTGATGACCGGCGGCCAGGCATCCCTGCTGGATGAGGATAACGGCATGAACAACAATAACCAGGCCGTCATTACCCGTATTTCCGCCGACCGGGCCGCACTGAAGGTGATTGCCTGTAGCGAACAGGAATTGCAGGCGCACCAGCAGCGGTTATCGCAGATTGCCAGCGCCGCCGGCGGGCAGAGCCTATGGGAAACAATAGCCGAACTAAATTGAGCGCAGATCGGGCAAGACTATCCGCGGGCGGCTTTCACGCTAAACGGGAAGATGTTCCTGACAAATCTGTTCGCTGTCTGCGTGGCTCAGCTTTTCCTGCGTGAGCTGGCAAAAAAACTCGCCGTCAATTTTGCTGAAATTGCGGCAGGTTTTGCACACACCGAACGATTGCGACTGATTGGCTTTCTGTAATGCGGTAAGCGCCTGCCGAAAAACATTGGCGTTTGCAGGCGGCTCGGCGCTATTTTGCAAAATCGTATTAGCCACATTAAACAGATCAAATGGGCGGGCCTGCTGAAGAATACTGATTCCGGCAGCCAGTAAATGCAGATGCACAACACGCCTGTCGGCCCTGTCCGGCGTTTTACCAATATAGCCTTTTTTTTCAAGGATGATAAGTGTCTGCGAGACGGTACCGCGGGTCATGCCCAGATAATTGGTCACGGCAGCAGGGGTATTACTGTATTTATTGCAGCGTGACAGATAATTGAGAACCTGAAAATGCACTGGCTGCAAACCAAGCTCTGTGCATTTTTTACGCTCTTCCGAGCGTATCAGCATCGTCATGCATTCAATCAGTTCGTATATTTCGTTGGTTTGCATGGCCGGCATCGTCTGGTTGTTTGCCGTATTGACTGGGCATCCGGTTTACGCTAAGCTAATAGCGGTTCGATACTAATTAAGCGTTCAAGCCTGCTTCCGTGCCTTGCTTGCCACTTTTTTTAAGCTGCCGGATTTCCTGACCGGCATCAGATAGGTAGCTCTTATCCGTCATGATCAGCTTGGTGAACTACCGGGAAATTATAGATTAAAACCATAAGTTACACGCATAATAATATTGTGCAGCGCATTTCGGCAACGGATTAAATGCCGACGACCTGCGGAAACTGGCGCTGCAGAGCATTGACATGCAATGAATATAATAATAACAAAGAGGTAGATATTATGAATATTGCAACACAATTTCTGGCTTCGGTCTGGCGTTATCCGGTTAAATCCATGATGGGCGAAGAACTGAACGCAGCGTCGCTTACCGATAACGGCATTTTGGGAGACCGCGCCTATGCCTTGCTTGACCTGGAAACCGACAAAATAGTCAGCGCAAAGAATCCTAAAAAATGGCCTGATATATTTTCTTTTCATGCCCGGTATATTGAAACCCCGATTCTTGATCAGCCCTTGCCGCCCGCCTGGATCACCCTGCCTGATGGCGACCGGATCCGTAGCGATCAGCATGACGCTGAAGAACGGATGTCCAATGCCTTGAAACGTAGCGTCAGCCTGAGAATGCAGGCTCCGCGCCAGGCCAGCCTGGAACAGTACTGGCCGGAGTTTGATGGCGAAAAAGAAGAAATCAGTCAGGAAGCCATTGCCGGCGCAGCCGCCGAAGGCAGTTTTTTTGATTATTCCACGTTACACATTTTGACCACAGCCAGCCTGACTGCCCTACAGCAGATGTATCCGGCCGGGCGCATGGAGGCGCGCCGTTTTCGACCCAATCTGGTGATTGCCACGGATTCCGCGCAAAGCGGCTTCGTCGAAAACGACTGGGTAGGAAAAGTTCTGAATATCGATGGTGTTAAATTATTGGTGACCGATCCTTGCCCACGCTGTGTCATGCCCACCCTCGCGCAGGGTGATCTACACAGAGACGCCGGCATCATGAAAATCATTGCCAAAAATACCGTACATGTACCTTTTGCCGGCAAGTCGCTACCTTCTGTCGGCGTCTACGCCAAAGTCATAAAACCAGGCAAAATTCGCCGCAACAGCCCTGTGATTATTGAATAGGACTTTCTCCTAGCCTTGCCGGTCTCATTCCCGGGTGGCGATTAACCGCCCGGAAACGATTTCCGCCAGCAAAGCCTTATAAGCCGCAACACCCCGCTCAAGCGTGTAGCGATGCAGCACGGTCTGCCTGGCGGCAACTCTTAACGCCTGCATCCGGTCGGGATGGTTGAACACCGAATCGACTGCATCGGCAATCGCCGTCGGCGAAAAAAAACTGACCAGCAGGCCATTCTCGCCATGCTTTATCACTTCGGCGACCGGCGGAGTATCCGAACCGATCACCAGACACTGAGCCGACATGGCTTCCAGCATGGACCAGGACAGAACAAAAGGTACGGTGAGATAGATATGTGCGCTGGAAACCTGCAACACTTCAAGATATTGCCGATAGGCGATACGGCCGAGAAAATGCACGCGCCGCCGGTCAATATCGACTTCCTCCAGGGCATTTTCACGGTAAGTCCGGCCATTTGCCAGCCGGACGCCATAACTAACTTCGTCGCCGCCGACTATTAGTACATGGGCATTGGGACGGCGGCGGCATATTTCGGCAACCGCACGCATGAAGACATGAAATCCCCGGTAAGGCTCCAGATTTCTGGCGACATAGGTGATCACTTCATCGTGACGGCTCAGCACCTGTCCATCCGCCAGTTCCAGTTTTGCCTGTGCATCAGGCAGGGCCAAGGCGACATCGACGCCTTCATGAATCAGCCGCAACATCGGCTGATATTCCGCAGGAAACAAACTGCGCTGCCAGCGGGTCGGCGTGACGCCGACATCTGCGGTCTGTAGCGACAATAAATTAATGCTGTTTCGCGTTCTGACAATCAACCGGTCATCCGCTGAACAGGGTTGCTCCGGGTCGTAGCCTACATCGGCGCCCTTGACATGGAAATAAAACTCAAAAAAACCGATCAGCGGGGTATCCGGAAACACTTCTTTCACATACAGGGCTTCGCCCCAGCCGGTATGGGCAAAAATGACATCCGGATAGAAATCAATTTCCTTTAGCCTGAGTAATGCCTGGATGACCCCATGCCCGTTCAGCACATAGCGCTGGGTTAAATCAAGGTAGCGACTGACAGACTGGGTCGCTGCGCTAGCAGGCGTATAAACCACGCTGTCGATATTCGCCATCCTGGGTGCCTGGGATTGGCAAATTCCAAAAACCTTGTTTTGTGGGTCGCCAGCCAGTTCATTGGCGATATGCCGGAACTGGCCTGGAAAATTCTGATGGATAAAAACAATATTCATTCAAAAGCATAAGCCGAGAGCATAGTTTTCTAAAATACCATAACACTGTGCCGGAGGCACAAAAAAAGCCGCCTGTAACAGGCGGCTTTTTTATGGGATGAGACGGAAAGCTAATCCCTTCCGTCTCACAATGCGTACAACATCTCGATGCGAATCCGTTTAAACGGATTTTTTTCTGCGGCTGGCGCCAAAACCAAACAGACCGGCAGCCAGCAGAGCGATTGAGGCAGGCTCGGGCACTTGGCTAGCTGTGATGTTGTCGATCAAGGCTGTCGTATCGATGTTTAAAGGGTCGACACCTTGGAAAGTCAGGGTATTTGTACCTGACAGCAGCGTAGCGCTCGCAGTTGTGAAAGCGGCAAATGCTGTTGTGCTCAAGCCGCTAACAGTATCGATCAATACGCCATTGAGCAGCACATTGACTTGTTCGCTACCCGTGTCGGAATATCTTTCCGCCGCGTCAAAAGAGAAGTTGAACAAATTATTGCTGTTGCCGGAATAATCGAAAGACATGCTGATGCCGCCGAGTACCTGTACGAAACCAACCTGAGTGCCTTGCGGCGCATTTAATGAACCATCTTGGTAGGAAGAACCATTGGCACTGATACCGCTGCCACCGACGCCTGGTTCAGCGTTGGTAAAAGTCAGACCTGTAACAGGCGTAGGATCCACCGACGAATAGATTGTATAGTTGCCTGGAGCTGCGCCGCCTTGAATAGGGGTTTCAAAACCTGAATCAGGCAAGGTGACAGTTGCCGCCTGACTGACAGACGCGACTGAAACCAGCGCAGCCAGTAATATTGCGTTTTGTTGAAGATTCATAATTTTTTCCTTAAAAAAATAGAGTGAAAGATTGACTCAAACTTGATAAAGCATGTTCTATGCCATCAGCATTAAACAAATTTTCCAGCACAGCGCATAAAAAAATATCCATCTGATTAATAAGCGTTTTTTCCATTATCCGTTCGACTGACCAAGCCGACCGACCGTCTTAAACACCGCAATTGCTATTAGCCTTTTGACAATATGTAAATTTTTCCGACAGTTCAAATCCGCACAGTTCTGTGAAGACTATAACAAAAAATTTAGCGGTAGACTAGAAAGCCGGCAGGCGAATATTCATACCGCATAAATAATATAATATTCAAACAGTTACAATTGCTGTCGAATTAAAACCTCCCGCCTCGTCACCTTCCGGACAAAAATCGGCTGATTAGCAAGTGTAAAGAAATCCGACAGTTTTGCCGTGAAAAAATCTGCTTCAAATCGCTGCCGGCAGGCCATTAACGATTGCAAACAAAAATTCATGCCCGAGATACAGCGCATCAACGCCATGCATCTGCTTTAAGCGGCGAAATTAATGTGTAAAATTTTCCGACACACGCTCTTTAGCGCATGATCCGCTGATGACGCTCACCAACTGCGACCGAGACGCCAAAACCGGTCGCCGTCAACGATGACCATCTATAGCCCTTGCTGCATCGCGGCCCTGACGCAACGTAAAACGCCATAACTATAAACGCCGGCAAACTGCTCATAAACCGGTTTAAGCGCATTACCCGGTTCAGCCTGCAACGCTGCGGTAATCGCCTGTATCTGATCGATGGTCAGTGGCAACGCTTCATTTAGCCTGATCTTGCCGGATTCCAGGTTTTTGGCCAGATGGCTGTAAACCGTCTCTTCCCGAAGGCTTCGACTGGCGGCGACCTGCTCTACAGTCAGTCCCTTTCTGAACAATGCCAGCGTTTCACTAAAGGTATCGGCATTGGCGGCGTCGCTTGCCGCGTCCTTATATTTTTGCAGGACAGCCAGAAACGCATCCCCATACAATTTCAGCTTGCGTTCCCCCACCCCGGAAATCAGCGCCATTTGTTTCAGGCTGACAGGCCGGGTTTCCATCATCGCCATCAGGGTGGCGTCGTGAAATATGACATACGGCGGCACATCTTCCCGTTCGGCAATTTCCCGGCGCAAGGTACGCAAAGCATGCCACAGCGCATTGTCCGGCTGAGGCCTTTCGCTTTTATTGCGCAGGACTTTTTCGGTCTGAATATCCTTGCGCAGCATTACGGTCTGTTCTCCGCGCAATACGGGGCGACAGGCGGCTGTCAGCTTTAAACCGCCGTGCGCTTCGAAATCGACCTCCACCAGCGATTTTGCCACCAGTTGCCGGAATACCGAGCGCCATTGCTTTTCGTCCAGGTCTTTGCCAATACCGAAGGTGGACTGGCGGTCATGGCCGAACTGCCTGATACGCTCGTCCGCCCTGCCTGACAGCACATTAATCAGATAACTGACGCCGAAACGCTGACCGGTTCGGTAAATGGCCGATAACGCCTGTTGCGCCGCCAGACTGCCATCCCAGGTCGCCACCGGCTCCAGGCAGGTATCACAGTTACCGCAATCATGGGGCAGGTCGTCGCCGAAATAAGCCAGCAGCGCCTGACGGCGGCAACTGACCATTTCACACAGCGCCAGCATGGATTCCAGTTTGTGATATTCAATCCGTTTATGAGCCTCGTCCGCATTCGAAGCGGCCAGCATCTGCCGCAGGGTCAGCACATCCTGCAAGCCATAGGCCATCCAGGCATCGGCTGGCTGACCGTCGCGCCCGGCCCGGCCCGTTTCCTGATAATAGGCTTCCACGCTTTTCGGTAAATCCAGATGCGCCACAAAACGCACATTGGGTTTATCTATACCCATGCCGAAGGCGATGGTGGCGACGATGATCAGGCCATCCTCCATCAAAAACTGATGCTGATTCCGCTGGCGGATGTCGTGACCCAGACCGGCATGATAAGGTAACGCCCGCAGTCCGCTCTGGTTAAGCCACTGCGCGGTTTCTTCAACCTTCTTTCGCGACAGACAATAGACGATGCCGGTATCGCCCGCATGTTCGGCGTTGATGAAATTCAGCAACTGCTGTCTGGCGTTTTGCTTGAGGATGATACGGTAGCGTATGTTTGGCCGATCGAAGCCGCCGATAAACACCTGGGCGTTTTCCAAAGCCAGCCGGCTGATGATTTCCTGACGGGTGCGCTCGTCCGCCGTTGCTGTGAGGGCAATGCGCGGTACCTGCGGAAACTGCTGATGCAGTATCGACAACTGCAGGTAATCCGCCCGAAAATCATGCCCCCATTGCGATACGCAGTGGGCTTCATCTATGGCGAACAAGGCGATCCGGCATCGGCCGAAAAGCGCCTGGGTTCGAATATTACTCAGCCGCTCCGGTGCGATATAGAGCATATCCAGCTCACCGTCCAGCAATTGCCGCTCTATGTTTCTGACCTCCTCCATGCTCTGGGTGGAATTAAGAAAGGCCGCCTTTACCCCTAGCTGGCGCAGAGCACTGACCTGATCCTGCATCAAGGCTATCAGGGGAGAAATGACAATCCCCACGCCTGGCATAATCAGAGCCGGTATCTGGTAACACAACGATTTTCCGCCGCCGGTAGGCATAAGCACCAGCGCATCCCTGCCCTGGGTGATCTGCTCGATAACCTGCTGCTGCTGGCCACGGAAACAACTGTAGCCGAACACCGTGCGCAGGGTCTGCAAAGCAGCATCGGTTTTCATGACTGGATTCAGTTCGGTTTTGAGTTTTCCGGAATCAGGATGGTATTTTGCGGCGGCCGGCTATTATCCGGCAAAGGATAATCCTGGGTAAAGTGCAAGCCCCGGCTTTCCTTGCGCTGCTGGGCGCAGCGAATGATAAGCTCGGCGACGATGACCAGATTACGCAATTCCAGCAAATCGCTGCTGACCCTGAACTGCCCGTAATATTCGGCAATTTCCGCTTTTAACAGAATCAGCCGGTTCATGGCCCGCTCCAGCCGCTTATTGGTGCGAACGATGCCGACATAATCCCACATCGAGCGTCTGAGTTCGTCCCAGTTATGGGCTATCAACACTTCTTCGTCCGAGTCCGTGACCTTCGATTCGTCCCACTCCGGCAGTGCGGGTGGTCGGGAGATGCTATCTATCTGCCTGCGAATATCACGGTTGGCCTGTTCGGCAAACACCAGGCATTCCAGCAAGGAATTACTGGCCATGCGGTTTGCGCCATGCAGTCCGGTGCAGGCCACTTCGCCGATCGCATACAGGCCGGGCACATCAGTCCTGGCGTTGCTGTCCGTCAACACCCCGCCGCAGGTGTAGTGGGCTGCGGGCACCACCGGTATGGGCTGCTGGCAGATATCGATATCCAGCTCCAGACACTGCATATAAATAGTCGGAAAATGTTTCTGAATAAATTCCCTGGTTTTATGGCTGATGTCCAGATAGACACAATCGATACCGAGTTTTTTGATTTCACTATCGATCGCCCGCGCCACAATATCACGCGGAGCCAGTTCCATGCGGGCATCGTAGCGGCGCATGAAACGTTCGCCATTCGGCAAAATGAGATATCCGCCTTCGCCTCTCACCGCTTCGCTGATCAGGAATGAATGCGCGCTGGGGTGGTACAGGCAGGTCGGATGAAATTGCATGAACTCCATATTGCCGACCCTGCAACCCGCCCGCCAGGCTAACGCAATACCGTCGCCGGACGAGGTGTGCGGATTGGTGGAATAGAGATAGACCTTATTTGCGCCTCCCGTGGCCAGCACGACTATTTTGGCGGCTATGGCGTTTATTTTCCCGGACTGACTATCCAGAACATAAGCCCCCAGCACCCGTTGCGGACTTTCCTTGAGTTTTCTGGCCGTAATCAGCTCCACCACGTTGTGATATTCCAGCAGCGTGATATTGGGATGGGCCTGCGCCCTAGCTATCAGCGACAGCGACACTTCCTTGCCTGTCGCATCGTCGGTATGGACGATGCGGCGATGGGAATGCCCACCTTCGCGATTGAGATGCAGGCGTTTTTTACCGCTGGAACTGCGTTCTTCGGTAAAGTGCACCCCCTGTTCGCGCAGCCACTGGATGCTTTGCCTGCCCTGGGAAACCGTGAGACGGACTATTTCCGGATCGCAAAGTCCGGCGCCGGCGATCAGGGTATCCTCGATGTGCGATTCTATCGAGTCGTGTTTGTCGTCAAACACAGCCGATATGCCGCCCTGCGCATAGTAAGTACTGCACTCGGTCAGGGCGAATTTGGATAAAACCGCAACCTTGTAGGTATCGGCGAGATGCAGCGCCAGACTCAGGCCCGCGCCTCCGCTACCGGCTATCAGTATATCGAAGTAGTTTTGTGTTGAGTATGGAGAGGATCTGTGGCTCAATGTCGGGTACTGTCGGGTTGTATTCGAATCCTGAAGATCATATCGTGTTTTGCATGGATGTTAATTTTTTTTGTATTGCCCGAACTAATGCGGTTTAATTCTGTCTACTTTTTTGTGAATATAGTGCAGTGAACGAAGAGATTAACCACAGCGAAGATCTGGATCAGGATTTGGTGTTGCGTGTGCAACAGGGGGATAAATCCGCCTTTGATCTCCTGGTACTTAAATATCAGCACCGCATCGTTCACCTGGTAAACCGCTATGTAAAAGATCCGAGCGAAGCGCAGGATGTCGCCCAGGATACTTTTCTCAAGGCTTACCGCGCCCTGGGCGACTTCAGGGGCGAAAGCGCGTTTTACACCTGGCTGTACCGAATTGCGATCAATACCGCAAAAAATTATCTGCTATCCCGTTCCCGCCGGCATTTCGATTATGAAATCGACGTACAGGACGCAGAACAGGTTGAAAACGCTGCGCAGCTTAAAGACATGGATAGTCCGGACAATCTTTTGATGAACGAACAGATTGTACAGGTCATCAAAACTGCGATTGACAGGCTGCCCGAGGAAATGCGAATAGCCATAACCCTGAGAGAACTTGAAGGCATGAGCTATGAAGAGATCGCCGAAGCCATGGACTGCCCGATAGGCACCGTGCGCTCCAGAATCTTCAGAGCCCGGGAAGCCATCGATGAAAAATTGAAGCCATTGCTCAACTAGTAGGTATTTTGATGCAAGAACAATTTAACGAAAAAATTTCATTATTGATTGATGACCAGCTTGGGAAGGATCAGGCGCTAGCCTTGCTGCGCAAACTGCACGGCGACGAGGAGCTGAAGAGCAAACTACAACGTTACCAAGTTCTCAGTCTGGTTCTGAAGCACCAGCAATGCCCGCCACCGCATAACGGCCTTGCCGACAAAATCCGCCAGCAGATTCAGCATGAGCCCAGCTTTTTGCTGCCTGCCAGAAAACCGGCCATCAGGGCCGTCAACTGGCGAAGAACCAGTCTGGCTGTGGCGGCGTCCATCATGCTGGCCATGATCTGGGCCGCCAATAAAATTGAAAAACCGGACACAGCCTACGGACAGGCTCAATTCGCCCTTGCCCTACCCCTACCTTCTCAACAGCAGCTTCGGCATGACCCTGTAGACGACCATTTTAACGACCTTCTTCAGGCCCATGACAATTCCGTGTACGTCAATCATGTCAGACAGGCGCAACCTTATGCGCGAGTGGTTGGTTTTCAGCAGGAATAGCCGTGTTGTTTCGTACATTAACTGTTTTTTTTACGGCCATTTCCATCGCCGCAGCCGACGATCAGATTTTGACTCCTCAGCAGTGGCTGGAAAAAATGAATCACGCCATGAAAACCCTGAATTATCACGGCACGGTGATTTTCATGAAAAACGGCCAACTGGATACCATGAAATACCAGCACGGCGTGGATCAGGGCATTGAACTGGAACGCCTGTCCTCGCTGAATTCGCCTTTGCGCGAGGTCACGCGCAAAGCCAGCGAAGTAAGCTGTCTGTTCAGGGAAACCGGCCGGAAAGTCATCAATCATCATCCCATCGACAGCTCCTTCATCGTCAATGTGCCGCAGGACACGGCCAATCTGGATAATTTTTATATCCTGACCACCGCTGGCAGGGAGTCCGTCGCCATGCAGCCTACCCAGATCATCAGCATTCAACCCAGGGATGTGCTGCGTTACGCCCGAAAGATATGGGTGGAAACCCTGCACTTCCTGCCTTTAAAAGCCGAGGCTTATGACGAAAACGGCGCCATACTCGAGCAGGTGGTGTTTACCGAAATGGCGGTCGATGGCGGCAAGCGCGACGACAGCAAGGATATTGATGAAAATACCCTGCAGATCAAACATATTCATGCTGCGCAAGCCGAGCCCATCGAACACGCGCCTTTCGTATTGAATAACTGGCCGGCAGGTTTCAGGACGGTATTTTTTATTCGCAATTCACTCGATCAATCCCGGAAAGCGGT
The DNA here is from genome assembly GCA_028707085.1 of Methylococcales bacterium. Lineage (GTDB taxonomy): Bacteria > Pseudomonadota > Gammaproteobacteria > Methylococcales > Methylomonadaceae > Methylomonas. The sequence continues at coordinate 38,447 of JAQTUW010000018.1, read as the reverse complement.
GGATCATCTGCTAATCAGCGACGGTTTTTCCTCAGTCTCCGTCTATTTTGGACCAAAGGATGACGATACTGTTCAAGGCCTTCATTCCCTTGGCTCAGTACACTCCTTCAGCCGGGTGATAGACAATTTTCAGTTGACTGTTTTGGGCGAAGTACCGGCTAAAACCGTCGAATATATTGCCTCCGGCATTTCTTTACGTTAAAAATTTGCAATCATTCGGCGTGACTGACAATCACATTTGCCAAAAATACCCTGCCGGGATGCCGCCGGTTTCCGGCAGTTACGCTTCACTTTAGCGGACGCAGTTGCAGGTTTGCAAGCCCGGCCTCAGCTTTTGTCCGCCGGCCGGCGCGGGCGCATGAAACCAGTCCGCCCTGTAAGTCCATTGTTTTTAAAGGTTGAAATCGACCTGGACAACACTAATACTATTATCTATTTTAACATTCAAAAAGAGTGGGGATTTCATGCTTAGAAAGCTGGTTTATGGAACAGGGGCTTATTTATTGCTCTTTAGCTCGATTGTTTTCGCACAATTGCCCGATTTTACCGAATTGGTCAAAAACAATGGCGATGCCGTTGTCAATATCAGCACTACCCAAAAAGCCGCTCCCGATGTTCAGAACGATTCAGGCGAACAGCAATTACCGCAGGATCTGCCGCCCGACATGGAAGAGTTTTTCCGGCATTATTTTCAAGGGCCGGGGCGAGGCATGGCGCCGAAAGAAACCAGTTCTCTGGGGTCGGGGTTCATCATATCCAAAGACGGTTATGTGCTGACCAACCGCCATGTGGTCAACAATGCCTCTGAGATTATAGTCAGATTGAAAGACAGAAGAGAACTGGTCGCCAAATTAATAGGCTCCGATGAAAGCACGGATGTCGCTTTACTGAAAATTGAAGCCAAGGATCTGCCGGTGGTCGAAATCGGCTCATCAGACGAACTGGAGGTCGGCGAATGGGTGCTTGCAATCGGCACGCCGTTCGGCTTTGACCAGTCGGTAACCGCCGGCATCGTCAGCGCCAAAGGCCGCAGCCTGCCGGACGGTAATTATGTCCCCTTTATCCAGACCGATGTGGCAATCAATCCCGGTAACTCCGGCGGCCCGCTGTTCAATATGAAAGGCAAGGTAGTCGGCATCAATTCGCAAATCTACAGCCGCTCCGGCGGCTATATGGGTCTGTCGTTCGCCATTCCGATCGATCTGGCCATGAATGTGGTCGACCAGATCAAGAGCAAGGGCAAGGTCACCCGCGGCTGGCTGGGGGTACAAATTCAGGATGTCAGCCGGCAACTGGCGGAATCCTTTGGCATGGATCGGCCATACGGCGCCCTGATCGCCAGAGTGATTCCGGGTGGCCCCGCCGAAAAGGCCGGCTTGCAAATTGGCGACATCATCGTTGAATACAACGGCCAAATCATAGAAACATCCGGTGAATTACCGCCCAGAGTCGGTGTAACGCCTATCGACGAAAAAGCCACCCTTAAAATCATTCGCCAGGGTGAAAAACAGGATGTGCCCGTCAAAATCGGCTTACTGCCTACCCAGCCGCTCGCCCAGGCCAACGAGTCCGCCGCGCCTGTTGAAAATATCAACAATCGACTGGGAATCGCCGTAGCCGACCTGAGCGCCGAACAACGCCAGCAACTGCAGGTCGAAAAAAATGGGGTTTTTGTGCAGAAAGTCGGTAAGGGCGCGGCCCAGGAAACCGGAATACAGACCGGTGACGTGATTTTGAGAATTCAGAATAATGTGGTGCGCGATACCGCCGATTTTAATAAAATTGTCAGCAAGTTGCCCGTGTCCAAATCCATTGCCCTACTGGTTCAACGTAATGGCAGCCCTATTTTTGTAGCTTTAAGGTTAGAAAAGTAATTGAGGAGATGCGATGGCTTATGCAAGCAACATTACGCAATTAATAGGCAACACCCCGCTGGTCAAACTACAGCGGATGGTGCCCGTCAATTCAGCGACTGTTCTGGTTAAGCTTGAATCGAGAAATCCGGGCGGCTCCGTCAAGGACAGGATAGGTCTGGCCATGATCCAGGCCGCCGAAAAAGCCGGCCTGATCAGAACCGGCGGTTGCATCGTCGAACCCACTTCCGGGAATACCGGCATCGCGCTGGCCATGGTGGCTGCCGCGCGCGGCTATCATTGCATCCTGACCATGCCGGAAACGATGTCGGTGGAAAGACGGCAGTTGTTAAGCCTGTATGGCGCGGAAGTCGTGCTGACTCCCGGCGGCGAAGGGATGGCCGGCGCAATCGCCAAAGCCCGGAAAATTGTCTCGCAAACGCCCGGTGCCTATATGCCGCAACAGTTCGAAAACCCCGCCAATCCGGAAATTCACCGCCAGACCACAGCCCAGGAGATATGGTCGGCGACAGACGGCGAAGTCGACGCCTTCGTCTGCGGCGTGGGTACCGGCGGCACCATTTCCGGCGTTGCGGATGTCATCAAAAATCGCAACCCCAATTTTCAGGCAATTGCCGTAGAGCCGGCCGAATCGCCGGTCATTTCCGGCGGGAGCCACAGCCCGCACCGAATTCAGGGCATAGGAGCCGGATTTGTGCCTAAAAACCTGGAAGTCGATTTGCTGGACGGCGTGGAGCTGGTCAGCAGCGAACAGGCGTTTCTGTTTCGCAAACGCCTGATAGAGGAAGAGGGCATCCTGTCCGGCATTTCAACCGGTGCCAGCGTCTGCGCGGCGCTACGGATTGCCGAACGCCTGGGATCCGGCAAAACTGTGGTGACGGTAGCCCATGATACCGGCGAACGGTATTTAAGCATGAGCTAACGCGGTTTATGTCGAAACTTGTCGCCTGCGGCTATTTTTTGTATATGCCGGCATTGAGCTGATCTTCGTAGTCCTGTACGATGTTTTCCATCTCGATGCTATTGAACTGCAAGACCGGTTCGCCTTCAAATACGCTGGACAGCATATTCTTGTTCTGATACAAATCCAGTAACTGTTTTGCGGATTGCAGCAGCTTGACGTTGTGTTCCCCGCAAATTTTCAACTGCTGCTCAGTAGCCTCTTCCCTGGATTTCAAGGCGTTCAGTTCTGTGTCCAACTGGTTTCTGGACTGATTCATGGCCTTGTATTTATCTATCACCTCCAGCAGTCTGGCATTGGTCTTATCCAGCCTGTCCCGGGCTTCGGTATTGCTATTCTTTTGCGCGGTCAATTCACTGTCCAGTTGCTCCTTGGCGGCGGTGGCCGTGGCAAGCGATTTGGAACTATCCTTTTTCACCTGCTCCAGTTCCGCCGTCAGTTTGGCCGTTTCCGCTTTCGCCGCATCCCGTTCGGTAGTCAGGGACTTGACCATCGCCTGCAATTTCTGAACTGCGCCGCCGTCCTGCTTGCCGGCATCACGCGGCGCGGCCTGTACGGCGGGTATCAGACCGGCGATCAGCAACAGCGGCAACAGGCGTAATTTCATATGTTTATTCATGCCGGCATCCGCCTAGAATCGCGTATTAATGTCAAGTTGCAAGATATCCATGCTGTAATTCGGCCCGGTAATCATATCGGCGCTCATCCAGCGGCCTGACAACCAGACGTTTTTCATCACCCCGTAATTGCCGCCGAATATCCAGCCCTTGACGTTGGTGCTGCCCAGATGGAAATCGGAATCGGTATAGGACGACAGAACCGCATCACGCTCCAGATAACGGTACGCGGCAAATGCGCTCCAGTTGCCGGGCACTTCGACTCTAGTCCAGCCCAGATCGGCCTTGACCTGCCAGCCCGTGGTTTGATTGCTGATAGACTGACCGGTATAGGCATAAATCTTGTTGGCGTTAAAACCGACATTCTTGGCGAAATCGCCGGCAAGCCGCAGATGGATCGGAGAAAACAACGCCATGTCATACAAGGCGTTGATATCCAGAATCTTGTAATCCGAAGCCAGACCATACATGCCGTAAACAGAGGAGCCTTGCGCCGTGGTGCACAGTCCCACCATGCTGTTGCCGCCCTGAATGTATTGCGGGGTGGACTGGGTGATGTCCTGCGAACTGTCGGCGCAGGAATTGTCGGTCGTGGACTTGTTGATGACGCCTTTTATACCCTGATAATCGTAAAAGGCGGCGGCGGCTTTCAGCGTATCCTGATTGTCGAAACCCCAATCGATCCCTGCCTGCCCGCCAAACATCCATTTTTGCAACGAGGTCAGGCCGGTCCACGGATTCTGCGCCTGCAACGGAAATATGCCGGCCGTGCCGAAGATGACCGGCCCTTTGCCGCCTATCTCATCGGGCAGTTCGCTCGGGCCCAGATGCTGGCGCACGGTGGCCGCCGCGCCTTCGAAAGATAAATCCTCATCCCATACCATCTCGCTGCCGCCGGTAAAAAACGGATTGAGGGTACGGCCGCCCATCAGCGTCAGCCAGTTGAAGTTCGAACTGTCCAGCGCGGTATAGCGCAGGAAAGCCCGGTCAACTGCAAACTGATAACCGTAACCGGTATTGCCCAGGGTCTGATTGGTGGAAACCGGATTCTGTGTGTTACCGGTGGTCAGACGGATGCCGGCATCGACCGAGTCGTTCACCGTGGCGTCAAAGCCCAAACGGAATCGTTCACGGCCGATATTCTGGTCATGCGTGGTATTCAAATAGGCGTTGGGACTGGTTGGCGAGACTTGCGGCACGCCGTTCGCGCCGTTGATGGCGCCATAATTCAAATAATCCTGGCCTATCATATTTTGGGCCAGACTGATATTGTCGCTCGCCATCAGGCTGGACTGCTCGCGCAGACGGATATCCCCGCTCAGCTTGAAACGCCGGGTCCATTCCGGCAGCGCGTCTGGAATACCCCATTGTTCTTCCTTGGCCTTCTGCATTACATCACCGACCACTTCCGCGCGCAGTTCGTTACGCACCTGCTGCTTGATTTCGTCCTTGATAAAATCCGGCACATAAGCCACCCTGACTTCATCCGCTGGCACAGCTTCCCTCGCGGCCGAGGCGGCGGCAGACGTAGCGCCCCTGGCGACCGCTCCGGCCTGCCCGGCAGCCTGGGCGCTTTCAGCCGCGCCAGCGGCGGCTCCGGCCCCGGCGCCCGCAGCCATGCCCGCGCCGCCGCCAGCCGCAGCGGCCTTGCTTTCCGCCACCTGTTTGCCGGCGTCCGCTTCGGCCTGTTCGATCATGTCCTGAGCCATTTTATCGGTCAGCACACCCTGTTTGACCAACTGTTTGATCAAATTGACAGTGGTATTGCGCAATTTGAGCAATTCGTCCTTTTCGTCGGCATGGGCAATACCGATCAGCCCTGATAGCGCCAAAGCCGCGATCAGCTGGTTGTTCTTCGTCATTTTCATTCCTGTAATTTTAGACGCGTGATGAAATTCTAAATTTAATGGGCTGTTGCATGCCTGGCGGCACCGGCTCGCCGGTCTGCTTATATTTCTCGAGAATCCGGGTCAGCGTTTCATCTATGCCGGGATCGTTACTGCCCTTGCTCAATTCGAATCTGTCCACCGAACCATCGGATTTCAGCCATATTTTGACAATCGCGGTATAACTCTTGCGACGCAAGTCTTCGTGGCTGGATAGCAAATTCAATATTTCATTCTTGATCATGCCGCCGTAATGCGCATACGGATCACCGCCGCCGAACAAACCGGTGCCGCCTTTGCGCGCCGCCAGACCGAATGCATCCGAACCGGCCGTGCCTTCGGCGTCCAGACCCAGATCGCGCGGCGGCGCTTCATCCGGCGTTTCCGGAACCGGCTCCGGCTCCGGCTCATCGATCTTCTGCTTGATGTCCGGCGGCGGCGGCGTCTCCACCTTGGGAGGCGGCGGCGGCGGTGGCGGCGGCGGTTTTAACAGCGTAATCGGCTGAATTTTCCGCTCGTCCTTGTTCGGTTTTTCATTTATGAAATTGACGATGACTTTGACTACAAAAAAAATGGCCAGCGCCGCCAGCAAGCCACCAATAATTCTTGGCAGATAAACCCTAAAATGTTTTTTTTTACGGGACATAAGCTGTTATTTCACCAGATTCTGGGTCACAAGCCCGACCTGGGTGATATCCAGTTTACCCAGCAAGGCCAGGATCTCGACCACGCTATGGTACTGTACGCTGGCGTCGCCTTTTACCACTACCGGCAATTCCGGATTGGCGGCCTTGTACTGCAACAGGGTGGACTCAAGCTGTTCCATAGTCACCGGATAGGTATCCAGAAAAATCGTGCCATCCGCCGTCACGGTTATCGCCTTGGTTTGTGGCTTTGATAAACTGGGGGCATTACTGGCCTTGGGTAAATTAACCTGTATGCCCTGCACGGCCGCCGTGGTCATTAAAATGAACACCACCAGCAATACATAGGCCAGATCCAGCATCGGCGTGACGTTAATTTCGTCATACGCCGCATTTTCCTCATGTGCTTTCATTTCTTGCTACTCTCTAAAGCGTTTCTGGCGATGACAATATCAGCTATATTGTTCGGCCAGTTTGGCGACAAATTCATCGATAAATACCTGCATATCGGCTGTAATAACCTTGATCTTGCTGCCCAGATAGTTGTAGCCGAACAGCGCCGGAATGGCCACGGCCAGACCGCAAACCGTCGCCGTCAGCGCGGCGGCGATCCCCGGGGCGATCGCATTGACATTCACCTCGCCGCTGACCGCAATCGCGGCGAAGGTAATCATTACCCCCACCACCGTACCCAGCAATCCCAGGAAAGGCCCGCCACTGATGGCGATGGTCAGCAACACCATCTGCGAATTAAGCTTCTGCAACTCGCGCACCATGACGCCGTCCATCGACGCCTTGACGGCGTTCAAGGCTTGCGCGGACAGCATCTGTCCGGACGGATCGGCGACATTCAGCCGTTTGTTCATCTCCTGAACGCCGATATGGTAAACACGGTAAATGCAGGAGCCGGCAAAAGCGGCGTGATTGCCGGTCAGCGACAGCAGCAGCGGCGATTCCTCGTAATCTTCCGCATCCTCTTCTTCAGGACGATCCAGTTGGGCCACTTCCGCCGTATTCAATTCCTTGAAAGCCGCTTCAAATTTTTTGTTCTCGGACTCGGTATTGTTTAGCACAATAGCCTTGGCGACCATCACCACCCAACTGATCACAAACATCACCGCCAGAATCCCGATAATGACCCAGCCGTCTATGGTCACATTGTTCAGGGTCGCAATCACATAGGATTCGCCGCCCCCCTCGCTATCAGGCGTGGTGTCTTCGCCGTAAGTCAGGATGGTCGAATTCTGGCCCTCCATCAAATCCGCGAATTGCAGCGCATTCTGATCCAGCGTCGCCTTGCTGAGGCCCAGTTCATCAATGGCGCCGCTAAACCCGCGGCTACCATCAAGGGCCGCCGCAATGCTGATATCGCCGTCCAGCACCGAGACGTCGGCCGGCGGTATGATGCCGGCCGCCTTGCCGTCTATATACAAGGTAAAGCCGGTAGCGCCGGCCGTGACGGCCAGATTCTGCCAGCTCGCCAGATTAAGGCCGGCCGGACTGACCATCTCCTTGTCGCCCACCGTCAGAACCGGCTGCTGCCCTCGCACCGACAGCGTCAACTTGTCGCGCTGAAACAGCACGGCGTCGGTCTGCGGCTGATCGATCTTCACCCACATGGACAAGGTCCAGCCCACGGAGGTCTGCATCTGTAGCGAAGGCGACGAAGGCACGCGAATCTGCTGCGCGCCGTCGAATGCGCCGGCTTCGCCTATGGCGCCGCCTTCCAGCACGCTATTGGTCGCCAGCGCCGGCTGATTGGCGTACGCCGTCGCATCCTTCACCGGCCCGGCTTCAAAATGATAATCCAGCATTTGCGCTACATCGAAGATACCGGCGGCTTCCGAAGCATCCACGGCATTGGGATTGCCGTAATACATCCAGAAGGACGGATCCTTGGCGGTGGCAAGATCCTTGGGCAGTTTCACCCAGATCAGCGCCATTTCATTGACCGGATCAATTTTTTCGATATAAAACTTCAGCGGCGTCTTGTCATCGCCGGACATAAAGCGGACGGCCTTGCCTTTTTCCCCCAGATCCGCGAAATAAGCGAAGTTGCCGGTATGCAAACGCACCAGAGCCAGCGCATCGGCAGGTATTTTCACGCCATCCTGCTGCAGTTTCTGAGCATCGACGGTTAACTTCTTGCGATACCCCCAATCCTCGTTCCACCAGGCTTGGGCCAGCGCAGGCGTCATTAAAAGTACTATCAGCAGACAAACAATCCGGTTCATTTTTAAACTCAATAAATAGAATAGCGCCAATTATCACGGTTCTTTTTTACACCAATATGACAATAAGCAATTTTTAGTCCTGTTAGGCTCGCCGGACGCCCGGCTGCCGGGCGTCCGGCGAGCCTTTTGCGTCCGGGCCGCTAATCGCCGAAGCCCAGCAGATCCACAGTCAGAATACCCAGGCTCATGGCGTTATTGGCGAGGGTATTGGCGGTTTCCTGCCCCACGTTGGTTTCGTTCTCAAACGACTTGTTGATACTGGCGGTCAGACCGCTGGTGCCGCTCAGCGCCGCGGAAAGTCCCGCCGGCGGCGCGGTCGGCGCACCGACCGACACCCCGGTGGAGCTACTGATGTTGGCGACGTTTTTGAAAGACGACGCATCCAGGAACAGGTTGCCGCCGGCAATCCCGGCCTCGCCGGCGTCGATCACGCCGCGCGGCGCGAACAGCACGATGGCGCCGGATTTAAGGCCGCTGCCCTGCGGCGTGGCGGAGCGGATACCGCTTGTCGTCACCGCAGGCAGCAGCGTGACCACCGGATTGCCGTATTCGTCATAACTGACCTGCTCCTGCACCGCGCCGTTCAGTGCCACGCCCTTACCGGCGTCGATGCTGCCTTCGGTGGAGCCGGCGACCACATCGCCGCCGCCCAGGGTCATGACCCGGGTCAGATTCACCTGGAAGTCGTCACGAACAAAGGCGTTAATTCCCCCGGCGGCGCTGGCGATAATACCCAGTTGATTGGCCGACTTCTGGCCGATGGTGGTGGCCGACAGACCGGCGTCGATGCCGCCGCCAGGCGTAAACAGGTTGATACTGCCGCCATCCAGCGTCTGTATGGTGCTAAAGAACAGCGATAGATCGCCGCTGACCGGCCTGACCGCAGCCTTCAAATCCGGGCGGGCGGCGTAAATGCTGTTTAGCAGCGCCTTGCCCAGGGCTGAATTGCCGGAACTTTGAATGGCCTGAACTTCGGCGGCGATATTAATCGTGGAGCCGTTACCCATATTAATGTAGCCCGGATTGGCGACATGATTGGCGGTCTGATAGCTCTGAATGGCGTTCAGCAGGTTAATATCGACATTCTTGATGATCGTGTCGTAGCTATAACCGGCATTTGGCGTCCAGCCTTTCTCGGCGTTATAGCTAAAGGTCTTATTATAGGAATTGGCCACCAACGTGGAGCCGCGGAACAGGGTTTCGGACATGGCCAGCATGTTCAGTTCCTGACTATCCTTATCCACGGTCAGTACCGCGCTCGCCCTTTTCTCTGCATACTGCTGCATATCGCTGGCGTAAACCGATTGCACATAAGGCAGCAACTGCGTTTCGACCAGCGACTGCTGCGCGCTGCTCAACTGGCTGAGATAATTCAGCGCATTGGCGGCGGTCACCGTCTGCCCGGGCAGATAATTCTGCACCAGTTGCGTCAGTTCGCTGGTATACGCCTGTTGCAACTGGTCAAAGCTTGTCCGGGCGGCAACGGCTTCCTGCGCCGAAAGTGCGCCCGCCACCGCAGTGGCCGCCGGCAGATTAGCGCCGTAAGGGGTCAGATAGTCCTGCATGGCCTGATTGAAGGCGGTTTTATAGCCGCTCGCCAGCACCAGATCACTACTGCTGAAACCCTGGGTGGTCAGGGCATTGACGGCGCTGCTGTCGGCCTGGCTCATCAGCGCCTCCAGCCCGGCTATTGTCAATGTGCCGTGATACTGGCCAAGGGCGGTTTGCAGATACTGGCTGTAATCCGCCGCATACTGATCGACCACGATGGTCGCCTGAGGCGGCAAAGTTTGCGCAGCCAGGGCGCTGCTTCCGGCCTGACTGATCAGCGACAGTACGCCGTCCACCGCCAGATTGCCGCTATAGTGGCTCCAGTAATCCTGCAAATACTGGGCAAAATATTGCTTGAAGCCGTTGGTCACCGTCAAACCCTGCGCCGACAGCGCGCTGACGGCGCTAGCCTCCGCCTGCTTCACCAGCGACTGTAGCGAAGCCGGCGTCGGCGCCCCTGGGGCTTGAAGCAGATATTTCTGCACAGCCGCGCTGAAGGAACTGTCATAATTGCTGCTGGCCGAGGAATCGGTCATGAAATCGGTGGCGAACGCCGTCGAATTCAGCGTGCTGCCGGACATGCCCGCCAGCACGGTCACATTGGCCCCGCCGCTGGGCAGATAGGTGTTGGCGCCGGTATTGCCCGTGGAAAGAATCCCGCCCGACGAACCCAGATTGATATTGCCGCCGCTCAGCACCGTCAACTGCCCCGGCCCGCTAACCTGAATGCTCTGCGAGCTGCTCGTATTATTCAGCGCGGCGGTTATGGAGTCGCGCAAGGTATTGAACGTAATATCCCCTCCGGCGCTGACCAGCGAACTGGACGCCGCCGTATCGTTCTGAATCATGAAACTGGTGTTGAGCAGATCCTTGCCGGCGCTGACCAGGGTCTGCTTGGGCAGCACGAACAGTAAACTGTTCTGTGTATCGATATTGCCCGCCGTGGTGCTGATCAGCACCGGATTGGCGTCGTTCAGATGAACCGGGATCTGCGCATAGGCGGTAAGCAATGTCGGACTGTTCAGCATATAGTTTATCGCCGCGCTAAAACCGCTTTTATAGCTTACCAGCAAAGGCGACGACACCGAAGGCAGGTTGCTCGGATCGGCCGCCGACATGATGACATTGATATTGCTTGCGGTGCTGGATCCGGTATCGATATTATCGTAGGCGTACAACTCCAGATTGCCGGTAGCAGCCGGATACAACTGGAAGCTGTTCAGAATATTCAGACTGCCCTGCAAGGCGTTCACCGTCAGCGTGCCGGGGTAGGTGGTGATTTCCACATTCGACGTAGCCGGAATATCGGCACCGCTGATCAGGCGCTGGGGATTGTTCGTCAGGCTGACGTCACCGGAAAGCGCGGTCAGGGTCACCGAACTGTTGGCGCCGTAACTGAAGAACAGGCTGTCGAGACGCTTGCCATAACTGCTGGCCGACGGCGTAACCAGCGGATTGAGAATGGTTTCAAGGCCGATATTGATGCCGGCGGTCACATTCATCGCCGCATTGCCCAGCGCCAGGATCGGATCCAGATAGCTGCTGCCGACAGCGGAATAATAACCGCCGGCGGTCAGGGAGCCGCCGGCGCTAATCTCCGCCACGCCCTGTTCGACATAAAACGCACCGCCACCGATATTGCCGCCCGCCGACAGATACAGGTTGCCGCCGCCGCTAACGATAGGATCGGGATAATTGCCGCTGTAAAGCGGACTGCTGGCTGTGCTGTTCGCCGCGTAATCGGCCGGATTGATTTTACCGGTGGTCGGTATCGCCACCGTCAGATTTTCGATATTGCCGCCGGCGGAAACGGTCACATTGCCGCCGCCCAGCGCGCCCAGATTATCGTTGTATTTGGCGAAATTAATACCCCAGGAAGTCGGCTGGCTACTGCTGCCGGTACGCACCAGCCAGTCGCTGTAAAAACCCATCACCGTGGACGAACTGAGCGGCGTAACGTTGATATCGCCGCCGGCCGCCACCGAGACGCTGCCGCCGTCGACCGGATATTCCGCATAATAGCCGCTATAGTTGGCGGCGTCGTAAATGACCTGCGCCTGGGTATAGCCCCAGGGATTATTCGGATCCTGCCGGCCTGCCGAATAAATCAGCGAGTTGTTCGACATATTGATATTGCCGGACACATTGATATTGATATCGCCGGTGCCGGTGCGCACCAGCGTGGCCGGACTCAGATTCAGATTGGACGCCGTGCTCAGCAGCGCCTGATGATTGGCCGCCGTCAGATCGGCGCCGGCCGCCAGATCATAACTCCAGGAATAATTTTGCTGCAGCTCTGAGATGCTCACCGAGTGTTTGCCGGAAGTGGCGGTCAGCGTGGTAAAACCGTCCGAGATAGTCTGCTGAATGTTCAAATCGCCGGAAGAGCGCAAGATCAGTTGTCCGGTCACGCTTTCCGTACCGTAGGCATAGCGCCAGGTGGACAAATTCCAGCCGGCGCTACCCGGATTCACGGTCATGGCCGCGCCGCCGGTAGTGATGGCTTCAATGCCCGGCATGACCGTATAGCCGCTATTGGCCGTCACGGTTTGCATAAAGCTTGCGGCGTCGGCGTTAAAGGTGGTCAGATCGCTGGCGGTAATCTGGTTCAGCACATCGGACACGCCGGTCTGGCTCAGATCGTACACCTTGACCGCAACCACCTCGGGCAACGTCTGGCTGGCGTCGTAACCCAGGCTGGCCGCGCCGCTGTTAATCGGCGCGATGTCGATGGCGCCGGCGATGCTGACATTGCCCGGATTGCCGTCAGCATTGACAGGCTGCCTGTCAACCTGCAACTCCACCTTGCCCAGACTGCCGCAATCGCCCAGGGTCGCGCAATCCACCAGCGAATAATCGCCCCGGCTTCTGACATCGACCGTGGCCCCGCTCTGAATAGTGATGCCGCCGGCCGGCAGCGTAACGCCGGCATTATCGGCGGCGGCCTGACTGACCGCGCTCAGCACCACAGTGCCGCCATTGCCGGCCGAGCCGGTGGCGTAGGCTTTAAGCTCGGAACCGGCGGCCAGCAGCACCCCGGAATCGGATGACAGGCTGATATTGCCGCCATTGCCGCCGCTGGCGTCCAGTACGCCGTAAATATTGACCGCGCCGCTATCCGCAGCCAGATTGATGGTTTGCGCCGTCACGGTCTGGGTGTTATCGACATCGATATCGCCGCTACGCAAGCGCAAACCGAATTCACCACTAAAATCGGCTGCGGCGGCCGCTGTGTTCAAAGCGTTAAAACCGCCGCCGTCCAGGGTCAGCACATCCATCAGCAATCGACCGCCATGCGCCTTGTCCGCGCCGCCGGCCTTAATCGCGCCGCCCAGCGTCGCATAGCCCTGCCGTGCATTGACGTTCAGCGTGCCGGCCGACACCCCGCTTGCCGTGGCGGACAGCAGCAACTGGCTGCCGGCGGCGGCCAGCACATCCTGTCCGGCGCTCAGGGTAATTTCTCCGCCGGCAATCTGCACGGCCGGATTCAAACCGGCGGACTGCTGGGTTGCCGAAACATCGACCAGGGCATTGCCGCCCAGATTCAGATTACCGGTCGCCGAATTCAGATTGACCGAACCGCCCCGATAAATCAGACTGCTGTCAACCAGCAAATTGGCGGCGTTCAGGCTCAGAATCGCCCCCACCCCGGCCGAAGTGGCCGTGGCGGCGGTCGCGCTGCCGCCGGCAGCGGCGGGATCAATGGTCAGACTGTAACCGGCGGTATTGATCGTGGTGCTGGCCGCCGAATCGCCGCTGATCATGGGAGTATTGATCGTGGTATTGGCCGCGATGTCATATTGACCCGCGCCTTTTCCGGTCACGGCGCTGCTGACGGCAAAATTGACCTGCTCATACCCGGATACCGTAAAACTGCCGCTGCTGGTGGCGCTACTGGTGGCGTCCAGGGTCAAATTGCCGGCGTTAAAATCCAGCGTGCCGGCGCCCGTACCGGTACAGCCACTCAAACCGCTGGCGCAACTGCCACCGGCATAATTGGCCAGGGTCAGGCGGCCGGCGCTGACGCTGGCGGTATTGACGGCGCCCGGCGACACGGCCATCCCGGCCAGTACCGGGGTATTCAGCACCAGATTGCTGATGACGGGCGTCGCGACATTGCCGTAAATATCCACATAATTACGACCATTCAGATATAGACTGGCCAGACTGCCCATGGCCGCCAGTTGGGTATTATCCAGCGACAAACCAATCAGACCGGTCTGGCTACCGATATCACCGATATTCAGCGCATTTGCGCCTATGCTCAGATTGCCGCCACCGGCGCTGCCGAAATTGAAACTGCCCTGCAGTCCGCTGTTATTGCCGCTGGCATCCAGCAGAATGGAGCCGCTGGCGGCCGTCAGGCTGGCGCCCTGGTCTATTAGCAAATTGCCGGTCAGCCCGCTGCTGGCAGTACGATCCAGACTGACCTGACCGCCGGCCGCCAGCCGCAATACGGCGCTATCGCCGCTGGTTTCCAGCACGGTATTGGCGGCCGTGCTCAAGCTACCGGTCGTGCTCAGCGCCGCGCCGGTTTTAATCTCCAGGGTATTGGTCGCCGCCAGCAGCAGTTCCGACACCTTGTTCAGCGTCACATTGCTGCCTATGGTCAGGGTGTTTGCCGTTACGTTCAGCAGCGTATTGCCGGTAGCGGCGTCAACCGAGCGGTTGCCGCCCAGAAACAGGCTGCCGATATTTTCGCCGTTCAGATCGCTGGCCAGCAGTTCCACGCCGCCGGCGTTGTCCAGGCTATTGACCACACTCAGATCATTGGCGCTGATATCCACTTCCGCGCCTTTGACGCCGCCGGTGCGCAAGGTCGGCAAATCCAGCGCCGTGGTCACGGTAGCCGAGAGCTGGCCGGCATCCTGCGCCAGCAACGGCACGGCCACGCCGTCATTCGTTGCCTGCCGGGCGAAAAAGCTATCGCCGTACGTCAGGTTGATCTGCGAATATTTAAGGGCGCTAGCGCCGGTTTGCACCACGAAATTGGTCGGGGTTTGCGATTTTATCGAAGTGCCCAGCGTATCATAGTAGCCGCTGACCACCGGCGTGCCGCTCACCAGGGTGGTTGACGCACCCTGGGCGACCGTCGAACTGCTGGCCACCGGCGTCACTAGATAAGCGCCCGCCAGCAAGGCGTAATGCGCGGGCAGCAGGGTATAGGTGCCGGCCGGCAATGCGCTGCCGGCAGCAATGGTAATCTGTTCGCCCACCGTCAGTCCGCCCTGGGCCGGCGTTGTGCCGGCGGCCGGAGTCAGCATCGGATCATACGGCGCATACCCGGTGTAGCTGGGTATGATGGCGAACGAAGTACCGCCGTAAATGGCGTTGCCGGCCGCCAGCACATCCTTGCTGCCGCCTGCCCCCGGCACGAACTCATAGGCCATCAGATCGCCGCCGCCCGACAAATCGATCACCGCGCCCTTGCTGCTGGCGACCGTGGGCGCGTTCAGGGTAAGCTGTTTTTCAGGCACGGCGACACTGGACTGGGCGCCGCCGACGATCAGATTCATGTCCACGCCGCCGAGGCTATCGTTCAACGGATAGAGCCAGTCCTGACCTGCCGAGGTGACGCCGAACGGAATGATCTGATTTTGCCCGGATACCGAAGTCAGGCTATTTGCGCCGAAATTGATCTGCTTGCTGGCCTGGAAATCGATATGCCCGAAGGGAGCCAGAATATTGCCGTTCTGGTTGATGGTGGCGGCCGTGACAGTCAGCGCCGCATCGGCTTCCAGCACCGGCGTCGGGGTCGCGGTATTGGGGGCGTTAAAATTGATGACCCCGGTTGCGGTGTTTGTCGCCAGCGTAAACTGGCTCAGGGTGGTGGGAAAAATCCGTTCCGCGCTCAGATTAAGCTGGCCATAAGTTTCGAACGCGCCCTGAAAGCTGTCGGTGACGCCGTTATTGTTATAGCTTTTATCCAGCACGCCCTGCAGGCTGATGTCGCGGGAAGCCGCCAGATTGACCACGCCGAAACCGCTGGTGCTGGCCTCGCCCTGCAGGGTTATCATCCCGGCCTGCTGGACGCCCTGGGCGTTCAGCACGCCCGCCGTGACATTGAACTGACCCATGCCGCCGACCGCCGCCGGCAGGTAGCTGACCAATTGCGGCGTCACCGTCGACGAGCCTATGGCCACAGTCGCCGCCGTTAAATTCACGCTACCCGCGGTCTGGCTGGTGACGTCGAGGTTATTGGCCGCCGCGCCGCCGCTGCTGAGCGCCCAGCCAATGACCGGCGCATCCAGCGTCAGGGCGTCGATCAGACTAAGATCGACATTGCCCTGATTGACGAAGGTATTGCCCTGAAACAGGATTTCGCCCGCCGCTTTCTGATTGGAGGGGGTGGTCGTGGCGATGGTTTGCAAATTCAGCGACGAGAAACCTGCGGCGGCGACCTGATTCGCGCCGACGATGCCGACGCCGTTCAGGGCGGCGGGCTGGTCAACGCCGAAGCTGTTGAAACCATTGGCCTGGGTCAGTACATCGGCATTGAGATAACTGCCGCCGGCCTGAATGATGCTGCTGCCGACATCCTGCACCACGATCAGTTGCGCATCGCCGGCATTCGCCCCTTCTCCCCCGAGTAGGGATACGGACAGACTGCCGCCGGCTGTGCCGGCGGCATTGCCGGCCTGGGCCTGCATGCCGCCATCCAGATAAACGCCTTCGGCCGCGGTGATATTCACCGCGCCGCCATTGGAGCCGACCACGCGGGAACTATAACCTATGGTATTGCGGCTGGTCAGCACCGGCTGGCTCAATAGCGCCTGGGCGCCGGACACATTGATTTGCGAACCGGCCATGGCGGCCACGAAGCCATATTTGGCGTCCAGGTTCACCGTGCCGCCGTTCAGTACGCTGCCCTCGGTCAGGCCCAGGGTGTTCGGCTGGTAAATCACCGTTCCCGACACGTCTATATTGGCGTCGCCGCCCAGCCATAACTCCCGGCTGGGCGAATAAACCGAAGTCAGATAAGGCGAGGTGACGATATCCAGATTTACCGTGCCGCCCTGATCGGTGATGGAGCCGTCAAAATTGATCGAGGTATCCGAAGACAGGGTGATGGTGCTTTGCGGCGTGGCGACGATGCTGCTATTGGCGCCTACGCTCAGATAGCTGCCGGACTGAGCGCCTACGCTATGATTGGCTTCCAGAGTCAGCGAACTGGGTTGTATCAGGTTGGCCGGCAGCGTGGTCAGGCTACTAATCGCCGAAATATTCGCCGCGCCGGGGGCGGACGCATAGCCATTGATCAACTGGGTGTTGGTCTGTTGCAGATCGATGGCGGTATTGGCCGCTACCGTCAGGCCGTTCGCGTCCGAGATGACCGTATAACTGGCGAAGCCGCCGCTGGAAAAAAACCCGGCGTCGAGTTCCAGCGGCTGCAGATTGCCGCTGACTGTCTGCGTACTGCCGCCGATGGCCACCGCATTGCTTTCCAGGCTAATCGATCCGCCGCTGGCCAGACCGTAAGCGCTGAGCTTGGCGCCGCTGATAGTCAGATTCGAGCCACTATTCTGCACGTCCGCCGCCGCCAGGGAAATACTGCCGGCAGCGCCGTCGGTCAACGTTCTGTTTGCATGCAGCCAGGCCCCGCCGCTGACATCGACGCTGCTGCCGGGCTGCAGATCCACATTGCCCTGGGCGCTGACGTTAAACGCTCCGCCATTGATGGCCAGCAGCGAACCGTTGGAAACCGCATTGGCCGGATCGGTAAAATCGTTGACCCACAAACCTTGCAGCGCCATCGTTGCGCCGCTGTCCACATTGATATGGCCGTCCAGGCCCGTCAGACTGGGATCATAAGTCGTGGTCAGACTGACGCTGGCCCCGGCCCCCTGGATATTGCCGATGACATCGATGCTACCGCCCTGCAGGCTCAAACTGGACGCCGCCGATAATTGCACGGTACTGCCGCCGGCAATGTCGATGCCGCCATTGGTGGCGAAACTGGCTTTCTGGATGCCGCTACGCGCCAGCATGTCGGATCGCAATACCAGCGCGGCGGCAAGGTCGATACCGCCGAGGCCGGTATTCTGGGCGGCCTGGGTCATGAACACGATATCCTGCGCGGCGCTGGCGGCCAGATTGTCGTTGATGATCAGCGTGCCGCCTATGGCTTCTTCCGCCAGGGAGCGCTGGTACATGCCATCCACGGACTGACCATGCAGATCGCCGTTCATCTGCACGTCATTGGCGGTAATCGCCAGCGTGCCGGCGTTGCCGCCCTGCTGATAGCTCGGTTCATACAGCCACATGCTCTGTACATCGGTCGTCCAGGTCTCGGTAACCCCCCATTTGGCGTTGGTCGTGGTGTACTGACCGTAAATGCCGGCATAAGGCATCAGCGGGCTGGCGCTGCCGATATTGACCAGTTGGCCGTTCGCCGCCACCAGTTCCGTGGTGTCGATATAGCCGGCCAGAAAGGTTTCCACCCCGCCGGAAAAATTCAGTTGCGCATTTTTTTCGACATTGACCGCGCCTTCCGAATTCAAGGCGATAGTGCCGCCCGCCACCAGCCGCTCGGCCAGGGTATAGGTCAGGGAAGCCAGTTCCGAGGAAATATTGGCCAGCGGCGTGCCGTTGCCGTTATCGGCGCGAATATCGATCTGCACGGTTTTACCATTCAGGATACCGGTTTTTTGCAGCGGCGAATCCGCCAGCTCATTGGATTGCAATTTCACGGAAATCACATTGCTGGCCATGCTGCGGGTGGAGTTCATGCCGGACACATCGATATCCACGCCGCTCTGCACGGTAATCGAGCTGCCGTTGGTGGCGTTAGCGGCCATCGGCGAAACCGGATTCTGGGTGGCCGTGACATCGACGACGCCGGCGGGCGCGATTATTTGCGCGGCGGTCTGCGCGCCATTCACCGTAGCGCTTTGCATCAGTACGTTTTCGGCGGTAATTTCCACTCTTGACCGCAGAATGGTCTGGCTGGCCACCACCCGGGTCTGAACGCCGTTGCTATAAACCAGTTCCGGCGTTATGTTCGTGCGGCTTTGCGCGCCCAGCGTCACGCTCGACGTCTCGCCATCCGGGCGGGTGGTTGAAGCGGATCCCAGTTGCATCTTACTCGTGACAAGATTCGCGGCCATGTTCACCCCTTCCGAAGCCAGCAGGCGGATGCTGCCGTTCTCGTTGATGCTGGTGGTGGCGGAAACCCTGCCGTTCTGATTGACCGCAAAGCCCATCAGCGTGACGTTGCCCTGATTGGCGCTGATGGCGGCGTTGATGGCGTTGGTGACGTTGCCGCCGGTGCCCACCGCCACCAGCAAGCCTCTGACGTCGCTCTGCGAACCGGCGGTGGGCGCTTCCTGCAAATACACCACGTCGCTGCTGGCCGCCATCATCACCTGCCCGCCGGACGCCGAAACGCTGCCTTCGTTAAGGATGGTGGGGGCGAACATCAGGATGGGCTTGCCGTTCTCGGAGGTGATTTTGGCGCCGCTCTGCACGTCGATGCTGACGGCGGTGGACTGGGCCTTGCCGGTATAGCCGGAACCGCTGCTGCTGGTGCTGGCGGAACTGCCGTCGGCGCTAAACGCAGCGTACACTGTGCCGCCGTTCGCCACGGTATTGGGGTTGGCGATGCCGCTCAGCGCCTGACCGCCGCCGGGGTTGGTGATCCCGGCGATGGCCTCGGCGGTGGGCAATAATGTCGAGGCCACCATGCCGTTGGTATCCACCACCGAACCCGCGCCGAACACGATGCCGTTGGGGTTGATCAGATAAACTTCGCCGTTTGACGAGATTTGGCCGAAAATCTGGCTGGGCACGCCGCTGGCGGTAATTTCGTTGACGACCACGGAGTCTGCGCTCGGCTGCACAAAATCCACCTTGGCGTGGCTGCCGACATCGAAACTCTGCCAGTTCAGGATATCGGCATGGTCGGTCTGGGTGACGGTCATGGTGTGGCCGACGGTTTGTTCGGTCACATGGCCGGTAGTCCAGGTGGCGGGATCCATGATCGGCAGGGTGTTGACTTCCGGATTGGCCTGGGCCGACGGCAGCGTACCCATGAAAAAACCGCCGGTGAGCAGGGCGCGCACAAAAAAGGCGATGGGTTTCAAGCGGAAAGCTTCGGCCTGTGGATGCTGTTTTGTTGCTGGTTTGTTTGTCATGTCGTTTATCTATGCCAGATTATTTTGGAACCGGCAGGGTCTATCCCGCCGAATTCCGTTCGTATCGGGACGGGCCTTCGGCTTTCCGCCCGACACTTGCCGTTTGCACATCAAAATTCGGTAAACACCTGAAAATGCAGCCGCGGATTGCCGCTTTCCACCCGGGTCTGACTGACGAAAGGCACCGCCACATCGAAATTGGCTGTCAGGGATTTCCATAAATTCATGCGGAATCCGGTGCCGGCGCTGGCCAGTTGATATTGCGACGGGCTGCCGCTGAGAGCGTTCATCATCCAGCCATTGCCGAAATCGAAAAACACCAGTCCGCGGACTTTGTTGTAATCGGCCCAGCCCTGAATATCCAGTTTGGGCGAGTACAATTCCAGCGAGCTCTGGATGCCGGAATCGGCCAGCACCTGGGTTTCGTAATAACCGCGCACGCTTTGCATGCCGCCGATCGAAAACTGTTCGTTGGGGATCAGCGGCATGTCGGCCAACTGGCCGTTGGAACGGCTCTCGATCTCCATGCCGTAAGGCAGATCGTGCTTATAATCCAGGCTGCCGCGCAAATAGGCGAAATCGGATTGCGCCTTATAGCGGGAATTGGCGAATTGCGACTCGGTATTACCCAGGCCGCGAACCGAAAAATTGGCGTCCAGATTAAAAGCCAGGCTGGAGTCGTCCTGATGCAGATTGCCGCTATAGCCGACCACAAACGGCAAATAGCTGATAGGCGTTTGCCTGAATAATGTGGTGACATTCAAGCCGCTCAGATTTTGCTGGAAATTCTTGTACGACACCCCGGCGCTGAATGTCTGAAAGTAATTCTTCATTTTGGTGATAATCGGATCCACGAACCGCAGCCCGTATATGTTGCCGTTACCCACTACCGCCAGCGCCCCGGCATTGGCGACGGTGTTGGATGCGGAATCGACCGCAAAAAACGCCAGCCGCTTATCCTTGTCTATGACAGGCATCACATAACTGCCGACCATGACTTCCACCTGGTTGGCGTTCTCCGGCGAAACCTGATACATGAACGAGGCGCTGTGCAACGCCTGCCACAAATTGTCGTAGCGTAGCGTGCCTATCATCCGCAACCGGTCGGTAGTGTAGGTATTGCGGCCATTGATCTCGAATTTGCCGTGCAGCGGCAGTTCGTCCTTGACCTGCAGATCCACATCCAGGGTGCCGGGCGTGTCGCCGGCCCTGAGTATCGGGGTAACGGTGCGATCCGGACTTTCCTTGGCCAGCGCCGCCAGTTCCTTCTGCACCACCGGCATATTCGGCACCGAGCCTTCCGCCAGCGCCGGCACCTGATCTTTAATGTCGCCCAGTGAAAAATAGCGCGAACCCTTGACTCTCAGCCGCGACACCTTGCCTTCGCCGACATGCAGATAAACGATGCCGTGCTCCACTTTCTGTTCGGGAATATCCACCATGACGGTTTGGTAGCCCTTGCTATGAAACAGATTCTCCAGCGCCACCCGGGCGTTCTCGACGGTATTGATGCTTTTATGCGTGCCCAGAAACGGATAGACGATGCGTTCGATATCCTCCCTGCCCAGCACGGTATTGCCTTTTATGCGTAATTCAAACAGATCGAATGTTTCCTGCGGCCTGGCTTCGGCCTGCTGCGCCTGCTGTTCCGCTTCCTGCGCGCAAGGCTGAAAACTGAAACCCAGCAAGACTGTAGACAATAGAGACGCCAGCAGATCGCTACGCTTTCTGCATTGCTTTATGGTGATTGACTGCATTTTGCCCGATAGATGCGATAGAAAAGCTTTCCCCTTGAAAGCCCTTTACCGGGATTTTAAACCGTTAATGTTAATATTTTATGACAATAACCTGAACAGGCACGGGCGGCCTTGTATCGACCAGGCTCCATGCATTGCGCCTTACTGCTCGTTGGCTTATATGAATGGGTTGAACACGGAGACTTGAAAGCGTTCAAAATCCCGAACGTTTCGGGTGACAACGGTAAGATTATTCACGAGCGCACAGGCTGCGATCATGGCGTCTTCATAGACAGTGTCCGACTGACTGTGCATCAGTTTCGCCCATAAACGAAAGGTCGCAGCATCCATCGGTAACACATTGCAAGTAGCCGCCACCTGATTAACCCAGGACTCTATATCAGCGGCTTTGCGGGCATCTTGCTCACGGGTAATTTCAATGCCTGCCTGAATCTCGCCGAGGGTAACAGCAGAAAGGTAAAGTTCAGCATTTATAGCCTTGATCCAAGCCACCACAGCCCCATGAGGCCGAATCTTGCGCAGCTCCGAAATAACATTGGTATCAAGAAGAAACATCACAGGCTTATAGCGCAACAGCGGTTCGACGCTTCGCCTGTCCGCGCTCAGGCAGCTCAAAGTCGGCGCGGCCCACATCGGACATCAACAATTCCTTAAGTGATGGCTGTGCGGCATTATTCATGCGTTTCCATTCCGTGAAAGACACCAGCACAGCGGTTTCTGTCCCGCGCCTGGTGACTACTTGCGGCCCTTCGCTTACACAAGCGTTCAGCAATTCACTGAAATGTGCTTTAGCGTTTTGTACCGGCCAAATTTTCATGACAATACACCTACTGACTAGACAGATGACTAGTCCACCACCCCATTCGCCGCACAGCAAAAGCCCGGCAAAATAAACCTGTAGCCGGCTTTATGCAGACCCCCAAAAAAAAACAGCCTTCGCAAGCGAAGGCTGTTTGAATGGTGCGTCCCTGCACCGTTCCGCCTCATTGCGAGACGGACTGGCTGATGCCTTTAAGCAATAACCAATGTCTTATGGAGCAACAGTAGCTGATAAGTCAATAATTGGGAACATGCCGTTATCCAGCACACCATTCAGGTTAGTGTGTGTCCAAGGGGTAACAGGGTAAGTTGTGCTGACTGAAGTAGGCAGGGTATAGCTGCCGTTCTGAGCCAATGCGTTTGACAGAGTGCCCATGAAACCGGCCGGGCCGAATTGTTGAACGCTGAATTGGTTCAGGTCGGTGTACAGGCTGGCGGGGTCAGTGGCTCTTGAAATCAGCGCTTTGGCAATCAATTGCTGTGTGCCTCTGCCGGTAGCGGCAGTGGTTGGATATTGCCAGGTTGATTCGTTGACGAAAGCATAATCGCCGCTGAATGCAGCAGCCAGATTAGGCAGGGCGCCGTTGATTTTGATGAAACGGTATTGTTTGCTTGCGGAAGCGTTTTTATCGGAAGATTGCTGACCGATCGCCCAGGCGGTTTGACCAGCGATATTGACTGGTTTACCGGTGTAATCGGCGGCTTTGGTTGAACCGGTTGCAAAGTCGATCAGGCAGTTTTCCATATTGCCGCCGTCAGCTATTGAGAATACATACTCGTTGCCCAAATTGTTTGCAGGAATTACAGATGCATCTGTATTATTTGCGGGCTGATTCAGGAAATAGGCGTATTGGCTGGCGGCAGTGCCGGAACCAGGGGTACGTTGGCAAAAGTAAACGGTTGTGCCAACGCTAGGCGCGATGGTTGTTGCGCCGGATGGCCGGTGCGCGTCGTAATCGTTGGCGGCGGTAACCAGATTGACGCCATTGAAGTTAAACAAACTCCAGTCGGATAAGGCGCCGGTCAAAACAGAGCTTATTTGCGATTTGTTCAGAGTAGGCATGCACAGACCGTCTCTGGCGGAGGTTGGGTCTATGCTGTATTGGCCTGCGGAGCAGGAACCGGTGCCGTATGTGCCGCCGCTATAGTTCAACAGACCTTGCGCGGCTTGCAGCGCGGTGTACAGGTTCAAAGAAACAGGCACCGCCCAGATCAGTGAAGTTGCAGGCACCACGGTAAAGCCGGCAGGAATGGATTTGACATCCGCGAAAGTGGTTATTGGATTGCCGCTTTGATCATAAGTGGTGGTGCGGTTGACGCCCTGGAACATGGTTGGGTTGACGTCGGACAGACCGGCATCCAGATTTGCTGAAATCAGGTCGTTGGTGTTGGTGGTGGTGCAGCCGTAAGTTGGCACGGTAATGGACGAGTTGCCGACTTTAGCGCTATAACCGGCCAGCGAGTAGCAGTTGCTGTTGTTGATGTTCAGGGTAGGCACGGCTGCGTTCTGGAACAGCGGCGCAACGCCTTGAGCCGAACCGCCGTAGTTTACTTTGTGAAAGTAAACAGTAGGGTTGCCGGGTACGGTGGTGACGATGCTGGAATTCAGCGTGCAGCTATACACTTTGTAGTTGGAGCCCCAGCTAGAAGTGTTGGTGGCGCCCAGAGCGGCGTAGGAGTTGTCCATGTAATATGTGAAGGTGCCGGCGACGCACAGATTGTACGCTTCCTGCATCACCAGACTGTCCTGAGCGGAAGAACCGGCCAGATACACGTCATAAGAAGAGGTGGTGGCTTGTGAAGATTGTGACACGCCAGCCAGAGCGATGGCGGAAATGGCGGCTGACAATAATTTACGTTTCATGATAAAACCTATTTAATAGTGATGGAAAAAGAAAAACCGGATTAAACTGCGCTGTGTTTACGACGTTTCAGAGACAGTACGCCCATGACGCCGCTCAGGAACAGCCAGACTGAAGTAGGCAGTGGTACGGCAGAAACCGCGCCTACGGTCAGCGTGCCGACCGCTGAACTGCCGGTGCCGCTGACGGTGAAATCGACTGCCGCCGTATTAGCAACACTGACCGCTGAACTGGTTTTAGAAACATCCCAGAGAGTCAAACCACTACCCAATGCCGCGCTGTTGACAAGCGGACCTTCACCGCCAGAATTATTGGTGCCGAGACCAGTAGCATAGGTGGTAGCCGCCCAGTAAGCGGACATGGAACCGGCGCCGGCCTGAACAGCATAAGAGGCAAGTGTACCCGTAACACCACCAGTAGAGTTTCCAATGGTGTTACCCAATCCGGCAGTGGCAGTAGGACCCCATTCAGCCGAGATATCACTGCTAGAACTGGTGGTAAAAGTGTTCAGAAGAGTACCGTTTTTACCGCTAACATAAGTGCCTTCCAGTCTGTAGATAACGTTATCGCCTGCAGTTACACCATTCATGAAAGCAGCGAAGTTGGCGTCGGTGGAGTCGATGCTGACATTCAACGATGGGCTGCTGATCAGAGCAGTAGGGGTTACACCCAGATCCAGGTTGTATGCGCTGTCGTTGGTGGTATCTACGATAGTCAGAACTTCATCGGTATAAGCGAAAGTACCCGCTTGCGCCGCGCCTGCCGCCGCCAGTAACGTGGCAGCGATTAAAGATTTAGTGAATTGCATATAAACTCCTTAGGTTAAAAAAACTGAATTTCAGAACCACGCCGGCATCGGCATCGCTTGACGCCATCCCGGCAGCCGATGAACGCATGGCCTGTTGTACTAAAAAAAACACCCATTATTAGGCGCCGCTTTCCCCGCTACCCTTTACGCTTACCCTGACCTACTCCCTAACCGCTTCCACGCCCGCTCCCTATCCGTGCCTTCCCTGTTCCCTGTTTACTCCAAAAAATCTGGACAATACTTCACAAAACCAAGTATCGATCAACTCCGGCAATGTTAACAACACTACCGAGCGAGTTCCATTACAGGTCGATTACAACAGCCACAAACGTATTACGTTTGTATTTTAAAGGTCGGCTGTCCGCCTCTTTTTCCCTGAAAATTGCCGCCATGCCGAGAAAAGCTGTTCGCCCGCAACTTCCCTAAGGACGAAAGCTGTTTCTTGGCATGTTTCAGCAGATCACTTGGTGGGCTATTATTAAGCGTGATTGCGTATCTTCGGTGACAAGGCAATGACATTTTATAAAATCGTATTACACAGGCTACGCCAACCCTACGCGCAACGCCCGCCGGGTAACAGCGCGAAATCAAAAATACGCCGCACCGGAATAACGGCCTAAGGCGTTTCCAGGACAAAATACTGCCGCCTGCGCTTTTGTTATAAATCTGTAACATTGATGAATTACACTTTTGGACATGACATGCCGGGGTGCTCCCCGTTCTGTGACAAAGCACGATGAATATTATGGGATCAGCGTTGAACGAAAATGACACCCTCCTGAACGACAAGAAGCACATTGTTTCCATGCGCTTGAATAATGCCGACAGAACGGCCGTGAGATCCACTGCGGCGCGTTTGTTCGTCAGGGAATCCGAACTGTACCGCTTTGCGGTCTACCATTTGATGCACAGACTGCACAAGCTGCATGACGA
This sequence comes from Methylococcales bacterium, assembly GCA_028707085.1. Lineage (GTDB taxonomy): Bacteria > Pseudomonadota > Gammaproteobacteria > Methylococcales > Methylomonadaceae > Methylomonas. Next base: position 12,368 of record JAQTUW010000018.1, on the reverse strand, counting down.
GTCTTGCTCCGGCAGCGATTTGCTGCCGCTGTTTCTGGAATTCAAGGAAGAGCTCAATCTGCATCTCAACCTGAAAAAGCATCAGTTGTTCAAGATTTTTAACGGCAAAAACACCAGCCCGGACAAATTTGTAGCCATGTCGGATATCGAGCTGCTGCTGCTGCCGCAGCATGTGGTCAGGCAACGCCTACAGCAAATCGGCGAGGCGGTTGTGTTTAAACACGCCAGCACCTCCTGCTGGCTGGAGCAATATCTGCTGCGAAAATACCTGATCAACCTCGACGCCGAAAATGAGATCAACAGCGATTAGCAACCAGTGAGGCCGCCTTTGCCCGTGGCGGGCGTACAAAATTCGCCCCACGCCCACGAGCCGTCATGAACGGCATGACCGGCATGACCCGGAATTCGCTTCCGGGCTATTATTGGCCGTATCCCTGACCCGGAAGCAAGCCCGATGAAAGCCCCACACATCCTGACCCCGCAACATCCGCTGCTGCAAAAAGCCGTGGCCCTGTACCAGGCCGGCAAGCCTGCCGCAGCCCTGCCGGTTTATAAACAACTGCTGGCGTCTTTTCCGGACGACGCCATGTTGTTGAATACCCTGGGCTCCGTCTCGCTACAGGTCGGCGATTATGCGGACAGCGTGGCGTTTAACCGCCAGGCCCTGCAAATCGACCCCAGCCAGCCTGCGGTCTGGTTTTATCTGGGCATCGGCTTAAAGCAACTACAGCGTTTCCAGGAAGCGCTGGACAGCTTCGAGCGGGCCATCGGCCTGAGCGCCGATTTTGCCGAAGCTTATTGCAATCGCGGCAGCGTACTACAGGATTTACGGCGTTTCGAGGACGCCTTGCGCAGTTTTGAACAGGCTATCGCCATCCGCCCCGCTTACCCGCTGGCTTTTAATAATAGCGGCATTAGCCTAAGGCATTTAAAACGCTACGCCGAAGCCGTTGCCGCCTACGACCGGGCACTTGCCCTGAAACCCGACTTTGCCGAAGCTTGGTGCCATCGCGGCGTCGCTCTGCTGGATTTGAACCGGATCGACGAGGCCATGACCAGTTACGCCCGGGCGCTGGCCATCCGCCCAGGCTATGCGGACGCCTGGTACAATCAGGGGCTGGCGTTTTACAAGCTGCAAAACTATCAGGCGGCGCTGGACAGTTTTGAACGGGCGCAAGGCTTAAAGCCCGATTTTGACTTTCTGCCCGCTCAAATCCTTTATACCAAAGCCCAAATCTGCGACTGGCGGGACTTCGATGTTGGTCTGGCCCATCTGAAATCCGCCATTCTGGCGGGACGGAAAGCCTGTTTTCCGTTTGCGCTGCATGCTTTTTCGGACAACCCCGCCTTGCAGCGCAAAGCCGCCGAAATCTGGACGCAGGCCAAATACCCGCCGCTGCCCGGCTTTCCGGCAATCGCCGGCCATGCCGGGCATGACAGAATCCGGATCGGTTATTTTTCAGCCGATTTTCGCCAGCATCCGGTGGCTTTTTTATGCGCCGAACTGTTTGAACGACACGACAGAAGCCGGTTCGAGGTAACCGCTTTTTGCTATGCCGCCGTCAACCGCAAGGACGAGATGCGCCTGCGGCTGGAAAACGCCTTCGAGCGTTTCATCGATATCCGCCACCTGTCCGACCGCGATGCGGTGCAACTGGCCCGCAGCCTGGAGATTGACATTGCCGTGGATCTGGGCGGCCATACCACCAATAGCCGCAACAATATTTTTGCGATGCGGGCCGCGCCGGTGCAGATAAGCTATCTGGGTTTTTCCGGTACGCTGGGCGCAGATTACATGGATTATCTGCTTGCCGACAGCGTGGTGATACCGGCAGCCAGCCGCCAGTTCTATACGGAAAAAATCGTCTGCCTGCCGGACAGCTATATGCCCTGCGACAGCGGCCGCCCCATTTCGGAGCGAGTTTTCCGCCGCGAGGATTTTGATTTGCCGGCGTCCGGCTTCGTCTTCTGCTGCTTCAATAATACCAGCAAGATCACCCCGGCGGCTTTTGACGGCTGGATGCGGATCCTGGCCGGTGTGCCCGGCAGCGTGTTATGGCTGTCGGTGGAAAATCCGGACACCGCCGCCAATCTGACCCGGGAGGCCCGCAGCCGGGGCCTGGCGGACGGCAGACTGATTTTTGCCAGACGCCTGCCATCCATGGCCGAACATCTGGCCCGGCTACGACTGGCCGACCTGTTTCTGGACACCCTGCCTTATAATGCCCACACCACCAGCAGCGACGCCTTATGGGCCGGCTTGCCGGTGCTGACCCGCATGGGCGAGAGTTTTGCCGGACGGGTGGCGGCCAGCCTGCTGAGCGCGCTGGATCTGCCGGAACTGATTACCCGCTCGGCGGCCGAATATGAGGCGCTGGCCATCGGGCTGGCCAACCAGCCGCGCAAATTGGCGACCATCCGGGCCAGACTGGCGGAAAACAGGCTAAGCAAACCGTTGTTCAATACCGGCCTGTACACCCAAAATCTCGAAGCGGCCTATAGCCGCATCCATGAACGCCAACTGGCCGGATTGCCGGCCGAGCATATTTCGCCATGACCGTACTTGCCCCGGACAATCCGTTGCTACAGCAGGCCAGCGCCTTATATCAGGCCGGAAAACTGCCGGAGGCCGCCGCCGCCTACCGGGAATTGCTGAAAAGCTTGCCGGAAAACGCCGAACTGCTGGCCGCCCTGGGCGCGATTCTGCTAAAAACCGGCCAATTCGCGGAAAGCGCCGGCTATTTCGATCGCTCTCTCGCCACCGAGCCCGCGCAGCCGCAGGCTTTGCTGTATCGGGGCATCGCCCTGATGCGCCTGGAGCGTTTCGACGCCGCCCTGGCCAGTTATGAGCAGGCGATTGCCGTTAAAGCCGATTTTGCCGATGCCTGGTGCAACCGCGGCAATGCCTTGATCCGGCTGCGGCGCATGGAAGAGGCGTTGCGCAGTTTCGATACCGCCATTGCCCTTAAAGCCGATTTTGTGCTGGCCCATTTCAACCGCGGCAATGTGCTGCGGGAAATGAAACGTTTGCCCGCCGCGCTGGACAGTTATCGGCGTGCGATTGCCCTGAAAGCGGATTTTGCCGAAGCCTGGCGCAATCTGGGCTGCGTCTGCCGGGAAATGAACCGCATGGAAGACGCTTTACTTGCTTACGAACAGACTATCCGCCTCAGGCCCGGCCAGGCGGATAGCCATGTCAGCCTCGGCAATATCCTTAAAGACCTGGAACGTTTCGCCGAGGCGCTGGCCCGTTACGACGCCGCCCTGGCCCTTACGCCGCAACATACCGAAGCCCTGAGCAACCGAGGCATAGTCCTTCAGGAATTAAAACGTTTTACCGAAGCGCTGGACAGCTACGAGCGGGCCATCGCCATCGACCCCGGTTATGCCGACGCCTATTGCAACCGCGGCATCAGCCTGCATAGTTTGAAGCGCTTTGCGGAAGCGCTGGCAAGTTTTGACCGGGCGCTGAGCATCAAACCCGATTACGCCCAGGTCTATAACAACCGCGGCAATACTTTACGGCTGTTGAACCGCTTCGATGAAGCCGCGGCCTGTTACGATAAGGCCATCGCCATCGATGCGAATTTCGCCGAGGCGTATTGCAACCGTAGTCTTGCGCTTTACGAACTGAAGCGGGTTGACGAGGCGCTGCTGAGCTGCGAGCGGGCTCTAGCCCTAAAACCGGGTTTTGCCGACGCCTGGCATAGCCGCGCCATCATCATGGAAAATTTCGGCCGTTACCGGGAGGCGTTGCAGAGTTACGAACAGGCGCTGGCGATCAAGCCCGGCCTGGATTTTGCGCACGGCCAATACCTGTTCGCCCGCCTGATGCTTTGTATCTGGGAGAATACCGATCGGGACGCCGCCGGACTGGCCGCCGACATCGGCCACGGTTTAAAAGCCGCCAATCCGTTCAACGTGCTGGCCATCACCGACGATCCGGCCCTACAGCGCCGGGCGGCCGAGATTTGGTCGCGGGAAGATCGGCCCACGAATCACGCCCTGCCGGCTATCGCCCGATATCCACAGCACGACAGAATACGCATCGGCTATTTTTCGGCGGATTTCCGCAATCACCCGGTCGCCTTTCAGTCGCTCCAATTGTTTGGAATGCATGACCGGAACAGATTCGAGATTTTCGGTTTTTCCTTTACCGCCGACCGGGACGAGATGACTGAACGGCTGGCGACCGGTTTTGAGCATTTTATCGATATCCGCAATCTGTCGGATCGGGAGGCGGTGGAGCTGGCCAGAAGCCTGGAAATAGACATTGCCGTCGATCTGGGCGGGCATACCAGCGGCAGCCGCAACAACCTCTTTGCCCTGCGAGCCGCGCCTGTGCAGGCGGCCTATCTGGGCTATTGCGGCTCGCTGGGCGCGGATTACATGGATTATCTGTTTGCCGACCCTATTGTCGTTCCCCAGGCCGGCCGGGAATTTTATACCGAAAACATCGCCTGCCTGCCGGACTGTTTCATGGTCAACGACAACAGCCGGCCGATTTCCGACCGGGTTTTCCGCCGCGAGGATTTCGGCTTGCCGGCTACCGGCTTTGTGTTTTGTTGTTTCAACAATACCTGGAAGCTCAATCCGGCCCTGTTTGACCGCTGGATGCGAATACTGGCCGATGCGCCCGGCAGCGTGCTGTGGCTGTCGGTGGAAGATCCGGCCATTGCCGACAATCTGGCCCGGGAAGCTCGCAATCGTGGTCTGGCGAACGGCAGGCTGATCTTCGCCAAACGTTTGCCGGTCATGGCCGAGCATCTGGCCCGGCTGCGGCTGGCCGACCTGTTTCTGGACACCCTGCCCTATAACGCCCACGCTACCGCCTGCGACGCCTTGTGGGCCGGATTGCCGGTTTTGACCTGCATGGGCGAAAGTTTCGCCGGCAGGGTGGCGGCCAGTCTGCTGAACGCAATCGGCCTGCCGGAACTGGCGACCGGCTCGGCCGCCGAATACCAGGCGCTGGCCATCGAGCTGGCTACCCATCCCGACAAACTGGCGGCCATTAAAGCCCGGCTGGCGGCAAACCGGTTGACCGCGCCGCTGTTCGACACGCCCCGGCTGACCCGGCAAATCGAATCCGTTTTTGAGCGGATGTACGCCCGCAACCAGGCCGGACTGCCGCCGGCGCACCTAGAGCCATGAGGCCAAAAATCCAGGCGCTAGACCAGCATCCCGTATTCCGGCAGGCAATGGCGCTACATCAGACAGGCAAGCTGGCCGAGGCTCTGGCGCTGTATCGGAAGTTGCGGCGGCCTTTTCCGGACAACCCGCAATTGCTGAGTCTGATGGGGGTTATTTGCCTGCAAATGGGCAATGCCGCCGACAGCATACAGTTTAACCGCCAGTCGCTGAATATAGAGCCCGCCCAACCGCTGGCCCGGTTTTATCTGGGCGTCGCTTTTAAGCGCCAAAACCGCCTGGATGACGCCCTGGCCAGTTACCAGCAGGCAATTGCCCTGAAACCCGATTATGCGGAAGCTTATTGCAATCTGGGCAATGTGCTGGTGGAATTGAAACGTTTTGAGGCGGCGTTAAGCCATTTCGACCAGGCCATCGCGCTTGATCCCCATTTTGCGCTGGCGCATTTCAATCGCGGCAACCTGCTGCGCGAGTTAAAGCTTTTCGAGGACGCGGCAGCCGCTTATCGGCTCACCCTGGCCTGCAAACCCGATCTGGCCGACGCCTGGTGCAATCTGGGCGTAGCGTATAAGGAACTGAAACGCTATGCCGAGGCCGTAGCCAGTTATGAGCGGGCCTTCGCCGTCAAGCCGGATTTTGATTTTCTGGCCGGACAACGTTTGTTTACCCGCCTGCTTTGCTGTGACTGGGCCAATCTGCAACAGGAAATTGCCGACATTACCGCTAAAATCGCCAACGGCCGGAAAATGGCCCTGCCCTTTCAGGTGCTGAGCCTTACCGGCGATCCGGCCGTGCAGCAAAAAGCCGCTATCTGCTGGACGCAGGAAAAATTCCCTGCCGGCCGCGACACGCCGAAAACGGCCGGCCATGCCGGGCGTCAGCGGATCCGGCTGGGGTATTTTTCGGCGGATTTCCGCATTCATCCGGTTGCCTTCCTGACCGCCCGCCTGTTTGAACTGCATGACCGGGCAAAGTTTGAGCTGTACGGCTTTTCTTTCGGTAGCGTCAAAGATGACATGACGGATCGGCTGAAAGCCGGTTTCGAGCATTTTATCGATATAGCCGATATGACCGACCAGCAGGCGGCGGAGCTTGTCCAAAGTCTGGAAATCGATATCGCCGTGGATCTGGGCGGCCATACCCAGGACAGCCGAACCGGGCTGTTCGCCATGCGGATTGCCCCGCTTCAGGTCAATTTTCTGGGTTATCCCGGCACCCTGGGCGCCGGCTATATGGATTACCTGCTTGCAGACCGGGTGGTTATTCCGGAAAACCGGCAAGCGTTTTACACGGAAAGCATCGCCTATCTACCCAATGCCTATCTGGTGAACGACGACACCCAGCCCATTGCCGATCAGGTTATCCGCCGGCAGGATTTTGGTTTGCCGGATGCCGGATTTGTGTTTTGCTGTTTTAACAATGCCTACAAAATCAATCCCGACATTTTCGATTGCTGGATGCGGATACTTGACCGGGTAACCGGCAGCGTGCTGTGGTTGTCCGTGGATCATCCGCCGGCGCAGGAAAATCTGCGGCGGGAAGCCGCCAGCCGCGGCATTGACGCAAACCGGCTGATTTTTGCCCGGCGAATGCCGGATCTGGCCGAACATCTGGCCCGGCTGCAGCTGGCCGACCTGTTTCTGGACACACTGCCTTATAATGCCCACACCACCGCCAGCGATGCGCTATGGGCCGGCCTGCCGCTGCTGACCCGCGCCGGCGAAGGTTTCGCCGGCAGGGTGGCGGCCAGTCTGCTGACCGCCATCGGCCTGCCGGAACTGATTACCCATAGCCAGGCCGATTATGAGGCGCTGGCCGTCGAACTGGCCAGCCAGCCCGACAAACTTGCCGCCATCCGCTCCCGGCTGGCGGAAAATCGCCGGACTGCCGCGCTATTCGATACCGCGCGGTTCGCGCGTGATCTCGAGGCGGCTTATGCGGCCATGCAGGCGCGACGTCTGGCCGGACTGCCGCCGGCGGTGGTGACTGTTCAGGCATCGACCAGGATATCGTCCGCCGGCAAACCCGCCGCATAACGCTGATACATATGGGTATAGGCAGCTTCCAGATGCCTGGTAAACAGCCGGGTATCGAATAAAGGCGCGGTCAGCCGGTTCCGCTGCAAAACGTTTTTTATAGCGGCCAGCTCGACGGCCTGCGTTTCATAATCGGCCGGCAGCCATAGCACGCCGCCGTCCACCTTAGCCAGTATTCGCATCCAGCTCCGGAAGGTATCGGGATGTATTTTGTAGCTGTTGTTGAAGCAACAGTAAACAAAAGCCTTTTCCGGCAGACCGAATGCTTCTCGGCTAAACACCGTGGCGGCTATTTGCCGGGTATCGTCATTGGCCTGAAAACTATTGGGCATATACACAATTTTTTCGGCATAATGCCGCCGGCCGGTTTCCGGGATCAAAATGCTGTCCGCGATCATGTAATCCATGCAGGCGGCGGCCATCGTGCCCGCATAGCCCAGATAACTGACCTGTAGCGGCGCCAGCCGGTTTGCGAACAGACCGGTTCTGCTGTCGCCGGTATACCCTGCCAGATCGACGGCGATATCGATCTCCAGCGACCGGGCAAGCTGAATCACCTGCTGGTCGGAAAGTTCGCCTATATCGATAAAACGGTCGAACCCGGCTTCCAGCCGGGCTGTCATCTCATCCCGCTCCCTGCCGTAATGGAAAGCGAATATCTCGAATTTGCGCCGATCATGGTTTTCGTACAGGCCAGCGGTTAAAATCGCCACCGGATGCATGTAAAAATCCGCGGAAACATAGGCAATCCGTATTTTGTCATGCCCCACCATACCGAACTGCGGGTTGCCTTCCGCCGGAAACTGGTTCTGCGCCCAGCATTCGGCGGCTTTTTGCTGGCGGGCCGGATCATCGGTAAACGACAGCACATGCCAGGGCATGGCGGCCTTCAGCCCGCTGTCGATCTTTGCGAAAAGCCCGGTCTGTAGCGTTTCCAGAGCGTCCCAGTCACAAAGTTGCAGCTTGTTGTACAGGAACTGCCCATCGATGAATTCGTAGTCGGGATCGAGTTGCCGGGCTTTGCTGAAATTTGCCAGCGACTCTTCATAGCGCTTCAGATTTTGCAGCAGCACGGCCTTGTTGATGTGCGCAGGAGCGGAATGCGGCTCAAGGGCGATTGCCCGGTCAAAACAGTCGAGGGCTTCATCATGACGCCTCAATTCCTGGCAGACGACGCCGCGATTGATATAGGCGTCCGCATAATCCGGCTTTAAACGGATGGCCTGCTGATAGGCCGCCAGCGCCTGATCCGGCCGATTCAACTGTTGCAGCGCTATGCCGCGACTGCAATGGCTCAGGGCGCGTCCGGGGGCGATTTGCAGGGATCGGTCGAAAAACGGCAGCGCCTGCGCGGCGTGGCCTTGCTGGATGGTGATGGTTCCGATTCTTTCCAGCAGCTCCGGATCGGCTGTAAAGTTCTGCAATAATTTTTTGTAGATCGCCAAAGCTTCCGCCAGTTGACCGCTTTGATGTAGTCCATTGGCCTGCTGGAACAAGGCAATCTGCTTTGCGGTGGGTGTTTTGGGCTTCATATGCAGCCTATACAGTCCCTTGCCGGCGGCGCTATCGGCTGCCGGCCATGCTTTCCAGCCGTTTGCCCACTTCGGCGACCACCGGCTCCCATTCTTTTGGCGCGGCCTGCCGGAACAGGGTGGCGGTCGAATACCAGGGACTGTCGCTTCTGTCCAGCATCCAGCGGTAATCCGGCGCATAAGGCAGCAGTATCCACACCGGTTTTCCCAGGGCTCCGGCCAGATGCGCGACCGAGGTATCGACCGAGATAACCAGATCCATGGCGTCGATCAGCGCCGCGGTATCGGAAAAGTCGGCCAGCGCGTCCCGGTGGATGCGGATATCGGCAAACGCCTGCAAATCCGTCTCATCCTCTGCCCTGATTTCTTTTTGCAGACAATGAAATTCCACCGGCAGTTTCATCAACGGGGCCAGCCTGTTAAGCGCCATGCTGCGGTTGCGGTCGTCCGGGTGCGCCTTCGATCCAGACCAGACCAGCCCCACCCGCAATCGGTCTGTTGCGCCCAGATGCTCCCGCCAGACCTCGCGCTGGCTATCCGCGGCGAAAAGATAGGCCGCCGTGGCCGGAATGTCCGCCACCGTGGTTTTAAACGCCAGCGGCAAGCTCATGATCGGGCAGTACAAATCGAAATCCGGCAGGGTTTCGCCGCGACCGACCAGTTCAAAACGGCCCTGAAGCGTTTTGAACAACGGCAGGAGTCCGGGCGGGACTTCAAAAATGACTCTGGCCGCCAGTTCGTCCAGCATCGGCACATAGCGGCAAAACTGGATGATGTCGCCAAAGCCCTGTTCCGAAAAAACCAGCAGGGTTTTTCCGGTTAAATCCCGGTCGCCCAGCCACAGCGGCTGCGGATAATTCCGAACCTGTTTCTTGCCGGTGTCCAGCCAGCGCCATTCATAAAGCCGCCAGCCTTCTTCATACTGCCCGGTCAGTATTTTGAGCAGCCCCTTGTTCCAGTGGGCGTTGGCGAAATCGGGCTTCAGGGCGATGGCCTGCTCGTAGTCGGCCATCGCCTCGTCCAGACGCTTGATGTCCTGATACAGTATGCCGCGCTTACAGTAGGGTTCGTGATAATCAGGCTCCAGGGCAATGGCGGTGGCGTAACTCTCCAGGGCTTCCTCGATACGCCACAGGCATTTCAGGGCATTGCCGCGACTGGTATGCGCCATGGCGGACGCCGGATTCAATTCGATCGCCCTGTCCAGAAAACCCAGCCCGATTTCCAGTTGCCGCAACACCAGCAAGGCGTTGCCGGCATTATAAAAAGCCGCTTCGTAATTCGGATTGATGGCGATGGCCTGCTCGAAACTGGCCAGCGCGTCGAGGAACTCCAGTTGATCCTGATAGGCCAGGCCGCGATTGAAATAAGCTTCCTCGTAATCCGCTTTCAGGGCGATGGCCTGATCGTAACTGGCGATGGCCTCCTGATGCCTGTCCAGATCGTGCAGAATGACGCCTTTATTGTTATAAGCGGCCGCATGGCCGGCTTCCAGCGCTATCAAGGCATCCAGACTGCTCAATGCGGCTGCGAACTGTTTTAGCTGTTGCTGCAGACAGGCCAGATTGAAATAAGCCTCAGCATAATTTGGCCGTAACGCTATCGCCTTTTCGAAACATTGCTGCGCGGCGGCAAAATCCTGTCGGCTTTGCAGCAGGGTGCCGCGATTATTATGCGCCACGGCTTCAAAAGGATTGATGGCCAGAGCATAATCGTAGCTTTTCAGCGCGGCGTCGGACTGGTCGAGCTCTCGCAGGGCATTGCCGCGATTAAAGTAAGCCGTCACATAATCGTGCTTCAGGCGTATCGCCTGATCGAAACTGGCCAGGGCCTCATCAAAGCGCTTCAATTCGAGCAGTACCGCGCCCAGATTATTGTAGGCGTCCGCAGCAGCGGGATTCAGGGCGATCGCCATGTTAAAACTGGTTAATGCCGCTTCAAACTGCTTCAGTTCCCGCAGCGCGTTGCCGCGATTATTATGGGCCTGAGCGTGGGCGGGGTTAAGGGCTATCACCCGGTCGAACGCCGCCACGGCCTGCTGCATCCGGTTGAGCCCGGCCAGGGCGATTCCCAGATTGAACAGGGCGTCCGGCTGTCCGGGATCGGCTTGCAGCGATCTTTCCAGCAATCCGATCCCTTGCTCGACATCGCCCTGTTGCAGGGTCAGCACGCCAAACGCATAAAGCAATTGCGGATGTTTTGGCGAGGCATCCAGCAGTTTTTTGTATTTTACGGCGGCTTCAGCCAGTTGTCCGGTTTGGTGATGCTGCATCGCCTGCTGGAAAAGCTGAATTTGTTTGGCCGAGAGATTTTTTGTTTTCATGTTCGTTGTAAAATTTTTGGTAATTGGCCGTTCGGGAACAAACGCCCTCACAGACTGGTACTTTCCAGTTTTTGCGCCACTTCCGCCACCACCGCGGCCCAATCCTCAGCCGCAGTTTGACGGAACAGTCTGGCCGACGGATACCAGGGGCTATCGGTTCGCTGTAACAGCCAGCGGAAGTCCGGCGCATGGGGCAGCAATATCCACACCGGCTTCGCCAGGGCGCCGGCCAGATGAGCCGCCGCCGTATCGACCGACACCACCATATCCATCTCGCCGATCAGCGCCGCAGTATCCGCAAAATCGCCTATCGCCTGCCGATGGTCATGTATCCAGCCGAATTGCGACAACACCTGCTGATCCTCGGCCCTGATCTGGTTTTGCAGGCAATGAAACGCCAGCGGAAGCGATTGCAGCGGCGCAAGTAATTCCAGCGGAATGCTGCGGTTTTTATCGTTCTGGTGGGATTTTGAACCCGACCAGACCAGACCGATCCGGGGTTTGGTTTTATTCCCCAGCCGCGCCCGCCAGAATGCCTGTTTCTGACTGTCCACCGCCAGATAAGGCGTTTCGGCCGGAATTGTTTCCAGAGTGGTCTTAAAAGCCAGTGGCAGACTCATGAGCGGACAATGCAGGTCGAAAGCCGGCAATTTCCCGCCCTGTTCAATGATGGTCAGACTGCAATCGAACGTGGACAACAGCGTTTTCAGCGCCTTGGGCGCCTCGAGCACAACCTGCGCGCCCAACGTTTCCAGCAAAGGCAGATAGCGGCAAAATTGAATGACATCGCCCAGTCCCTGTTCGGCATGCACCAGCAAGGTCTTGTTCTCCAGACTTTTGTCGCCTAGCCACAATGGCTGGGGGAAATTTCTGGCCTGCTGTTTTTGACGACCCTGCCAGCGGCATTCGTAGAGCCGCCAGCCTTCCTCGAACTCCCCGGCAAGCAATTTTAACAGGGCCTTGTTCCACAGGGCGTCGGCATAATTCGCTCTCAACGACAATGCCTTATCATAACCGGCAAGCGCCTCGACCATCCGGTTGAGGGTTTTATAGGCATTACCGCGATTGTAATAGGCTTCGGCATAGCCGGGGTTTTTGGCGATTGCCGTATCGAAGCTGGCCAGGGATTCGCTAAAACGTTTCAGATCCAGCAAGACATTGCCGCGATAGCAATAATCGTCCGCGGCATTCGGGTTAAGGGCTATGGCCTGGTCGAATGCCGCCAGGGCTTCTTCACAGCGCTGCATGTCCTGCAACACGTTGCCCAGGTTTTTATAAGCCTCGACATGCTGCGGATCGACCGCTACCGCCTGCCGGAAACAGGCTTCC
>JAQTUW010000048.1 GCA_028707085.1 Methylococcales bacterium | reverse complement strand
GAAAATGGAGCGGGTGATGGGAATCGAACCCACGCAATCAGCTTGGAAGGCTGGAGTTCTACCATTGAACTACACCCGCAGATCCAATTCAAATTTGATGGTGGAGGGGGGAGGATTCGAACCTCCGAAGGTAGAACCGGCAGATTTACAGTCTGATCCCTTTGGCCGCTCGGGAACCCCTCCGTCATGTAATCAATAAATTATCCCGATTTATTTACAACCCGTCAAGCTAATTTTCTAATTCAGTCGATTTCCGGTTCGATTCAAGGCAGCAGAGTCGAATCCTGAGCCTTTCCGGCAATCAGCAACTCAATGTTTCCAATTACGTTTTCGCACAACGCATCGAATTTCCGGCAATTTTCGGCGGAAGGCTTCGACAACACATAATCAGCCACATTGCCGCCCTGGGCCGGCCGGTCTATACCCATTCTCAACCGAAAAAAGTCCCTGGACTGCAAATGGGCGATAATGTCGCGCAGGCCATTATGCCCGGCGTGTCCGCCATCTCTTTTGAGCCTGACGGCGCCTGCCGGCAAATCGAGCTCGTCATGCACCACCAGCAATTCTTCCGGCTTGAATTTGTAATAGCGCATCAGGTTGCCGACAGACAATCCGCTTCTGTTCATAAAGGTCATCGGCTTCAACAATATCAGCCTGCTTCCGGCAATACTGCAAACCGCCGTTTCGCCCTGAAACTGCGAACTGACCACCCAACTACCGCCGTATGCGGAAAGCAGATGATCCAAAAAAACAAACCCGGCATTGTGCCGGGTTTTGTCGTATTGCGAACCAGGATTACCCAGCCCGACGATTAGCTTGATCATTTACAGACCCGGCCCGACAAATTACTCTGCCGCTTCCTCGGTTCTGGATTTAATGATTTGCACAACCGGATGATCGTGCTCCGCACCGTGATGCAATTCGGGAATTTCAACACCTGCCGGCAAAACCAGATTGGAGAGATGGATCGTTTCGCCGATATCAACCCCAGCCAAATCGACGGTGATGAACTCGGGCAGCGCGGACGGCATACACAAAACTTCGACATCAACCATGGAATGCGCGACGACGCCGCCCTTTTTAACGCCGACGGACACCGCATCGTTAATAAAATGCAAAGGCACGTGCACTTTCAACTTATGGCTTTCATCAACCCGCAGGAAATCCATGTGCAGAATTTGCGGCCTGGCAGGGTGGCGCTGTATGTGCTTAAGAACCGCTTTTTCGGTTTTTTCGCCAATTTTAAGGTCCAGCACATGCGAATAGACTGCCTCATGCGCAAGATGCTTCACGATTTCGTTGTGATCCAGCACCAGCATTTCCGGCGCCGCCTCGCCACCATAGATCACCGCCGGCACCTTGCCCTGACGACGAACTGCTTTCGCCGCAATACTGCCTGTAGCACTGCGGGCTTCCGCAACAAATTCAAACACGTTAGCCATTTCTTCTCCAAAAGCCTGTTTTACAAGCAATACTCAAATGTTACCCAGCTAATCCACATATAGCGAGCTTACAGACTCGCCAACTGCGATACGCCGTATTGTTTCAGCAAGCATCTCAGCAATGCTTAACTGCCTGATCTTGCCAACCGCCTGTAATTCGGCCGTTAGCGGAATGGTATCTGTGACCACCAATTCGTCCAGAACCGAATCCCTGACGTTTGCCGCAGCCGCACCGGATAATACCGCGTGCGTACAATACGCCACGACCTTTTTGGCTCCGTTGTTTTTCAAGGCTTTCGCCGCATGACACAGGGTGCCGGCGGTGTCGACCAGATCATCGACCATGACGCAGGTTTTGCCCTCGACATCGCCTATGATGTGCATGATTTCCGAGATATTCGGCCTGGGCCTGCGCTTGTCGATAATCGCCAGATCCGCATCGCCAAGCCGTTTTGCCAGCGCCCGGGCCCTGACCACCCCGCCCACATCAGGCGAAACGACAATCAGATTCTGATATTCCTGCCGCCAAATGTCGCCGAGCAAAATGGGCGACGCATAGACATTATCAACCGGAACCCCAAAAAAACCCTGTATCTGATCGGCATGCAGATCGACCGTCAAAGCCCGGTCAGCCCCGGCATTGCCTATCATGTCCGCCACCAGTCTGGCCGTTATCGGCACCCGGGCCGACCTGGAACGCCTGTCCTGTCTGGCGTAACCATAATAGGGCATCACTGCTGTAATCCGCGCCGCAGACGCTCTTCTCATCGCGTCTATGATGATCAGCATCTCCATCAGATTTTCATTGGTCGGCGGGCAAGTAGGCTGCACAATAAAAACATCCCTGCCACGCACATTTTCTTCTATTTCGACATAAATCTCGCCATCGCTAAACCGCCCGACCGTGGCCATGCCCAGACGCATATTGAGTTTCCTGACAATACCTTCAGACAACGCCTTATTGGCATTACCTGAAAACACCATTATCGAGGACTCATGCATTCAAGACTCCGGAAGTTTGTTTTTTATGGAGATTATGGCTGGGCTGCTAGGATTCGAACCTAGGTATGCGGGGATCAAAACCCCGTGCCTTACCGCTTGGCGACAGCCCATTAAACTGATTGACTTATCCCTGTTCCAACTTTTTGTAGAGCGGCGACTGGTTTAATCCTTTTGCCAAATACACTACCCACCGATCTTTTAATGCCGCGTAAACCGCTCTCGCTTCGGACTCACTGGAAAACCCGGCAAAAACACAAGCCCCCGTTCCGGTCAGTCTTGCTTCGCCGTACTCAGCCAGAACACGCAATGCATCTTTTACCTGGGGATATAAAGCGCTGACAACCTGTGTACAGTCGTTTTTACTATCACCCTCGATGAAGTCGCGCATTTTGATGGGTTTACTGTCTCTTGTCAAGCCCTCGGCGCAAAAAATCTGTTTGGTGTCGACATGACAATCCGGCTTGATGATGACCAGCCATTGTTCCGGTATCGTCATGGCCTGCAATTTCTCGCCGACGCCTTCACCCCAGGACGAATGGCCAAACACGAAAACCGGCACATCTGCGCCCAACTGCAAACCGAGCGCCATCAGCTCCTGCGTGGGCAGGAACAATTTCCAGAGCCGATTCAAAACCACCAGCGTCGTCGCCGCATCGGAACTGCCGCCGCCAAGCCCGCCGCCCATCGGCAGGTTTTTTTCAAGCTCGATGACCACCCCGTGCGCACACCCGGCGCGCCGCCTTAAAAGATTTGCCGCACGCACCGTCAAATCGTCCTGCTCCGCAACGCCTGACGTTGGCGTTTTTAAGCTGACCGAGCCATCCGCTACCGGATAAAACCTTAGCCAGTCGCATAAATCGGTCATCTGAAAGACTGTTTGCAAGAGATGATAGCCATCAGCCCGCCGCCCGACGATTCTCAACATCAGATTCAACTTGGCCGGAGCCGGCCAGCGTTCGTCCCATCCCGGCTCCCCGGATACCCAATCGGTCACGACAATTCCCACTGATCTACAATTAATTTAATCTTTGTTTTATCTTTTTCGGCGCTCAGCTTTTTAGGCAGCCGCTCCGCCTGAACCTGCTGCATTTCCTTGAACCTGATTCGCCAGCCTTCCTGATCGAATCCGCCGCCCTGTTCGACAACCGGCCAGCCGGGATCATTCACCCCCAGCACCCAGAACCTGAGCGCATCAACCGGCATTTCAACCCCTAACTGCCTGCTAACGATCTCGTCGACCTCTCCCTGGTATTCGCGCGGATTGTCGCCGTCATCAACCATCACCCTACCAGGCGTCACCTCGATGACAACCCGCCCTTGCGCCAGCGGCCCAACCAGCTCGATATTATCTTTTGCCGGCTGATGCCGCCAAGTAATGGCGGCGGAAATGGAATCCTTTTCGTTCGCCAATGCCAGTCGCCCTTCAAAATACCAGTTGTCCTGTTTCTGCAAATGCTGCATTTGCGCCAGCGGATACGCTTCTAGCGGTTGTTTCTCGGGCAGAACGGAACAGGCATTCAGAGCAAAGACCGAAAAAAACAGTATGGCTAAGACCTCATTTTTGATCATCGGACAAAAAACGCTTTTTAAATGTCAGCAGATACTCATCGTCAGGCGATTTTTTAAAGGCGCTGTCAAACAGTTCCCGCGCCTCCTTCTGGTCGCCCATCACCCATAGAACTTCTGCAATATGCGCCGCAATTTCATTTTCAGGCAGTTTGGCGTACGCTTTTCGCAAATATTCCAGAGCCAGCTCAGGATTTCCGCGCTTGTATTGCAACCAGCCGTAACTATCAATGATCACCGCTTCATCCGGCTTCAGCTTCAGCGCGCGGTCAAGATAATTCTCGGCTTCTTCATAGCGGGTAGTTTTGTCCGTCAGGGTATAACCCATGGCATTCAACGCCGCCACATCGTCCGGATTTTTCTCCAGAATCTTATGCAGATCGGCCTCCAGAATATCCAGCCTGCCTATCCGTTCCGCAATCAGGGCTCGCGCATACAACACGTCGCGATTATCCGGAATATCCTTCAGTATTTCACTCAACACATCAAAGGCTTCCTGATAGCGGCCAAGCTGATTTAAAAACTCGGCCTTCAGCATCAGAATTCTGTTTTTCTGCTCCGGATACCGGGATTCCATATTCGTGATCCGCGACTGCACCGCATCCAGGCGTTTCTGAGCCATCAGCAAAGACACGCTGGACAGATCCGCATCCAGCGCATATTTGCCGTTGCCGACCTTATCGAACCAGGCCAGAGCTCTATCCGCATGATGCCGCTCCATTTCGATCTTGCCCAGATAGAAGGCCGCCTGCCCTTCCCAGTCCGGCACTTTCAATAATCTTTCAAGATTGCTTTCCGCTTTTTCAAGCTGATTCTGCTGGATATGAATCATGGCCATGGCAAACAGGCTTTCGCCATCGTCGGGCTTTTCATCCAGGGTGGCTTGACAAAGATGCAAGGCGTCATCGTAAGCGTGAATACTGACCAGCACCTCCAGCAACAGCTTTCTAAGCTGGGCGTCTTCAGGCGCCTGTTTCACGGCTTTTTCCAGAAATTTGCGGGCCGTTTGCAAATCGCCATTCCGCCCGGCCAGTTGCGCCTGAAAAATCAACGCCTTATTCCAGTCCGGCTGCAACTTCAGGGTCTGGTCTATTTTCTCCTGAGCCAGAACATTATCCGGAATCATCGACGCTAGCAACGCCTGTATGAAATACACGCCTGGCTGATCCGGCTGACGTTTGCTGACATCTTCCAGCACGTCATAGGTAAACTGGACGCGCCCTTCCTTTTCAAAAAGCTTGAGCATTTCCAGCATGCCCATCTCGAAACCGGCCGGATCTTCCCTAAGCATTGTATCCAGATTTTCCACTGCGGCCCGGTGATCGAGATCTTTAATCGCCAGTAAAACCGCAAATTTTCTGGCGCCCAGGTTTTCAGGATCTTTGGACAGCCAGATCTGCAACGCCTCCTTGGTGCGTTTGTCATCCTTCAGAAACAACCCGATTTTTACAGCTCTTTCTGCAATTCTGGGATCGTCCACCAGCTTTGCCGCCTGCAAATAGGCGTCCAGCGCCAGATTATACTGATTACGCTGCCCGGCCAGTTCCGCCGCCATCAGCAAATAAAGCACCTCTTCGTCAATGGTTGCATTATGATTATTATCAACGGCAAGCATCTCCTCCTGCGGCTGAACCACGCTATTTTCCGCTTCCGGCGGCGGTTCAGCCGTCGCTGCGCAACCCGCCAGACAGAAAAGCATTGCGATGTTTGTCCATTTTTTCATGCAATCAATCGACCCATTATTAAAAATAAATTGGATATAGATTATCAGAAAAAGCCGCTTATTCGGACTACCCGTTCAATCTATTTGGACAAAAACGACACATTCCTTAAAATGATCGCCTTTTCAAGTGTTTTTGTTCACAGCTAATGACTCTTCTTGCAGTAGGGATTAATTACAATACGGCTCCAGTTGCGGTTCGCGAACGACTGGCATTCCCTGCGGAAATCCTGGAAAACACCCTGAAAAACCTGTGGAATATTCAGGAAATCAGCGAAGCGGCAATCCTGTCCACCTGCAATCGCACCGAGTTTTATTATCAGGCTGAAAATGATGATAAAACGCCGCTGGTCAACTGGATTGCCGACACCAAACACATCAACCCCGGCGAATTTGCCCCTTATTTATACAGTTATACGGATAACCAATCCATCCGCCACATGTTCCGGGTCGCCTGCGGCCTGGACTCCATGATTCTTGGCGAGCCCCAGATTCTCGGCCAAATGAAAACGGCTTATCATGCCGCCTATCAGGCCGGAACGCTGGGCAGAAATTTAAGCAAATTATTTCAGCACACCTTTTCGGCGGCCAAAAAAGTCCGTACCGACACCGCCATAGGCTCCAGCCCGGTATCAATCGCTTTTGCCGCCGTCCAGCTGGCGCAGCAAATTTTCGAGAAACTCAGCGAACAGACCGCCCTGCTGATCGGCGCCGGCGAAACCATAGAACTGACCGCCCGGCATCTGCACCAGCAAGGCATAGGCCGCATCATCATCGCCAATCGCACCTATGACAAGGCGCATAGCCTGGCGATGCAGTTTAACGGTTACGCCATCGCCCTTTCCGAGCTGCCCAACCATTTGCCGGAAGCCGACATCGTGGTCTCCTCCACCGCCAGCCAGCTACCCATCCTGGGTAAAGGCCGGGTAGAAAGCGCCATAAAAAAACGCAAGCACAAACCCATGTTCATGGTGGATCTGGCCGTACCGCGCGACATCGAGGCCGAAGTCGAACAACTGCGCGACGTCTATTTATACACGATCGACGATCTGCAGAATACCGTGAACCAAAACATGGATTCACGCCGCCGCGCGGCCGAACAGGCAGAAGAAATCATAGACGCCCAAGTCGAACACTTTCTGTTCTGGCTGCGTTCGCAGGGTGCGCAGGAAACCATCCGCGACTATCGCACCCAGGCCCTGCTCACCCGCGACGAGGCATTGGAAAAGGCATTGGCCCAACTTAACAACGGCGCGCCGGCGGAAGAAGTCCTGCAGCGCCTTGCTCATACCCTGACCAATAAACTGATTCATACCCCCTGCGCACAACTGCGCGATGCCGGCGCCAATGAACGCCACGATTTAATCGCCGCCTCGCGCGAAATTTTCAAATTAAGATAAACCGCTAATGAAACCCTCTATACAACACAAGCTCGAAAATCTGGGCGAACGCTTTGAAGAAATAACCGCACTCCTTTCGCAACCGGAAGTTCAGGGCAATCAGAACCAGTTTCGCAGCCTTAGCCAGGAATATGCGCAACTGGAACCCCTCGTCGCCTGTTACCGGACTTATCAGAATAATGAATCCGAATGGCAGACAGCCAGGGAAATGGCCAGGGACAGCGACCCCGAACTCAGGGAAATGGCGAAAGACGAAATTCAGGCCGCCGAACAACGGCGCGATGAACTGGAACAGCAATTGCAGATTCTGCTGCTCCCCAAGGATCCGAACGACAACCGCAATATATTTCTGGAGGTGCGAGCGGGAACCGGCGGCGACGAGGCAGCGATATTTTCCGGCGATCTGGCCAGAATGTATCAGCGTTATGCGGAAAGACAAGGCTGGAGCAGTGAAATCATAAATGAAAATCGCGGCGAACATGGCGGCTACAAAGAGGTTGTGCTACGCATCAGCGGCCAGAATGTCTATTCGCAATTAAAATTCGAATCCGGCGTGCATCGAGTACAGCGGGTTCCGGAAACCGAATCGCAGGGTCGCGTACATACCTCCGCCTGTACCGTCGCCATCATGCCGGAAGTCGACAGTATCGATGAAATCGACATCAATCCCGCCGACCTGCGGGTGGACACCTACCGCGCCTCGGGCGCCGGCGGGCAGCACGTCAACCGCACCGACTCGGCAATCCGCATCACCCATATTCCCTCCGGCGTAGTGGTGGAATGTCAGGATGAACGCTCCCAGCATAAAAACCGCGCCCGGGCCATGTCCTTGCTGCAATCGCGGCTGCTGGCCGCCGCCCAGGAAAAACAGCACGCCGAACAATCCGAAAACCGCAAACTGCAAGTCGGCTCCGGCGACCGTTCGGAACGGATCAGAACTTACAACTATCCACAGGGCAGACTGACCGACCACCGCATCAATCTGACCCTCTACAAGCTGGAAGACATCATGGAAGGCGGCCTGGAACATGTTATTCAGCCACTGATACACGAACATCAGGCGGAACTGCTAACCCAGTTGGGCAATGGCTGAGACCATTCAAAACCTGCTGCGGACGGCCTGCTCCAGGCTGGCCGCCACTTCCGACACCGCGCAACTGGATGCCGAAGTGCTGTTATGCTTTTGTCTGCATAAAAATCGTTCCTATCTTAGAACCTGGCCGGAAAAACAGCTTGACGTAGCGCAGTGCAGCCAGTTCCAGGCCTTAATCGACCGCCGCGCCGCGGGATGGCCGATTGCTTATCTGACAGAAAACCGGGAATTCTGGTCGCGCGACTTTAAAGTCAGTCCGGACGTGCTGATACCCAGAGCGGATAGCGAATTATTGATAGAACTCAGCCTCCCGCTACTTTCCGAAACACGGGCTGAAAAAATCATAGACCTGGGCGCCGGCTCCGGGATTCTGGCGATCACCCTGGCGGCGGAACGGCCGCAGGCGCAAGTGCTAGCCACCGACATCTGCGCCAAGGCCTTGCGCGTCGCCGCCGAAAATGCCGCCCGCCTGAATATCCGCAATGTCGACTTTTTACAGTCCGCCTGGTTCGATATGGTGCCGGCGCAACGCTTCGATCTGGTCATCAGCAATCCGCCTTATATCGCGGCAAACGATCCGCATTTGCGACAGGGCGATGTACGGTTCGAACCTGAATCAGCGCTGATCAGCGCCGATAACGGCTTGCAGGACATTCGCCTGATTGCCGAACAGGCCCGGCACTATTTAAAAAATAATGGCCACTTGCTAATCGAACATGGCTACAATCAGCAGACAGACGTACAGGCCATTTTCAAAGCCTTAAACTATCAGGACATCGCGACCCACTGCGACCTGTCAGGGCGGCCTCGAGTCACTTCAGGATTATGGACATTCATATGAATATCAGTGAAATCAGTTTGCCGCGCAAACTCGTCAATGAAATACTCCATCTGGCGCAATTGTCGCCGGATGCGGAAATCTGCGGCCTGCTCGGCGCAGACCGGAACGGACTGCCTGTCTGCTGCTATCCGGTCGACAACTGCGCTGCAATACCGCAGAACCGGTTTTTACTGGATGCCTCCCAACAAATACAGGCCATGACCCTAATGCGCGAAAAAGGCGAAAAGCTTTTCGCCATCTATCATTCCCATCCCGCTGCGCCCGCCACTCCTTCCGCCGCCGACATCGAACAGGCCGTCTATCCTGAAGCGCTGCACCTGATTATCTCTCTGAACACCAAAGGCGTTCTGGAACTACGCGCCTTCAGCATCAGCGGCAAATCCATACAGGAACTGTCGATCAATCTGATTGAAGCATAGGCTTTTTCCGTATCAGCCGCTAAAGTCAGTATAATGCCGCGATTTTGAGCCTAACGAGACCGATATGAGACCTAGCGGACGTGATCCCGAACAATTAAGAGAAATACGCTTCACCTGTCACTACACAAAGCATGCGGAAGGCTCTGTGCTGGTAGAGTTTGGCGACACCCGGGTTTTATGTACCGCCAGCGTCGATAACGGCGTACCCCGGTTTTTGAAAGGCAAGGGCGAAGGCTGGATCACCGCCGAATACGGCATGTTGCCGCGCTCCACCCATAACCGGATGGATCGCGAAGCCGGACGCGGCAAACAGGGCGGACGCACCATGGAAATTCAGCGTCTGATAGGTCGCTCGCTCCGCGCCGCTATCGATCTGAAAGCGCTGGGCGAAAACACCATCACCATCGATTGCGACGTCATCCAGGCTGACGGCGGCACCCGCACCGCATCCATCACCGGCGGTTTTGTCGCTCTATCGTTGGCGGTGGAGCGGATGCTGAAATTGAAGACCATCAAAAAAAACCCTTTGCATGGCCAAGTGGCCTCGGTTTCGGTCGGCATTTATAACGGCATCCCGGTGCTGGATCTGGATTATGCCGAAGACAGCCAGGCGGAAACCGACATGAATGTGGTCATGAACGAAGCCGGCCACTTTATCGAAGTTCAGGGCACCGCCGAAGGCCACGCCTTCAGAAAGGACGAGCTTAACGCCATGCTGGAACTGGCGGAACGGGGCATCAGACAATTGCTGGAAAAGCAGCAGGATGCCCTGCAGATCGCCAAACATGCCAAGCCATGAAATCCATTGTCCTCGCCAGCGGCAATCCCGGAAAGATCCGGGAAATCCAGGCCATCCTGCAAAACGTGCAGATTCTGCCGCAATCGCAATTCAACGTGGCGGAACCGGAAGAAACCGGTTCCACTTTCATTGAAAACGCCATCATCAAGGCCCGTAATGCGGCATTGCATTGCCAGAGCCCAGCCATAGCCGACGACTCCGGGTTAGTTGTCGATGCCCTGTCAGGCGCGCCGGGCGTCATTTCTGCGCGGTATGCAGGCATGGGTGCCACGGACAGATCCAATCTGGATAAACTGCTGCTGGAGATGCAAAACATACCGGACGAACTGCGTCAGGCGCGGTTTATCTGCGTAATGGTCTACATGCGCCATCACCTGGATCCGACGCCGCTGATTGCCCAGGGCGTCTGGGAAGGCCGGATACTGCATCATGCCCTGGGCAACAACGGCTTCGGTTACGATCCGGTATTCTGGGTGAACAAGTACCAGAGCTCCTCCGCGCAATTGCCGCCAGAGCTCAAAAACGCCATCAGCCACCGCAGCCAGGCGCTACGGGCGCTTACCCAACAAATTGTCGCCCAGTGAGCAGCCCACTGCACGACATAGCCCGGCGTTTTAGCGGCGGACAAGCCATTTTAGCGATTACCCCGCTAGGTAACGGCCTGATTAACGACACCTATAAGGTTACCGCCAGCGGTACAGACTTTGTACTGCAACGCATCAATTCTCGCGTTTTTCCTAATTCCGAACAGTTAGTCGCCAACATTCGGCAACTGGGCCGGCACATTAGCCGGCAGCCTGCGGACAGCGTGCATTTGCAAATACCCGCGCTGATTCCTGGCGATGAGCGAAAGACCGTTATTCAGGATATGGACGGCCATTTCTGGCGAGCACAGCAACTGATCCAACCCGCCGAAAGCCGCGAACGACTCAGCAACAGCCGCGAAGCAGAACAGGTTGGCTTTGCGCTGGGGCATTTTCACCGGCTATGCAGTAGTCTGGACACCGGCTTACTGTACGACACCCTGCCCGGTTTTCATATTACCCCGGGCTATTTCCGCCATTATCAACAGATCATCCAGTCACCCACCGTCAAACAGAACAGTGCTGAAGCCCGGTTTTGTCAGGCGTTTATCAAAAAGTTTCAAGACAAAATTGATGTGCTGGAACGTCCCAGACAACAGGGGATTTTGACTGAACGAGTGATGCACGGCGATCCAAAACTTAATAATTTTCTATTTAAACCGGGCAGCAACAGCATTATCAGCCTGATCGATCTGGATACCGTCAAGCCCGGTCTGGTGCATTACGACATTGGCGACTGCCTGCGCTCCTGCTGTCATCTGCCGCAAAACAACCAGTTTGACATGAATTTCTGCCAGACCATACTAACCAGCTATCTGCGAGAAGCCGGACAGTTTTTCACCCCGGCTGACCATGCTTATCTATACTCCGCCATTTTACTGATTCCATTTGAGCTGGGACTGCGGTTTTTTACGGATTACCTGCAAGGCAATCAGTATTTCAGGGTCAGCGAGCCGGAAGAAAACTTGCGCCGGGCCGTAGCGCAGTTTGAGTTATGTAAGAGCATTGGCGCTCAGCAAGTGGTGATCGAGGGAATGATAGCGGGTTTCATGTGTAATTAAGGCGGGTTTAAATAGCTTATTTCGCTAAAATTACCATCGCCTACCGTCAAAGCTTACAGTAAAAAACTCCTCTACGCCAGGCTTTCACCAACACCAAGCCGCTCCAATTTCAGGCGGGGCGGCTGAACTGTTACCTACCTGAGAAATGAGCAGAGCCTTGGCCCGAATGAACTTAAAATTGCCTGGAATTTTTGCTGTTGCGGAAGATTAACGGTTTTTCCTCAGTCGCCTGCGCCGCTTCCCGCGCCGAAGCAATGGCGGCGTCTACGCGGTAACGCTCGGGGGATTTGCTGCATACCGGGTCGGTGCTGTACATGTCGCCATTGAACAGATAGGCCTGACAGCGGCAACCGCCAAAATCCTTGTGTTTTTCGTCGCAGCTTTGGCAGGGCTCCTGCATCCACTCGGCGCCACGGAAAAAATTAAAGGCTTTCGATTCATTCCAGATTTGTTCGATACTGTAATCTTTAACGTTCGGGCAATCCAGACCGGGCAGTTCCCGTGCGGAATGACAAGGCAAGGCGGCGCCGTCCGGGGCAATGGTCAGAAAGGTGGTTCCCCAACCATTCATGCAGGCTTTGGGGCGATCTTCGTAAAAGTCCGGCACCACATAATAGATTTTCATTTTACCGGCGACTTTTTCCTTATAGGCCTGGGCAATTTTTTCGGCTTCGATAAACTGTTCTTGGGTGGGCAGCAGGGCGTCGCGATTGATGTGCGCCCAGCCATAGTATTGGGTGTTGGCCAGTTCCAGATAATCTGCGCCCAGATTTTCGGCCATTTCCAGAATCTGTGGCATCTGGTGAATATTCTGGCGGTGAATAACCACGCACAACACCATGGGATAACCGTGTTTTTTCACCAGCCGGGCAACTTCCTGTTTATGCTGATAGCTCTGGGTACCGGCCAAGTGATCGTTCAACTCTTGGCTACTGGATTGAATGCTGACCTGAATATGATCCAGCCCTGCCTCTTTCAGCTCGACGATTTTTTGTTCCGTCATGCCGTAACCGGAGGTAATGAGGTTGGAGTAATAGCCCAGTTCCCGCGCATACCGAACCAGTTCCGGCAAATCCTGCCGAGTTAAGGGTTCACCGCCGGAGAAGCCGAGTTGCACAGCGCCCATTTTCCGGGCCTGGGTTAATACCCGCTTCCAGTCTTCGGTAGCCAGTTCATCTGGATATTTGGCATAGTCCAGCGGATTGGAGCAATACGGACACTGCAACGGACATTTATAGCTCAGCTCGGCTAACAGCCAGCGCGGAGAGGTGATTTTATGCTTGCTGGATCCAGCCATTTTGCAAAGCCACGTTCAGAAAATTGGTAATATCATTGGTCAGGCCGGAGACGGCAAACGTTTCTTCCAGCTCGGCGACAATGGCCGCCAGATTTCGGCTGCCATCGCAAAGTTTGAGTATCTCTGCCGAACTTTGGTTCAACTCGACCATGCCTTCCGGGTAGAGGATGACATGTCTTTGCTGGGTCTCTTCCCACTGCAATCGATGCAGCGGCGAAAAGCAGATGGTCTGGCTGGGGTTAATGGTCATGGCTTTAATTTGTCGCTATAAATGAAAAAGGCGTTTTTTTGATCCTCTCTTCTGATGGAGAGGGGGTCTGCGCCGAGAGCTTTCTGTTTCCTTAATCGATATTGAAATAAGGCGGCTTGTTTTCAACATAAGCCAGATACATAGCGTCCGCCATGGACCACAGCACGTCCAGCTTGAATTTCAGAATGTTCAGCATCCGATCCTGCTGTTCGCGGGTTTTGTACCAGTCCAGCGTCAGTTCCAGGCCATGTTCCACGTCGCGTCGGGCTTCGGTCAGACGCTTGCGAAAATAGGCGTAGCCTTCCGCTTCGACCCAGGGATACACATCCGGCCAGTTATCCAGCCGTTGCTGATGAATCCTGGGCGCGAACAGTTCGGTCAGCGAAGAACTGGCCGCCTCGTGCCATTCGGCGCGGCGGGCGAAATTGACATAGGCGTCCACCGCAAAGCGCACGCCCGGCAACACATGCTTGAGCGAGGTGACTTCCTCACGACTCAAGCCTACGGCAATGCCCAGTTGTACCCAGGCTTCGATACCACCGGCGTCGCCCGGGTGACCATCGTGATCAAGAATGCGCTGCACCCATTTGGCGCGGGTTTCCCGATCTGGACAATTGGCCATGATATTGGCGTCCTTGATCGGAATCATTACCTGATAATAAAAGCGGTTGGCAACCCAGCCCTGCAATTGCGCCCTGGTCAGCTTGCCTTCGTTCATCAGCACATGCATGGGATGATGAATGTGATAGTACTTTTCCATGCCCCGCAGCCGGGCTTCAAATTCCTCGCGGGACCAGGGTTTATTATCGCAGCAGCTCATATATGACACCTTCGTTATAAATCAATTTCCAGACCATCGTAGGACACTTCAATGCCGGCGGCATCCAGCGTCCTGCGCTCTGGGGAATCTTCGTCCAGAATCGGATTGGTATTGTTGATGTGAATCAAGATTTTCCGTGCCTTGGCCACACCATTTAGAACTTCGATCATGCCCCCTGGGCCGGATTGCGGCAAATGCCCGATCTCCCGCGCCTTTTTCTGGCTGATGTTGCGCCTGCACATTTCATCGTCGGTCCAGAACGTGCCGTCCACCAGGATACAGTCCGCATTCAGCATGGCCTGATAGACATGCGGCTCAATCTCTCCCAACCCGGGCGAATAATACAGTTTTTTGCCCGTTGAAATCTGCTCCACTATCACGCCGATGTTGTCGCCGTCATGCGGATCGTGACGATGCGGCGAATACGGCGGAGCCTTGCTTTTAAGGGCATGGGCATACAGGCGGATATCGTCTATGCCCGGTATGCGGAACGCACTACCGTCACAGGCTATGGGGTGATGATTGACCGTGCAGTAATCCCTGAGCATATTGAACAGCGGAAAACCGGTGGTCAGATCCTGTCTGACCATTTCCGTGCAATACACGTCCAGCGGTTTGCCCTCTCGCAGCATCAGCAGGCCGGTGGTATGGTCGATCTGGCTATCAATCAGCAGGATGGCCCTGATGCCGGTATCGCGTATGCCTTCCTTGGGCTGGATGGCCGGAAAGGCTTCCAGTTGGCTGCGAATATCCGGCGAGGTATTGAACAACAGCCAGTTACGGTCATCGGTACTGATTGCGATTGATGACTGGGTGCGCGCCCGGCCCTTGAGCTGGCCGTTCCGCAACCGCCGGCAATTATCGCAGTTACAATTCCACTGCGGGAAACCGCCGCCGGCGCCGGCGCCGAGAACTCTAATTTTCATATTTGATCAAGTGACTGGTAATTGAAGGTGGAATAATACGGGATTAAAAACCGGCAGGCAAAAAAAAAGGGGCGTCAACGCCCCTTTTTTTTACGTTAACCGTAACGATTAACGATTGTAAATGTACATGGTAACTTCAAAACCGAAACGCATGTCATTGTAAGCTGGTGTTTCCCATTTCATTGTATTACCCTCCACAGGTTTTTGTTGTAATCTAGCTTGATCAAGAAAGCTGACTTGAAGTATACGACGAAGTTTTTCTTTGCGCAACTGGAAGACTTGTCCAATGACACATGAGCCTAAGCGAGGGGGCGTATTTCCATCGTGAGATGAGCCTGGGGGCGCAAAAATTGGGATCATGGAGGCATGATCGTGACTTTAGATACCCAAGGATTACAAACA
>JAQTUW010000069.1 GCA_028707085.1 Methylococcales bacterium | reverse complement strand
CCCGGGTGTTTTCATAGGATTGCAGTTCATAAGGCTGACGCAGGCTCGGATCCGAAAACAGAATGAATAGCCTGGCTTTTCGCTCAATATCGGAAGTCTTTTGCATAACCTGACCTATTGCCTTGGTTTGTTCGAAGACTTGGGAATTGATTGTCCTGCCCAATGCCGAGGTTTCACGCATGCCGAAAGCGGCGTACATTACCGCCAGAAAAAGCGGTATAACGGCAATTACAAAGCCTAAAACGAAAAGAGATTTCAACGATAAAATATTTTTGATTTTCATCCGGCCGAAAACGGAATTAAACCGTTCCCCTACTGGCGTCATAAGTTTTGACAAATCCGGTTTTCTGAAAATATCCAGAATAAAGTTGGTAATGAGCTCTTTCATTGATTTTTATGTTTAATCGTCAAAAGTAATCCTCTTCCCAAATAATCCAATGAGGATGCCGTACTGCATGGGAATCAGTTTACGATATCGTAACGGTATCTAAAAATCCAAACGTACTTCTGTTACATTCGCTGGCTAGCTCAACTGAAAAGCCGTTATTATACACACTTAATGTGGTATTACTTATCCTTGCGAGCGTATCAGGGTAGCCCACCCCCAAACCTTATATAAGCTATGAATCCGTTGGCCCTATTTCTTTTCACAGTACAGACAGCGTTGATTGCCTTCACCGGATTGTCCTTTGCAGGTACCGGAGTATCCGCAGAATTGCCGGTAGAAGCCTCAGCAGAGCGGCCTGCGTTGTTGCTTGAACTGGGCAGTCAGCCGCCGTCGGCTGGCATTGACGATAAGACAAGGCGGGTGTTTACAGGCGAAGTTTACGCTCATGAAGGAGATGCATCGATCCAGACAGATAAAGATGAGATCAGCTCTTTACACCCCGGTTTCGGCAGTTGGAAGATCGGCTTTCGTTTTAACGTCAAACCCGGTTTCCCGGCCAAGCCTTACACCTTTTGGGCTCGTTGGCGGCAGGGCGGAGATCCTGACGTTTGTGTGCAATCTTTCGAAGTCTGGGCCGGACCTGATGCATCCAGGCTGGAGTTGCGCGCAGCCTTGTCTATGAAGCCGAAGGGTTGGGAATATGCCTGGATAGCAGGCGAATCGCCCGTCAATCTTAAGGCTGGCGACGCAGTCATCGAAGTGCGGGATAACGGCTCCGGCCATGATGCCAAGGTCTTCGACGCCTTTCTGCTCGCTCCGCCATTGTCCGCACTACCGGCCAGGGGCACGCCAGACAGGCCGCTGGTGCTGCTGGATTTAGGCAATGCCCCTGCACTCGGGACAGCGGAAAAAGACCCCGCCTTGCAAGTTGTACTTGGTACGGCCACTGCCGGTCCCGGTGCTGAGTCACTGTTAACTGAAAAGGACGAGGTTCAGGTTTTTCACCAGGGTTTCGGTAACTGGGGCGCAAATTTTCATTTTGAACTCACCCCGGCAATTGCGCCGGGACAGTACCGTTTTTTTGCCCGCTACAAAAGCGGCGGCGAGGTCTCTCAGGTCAGCCAGAATTTCACGGTCAAGGCCGGTGCGAATCGAGATGAGCTGGCGGCTCGAGGGTATCTTGCTTTGACGAATACCTCGCCCTGGGAATATCAGTGGCTGCAGGCTCCGTCCACCGTCACTGTGTTGCCGGGCGACCGCTGGCTGGAAATCGATAATACCGGCAAGGCGGACGGGGCCAAAGTCTTCGATGCCTTCCTGCTGCAACTGGAGACGCCATTGGGTGATTGGATGAACGCCGCTCAGGCTCAGTCCAGAAATCGCTTTCTGGCGCTAACCAAGGCCGTGCCTGGCGCCAATCAGCACTTGTATCTGCTGGACGGAAAAGGCGGAAAGGACGATATCCTGTTCCGTGGCTTGGCTTCCGATGTTGCACGAACGAGCTATGAAAAACTGCCGGTAACCTATCTGATAGGGCAGGAAGCCGAGGCTTTTGCCCGCAGCTTGAATCTCAAGGCGCTACCGGCAGCGGTGATGACTGACGATCACTACGACATTCTTGGCGTCTTGTCCAAGCCCAACGACGAAACGGATGTGGCCGGGTTTCTGATTAATCCCGGCAAGGCCGGCAGGATGCCTGCACCGGTTGCAGTTGCAGCGGCTGCGCCTAAGCCGCTTAAAAACGGCGTGCCGGAAGCCTGGCTGGTGGGCGGTTTGCAGGACGGCTTGGCAGGTGTTTCGGTTTTCGGGCTGGATAACGAAACCGTGTTGCGTCCGAATCCAGGCCAATCCTACCTTAGTCTGCAAATGATGGGCGGTAAAATGCGGTCTTGGCGCGTCTCAACCACGCAAGCCGACGGCGTTGCCGACATTGAAGCGAGCACCCGGCACAGCTACGGCTGGTCGCGGGGCAGCGGCTACGCTCAGCTTTACCTGCATGCCGATCGACCCACCGAGGCGCAGCTTCACCTGAAACAATCCGGTATCCGGAGCGCCGGCTGGCTGGATGGACAGCCTTTCAAGTTGACCGGTGACCTGAAGCCTCCGGCCGGATTCTCGACTTCAGTGAGGCAATTAAAAACCCTGATGCACGGCCTGACCACTGAAGGCTTAACGGCAACCGCGCTGGCGGATCGTCCTGAAGCTCCGCAGGTGGCTAGGCTGAATCTGTCACAAGGCTGGCACAGCCTGCTGGTCAAGCTGGTAATGCAGCATGACCAAGGCCAACGATTTTACTTCTCGGGCCTATTCACTGATCCTTCCGGCCGGCCGCTGGATTCGATCAGGACGCAACTGAGTGATCCCGGTGCCGATCTTGCGCTTAACGGAATCGCCGCCAAATTGCGTCCTCTTGTCTTCGTAAACGCGCCGGCCAATTTGCCGCATCCGGGCGACAAGCTCAAGCTGCGGGTGGACATGCGCTGGCATCCGGTTTTGGAAGAAACCAGCTTGCCCGCGCCGCTGCCGCGCTTTCAGGCGAAGCTGTGTTTGCGTCTGGTTGATTACGGCGGCAAACAAATTGCCGAAAGGGAAATGACCGGCTTGTTCCCCGGCGAAGTTGAAGCAGACTTCGGCAAAATTGCCGAATCCGGGTATTATGCCGTTTATCCGTCCTTGTATACGCCGGAAGGCAAATTGATCATGAATTATCCCGCCGACGGCTTCTCGGTAGTGGGCGGAGTCGCTGAACAAAAGCAGAGGCTGGACAAGAAAAAACTCTGGAACAACGACTATTACGCCTTGGCTGACGGCGACAAGAGCTTTATCCAGGAAGGCGGGTATTTCGCTTGGCTGCAAAGGATGGGGATTTACAAAAGCTATGGCAGCTACCCGGGGTTCGAAGCGCAGTATAAGAGCAAGTGGGAGCGAGCGAAACAACTTGATCTGGTGTTATTCGCCGATTCCTCGGGTGACAGCAACTGGCTTAATGATAACGAAACGGATGGTCAGAATTTCATTAAAACAGCAGCAGCATTTACCCGGTTTTTCAAATCGACTAACGAAATCGATATTCGCCGTGAACCTGAATGGCAAAAGTTGCGTGACCCGGCGCATTGGGTAGAACGTGCCAAGTGGGAATATGAACAGGCGCATAAACAACGAAAAGATGCCCATTACATCGGCGGCAGCCTGGTGCGGCCGGGTGAGGACGACTGGTTCAAACAGGTATTGCAACTTGGCCTGGACCGTTATCAGGATGCCTGGGACGTCCATGCCTATCCCCGGCAGGCTCCGCGTTTCGGCGGACCCATCGGCAATGGCGAAAGTGAAGATGAGCGGGGTGTGCTGGCTACATACGCCAGCCTCGGCAGGAACAATAGTTTGCCTTTTTGGCTGGGCGAGACGGGCGCCAAGGCAATGCATG
>JAQTUW010000017.1 GCA_028707085.1 Methylococcales bacterium | reverse complement strand
TCGCTGGTTTTATCCCGGCTTTAAGCCAAGCTTGGGAACAGATGTTTTTATATCGACGAGTCACCTTCAATTTGCCCGGCCGGCTTGTCGATTGCTCGGGCTAATTTACTGAGCAAACTCTATTTAGGGTATTTTGCCAACGAAGAAAACATCGAAAGCGATAATCCGCCCATCGGCATTATCCTCAGCCGCCAAAAAGATGAACTATTGATGGAATACGCCACTTACGGCATGAACAGCCAATTGTTATGTACAGCAATACCAACTCTACCTGCCAGACCGCGAGGCGTTGCGAACAGAACTGGAACGCACCCTGCGGGCGGCAGAGCAATAAGCTTTAGCAGGCTGTTGAAAAACACATCTTAGCCGTTAGCTTGCTACCACATACAGTGCCGTCAATATAAACACAGTAATATATTTAGTGGCAACTCTGTTGGATTTTGAGAAAATCAACAGCCTGTTAGGGAGCGTTAATCCTGCGCCCCACCCCAATTTATTTGTATAATCCAGCCCACCCAAACGGCTAACCCATCCTCCATGCCCAAACTTTTCCCCCGTATCGGCATTATCGGCAAATTCGGCGATCCCGGCATTGCCTCCACACTGACAGAGATTTACCGCTTTTTGCAAAGCATGGGACATGGCATTGTCATCGACACCCAAAGCGCGGACTTTATCTATGACGCCGATGTGGTCAGCGCCCCCATCGCCAGCTTGCCGAAACATTGCGACCTGATTATCGCCGTCGGCGGCGATGGCACGTTTTTATCGGCGGCACGGGCGGCGGCGGATTATGAAACCCCACTATTGGGCGTCAACCTTGGGCGACTGGGTTTTTTGACCGACATCTCGCCGGAACAGGTATTACTGCGACTAAAACAGATTCTGGCCGGGCATTACATTACGGAAGAACGCTGCATGCTGCAGGCCAACATCTTTCGGGACGGGGAGATCATCCATAGCCAGACGGCGGTGAACGAGGTGGTGGTGCATCGCTGGGTGACGCCCAGCATGATCGAAATCGTCACCAGCATAGACGGGGTTTATCTTAACACCCAGCGCTCCGACGGCCTGATTGTGGCGACGCCAACCGGTTCCACCGCGTATTCGCTGTCCGCCGGCGGGCCGATTCTGCATCCTGCCCTGCATGCCCTGGTGCTGGTGCCGCTCAATCCTCACACCCTGTCGAACCGGCCCATCGTCATAGACGACAACGCCAGGATAGAAATCTGCTTTAGCCAGACCAAACAGATCAATGCTCTGGTGACCTGCGATCATCTGGAAATTCCGGACGTGCTGATAGGCGATAAAATAGTCATCAAAAAATCGGAAAAACCGATTAAAATCCTGCATCCCGAAGATCACGATTTCTTCCATATTTTAAGAAGCAAACTCAACTGGAGCGGCGGCTACCCTGCCTGATGCCATGCTTTTAAACCTTAATATCATCGATCTGGCCGTGGTTGACGCCCTGGATTTGACGCTTGAGCCAGGCATGTCTGTGCTGACCGGCGAAACCGGGGCCGGCAAATCCATACTGCTGACGGCGCTGGGGCTGGCGCTGGGCGACCGGGCCGACTCCGGCTATGTGCGCCCCAATTGCAAGCGGGCGGAGATTAATATTGAATTCGATCTGGCCGACGCGCCGCTGGCCAGACAGTGGCTGCTGGACAATGAGCTGGACGATGACGGCCTGTGCATGATCCGCCGCACCGTCAGCGACGATGGCCGCTCCAAAGCCTATATCAATAACCGTCCGGTCAATCTGCAAACCCTGCAAAGCCTAAGCCGCCTGCTGGTGGAAATCCACGGCCAGCATGCTCACCTGACCCTGCTGGACGACGAGGAACAACGGCGGTTGCTGGATAATTTTGCCAATAATCAACCTTTGCTGGAACAACTGAACAGTTGCTATCAAGATTGGAAACATGCTCATAAGGAACTGCAACAGTTGATTAAAGCCGGTAGCGATCAGGCCGCCCGCGAGGAATTACTGCGCTTTCAGCTGGAAGAATTGCAACAACTGGATCTGGAAAATTTCGATTTTCAGGCACTGGAGACCGAACATAACAAACAGGCTAATCTGAGCAAGATTCTCAGCAGCGGCCAGCAGCAACTGGACATACTCTATGATAATGATCAGCAGTCAGTAGCAGAAATGCTCAGCCATAGCATCCAGACCATTGCCGAGTTATCGCAATACGCACCGGAATTGAACGCCATTAGCGAACTGCTGAGTGACGCCGAAATCCAGATTAACGAAGCCACCCAGCAACTGCGCCGCTTTCTGGAAAATCAGGAGGCTGATCCGCAGCAACTCATCTGGCTGGAAAATCAGATTGGGGTGATACAAAATCTGAGCCGCAAACATAAAACCCCGCCGGAAGCCTTGCCGGAACTGGCCGGGCAATTAGCCGTCGAACTGGATAACCTGACCCACAGCAGTGAACGCATCGAAACCCTGACTGTAGATTGCCAGCGCCTATTGCAAGACTATCAAAAGCTGGCTGCGCAGCTTTCCGCCAGCCGCCAGCAATATGCCGACCTGCTGCAACAGCGCATTTCCGCCACCATTAAGGAATTGGGTCTGCCGCATGGCGAGTTTATCGTCAAACTCAACAGCCAGCCGGATGGCGAACCGCAACGTAACGGCCTGGATACTATTGAATTTTTAATCAGCACCAATCCCGGCCTACCTGCCAAACCGCTGGCTAAGGTAGCCTCCGGCGGCGAGCTGTCGCGTATCAGCCTGGCGATACAGGTCACCACCAGCACCGACAAAACCACGCCGACCATGATTTTCGACGAAGTGGATTCCGGTATCGGCGGCGGCATTGCCGAAATCGTCGGCCAAAAATTGCGCCGCCTGAGCGCAAATCGGCAGGTATTGTGCGTCACCCATTTGCCGCAAGTCGCCGCCCAGGCCCATCAGCATCTGTTTGTCAGCAAAAATCAAAAGGCGGCGGTCACCTCTTCCAGTGTAACCCGCCTGACGGATGAGCAACGGGTAAACGAAATTGCGCGGATGCTGGGCGGCGTAACCATGACCGAAAACACCCTGGCCCATGCCCGGGAGATGCTGGAGTCTGCCGGGGATTAAAATCGGATTATGCCTAAATGACTTCACAAGCGTAAAATGCTGACTTGCTTGATCTCGCCCGGCCTATTTCATCCTGACTTCCATGTTTCACGCAACAGACTTAGCCTTCGGCCGTTTCAAAGTCAGACTCAACACTCCGCTCATCACCAGCGCCGCGCCACCAATTTGCATCAGGCTCAATTCCTCGCCCAGCACTTCTGTCGCCATGAACAGCGTGGCGACCGGGCCGATTGAACCTATCATGGAGGTATGGGCCGAACCTATCAGGCGAATGGCCCAGGACAGCATGAACACTGGCAACACCGTGGAAAAGATCGCCATCAGCGCGCTTAGCTGATAGACCCGCATCGTCACCAGCAAGGCCTGCGGCGGATGGGTGCAGACAAATTGCAGCACAGTGGCGGTACTGGCGACCAGCATGGCGTAGGCGGTGAACCGCGTTGCGCCGATGCGGTTAATAGTCTCTCCTGCCCCTATCAGGTACAGCGAATAGGTCAGGGTGCTGGCAAACACAAAACCCGCGCCATACAGCAGATTCTCGGACTGGATGTGCAGTTCATCAAAAAACACCAGACCGATGCCGCCATAACTGAGCAGCAGGGCCATCACTTCCTTGCGGCCAAACACTTTGCCCAGCAGGAAGACCGACAGCAGAACCACCATGGTCGGATACAGAAACAGTATCAACCGTTCCAGCCCGGCCGATATGTATTGCAGACCGATAAAATCGAACAGGCTGGACAGGTAGTACCCCAGGATGCCCAGGATAAAAACCGCCAGATAGTCCTTGCCCAGCATCGGACTTGGCTGTTTTTGCCGGGCATGGCTCAGGGCGACCAGCAGAAATACCGGCGCGGAAAACAGCATGCGCAAGGCCAGCAGGGTGACGGCGTCCACCTGATCGTAATAGGCCAGTTTGACCAGAATGGCCTTGGCGGAAAAGCCGATAGCCGCCAGCACCGCCATGGCGAAGCCTAACAAGGTGTTGCGATTGGACAGGATTGTTATTGCCATTAGGCCTCCATTATTGATGCGGGCCTTAGGCGAATCGTCGGGCAGTCGCGGTAAAACCCGCGGTTGCTTCAGATTTTTTTTAAAAAAACAGAAACACCGCAGCGGCAGGTAGCCGCCACCATAGGTGTTTTCTGGAAATAGGCGTGAAAATATTCATAGATTTGAATATATATCCGCAGCCATGGCTTGTCAATTTTTTAGATAAATTTATGTCCAAAAAAACATTCCATAACCGGCATTGGTACAATAAGCCATTTCTTTCATAACCAATTTACTCAGGGAGTCATTCATGATCCGCTTTCCAGCCGAATGGGAACCGCAATCCGCCGTTATAATTGCCTGGCCGCATCATGGCGGCGACTTTACCAATCTGTCTGCCGTGGAGGACTCCTATCATTTTATCGCCACCACGATCACCCGCTTTCAACCCCTGATTATCATCTGCCGGGACGGCGAACATCAACAACATATTCAGTCGCAATTGCCGGACAACCCGCAGCTTCATTTCATACAGGCCGACTATAACGACATCTGGGTGCGCGACACGGTGTTTATCAGCCTGGAATGGCGGCACCCGAAAGCCAGCGTACAATTGCTGAACTTCCGTTTCAACGGCTGGGGCGGCAAATATCCGCATGCGGCCGACGACGCCCTGAATCTGGCGCTGTTTGCCCACCCGATATTCAAAGGCCATCCCAACGCCACTGTCAATCTGGTACTGGAAGGCGGCAGCATCGAATCCGACGGAATGGGCACGTTGCTGACCACCAAAAACTGTCTGTTCAATCCCAACCGCAACCCGCAATTATCCGAACAGGCCATCGCCAGCCAGTTACGGAATTATCTGGGCGTGAAACGGATTTTATGGCTGGAACAGGACAATCTGGCCGGCGACGACACAGACGCCCATATCGATACCCTGGCCCGTTTCGTGGACGCCAATACCATCGCTTATTGCAGTTGCGACGACGAAGCAGACCCGGTTTACCCGAGCCTGAAAAACATGGAAGCGCAATTGCAGACGTTTAGAACCGAAAACGGCGAACCCTACAAACTGGTTGCCCTGCCCTTGCCCAAACCGATTTTTGACGAACACGACCAACAATTACCCGCCAATTACGCCAACTTCCTGTTCATTAACGGCGCGGTCATGGTTCCGGTCTACGATGACGCCAATGACAGCGTGGCGACTGAACGACTGGCGGCGTGTTTTCCCGATCGCCAGCTTATTGCCACACCTTGCCGGCCGCTGGTGCATCAGTACGGCAGCCTGCATTGCGCCAGCATGCAGATTCCGGCCAGCGTGGCGTTAAATTTTTAATCCTTATCCCGGATGGGGATACGAGGTTTTATTTTGAACCAGAAATAGCCTCGACAGCACCGACTTTAAAAATGCCTGTTTAAGCCGACACTCTTCCAAAAAAACTCAAGCTTATGAAAAATAATATCATTGCCTGTGCCGTACAACAAAGCTGCAACAGCGGCAGGACGAAAAACCTGGCCTATTCGATCCGCCAAATTGAGCAGGCGGCCAAACAGCATGCCGATCTGGTGGTTCTGCCGGAACTGCATCTTGACCATTATTTCTGCCAGAGCGAAGACACTGCCTGCTTTGATCTGGCCCAAGCCATTCCCGGCCCCGATAGCGAAACACTAGCGGCCGTCGCCAAAGCCCACCAGATCGTCATCGTTTCGACAATTTTTGAAAGAAGAGCGGCGGGCCTATACCACAATACCGCAGTGGTGTTCGACAAGGATGGCGGCATCGCCGGCACTTTCCGGAAAATGCACATCCCTGATGATCCGGGCTTTTACGAAAAGTTTTATTTTACCCCCGGCGACCTGGGTTTTACGCCTATCAACACTTCCATCGGCAAACTGGGGGTGCTGATATGCTGGGATCAATGGTATCCGGAGGCGGCCCGACTGATGTCGCTGGCTGGCGCCGATATGCTGATCTATCCCACCGCCATCGGCTGGAATCCAGAGGATGATCAGGCCGAAAAACAGCGCCAGCTCGATGCCTGGATCACCATACAACGCGGCCATGCCGTCGCCAACGGCATTCCTGTCATAGCCTGTAACCGCATCGGCTTCGAAGCCGCGCCGGATCACTGTCCGGGCATTGATTTCTGGGGCAACAGCTTTATCGCCGGCTCTCAGGGTGAAATATTGACCAGCGCCGGTCATCAGCAGGACACCTTGCTGTTCGCCACCCTGGATGGCAGGCGTAGCGAGCAGACCCGACAGATCTGGCCATTCCTGCGCGACCGGCGAATTGACAGTTACGGGGATTTGCTGAGGCGTTATATTGATTGAATCCGGCTGTTCTTCAGTATAATCTGCGTTTGATCCAATAATAACCGGCGGAGCCTTACATGTTTAACATCCAGTCCTTCATAGAACAAGTCTATTTGCGTGTGCGCGAATTACCACAATACGATGTTGTCATGGGGCTGCCGCCGTTAAAACGCTGGGGCGTTTTCGTCGGCCTGTTTCTGTTCAGCCAGCTTGTCATCTTCGGCAGCCTGTACCTGATTTTTGACCACATCGTGGTCATCGGCCTGTTTGCCAGCATTCTGGCAGGCATGGCGACCGGCATCGGCGCCCTGCCGGCTTTGTTTTTCAAGGATATTTCCCAAAACGTTTTTAACTGCATGCTGGGCGCAGCGGCTGGTGTAATGCTGGCCGCTACCGCTTTCTCCCTGCTGGTGCCGGGCATGGATTTCGGCGACCTCATCTGGCCCCGCAAAGGCATCTGGGTAGTCGCGGCAGGCATGCTGCTCGGCGCGCTGTTTCTGCATTTTGCCGACCGACGGTTACCGCATCTGCATTTCGATAGCGTCAACGACAGCAGCCTGGACTCGCTGCAAAAGATATCCCTGTTCATTATCGCCATCACCATCCACAACTTTCCGGAGGGCGTGGCTGTCGGCGTCAGTTTCGGTTCCGGCGACATCAATAACGGCCTGGTTCTTTCGCTTGCCGTAGCCCTGCAAAATATGCCGGAAGGACTGGCGGTGGCCCTGCCTCTGGTCGGCTTGGGCTATAACAAGTGGAAAGCGGTCGGTATCGCAACCCTGACCGGGCTGGTGGAGCCGATAGGCGGTTTTCTTGGCATCACCATGGTCACCATGTTTTCATCAATTTTACCGATCGCCATGGGTTTTGCGGCAGGCGCCATGCTGTTTGTGATCAGTGAAGAAATCATCCCGGAAACGCATGCCTACGGCCGTTCCAGAATAGCCACTTTTTCGTTGATGATGGGTTTTATCATCATGATGCTGCTGGACAAGCTGCTGACCTGATCTTAACCTGAGCCGGCCGGAACGGAAGGCGCGTGGCGTGCGCGCCTGAATGATGAATACTCTCTTGGGCGTCCGGTTCCGGTTTTATTAAACGCCCGGCATTCAAGGCAGTTTTTGCCGCCGCAACCGCGCCGGAAACAGCCTCCTAGACCTTGCTGACTATGACCGTATCAGGTTTGATAGTCAGCGTATATTCGCCCTGCAACAGGCCCTGTAACTCCTGTCCGGCCATTTTGTAACGCCAGCCTTGCAGCAACAGACTATCCTCCTCGCCGAACAGCAACGCCTCCAGATCCTTGCGGGTCGCCAGAATAATCGGGTTGAGCGAGTTTTCCTCGGCACGGATTCGAACCACCGAACTTAGCACATCCAGCACAGCCTCATGCTGCTGGGTCTTTTTGGCGGGGCGGTCTTTTTCATTCAACGGTTTGGGCGGCCGTTGCCGAGAGGACTCGACCAGCTCGCACAACACCTTGCCATATCGGTTAACCGTACGTTCGTTGATATTGCGTATCCTGGCCAGTTCAGCCAGTGTCACCGGTTGCAGTTTTGCCAGTTCCAGCAGCAGTTCGTCCTGTAACAGCCAGCTACGCGGCTTGTTTTCCTGCTGGGCGGTTCGTTCCCGCCATTCGGTGAGCGCCTGCATGATGGACAACTGCTTGCCGGTCAGTTTGTTTTTACCGCGAATTTTCAACCAGGCGTTTTCAGGCGACAATTGATACAGTTCGGGATCATACAATAATTCGAAATCGCTGTTCAGCCAGTCCAGCCGCCCCAGTTTTTCCAGTTGCGCGCACATCAGTCGATATATTTTGCACAGATAAATCACGTCATCCGCTGCATACTGGATCTGATCTTCGCTCAGCGGCCGCTCCGACCAGTCCGTACGGGTGTGAGCCTTGTTAAGATTGATATTCAGAAAGCTGGATACCAGCATGGCGTAACCGGGATTTTCCTGAAAACCCAGCAGCGGCGCGGCAATCTGGGTATCAAAAACCGGGCTGGGAATTTTGCCGGTAATCTGATAAAAAATTTCCAGATCCTGCCGGCAGGCATGCAGGACTTTGACAATGGCCGGATTATAAATCGCTTCAAATAAAGAGGTCAGATCGCTGATTGCCAGAGGATCGACGCAGGCCACCCATTCGGGTGTTGCAATCTGTAGCAGGCAAAACTTGGGGTAATAGGTTTTTTCTCTTAGAAATTCCGTATCCAGGGCAATCCAGGGCTGTTCGCTGATCTGTTGACAAAGGGCGGGGAGTTGTTCGGGGCTGTTGATATATTGAATGGTCATAGTGACTATGGCTAAGTATGGTGCTGACTGCCTAAGCAGCTTGATGGAGTATTTTACTATCCTGACAGGTAATGTGGCTCAAATATTCCTGTGTTTATTTCAGCCTGGCTTGCAGCTTATCGCCAAAAACGTCGCATACCGCATCACTACAGCGGCCCCGCACCACGCGCCCCAAAAACCATCCGCCTATTCACCGTTAATATTTTCTGTTATAAAACAGATTGTTGCAGGATATGCCAAACAACGTGCGGCTCAACATCTTGAAGCTAATGCCTGCGAACTGGCTGTGATTTAATTTCAGGCTGAATCATTACAAAACCATAACCCGTTGTTTTTTGATGGCCGGATAATCTCGAAAAACCCGGTTTTAGTGGTTAGACAGGGCTGTTGCTTATGCCTTGTCGTTTATCTTGGCGCCGCGCCGGTTGGATTTGACGCGCTTGATCGCCAGTCGGCGGTCGGCGATGGTCGCTTCCGACAACAGTTGAAAAATATCCGCCGGCATACCGTCCGGCAATTCAACCAGCGTATAATTCTGCCGAATATCGATTTTGCCTA
The DNA here is from genome assembly GCA_028707085.1 of Methylococcales bacterium. Taxonomy (GTDB): domain Bacteria; phylum Pseudomonadota; class Gammaproteobacteria; order Methylococcales; family Methylomonadaceae; genus Methylomonas. Next base: position 57,139 of record JAQTUW010000017.1, on the reverse strand, counting down.
TCCGTTTTCTGTCTACGCCGGATTCTTCTATCAGAACCGCCTGAATCTGCTCTTTGCCGACCTGATGCTGGCTGCCGATATCCAGCCGGTAGCGGACAAACCGGTAATGCGCTTTTAGCGATTCGACGGACGGCTTTTGGGGGATCCTGGCCGTCCGTTCAGCCTGAGGCTGACAAAAAAATAACAGTGCGGCCGCACAGTCCAGCAGGCTGATATCCAGCTTTTCGGCCAGAGACTGAATCTGCTCCCGCTGGATAGCCAGATTCTGGGAGCCGATAGTATATTTAAGGCGCTTTTCAAGCCTTTCCAGTTCCTTTTCAGCCGAGATGGCGCTACTTTCCATTACAATCTGTCCTGATCGATTTCAACGTAGGCTTCGTCCCGTAAACGCCTTAACCACAACTCGGTCTCTTCCTCAATTTTGCGCTTGCGGATTTCATCTCTGACTCTTTCCTTTTTAAACTGTTCGCTATTGTCCTGGCTCTCCCTGCCCAGCACTTGTATGATGTGCCAGCCGAACTGGGTCTGAACCGGCTGGCTGACTTCATTGATCTCCAGCTTGTTCATGGCCTGCTCGAAAGGCGGCACCAGCGCCCCGGGCATCACCCATTCCAGAGAACCGCCGTTGATGGCCGAGCCTTTATCGTCGGAATGCCCCCGCGCCAATGCTGCAAAATCTTCGCCGCCGCGAACACGATCGCGTAACGCCTCCAGGCGCTTCTGCGCCTCGGCGTCGTCGATCAGTTCATTGGTCTTGATCAGAATATGCCGGACTTTGGTTTTGGTGATGATATGCTGCCCAACGCCTTCCATCTCCAGAATCTTGATGATATGAAAACCGCTGGGACTACGAATGGGCTCGGATACCTCGCCCAGCGTCATGCTGGCAACCGTATCGACAAACAGGGTTGGAATCTGATTGATGCTCCGCCAGCCCAGATCGCCGCCTTTCAGGGCATTGTCATCATTGGAGACGCTGATCGCCATCTGTTTAAAATCTTTTCCCGTCCGTAATTCATTAACGACCTGATCGGCTTTTTCCTTGGCTTTCTGGATTGTGGTGGCCGATGCAGCCTCGGAAACAGCAATCAGAATATGCCCCAGCCGGTATTGCGAGTTACTCAATCCCGCCTTGCCCTGGGTCTCCATATAATGCGCCACTTCCGCATCCGTCACCTTGATGCGGGAACCGATTTCATGCCCTCTTAATTGATTAATGGCAATTTCATTACGCAAATTTTCTTCAAAGCTTTTGTAGTCCATCCCCTGTCGCGCCAGTTCCACCCGAAAGGCTTCAACCGATAAACCGTTTCTGCCTGCAATATCGGCAACCGAATTGCGCAACATTTCGTCACTAACCTGAATACCCGCCCTGGCCGCCATCTGCTTTTGCAATTTGTCGACAATCATCCGCTCTATAACCTGTTTGCGTAACGCATATTCAGGCGGAATCATCACATTGCCGGCTTTCAATTTTGCGGTAATTGCCGCCACTTCCACATTCAGTTCGCGTTCCAGTATCACGTCATCCTCGACCACCGCGACCATCCTATCCAGTACCCTTGCCTGGGTCTCCAGACTGTAAAGCGCTGTCCATAGCCAGAATGCAATAAAAAATGTCTTAATCATAATTTTCTTAAAATGAACTGGCCGGACGGTAACCATTCAGTACGGTTTGAAGGAAGGAATCAACATCATCACCGATACCTGACAAGCCTTTAAGTTCCAGTTCCACGAAAAATGCAGTTTGCGGCGTCACATTGGAGGCCACATAGCTGTTTGTGGTGGCGCCGTTGATGAATCGCCTGCCGATCAGTCGGAAGCGCCAGCAGCAGTTCTCTTTTTCCAGACCAATAAAACTTTCCAGGGTTTTGTCAAAATTCAGCGAATATTGCCATCGCCCCATTGCATACCATTGATCAAACAACGGCCAGCGGAAGGAAACATCCGTCAACGAGATATTGGCCTGTGTCGAAACGGTACCGGGTATCAGGGTCGGCAGAATGAACGGGTTGGCGTTAGCACTGCGGTATCGGTAGCCTATATCGAAAATCTGATTGGGCTGATTTCTGAATTTCAGGCCCACCTTACCACTCGCCAGACTATTTTGTTCCGTGTTCCATTGCGCACCGGTGTCATAGGACAGATTTTCGTTGATCTGCCCGCTTAATTCGCCGACATAATTGGATGTCTTGCTGACCAGGGTATTGATGCCGGGCAAGGTAACCGTTCTATTCTCGAAATAAATGACCGAACCCAGGCTAGCCTTGAGAGGTTCAAGACCGGTTTTGTTATCGACATAGCGGCTGGTCGCCGCCAGGGTAATCTGATTGGCGTCCTGCAAACGGTCATATCCGCTATAACTGTTTTCCCTGAACAGACTGTTGAAGTTAATATCATAGGCTGTGGTGTCAAAAATCGGAATATCGCTCTGATTCTTGCGCGGGATATATAAATAGAAAATGCGCGGTTCAATGATGTTGTTATAGGTCGAATCGCCAAAATTCATGGCCTTTTCAAATGCCAGTCCGCTATCCAGCGACAACACAGGCAAGGTGCGGTTAATGCTGGAAGGCTGACCGGCAAGGGTCTGATTGCTTAACTCGTACTGCGTGCTTTGCAGAGAAACTTTAGGTATAAAAAAACCGGCTGTCGACTCGAACGGCATGGATACCGCAGGTTGCAGCATCAAGCGCTGTCCGTTGACCAGAACATTATGATGGAAATTGGCGTATTGACTATCCATCTGCACCTTGATCGGCATGCCACCGCCAAAAGTATGGCTGGCGTTCATGTTTAATTTCGGCAGCACGTCATAGGGCAATGCCGATTTGCTATAAGTAGGGTCAACCGATTGATAATGCTGCATGGTTGCATTCATATTCAAACCACTGCCGACATAATTCAAGGCGGCGTTACTGGGCAGGAAACTGCTTCTGTTAAAACCCAGCGCCGTGTTTAAATCTGTAAAGTAGTTAGTATCGGATACCAGATTGAGATTGACGACCGAGTTGAGATTGGAGGTAATCGTGCTGTTATCCTTTAAGCTGAAAGAATACCTGGGCTTGTTAAGCGTTTGATCGTTGGGCATGTATTCAAAACCGAATGTGCCTTTGGAACTTTCGGTCAGGTAACGTAATTTATTGGTCAGCATTTCACCACGGCTGGAAAAATAGCGGGGCGTAATAGTCGTATCGACATTCGGCGCGATATTCCAGTAAAACGGCATGGAAGCATAAAAACCGGAACGCTGTGTGCTTCCCCAGTTTGGCGCCAGAAATCCGGAAAGACGGCGGTTATCGGTTGGAAAGGAAATATAGGGGGTGTAGAACAATGGCACACCCTTGTATTCCATCCATAAATCCCTGGCCGCACCCTGCCCGCTTTCACGGTTTATTTTCAGCCGCGCGGCATGCATGACCCAGTCCTGATTGCCGGGCGCACAACTAGTAAAAGCCGAGTCGTTAAACCGGGAAAGGTATTCGTTATCCCGATAGATGACGCTGGCGCTACCGCGTAAAGGGCCATCGCCGGAAATAAACAGCGCTTTTCTAAGCCTGGCCTCGCTGGTGTCCAGACTCATCATCGCCGTTTCAGCGGAAAAAGCCATCGCGCCTTCACTGTAAATCACATTGCCTTGCGCATCCATGGTGTCTGCAGCCGTATCGTAGCTGGCCTTATCCGCCAGCAAGTGCTGATCGGCGCGAACCATATCGACACTACCGGCAAAGTTAAGCACTTCGCCTTCAAAAGCTTCTGAAAAATCAGCGGTAACATCGGTTGGCGCACTATCCCGATTAACCTGCGGCGTCAAAAGCAGCTTTCTTTTCCTGACCCGCCAGTTTCCGCAGTCCATCCAGGGATCCTGTTTATATTCCGCCCGCAACCTCTGAAAAGTCAGCTCCTGACTATCGGAGAATGCAGGGGACAACAGGTTCCAGCCTGACTGTCCGCTTGCCACAACCTGCGGCTCCCCCTTGGTGTCCGGCCCAGCCAGATTGCAATTCCAGTTTTGCTTGTTGCCGCCTGCCTGACAACTCCAGCCTGGCTGTCTGGCAATGCTTTCGGTCTGTTCTGGAATCGGTTCGACTTTCTGAAGCCGAGGTTTCTGGCTTTCCGTAACCCGGACATGCCGCTTTTGCTGCTCGGCGGCAGGGGCTGCCGCCGGCTTTTCGCTTTCGCCGTTCTCTGCCGCCGCCGAACTCTGCTCCAAAGCCGACTGAACCGGAGCGGGCGGGGTTAGCGGAACGGGTGTTTGCGCCAGGACGGGTTGCGCCGGCGCCGATACGGGCGATTGCGGCGAAATAGGCGGCGCCTGAACCGACGCTGGCTGGGCCGAAGCCGGCACGTTCACCACAATCGGCTGCGTCGATGCTGGCGCTGGTTCCGCCGAGGCAGCCGGGGATTGCTTTAAAGCCGGCTGGGTCGCTGGCTGTAGCGGCTCCGTCCCGGTTGCGGATTGCTCCCCGCCCACCCGCCTGGGCGTGGGGGTGACCGTCTTTGCCGGTTCCGCCCCTGGGGCGCCCTGATTTTGACATGTCCACTCGCCATTTTGCGCCTGTTCGCAATCCCATGCACTATTTCCGGCCGCATGCACAAGGCCCGAAACGAAAACAAATGCCAACCAGATATGGAAAAACCGAAGATTCATGTATGCACAAAAGCGGCTAAATTGACTTAGCAGAATGGAAATCGAATAAAATACCTAGTATATTTTACCTTAGGTTGCCCTACTGTTAGTCAATTGTGAATAAATAATGTCTTTGCCTTATCCGGATCAACGCCTTTCCACACTCGTCAATTGGTTACAAAATACTGTTTTTCTTGATATTCAACGCCTTGAGAAAGCCTCCAGCGACGCCAGCTTTAGGCGCTATTTTCGGGTCGTCCATCAGGCCGGCTGTCATATTGTCATGGATGCGCCGCCGGAAAAAGAAAATATCGAACCCTTTATCCGCATAGCCGAACTTTTCAGGACTGCGCGACTGCATGTTCCCGCTATCCACGCCATAAACATCGAACATGGCTTTGTTTTGCTGGAAGACTTCGGCTCGATCAGCCTACTGGATACTCTCCAGGCCGATAACGCCGATCAACTTTACCGGCAGGCGCTGGACAGTCTGTTCGAACTGCAAACCGGCATTGATATTTATGCCTGCCGACTGCCTGCTTACGATACAGCTTTACTGGAACGGGAGCTAGGCATTTTCGAGGAATGGTTTCTGGAAAAACAACTGGGACTAATATTACCGGTAGCTCTCCGCACGCCTTTGCATCAGCTTTTAATCGACTCTGCTCTTGAACAGCCGCAAGTCTGCGTACATCGCGATTTTCATTCCCGCAACCTGATGGTTCTGGATCGGGATTCTCCGGGCATCATAGACTTTCAGGATGCCGTGACCGGCCCGATCAGCTACGACCCGGTATCACTGCTGCGCGACTGTTACATTTGCTGGCCGGATACCCGGGTTGAACAATGGGCGCACCAATATTACCAGCGGCTATTCGCGGCTGGCCTGTTATCGGTCGAGTTTATCCGTTTTAAGCGCTGGTTCGACCTCATGGGATTACAACGACATCTGAAGGCGGCGGGCATTTTTTCCAGGCTGCATTTGCGCGATGGTAAATCCGCCTATCTGGCTGACATTCCACGGACTTTGGGGTATATCGGCCAAGTCTGCCAGACCTACCCCGAATTAAAGGCATTTAATCATTTTTTGCAGCGGCGGGTTTTGCCTGTTTATCGGACGACACTATGAAAGCCATGATACTTGCCGCAGGACGAGGCGAACGAATGCGCCCGCTGACAGACCGGACACCCAAACCGTTACTGAAAGCCGGCGGCAAAACCCTGATCGAATACAGCATTGAAAATCTGCTGAACGCAGGCTTTAAAGACATTGTCATCAATATTGCCCATCTTGGCTGGCAAATCCGCGACTACTGCGGCAATGGCCAGCGATGGGGCGTCAGTATCCACTATTCCGACGAAGGCGATACTGCGCTGGAAACGGCTGGCGGCATCGCTTTTGCCCTGCCCTTGCTGGGCGAACAGCCTTTTCTGGTGGTGAATGCCGACATTCTTTGCGACTTTCCCTTGGCATGCCTGCGCAACCGGCGCATCGATCTGGCGCATCTGATCATGATAGACAACCCGGCGCATCATCCTCAAGGGGATTTTATGCTGGATCAGGACGGCCGGTTATGGGAACAGGATTTGGAGCAGGAAACGGAAAAACTGACATTCAGCGGCATTGGCGTCTACCATCCCGCCCTGTTCGCAGACATACCACCCGGCCCGGTAAAACTACGGCCCATTTTGTGCGCAGCCATGCAAAACCACCTGGTTGGCGGCACAAAACATTCCGGCTTATGGCTGGATATTGGTACGCCGGAACGTTTACAGGCGATAAGCGGGCCGGATGGATCCTTCATCCGGCCATAAGGCTATTCCCGGGTTAACCAAGAGGCTGTCCCGGAAGCTGGCCGAAAAATAAACTGGCTATCCGGCAACTGATTTCAGCTTAATCGGTTTTGGGCTGAAACTTGGCGGGCAGCGTTGAAGCCGCCGTATTGATGCTCCAGACCACACTATCGGCAGCAAAAGTTCCCTGTAAAATTAGCGTGCCGCCAGCCAGGGGCGCAAATGCATTTTGCTCGGTTTCAACCGGCTTTTTAAAGAGGATGGTAATGTTTGCAGTTTGCGGACTGGCGCCCATGGCGCTGGTTCCGGCGACAGTGACCGACTCCACGACATCGTTGTTGATGGCGGTATTGACCGGCACACCTAACAATCCGGCTGCCTGCTGATCCGCATTGGTCGCAGTGCTGATATCACCCTTGGCGGCCGCCTGAGCAATCGCCTGTTTGACAGGATCGGCCAGCGCCATGCTTTCAGTTACTTTCTGCTGAATCAAGTGTTGCTGATAGGCTGGAAAGGCAATCGCCACCAAAATACCGATTATCGCGATAACGATCAATATCTCGATCAACGTAAAACCCTGCTGTTTTTTTTGTATTTTCATAAAAGTTTCCTAAAGAATCGCTATAAAAGCTGAATGACAGATGTTTCAATACCGGATTTCAGGATCGGCCGGCATCTGGCTACCGAATTCCGGTTTTGACTTTTTTATCCCCCTCACAGCAAGCCTCTTTCGGTGGGACAGCATGCAGCTTGCCTGCCAAGTTCAAGGGAATTATTTTTTTTCACCGGGTTATCAGGCTCCGGCTGCGCGTCTTCCTCCCCCGCGTTGCGCATTCGCCGCCCCGCATTCCAGTACGCTGTATTCCGGCCTCATCCCTGCGCCGGATCAGCCAGCGTTTTTAATTTTATCACTTTTGCCGGCGAGTGAGACTGTCTGCGCCGAAAAGGCATACCGAGGTTACTACAAAATTTTCGTGGTTTTTTCGCTTAAATTCTTAGGCTAGAATACCGGCCGTCTCAACCATTAACTGCACAAGAGGACTAAAAATGTCAGAATTCAGAAAATATAAATGCAAAACCTGCGGTCATATTTATGATGAGGAACTGGGCGACCCTCGCCAGGGCGTTGCGCCCGGCACCCGCTGGGAAGACGTGCCGGAAGACTGGGGCTGTCCAAGATGCGGCGCGGTCAAAATCATGTTTACCCTGATGCGCTAACCGCCAATTTTCCAGGTGTTGTTACGCTGGCTCCAGGGAACCAGCGTAACTTCCCAAACCTTCAAGCCAGTTTGGTTTTGATAAAATCGACGATATCGGCAAAAGCCACTTCCTGGCTTTGCAGGTCGATACGCCCCTGATATTCGACTATGCCGCTGTCCAGACCTTTGTCGCCTATGACGATCCGATGCGGGATGCCGATCAGCTCCATATCGGAAAACATGAAACCGGCGCGGACTTTTCTGTCATCCAGCAATACTTCAACACCGGCATCCAGCAACTCGCGATAGATTTTTTCCACCGTCTCCAGCAAACGGTCGGATTTATGCATGTTCATAGGGCACAGCGCGACTTGAAACGGCGCCAGTTCATTGGGCCAGATGATGCCGCGTTCATCATGCCCCTGCTCGATCGCCGCGGCAACCACGCGGGAAACCCCTATACCATAACAGCCCATGATCAGGGTCTGATTTTTTCCCGCCTCGTTGATGACAGCAGCATTCATGGCCTCGCTATACTTGCCGCCCAGTTGAAAAATATGCCCGACCTCTATGCCTCTGGCCAGGGTAATTTGGCCATTGCCATCCGGACTGGGATCACCTTCCACCACCATGCGCAAATCGGCAATCCGTTCCGGCAGGGACATATCCCGCTCCCAATTTATACCTTTATAATGCTTGCCATCCTGATTTGCACCGCAAATAAAGTCCGACATCAGCGCCACGCTCCGATCGGCAATCGTCAGCATCTGCAAGCCGATTGGGCCTATCGAGCCCGGATGACAGCCGCAGGCGGCCAGTATTTCCGCATCGCCGGCAAATTGCAGCGGCGAGAGCACACCCGGCATTTTTTCGGCTTTAATGGCATTCAATTCATGATCGCCACGCAGCAACAGGGCGACCAGGGTATTGTCCTCACCGCGAACTATCAGGGTTTTCAGACATTTTTCAGCGCCGACGCCAAAATACCGACTAAGCTCCTCGATACTGTGCTGACCGGGCGTCGCCACCAGTTCAGAGGATTCTGCCGGCGAAGCGCGTTCGCCGCTTGCCGCCACGGCCTCGGCTTTTTCAACATTGGCGGCATAGTCGCCCAGCGTCGAAAATGCGATGGCGTCCTCGCCCGAATCCGCCAGCACATGAAACTCATGGGAAACCGCGCCGCCTATCGCCCCGGAATCGGCGACGACCGCCCGAAATTTCAGGCCGAACCGGTTGAATATGCGGGTATAGGTCTGGTACATCAGTTCATAGGTTTCTTGCAGGGATGACTGATCAAGATGGAAGGAGTAAGCATCCTTCATGATGAATTCCCGCGAACGCATGACGCCGAAGCGCGGTCTGATTTCATCGCGAAATTTGGTCTGGATCTGATAATAGATGACAGGTAACTGCTTATAGCTTTTCAGTTCGTTACGCGCCAGGTCGGTGATGATTTCTTCATGGGTAGGCCCCAGACAAAAATCGCGCTCATGCCGATCTTTCAGCCTTGCCAGTTCCGGCCCGTACTTTTCCCAGCGACCGGTTTCCTGCCAAAGCTCCGCGGGTTGCAGGGCAGGCATCAATACTTCCAGCCCACCAGCCCTGTCCATTTCCTCACGGGTAATCCGTTCGACCTTGCGCAATACCCGCAAACCCATCGGCAACCAGATGTAGACCCCGGCAGCAAGCTTGCGGATCAAACCAGCGCGTATCATCAGTTTATGGCTGGCTATTTCGGCATCGGCCGGTGTTTCTTTTACTGTGCTAAGCGGAAATTGGGAAGTGCGCATGTCGAACCCTGGTCGTTTTATCAAATCCGGCATTCTACCGTTTAAAATGCAAAATGCCGAATTGTGCGTGTCGGCGCACACTGCGCACCCGCGCAGGCGGGTAAGGTTTCTACCGGCACGCCAACAATCCGCAACCGGACATGCCGGCAATATAAACACGGGTATGGACATTCAAATAAGATATGTTATATAGTAACAATCGTATTCATAGCCAATCCGCGCGGCTTTTAAAGCCGAAAATTCGATGCGGCGAAAAGATAACGCGCATGTCATTATATGTTCACATGACAATGTAACGATATAACATAATAAACACGAACCCCCATGCCTAAAAAACTTATTGTCGTCACCCTAATAGCCAGCCTCCCGCTAACCGCCTTGGCTGCCGATCAGACCGACTCCACCGTCGACAGTCTGGCCGATAAACAATCGGCTTCGATCAAGGCTAAAACGCCTCAGCAACCCGCTACCGAACTGGAGCCGGTAATCGTCACCTCGCCCCTGCCGACCAAGCTCTCCAAAACCACTGTGCCTGTGACAGTGCTGAAGGGTGACGAACTGACCATGAAAATGGGCCATACCATAGGCGAAACCCTGAAACAGGAACTGGGCATTACCAGCCAGTCCTTCGGCCCCGGCGTCGGCACCCCGGTCATCCGTGGTCAAAGCGGCCCCAGGGTACGGGTGCTGCAAAACGGTATCGGCAGTAATGATGTCTCGCAGCTAAGTCCGGATCACGCCACCAGCATCGAGCCCAGCATGGCGGAACGCATAGAGGTGCTGCGCGGCCCGGCCACGCTGTTATATGGCAGCGGCGCGATGGGCGGGGTGGTGAATATTATCGACAACCGCATTCCCACCCACTTGTACAGCAAACCAGTTAATCTTGTTTTCGATCAGCGTTATGACTCGGCTTTCAACGAATCCAGCACAGCAATGAAATCCGAAGGCAGCGAAGGACACTGGGCTTACCACCTGGACGGCCTGTACCGGGATCGCGGCGATATGGCCATAGGCGGCACGGCAATCGACGCAAACAAAGCCCAGGCTCTGGATCCGACCTTAAACGTGGTCAGCAACACCCATGGCGTCATACCCAATACCTTTGCCCAAACTCTGAACGGCTCCATAGGTGGTTCTTATGTCGGCGACGGCGGTTTTGTCGGGGTGGCTGTGAACCAGTTTCACAATAATTACGGCATAGCCCCGGATGGCGGCTCACTGACCCAGAACGGTTTAACTTACGCCGACCCCAATACCCGCATCGATCAGATGCAAACCAAGTATGATTTTAAAAGCGAGTTGAACAACCCTTTCAGCTTTGCCGACAAACTCAGCATGCGTTTAGGTTATACCGATTACTATCATACCGAATGGGATGGCGGAGTGCCGGGCATACCCTATAGCCCCGGCACCGCATTCAGTAACAAAACCTATGAAGGCCGGGTGGAGCTGACTCACAAACCTATCGGGCCATTCAAAGGAGCCGTGGGTTTTCAGGCCATTTCCAGCCAGTTTAACGCTTTCGATTTTCCGTTGGGCGGCGTACCGCAAACGGCCTGGCCCACCACGGACATGACCTTGACCAATATCGTGCCCGCCACACAGACCAACAGTTTCGGGGTATTTGGCCTGGAGTCGTTTGAGCATGGCCCTGTCAATTATCAATTGGGCTTGCGAGTGGAGGATACCGCCCTGACCCCCAGCCTCAGCAACAGTTATACCGCGCCGTATATTCTTGCACCTGATTCGACATCCAGTTATGGGGTCGCCTCATCCTATAATTTTTTACCTATCAGCGCCTCGGCTTCCGCGCTGTGGAATCTGGACGAGATGAACAGCCTGAACATGGCTCTCACCCGTTCCCAGCGCGCCCCACAAGTCCAGGAGCTGTTCGCCAACGGCTATCACGACGCCACCCGCAGCTACGAATTGGGCGACCCCAATCTGCAAATGGAAACGTCCTATAATCTGGATTTGGGCTACAAATACAAAACCGACTGGATGCGGGCGGAACTGGACATCTTCAACAACTGGGCCAACAATTATATTTACCAGAAACGCACCGGAGAATTTGTACCGCCCGGCTTTGAACCCCTGGCGGGGCAGACCCTGGCCGGCGCCAACCAAACCTGCGCGACCGGTCAAGCCGGCGGCACCTGCACCCCGGTCACGGCAAGCTATCAGGCCGGCGCAATCTTCAGGGGCTACGAGGCCAAGATGGTGTTTCCGATTGCGGAACCGGCTCATGGCGCGCTGGATCTGACTTTATTCAGCGATTACACCAACGGCACTTTTGTGGCGACTGGCGGGGCCGTGCCCCGGATGCCGCCCCTGCGTTTCGGTTTTCAATGGGATTATACCCACAAGGAATGGTCGGGTAATCTGCGCTTTACCCGCGCCCAGGCCCAGGAACATCCGGGAGCCAACGACACCACCACTGCCGGCTACTATTTGCTGACCGTAGGCGGCCAATATCATCTCCAGACCTTCCATGACGCCAATATCATGCTGTTCATAAAAGGCAATAACCTATTGAATGAAAACATCCGCAACTCGGTGTCGTATTTGCGCAATTTTGCTCCGGAACCGGGCCGCGGCGCGGAACTGGGGATTCGGATCAGTTATTGAAAGACTATAAGAGAAACAAAGCCTCGGGTGGACACTGCTGTTTGTACCCGCGCGGAAATCGGCTGCATGAATTGGTTTTACCCTGCTTTTGTGAAGTTGAGCAGGTTACGCCAACACATCAGCAGCCGTATCCGCCGGCGTACAAACAGCAGTGGCCATCCAAATGTTACTGAAAAAGGCGGCCATGCCTTTGCAAATGTCATGACAGACCGCGCCGCGCTATCAGGCAAAACCCGAGTCGCCGGCAATTCGATACCCAAATAAGTAATCCCATGATTCGTGCCGAATATTCCCCTCTTAACGGGGGATTGAGGTTACATTTTATAATCAAATCGCGAGGTGCTTTCTCCGCTCTAGCGGCTTCGTCCAACAATAGGCTAAAATCCACCCTCCACCCCAATCCCGCAAACTGCATGGAGCAGCCAGTTTGTCATGACGATTCCCAGCCTGACATTCCTGCTTGGCATCGTCGCCATTCAGCAACTCCCGGTCTTGCCGGGCATGGCCAGCCTGTTGCTACTGGCCGCTATTGCACTGATTCCGGCCTATAAACGTCAATGGCCATGGCTATTTTTTGTTGCCGGCCTGCTGTGGGCCGGCGGCTTTGCAATGTGGCGCATGGCCGACCGACTGGCGGATCGCGATCAAAACCGCGACATGCTGGTGGAAGGTTACATTGCCAGTCTGCCGCAACAACTAGACAACAGGATAAGCTTCGATTTTGTGGTCACTCGGCCGCAGCGGCATTTTCCCGATAAAATCCGCCTGAACTGGTATCACCCGTCGCAACAGCTTCGCGCCGGGCAAAGCTGGCGGTTCGGCGTTAAATTGAAAGCTCCTCGCGGCTTGATGAATCCAGGTGGTTTTGATTACGAAACCTGGCTGTTCGCTAACCATATCGGCGCTACCGGCTATGCCCGCAACAAACCGCCGCCCGAAGCCATTGCGCCCGAAGCCGGCCTTGGCCGCCAATTCGCCGGCTGGCGACAGTCCATTGCCGACCGGTTGAGCCGCGCCCTGCCGGCCAGCGAACAGCTGGGCATGATCAAGGCGCTGACCATAGGCAGCCAGAACGCCATCAGCCCGGCGCAATGGCAGGTGTTCAATACCACCGGCACCACGCATTTGATCGTCATCTCCGGCTCGCATATCAGCCTGATTGCCGGACTGGTTTTCCTGCTGGTGCGCCGTGGCTGGGCCTGGCTGGCAATGCTGCGCATTTCCCCGCAGCGCATGGCGGCGGTGGCAGCCTGGCTGACGGCGCTGTTCTATGCCGGGCTGGCCGGCTATTCCACCCCTACCCTGCGCGCCGTCATTATGCTGAGCGTGGCGCTGGCCGCCATTTTCTGGCAGCGCCATACCGCAGCCTTGCAGGTATTAATGCTGGCCCTGCTGGCCGTGCTGGTTTTCGATCCGTTTGCAGTATTGTCGGTTGGTTTCTGGCTATCGTTCGCCGCCGTGGCCTTGCTGATTTATGTATCGGTCGGCCGCCTGGGCCGAGGCGGCTTCTGGCGGCAGGCAAGCCTGGCCCAGGTAACGACAGCGATTGGCTTATCACCGCTGTTAATCGTGTTCTTTCAAAAAGTTTCGCTGATTTCACCGCTGGCCAATCTGATAGCGGCTCCTATTATCGAGATCATCGTGGCGCCTCTGGCTTTAATATCCATCCTGCTGTTATATATCGTCCCTTCGCTGGCCGCCGCCCTGCTGTCCGGGGCCGACCTGATCCTGCATGGTCTGTGGCGGATACTGGAAATGCTGGCCGCCTTGCCGCTGATCAACGTCTCCTGTTTGCCGCCGCCCTGGTATGCATTGCCGGTCGCCGGCGTTGCGGTTTTGCTGTTGCTGGCCCCGCGCGGTTTTCCGGCCCGCTACCTTGGCGTATTTTTGTTTCTGCCCTTGTTTTTCGTGAGTATCGACAAACCGAAGCCCGGCGACCTATGGCTGACCCTGCTGGATGTCGGCCAGGGTTTGTCGGCCGTGGCGCAAACCGCCGAACATACTTTGGTATTCGATACCGGAGCAAAATACTCGGAGCTCTCCAATATGGGCGATTCGGTGCTGTTGCCGTTTTTGCGCTATCAGGGCATTTCCCGGCTCGATACCTTGCTGATCAGCCACAATGACAATGACCACAGCGGCGGCGCGGCCGCAGTTCTGGCCGGTGCGGCGGTCGGGCGGATTATCAGCAGCGCCAAGGAATGGGCGGAACGAAGCGATGGCGAATATTGCCGGGCCGGACAACGCTGGGAATGGGATGCCGTAGAATTCGAGATTCTCTCGCCGCCGGAATCCGGTTTTGCCAAAGAAAATAACAATTCCTGCGTGCTGCGGATCCATAACGCCCGGCACAGTTTTTTGCTGACTGGAGACATTGAAGAAAAAACCGAAACCTGGCTAGTGGATCAGTTTGCCGGCGAACTAAAGAGTACTGTGCTGGTCGCGCCGCATCACGGCAGCAAAACCTCGTCCAGCAGCGGCTTTTTACAGACTGTCGACCCGGAGCTGATCATCATACCGGCAGGCTATCTGAATCGCTTCGGTTTTCCGCATGCGGAAGTGCTGGCCCGCTATCGGCAACTGACCATACCCTGGCTGAACACGGCTGAAAAAGGCGCGGTCGGCATCCAGTCCGAAGCGGGGGATTTGCGGATCGCGGCGGAACGGGAACGCCGCCGGCATTACTGGCTGGGCGCCGACCCCCTCCCTGCGGGAGAGGGTGCGGCTTACCTGCCAAATTCAGGGAAATGATTGCTCACCAAATCCTCATTTGCCTAACACATCGCCTCTGACGCTTTCAACCAGTGCAACAGCTTCCGCGCTCAGCTCGGCCGGAACATTGAGTTCTTGCAGGGTTGCGGCCAGATGCTCGACGACCGCATCAAAATGCGAGTCATTGAGCCCTATCTTCACCAGCCTGGCGTGACCGTCACGCAAGGAACGTCCGGTGTAATTATTCGGCCCGCCAAACGCAACGGTCATGAATGACTTGAGATGCTCGGCCTGTTTGCTCATGTCGGTTTTTTCGAAAAAGCGGTTGATTCGGTAATCGTTCAGAACTTTGTCATAAAAAATATCAACCGCCGCATTAACCGCTGTCTCTCCGCCCAATCTTTCGTATAGCGATGGCGCTTGTATTTCGATTTCGCTGGATTCACTCATGCCTTCTCCTCACTAAAAATTTCTAATAATTGTATGTGTTGAAAACTCGTGCCGAATCGCCAGGTCTGGCCCGAATCAAGACGGCAGAGCAGGGCTGATGATACTCCATGATGGTTTTGCCACAAAACTATTTCCGCATATGGACTACGGTTTCAGCGATTTTAGTCTGGTATCGCAAATTCCGGTTTTTTGATCGCCACAATTTGATTTTCTGCCGGCGACAGACGGGAGGAAGCCTGTGAACTTTAACCGCGGCCGGCTTCAGCCGTGAACAGTTCGCCGGATTTCTCCGGCGCTTTAGCACGGATTTTAGCGCAGGGTATCGAGCCCACCCATATAAGATCGCAACGCTTCCGGGATGGCGACCGACCCGTCCTGATTCTGATAGTTCTCCAGAATCGCAATCAGGGTGCGGCCCGCAGCCAGGCCGGAACCGTTCAGGGTATGCAGCAATTCCGGCTTGCCGGACTCCGGATTGCGCCAGCGCGCCTGCAGACGGCGAGCCTGAAAGTCTTTAAAATTGCTGCAGGAAGAAATTTCCCGATACTTTTGCTGCCCAGGCAGCCATACTTCCAGATCGTAGGTTTTTGCCGAGGAAAACCCGGTGTCGCCTGCGCATAGCAATACCTTGCGATAGGGCAGACCGAGTTTCTTCAGGATATTTTCGGCGTGGGCGGTCAGTTCTTCATGCGCCGCCGCGGATTGCTCCGGTTCCACGATCTGCACCAGCTCCACCTTTTCAAACTGGTGCTGGCGTATCATGCCTCGCACATCGCTGCCATAAGCGCCCGCCTCGCTACGGAAACACGGGGTATGGCTGACAAATTTCAGCGGCATTTGCCGGGCTTCGACGATCACATCGCGCACTATATTGGTGACCGGTACTTCGGCTGTCGGAATCAGGTAAAACGCCGGATCATGCCTGACGGCGAACAGATCGGCTTCGAATTTCGGCAACTGCCCAGTACCGCGCAGACTGTCGGCATTCACCAGATAGGGCACATAGGCTTCCGAATAACCATGTTCGTAGATATGGGTGTCGAGCATCATCTGGATGATGGCGCGCTGCAAGGTCGCCAGTTTGCCGGATAACACCACAAACCGGGCGCCGGCAATTTTGGCGCCCAGCTCAAAGCTCATCCCCAGGGGCTCGCCCAGATCGACATGATCCTTTGGGACAAAGCCGAATTCAGGCAATTCGCCCCAGCGGCTGATTTCCACATTATCGGCATCGCTTTTACCTGCCGGCACAGCCAAATCGAGAATATTGGGGATGCCTTCCATCAGGCTGTTCAATTGATCCTGAATGTCCTGCAATTCGGTTTCGGCGGCTTTTAACTGTTCGCCCAGATCCTGTACCTGATCCAGTAAAGGCTGAATGTCCAGACCGCTCGCCTTGGCCTGGCCGATGGCTTTGGAACGGGTATTGCGCTCGTTTTGCAATTCCTGGGTTTTGATCTGGATGTCCTTGCGCCTTTCCTCCAGAGCCCGATACGCTTCGGCGTCGAATTCGAAATTTCGTCTCCGGAGCTGTTCCCGGACAAAGTCCAGCTCGCTTCTAAATAAACGTGGGTCTAACATGACAATGCATTACCTGATTGAAAATTAAAATTTGATAAAAGTGGGGATGATCAGGGCTGGCTGAACAATACCTTAATACTTGAAAAAGTGTTCCCTGTAATAGCGCAATTCCTCAATGGATTCGTAAATGTCTTCCAGGGCCCGATGAGCCGATTTCTTGTTGAATCCTTCGCCGAGCTGGGGCGCCCAGCGTCCGGCCAGTTCCTTGATGGTCGAGACATCAAGATTGCGGTAATGAAAAAAGCTTTCCAGTTCCGGCATATAGCGGTATAAAAACCGCCGATCCTGACAAATGCTGTTTCCGCAGATGGGAGACGCATTGGCCGGCAGCCACTGTCTCAGGAAAACCAGCGTTTGAATTTCCGCCCCGGCGTCATCGATTTCCGACTGTCTGACCCGCTCAATCAGACCGGACTGGCCGTGGTGCTGCTGATTCCAGTCGTCCATGGCCGCCAGCGCCTCATTGCTTTGGTGAACGGCAATGACCGGACCTTCGGCGAGAATATTGAGATTTTTATCGGTCACAACGCTTGCTATCTCGATAATTAAATCCTTATCGGGATTCAGCCCTGTCATTTCCAGATCAATCCAGATAAGATTGTTAGCATCTTCAGCCATTTTGCATTGGTATTTTTATTTATGTTGCCACAAATTGTAGCATTAGCTAATCTGTGCCGCTAATTGTTAACCCCATTCTCAGTTTATTGATGAACACTTTTACTGTTATTTTTCTAATCGCCCTGGCATCGTCCTACGGCATTCAGTTCTGGCTGTCCCTACGCCAGAAGTCTTATGTCATACGTCACCGCGAACAGGTGCCGGCGGCCTTCAGGGACAAAGTGTCATTGGCTGCGCATCAAAAAGCGGCCGATTACACTGTGGAAAAAAGCAAACTAGGCGACATTGACAGTCTCACAGGCATGATTTTCCTGATTGCGCTGACCCTGGGCGGTGGCATTAGCCTGATCTTCGATTTTTGGACTACCTTCGATTTGCCGACCATAGTGACCGGCCTGCTGGCAGTAGCCAGCATCTTTCTGCTAATGGCCTTAGTCGATATTCCATTCAGCCTCTATCAGACTTTTGTAATCGAGGAAAAATTCGGCTTCAATAAAAACACCCTTCCGCAGTTTATAAAGGATCAACTGATCTCGCTCGCCCTGACCCAGGGCATAGGCCTGCCAGTTCTGGCCCTGATTCTCTGGGTAATGGACAGTCTGGGCAATCTATGGTGGCTATGCGCCTGGCTGATCATCATGAGTTTTTCGCTGCTGATGAGTTGGCTGTTTCCGACCGTCATCGCCCCGCTGTTCAACAAATTCACCCCCATGGCGGATGGCAGCCTGAAACTGCGTATCCAGAATCTGCTGGAACGCTGCGGCTTCAACAGTCAGGGCATTTTTATCATGGACGGCTCCCGCCGTTCCGGCCACGGCAACGCTTATTTTACCGGTCTCGGCAACAATAAACGCATCGTGTTCTTTGACACCCTGATCGACTCCCTGGATGAAGACGAACTGGAAGCGGTATTAGCCCATGAACTAGGCCATTTTAGACGCCGGCATGTCATCAAGATGCTGTTCGCCTCGGCCATTATGACCCTGATCAGTTTTGCCGTGTTGGGCTGGCTGATAAACAAGGACTGGTTTTTTGACGGGCTGGGGATAAGCACCCATACCAATGCAGCCGCCTTGCTGGTATTTATGCTGGTTTCGCCGGTGTTTACCACCTTTATGCAGCCGATCAGCGCCTATTTTCAGCGCCGGTTCGAATTTGAAGCCGACGATTTTGCCATTGAACATGCCCAGGGCGCCAAGATGATCAGCGGTCTGGTTAAACTTTACGAAGAAAATGCCAGCACCCTGACCCCCGACCCATTGTATTCGGCATTTCATTACAGTCATCCGCCGGCGGCGATACGCATTGCGCACATTGAAGAAAAGTTAAAATCGGCTTGATGACCACGCAAAGCGAAGGTCTGGTTGTCGCCCATCTCGGTAAAGGCATTGCTGTCGAGGTGGATAGTCAAATCATACTCTGCCAGACCTTGCGCAAACTTGAAACCATCGTGGTCGGGGATCAGGTGCTGATTTCCCGGTCTTCGCCCGACCAGGGCCGCATAGAACAATTATTGCCCAGACGCTCGGTACTGCAGCGACCGGGACGCAGCGACCAGACCCGCCCGGTAGCCGCCAATATCGATACTATCTTCGTGGTGCTGGCGGCCGAACCCGAGTGCGACTTTCTGTTGCTGGATCAATACCTGGCTATTTGCGAAAACGGCAATATAGACGCCGCACTGATTTTCAATAAAATCGACCTGCCCTGCGCCGATGACATCGAACAGGAACTACAATATTACCAAGACTTGGGTTATCCGCTGTACAAAGTCAGCGCCAGCCGGAATATCGGCATGGCTGAACTGAAACAGGTTTTATCCCGACAAACCAGTCTGTTCGCCGGCCAGTCCGGGGTGGGAAAATCATCCCTGACCAAGACTTTTTTACCTGAGATGTCTTTAAAAATAGGCCGCGTATCGGAAATCACCCGCCACGGACGCCATACCACGACCGCAGCCACGCTTTACCATCTGCCCGGCGGCGGAAATTTAATCGATAGCCCCGGCGTAGCCATTTTCGGCCTGGCGGGACTGACCGAGGCGCAACTGGCCAGAGGCTACCGGGAATTCCAGCCCTTCATCGGCCAATGCCGGTTCAACGATTGCCGGCATGTCAACGACAAGTATTGCGCTGTGCGTGCGGCAGTGGAAAACGCTGAAATCGGCGTCAACCGTTACCGGCGCTATTTAAAGTTACGCGAAAAAATGCCGCCGGGCCATCATGCAAAATCCTGAACAGCGCTGACTAACCGCCTGAGAAACTGGCATTTTTCTGCCGACACGTCTACACTTGAATATTATTAGCCTTTTGGTATCCGACATGTTCATCACTTTCCTGAGACACGCGACCGCAGAAGACAGAAAGCTTGCCATTCCTGATGCCGAACGGGCGCTCACTGACAAAGGCGAAAAGCAGGTAAAGCGGGTTGCCGCATTCTGCCAGGCCAATCAATTGCTGCCGGGGGTCATTTTCAGCAGCGCCTTGTTACGCGCCCAACAGACCGCCAAAGTTTTACAATCTAACCTCCCGGATTGTCCGCTTCCGCAAATCGTGACCTGGCTGAACACCGACAGCAGCCCGGAGATCATCATCGCCGAACTCGCCTTACTGGATAATCAGGGCGTGGATGATGTCTGGCTGGTCGGACACGAGCCGGCTTTTTCGAGCGTCATCGCTCAGTTGCTTCATGCCGACGACGGGAATATCATCGTCAAAAAAGCCTCCCTTACCCACCTTGAAGCCGATTTTGTCATACAGCCAAACGCGAAACTGTTGTGGAGCCTGCCTTGCGGCCTGATGCCCTGACTCAGACCCGGCCCTGACGCGCCGCCAGACGGTCATGCTTGATATAATCACCATCCCCGTCCTCAGCGATAACTATATTTATCTGCTGCATGAAAGCGTTACCGGTGAAACGGCGGTGGTCGATCCGGCCCAGGCCGCGCCTGTCATGCGGATACTGGCGAAAAAAGGCTGGCGACTCGACTATATCTTCAATACCCATCACCACGCCGATCATGTTGGCGGCAATCTCCAGCTTAAACAACAGACAGGCTGTAAGATCATTGCTGCGGAAAGCGATCGCCAGCGAATACCCGGCATCGATATTGGCGTAAACGATGGCGAACAGATTCTGCTGGGCGAGCGAAAAATAGCCATCCTGGCCACTCCCGGCCACACATCGGGACATATCGTGTATTACTGTGCCGAAAGTCAAGTTTTATGCTGCGGCGACACTTTGTTTTCGCTAGGCTGCGGGCGACTGTTTGAAGGCAGCGCCGAACAAATGTGGCAGTCCTTGCAAAAATTGAAAGCTTTGCCCCCGGCCACCCGCCTCTATTGCGCACATGAATATACCCAGGCCAATGGCCGGTTTGCATTGACGCTGGAAGCCGATAATCCGACACTCATGCAGCGCATTGCGGAGGTGAATGCCCTGCGCAAACTGAATCTGCCCAGCCTGCCCAGCAATATCGGCCTGGAACTTGCCACGAATCCGTTTCTCAGGGAGCATAGCCCATCGATACGCAAATCGCTTGCCATTCCCGAAGATGCGTCTGCAACCAGGGTATTTGCCGAAATCAGGCGCCTGAAAGATCATTTCCACTAAAGCGGCCGCCCCCCAGCCGGATTACCCAAAAGGGACGGTTTCGCCGAAACCCGGGAAAAGTCGCCGCCCTTTGAGGAAACCCTCAACAGTGCGGTACAATTCCGGCCTGATGCGGACGCCTGATCCCGACCCATTCAAGGCTCTGACATTACAGACGGAACGCGGAGGCTGTCCGAGACTCAAGCTTAACTAAACCTAAGGTATAACATAATGAAAAAAACTGTATTTCTGGCTATCGCCATGCTGGTATCCGGCAGTGCTTTTGCCGCTACCGATCACTATCTGCTCCGTGACGGCAATCATGTCCATCATTTGAAGATTACCACAATCGGTAAAAATATTACCGTCAGCACCGATGTGGATTTTGAACCAAATCCGGCGGAAACCGGCCGTCATGCCTGTTCGGGCCATGTTTCAGGAGAAGCCAAAAGCGTAGCCGAAAACGAATTGGTGATGAAAAAACACATAGAAGGCGAAGCTCGGGTCTGTTCGTTAAAGATCCATCTGACCGAGAGCGGCGCGAAAATCGAGCAATCGGAAGAATGCAGCTATTTCGCCACCGGCATCTGCCATTTCACCAGCGACGGCAAAGAGTTGCTAAAAATAAAATAGCCAGGGGCCGGGGGTATGGCCGGACGGCGGCCTTACCCCCGGCAGAATTTTACATGTCCAGATCGGCATCGGCGCCGACATTCGGCCAGCGGCTGAAGGCAAAAGCCCAGATCATGATGATGTTGATTACAGGCACCAGCAGCACCAGCGTCCACCATCCATCCAGTCCGGCTTTCTCCAGAATACGGTAGCCCAGCCACAAACAGAATAGGACAAACGCCGGCAGCAAAACAGTATACAGTTCCATGCTCAACGCTCCGAACCAGATTTGGCATTTGGCCAAGGCAGTAAGGCCAGTTGCATGAAAATGATCAGCAGGCCGAAACCCGGCAGAAAAACCAGTCCTGCCCAGAGCGGATTAAATCCGGCCTTTTTGTAAATAACGCATAGCGGCACCAGGATCATCAAACCGACAATCACCACCTGAACGATTTCCGGAACCATCCTCTCCTCCCCATTTCGATTGATAAGCGGCGGGCATCATGCCTGCCATGACAGGGCATAACAATCGCCCTGCCGTCGCCACGCCCATTCATCTACCCACAAACCGGCAACGGCCGCCAGCCTGCCGTCCAGATAGATCAGCGGCCTGATATTGCGCTCCCACGGCGGCACGCCTGCCTCCTGATAGAGTTTTTTAAGACTGTGGCGGCCGCTTCTGCCGGGCAATGTTAACCTCTCCCCGCCACGCCGGCAATCGGCAGTGACCGTGTGCGCCTGCCACAGGCGTTTGTCGATACCTGCGCCGGCATCGACCCGAATCAGCCTGTAGCCATTTTGCATGACCAGCACCGGCGACTGGGCCGGCCAGATGACGGCGGCGCTGGCGCTTTGCAAATATCGGTGCGGCAGGCAAAACAGTTTTTGCCGGTATTTTTTTAAATGGACATCCTGGATTTGCAGTTCAGGATTGGCGTCTTCTCCGGCATTGATGACCTGTTCGATAATGGCCTGTAGAACGGCTTCGCTGGAAGGCTTTAAACCAAAACGCTGCAGCCAGCCTCTCAACAACCAGTTTCGCTGGTTTTCATTATACTGGCGCCATTTATCGATCAACAAGCTTTGATCGACAGCATCGCGGATTGCCAACAATTCCTGACTAGCCCAGGCATCCAGTAATTGGCCAGCGGCGGCGCTATGCCTGGCGGTACGGGAAACGGTTTTATCAATGGCCGGCCAGCGCTGTTTTAACAGCGGTATGACCTGATTGCGCAAAAAATTGCGGTCATAATCGCTGGCCTGATTGGTCGGATCCTCCACCCATTGCAAGACATGCTGCTGCGCATATTTCAGAATATCGAGTCTGGCGACAGGCAGCAAAGGCCGCAACAGCATGCCCTGGCCGAACGCCATGCTCGATGGCATCGATGCCAGACCGTGTATGCCGGCGCCTCTAAACAATTGCAATAGCAGGGTTTCCATCTGATCCTCCCGGTGCTGCGCCAGCAAAAGCAGATCATCCGTCTGCAGCAATTCCCGAAAGGCGGCATAGCGCGCCGCGCGCGCAGAAGCTTCCGGACTTTCGCCGCGCGGGTGGCGAGCATCGACCTTTATCGTTTTAAAATCCACAGCCAATTGCAAACACTGCTGCTGGCAATGCACAGCCCAGTTATCGGCGGCGGACTGCAAGCCATGATGAATATAGACAGCTGTAATCCTATCCCTGAATTCGGCAGCAGAAGCCAATAGATGCAATAAAACGTGCGAATCCACACCGCCGCTGTAGCCAATAAAAATTCGCCTGCCGTTTGACGGCAGAAGCTGGCCGATGGCATCAAGAGTGAGTTGGGTCATGGTCTCATATAAACAAAAAAGGCCGAAGTGGATCGGCCTTTTTCATGAATGCAAAAATGCAAAGCGGATTACTTCACGGGTTCTTCAAGATAGGAACCGAAGCGCATGATACGTTGGTAGCGCTTCTCCAGCAAGCTGTCCATTTGCCGAGATTCATCGTTCAGCTCATCCAGATGCCTCACTAGAGAATCGCGAAGATTTGCGGCGACTTTCTGAAAATTACGATGTCCGCCGCCTATGGGTTCACGTATCACTTCATCCAGAAAACCTTGTTCACGCACCCGATCCGAAGTAATACCCATCGCTTCGGCAGCCAGTTGGGCCTTATCGGCGCTTTTCCATAAAATGGATGCACAACCTTCAGGCGATATGACCGCATAGGTACTGTATTCCAGCATCAGCAACCGATCGCCGACGCCGATGGCCAGCGCCCCGCCGGAACCACCCTCACCGATGACAGTACAGATGATAGGTGTTTTCAGCGTAGTCATTTCAAATAAATTGCGGGCAATTGCTTCGCTTTGTCCGCGTTCTTCGGCACCGATACCCGGATAGGCGCCGGGGGTATCGATAAAGCAAATAATCGGCAAGCCAAACCGTTCGGCCAGCTTCATTGCCCGTAACGCCTTGCGGTAACCTTCCGGACGCGGCATGCCGAAGTTTCTATAAATTTTTTCCTTGGTATCCCGACCTTTCTGATGGCCGATGACCATGATCGGCTGACCTTTAAGCTTTGCCAGGCCGCAGATGATAGCCGGATCATCCGCAAAAGCCCGGTCGCCGTGCAATTCATGAAAATCGGTAAATATCAGCGAGATATAATCTAATGTATACGGACGGCCCGGATGTCTGGATAATTGCGAAATCTGCCAGTCGGTCAAATTGGTGAATATGGTCTCCGTCAAGGCTTCGCATTTTTGCTCAAGCTGCTTAAGTGTCTCGGAGATATCGAAATTATTGTCCAATTCAACCTTTCGCAGCTCTTCGATCTTGGCTTGCAATTCGGCAATCGGTTGTTCGAAATCTAAAAATTTTAAATCCATGTGCTTCGGTCGGCATTCAAGTAAAACTTTTACAATTCTAAAGAAAAATATTGCTATTGCCTATCAATTTCGCAAGTACCGAAAATTTAATTTTTTGACCATGGCTACACTTTTAATTTTTATGCTCAATTTTGCAGATGAATAAACAGACAACCCGGGAAATCGGCGCCCACGCCCCGCTGGCGGCCAGAATGCGTCCGCAAGACATAGGCGATATAGTCGGCCAGCAGCATTTGCTGGCGGAAGGCAGATCGCTACGCTCGGCAATCGAAAATGGTGTTCTGCATTCGCTAGTGTTCTGGGGGCCGCCCGGCGTCGGAAAAACCACGCTGGCCAAGATTATTGCCGCCAATACCCAAAGTCATTTCATTGAGCTGTCTGCGGTCATGGCTGGCGTAAAGGAAATAAGGGCGGCAGTGAGCGAAGCCTGTGACATAAAAAATTTACAGGGCATACAGACGGTGGTTTTCATCGATGAAATTCATCGCTTCTCAAAAAGCCAGCAGGACTCCTTACTGGCGCCGATCGAAAATGGATCGATCATATTGTTTGGCGCTACCACTGAAAATCCATCTTTTGAATTGAATAATGCCTTATTGTCACGTTTACGGGTTTATGTATTACGTACTCTTGAACCGGCAGACCTAAAGGTTTTGATCGATAGAGTACTCACAGACGACGAACGCGGACTTGGCAACCGAAAACTGCAGATCAGCGAAGAAGTGCTGGAACTGATCAGCAAGGCAGCCGATGGTGACGCCAGACGCTGTCTGAATATTTTGCAGGTGGCCGCCGATCTTTCCGAAACGATTGCCGGACAGGAAACCATTACCTATCAGGTAATCGATGAAGTATTACAAGGTCAGGCTAACCGGTTTGACAAGCAGGGCGATATTTTTTATGACCAGATATCCGCATTGCACAAGTCGGTCAGGGGAACCGATCCGGATGCAGCCCTATACTGGTTATGCCGGATGCTATCGGCAGGTTGCGATCCGCTATATATTGCCAGGCGGGTGATTCGCATGGCGTCGGAGGATATTGGCAATGCCGACCCAAGGGGCTTGCAACTGGCGCTGGACGCCGCTTCGGCCTATGAACGGCTCGGCAGCCCGGAGGGCGAGCTGGCGATTGCCCAGGCAGTCGTCTATCTGGCTTGCGCGCCTAAAAGCAACGCGGTTTATGTCGCATTCAAGGCCGCCATGGCGGATGCCAAAACCAGCGGATCGCTGGAAGTGCCTATGCATTTACGAAATGCGCCAACTCGATTAATGCGTGATTTGGGACATGGCGAAAACTATCGCTACGCTCATGATGAAAAGAACGCTTTTGCCACAGGCGAGAATTATTTTCCGGAAAAGATGCAAAACCGCCGCTATTACCAGCCGGTTGAAAGGGGACTGGAACTGAAGATCAAGGAAAAGCTGGCGTTTCTTAGAAAACTGTAGCAGCTAATTAACGCCGTATTCGGCAGGGATACGGCGTTAATTGCTGATGAGTGAATAGCCCTGGAGGCTGGTAATGCGTACCGAAGTTCGGCAGATATGCGCCTGAAAGCACTCGGCGCCTGTGGATCGCGTTACTTAAAATCGGAACCGGTACGCCAACGATTATTCGGAAACAGCAACCGGTTCTGCGCGGTCAACCAGTTCGACATACGCCATAGGCGCATCGTCGCCTGTTCTGAAACCACATTTGATAATTCTGAGATAACCGCCGTTTCTGGCCTGATAACGCGGGCCTAGTTCATTAAACAGTTTGGTTACCACATCTCTGTCGCGTAACTTGGCAAACGCCAGACGGCGTTTGGCGACAGAATCTTCTTTCGATAAGGTAATCAGAGGCTCTGCCAGCATGCGCAGTTCTTTTGCTTTAGGCAGAGTTGTCTTGATCAACTCGTGCTTGAACAATGAACATGCCATGTTGCTAAACAAGGCTTTTCGATGGCTGCTATTTTTATTTAGCTGTCTTCCAGATTTACGGTGTCTCATTTATATTGCCTTAATTTCAAATTCCAACTTGGGATTGATCCGCCAAATTTTCAGGCGGCCAATTTTCCAATCTCATGCCTAATGACAATCCTTTCAGGGCTAGTATGTCTTTAATCTCAGTCAGCGACTTTTTACCCAGATTCGGAGTGCGTAACAGCTCAACTTCCGTACGCTGGATTAAATCGCCAATATAAAAGATGTTTTCGGCTTTCAAACAATTCGCAGAGCGCACCGTTAATTCCAGATCGTCGACCGGTCTCAACAGCACTGGATCGAAAGGCTGTTCTTCAACATGCACTTCTTCCAGAACCTGTTCCTTAACTTTTTCAAAATCAACGAACACGGACAACTGATCATGCAGTATGGATGCCGCCAGTTTGATTGCTGCTTCAGGATCGACCGTGCCATTGGTTTCCAGCTCGATGATCAATTTATCAAGGTTGGTACGCTGTTCGACGCGTGTACTTTCGACATGATAAGCCACTTTTACAATAGGGCTGAATGCAGCGTCCACCATCAGCACCCCTACCGGCGCATCATCATATTGCTCTTTACGAACGCTGGCCGGCACATAGCCTCTACTGCGTTCAATTTTTATCTTGATACTGAACGTTATATCCTGAGTGATATGGGCTATAATCAGATCTGGATTAATGATTTCCACATTATGTGGAATCTCAATATCCCCCGCCGTTACGGCGCCCACTCCGGACTTGACGAGGCTCAATGTCACTTCATCTTTGGAATGCAGCACCACAGCCAGTTTTTTCAGATTGAGAATGATATCGATAACATCCTCTTGCACGCCTTCTATTGTAGTGAATTCGTGAAGTACACCTTCAATCGCAATCTCAGTGACGGCGCATCCGGGAATCGATGACAGCATTACTCGACGTAATGCATTGCCCAGCGAATGCCCAAAGCCTCGCTCCAAAGGTTCAATCACAATTCTCGAATGGTTGGCCGTTTCGCTGATGACCTCTACTAACCGAGGTTTCAAAAGACCAACAATAGAACTCTGCATAGTTTAAATCCCGGATTTATTACTTGGAATAAAGCTCAACAACCAACTGTTCGTTAATGTCAGACCCAAGGTCAACACGATCAGGAACGGTTTTAAAAACTCCACTCATATCTTTTGGATTTACTTCAACCCAAACTGGAAAGCCGTATTGCTCGGCAACAACAAGCGAATCCTTAATCCGTTGCTGCGACTTGGCTTTTTCACGAATTTTTACCTGATCACCTGCGGCAAGCTGGTAAGAGGGTATATTAATAAGCTGATCATTAACCATAATCGCTTTATGGCTGACTAATTGCCTGGCTTCAGCCCGTGTGGAAGCATAACCCATACGATAGACGACATTATCCAGTCTTGACTCGAGAAAATTCAGCAAATTCTGGCCAGTAGCACCTTTTTGAAGATCCGCGGCTTTGTAATAATTTCTGAATTGTTTCTCAAGAACACCGTATATACGGCGCAATCTTTGTTTTGCACGAAGCTGTATTGCGTAATCAGAATTCCTCGTGCGTTTGGCTCCATGCTGGCCTGGCCTTTGATCCAGCTTGCATTTGCCTTCCAGAGACTTTCCTCTGCTCTTGAGAAATAAATCAGTGCCTTCTCTTCTACTTAACTTGCAGGCAGGCCCAAGATATCTTGCCATTTAATTACTCCAATATCCTAAACGCGACGTTTTTTGGGTGGACGGCAGCCATTATGGGGAATTGGCGTAACGTCCACTATATTTGTAATTTTAAAACCAAGGCTGTTCAACGACCGGACAGCAGATTCGCGACCAGGGCCGGGGCCTTTGATCATGACATCGAGATTTTTCATTCCATATTCCTGCGCCACGGCGCCGGCTTTTTCTGCGGCAACCTGAGCTGCAAATGGCGTACTTTTTCTTGAGCCGCGAAACCCGGAACCACCGGACGTTGCCCAAGACAGTGCATTTCCCTTTCTATCGGTGATCGTTACGATAGTGTTATTGAAAGATGCATGTACATGTACGATGCCATCGGACACTTCCTTCTTTATCCGTTTTTTTACTCGATTTTGCGTTGCCATCAACTTACCTTATTTTAAAGCTTATTTAGTAACTGGTTTGCGCGGACCTTTTCTTGTCCGGGCGTTCGTACGCGTTCTTTGCCCTCTCAGCGGAAGACCGCGGCGATGTCTGATGCCGCGATAGCAGCCCAAATCCATCAGCCTTTTTATGTTCATAGAAACTTCCCTTCTGAGATCGCCTTCAACTGTCATTGAAGAAATAACCTTACGGATGGTTTCGACCTGATCTTCCGAAAGATCTCTAATCTTTACATTCGGCAGTATGCCTACTTGACTGCAGATTTGAATGGCAGTCGGCCTGCCTATCCCATAAATCGCAGTTAACGCAATACCCGCATGTTTATGATCAGCTACGTTAATACCGGCAATACGCGCCATTCAGATACTCCCAATCGGTACTATATAAAGTTAAGCAGGCCATTATAACAGCCCTAAATTTTAATTGCAAAAAAAATCTATCCCTGGCGTTGTTTGTGTCTGCCATCCTTACAGATCACACGAACCACGCCATTACGTTTGACTACCTTGCAGTTTTTGCATATTGCTTTGATCGATGCCCGGACTTTCATGTCTTACTCCAAAAATTGATGTTATTTCTTCAGATTAGCCTTTTTCATCAAGCCTTCATATTGTTGCGACATCAAATGTGTCTGCATTTGCGATATGAAATCCATGACCACAACCACAATAATCAACAATGAAGTTCCGCCGAACGAAAAGGGCACATTCCAATATACGATTAAAAATTCAGGCAACAGACAAATCAGCGTTATATAAATGGCACCGATCAATGTCAGCCGCGTCATCACTTTGTCGATATAGTTCGTTGTCTGCACGCCGGGCCTGATACCTGGCAAATATGCGCCTGATTTCTTCAGATTCTCCGCTGTTTCCTTGGAATTGAATACCAGTGCGGTATAAAAAAAACAGAAGAAAATAATGGCCAGCGCATAGCACATTACATAAACCGGCTGACCTGGTGATAACAGGGTTGATATGTCGTGCAGCCAGCCAAAACCGTTTACGTCTCCAAACCAGCCGGCGATAGTAGCCGGGAACAAAATGATACTGGAGGCGAAAATGGGTGGGATAACCCCAGCCATGTTAAGTTTCAAGGGCAAAAACGACGTCTGGCCTGCATAGACCTTATTGCCCTGCTGCCGCTTGGGGTAATTGATCGTTATTCGCCGCTGGCCTCTCTCCACAAACACCACAATCCCGGTAACCAACACGGCCAGCGCAAACAGCACAACTATAAACGCGCTATTCATTTCGCCGGTACGAGCCAGCTCCAGGGTTCCACCTATGGCATGCGGTAAACCGGAAACGATACCGGCAAAAATGATCAGCGAAATACCATTGCCAATGCCGCGTTCGGTAACCTGTTCACCAATCCACATCAGAAATATCGTTCCGGTCACCAGCGTGATGGTGGTGATAACGATAAAGCCCGGGCCGGGTTGCAAAACCACCGCCATACCACCGGCTGTCTGATTTTGCAGGGCGACCGATATGCCTATGGATTGAAACATGGCCAGCACAACCGTGCCATAGCGGGTATATTGCGAAATCTTTCTACGCCCGGATTCACCTTCCTTTTTAATCTGTTCCATGGCAGGTATGACGATGGTCATAAGCTGCATGATGATGGATGCGGATATATAAGGCATGATGCCAAGGGCGAACAAACTCAGACGCATCAATGCGCCGCCGGAAAACATGTTGAACATATCCAGTATTGAACCGGATTGCTGTGCAAACATGGCCGCCAGCGCATTTGGATCGATTCCCGGCACAGGAATGTGCGCACCAATTCTATAAACTACAAATGCGCCAAATACAAACAATAATCTGGACTTCAGTTCGCCAAAACGAAATTTTCCAGCCGCAACATCAAAGCCTTTTGTGCTCACTTACGCCTCAACTCTGCCACCGGCAGCTTCAATTGCCTGCCTGGCACCATCAGTTACATTGACTCCCTTTAATGTGATTGCTCTGCTAATAGCACCCGTGTTGATCAGCTTGGCCGTTTTCGAAAAGGCTGGAATGGTGTTGCTATCGATCAACAATTGCAAATCGATGACTTCCAGGCCAAGCGAATCCAGCTCGCTCAAGCGGACTTCTGCGTTAAATTTTTTGGTTCTGGACGTAAAACCGACTTTCGGCAAGCGCCGCTGCAACGGCATCTGACCGCCTTCGAAGCCGACCTTGTGATAACCGCCGCTACGAGCTTTCTGGCCTTTATGCCCCCGTCCGCAGGTTTTACCGTCCGTAGAGCCGATACCACGGCCTACTCGTTTCAGTTTTTTTCTAGCACCGTATGCTGCCTGAATCGTATTCAAGTACATTAGACTTCCTCAACTTTAAGCATATATGCAATTTTGTTTATCATGCCGCGATTCTCGGGCGTATCCGCCACATTGACTATCTGACGAATCCGACTCAGCCCCAGACCTTTAAGGCATTGCTGGTGACTTTTCAACCGGCCATGCTTGCTTTTGGTCATCATTACATTAATTCTTTTGCCTAACATCTCTGTTATCCTGTAATTTGTTCAACGGTCAAGCCACGTTTGGCTGCAATCTGCTTGGCGTCGTGCATGGATGTCAGGCCGTCAATCGTAGCCCTGACTACATTTATAGGATTGTTGGTGCCTATGCATTTCGCCAGCACATTGTGCACGCCCACCACTTCGAATACCGCGCGCATCGCACCGCCGGCGATAATGCCAGTACCTTCGGAAGCAGGCTGCATATAGACCTTTGCCGCTCCGGTGTTGGACATGATCGAATACTGCAGGGTACCGTCCTTCAATGCGACTTTACGCATGTTTTTACGTGCTTGTTCGAGCGACTTCTGGATCGCCACCGGCACTTCGCGCGCCTTGGAAACACCGTAACCGACCCGTCCGTCGCCATCACCGACAACGGTCAAGGCCGCAAAACCAAATACTCTACCACCTTTTACGACTTTTGCCACACGTCTTACGTTTACCAATTTTTCCTGAAAGCCGTCTGTACTACCTTGAGCTGGTGCTGTTGCCATTCTATTTCCCCTAAAACTTCAGTCCGGCTTCACGTGCAGCATCTGCTAGTGCCTTCACGCGACCGTGATATTTAAAACCAGAGCGATCAAAGGCGACTTCAGTGACACCGGCTGCAATCGCTTTTAATGCGACGGCTTTACCCACTTCAATTGCTGCATTTATATTGCTGGTGTTCTTGACTGCATTTCTTACGTCTGCCTGAACCGTTGAAGCCGACGCCAGCGTTGACTTGCCATCCGTACTCAACACCTGAGCGTAAATATGTTGGGATGTACGATGTATGGTCAGTCTGTTGACATCAAACTTTTTAATTTTGCTGCGTAATT
Source organism: Methylococcales bacterium (assembly GCA_028707085.1). GTDB lineage: Bacteria > Pseudomonadota > Gammaproteobacteria > Methylococcales > Methylomonadaceae > Methylomonas. The sequence goes on along the minus strand of JAQTUW010000017.1, from coordinate 25,242 downwards.
TTAATGCTCTTTTTAATCTGGTTGACTTCTTATCCATCGTATTACCTATTTTTTCTTGGCTTCTTTTCTGGCGACGTATTCGTCGGCAATTCTCACACCTTTGCCTTTATAGGGTTCCGGCGGACGGAATGCCCTAATTTCAGAAGCAACCTGTCCAACCTTCTGCTTATCGCTGCCTTTAACTAGAAGCTCGGTCTGTGTTGGCGCTTCGACAGTCACACCCTCTGGAATAAGATATTCAACAGGATTGGAATAACCCAGCGACAGGGTAAGTAAATTTTCTTTTACCTGAGCCCGGTATCCGACCCCAACCAAAAGCATTTTCTTTACAAAACCTTCCGAAACGCCTTTCACCATATTGTTAAGCGAAGCGCGCGCCGTACCGGCATGCGCCTTGGCGCCTTTGACATCTTCGTTCCATTTGACATGCAGAGAATCAGCCTGAATATCAAGTTCGACCGAGTCAAGCAGACCAAATGTCATCTGTCCGAGCTTGCCATTGATACTGACTATTTTACCTTCGCGGCTGACATTGACGCCTGCAGGAATTGTAATTGGAGCATTAGCTACACGTGACATGATTACTCCCTATTCCTAGCATACAGTACAAATTACTTCACCGCCGTGCCCTATTGCACGTGCGGCACGATCCGTCATCACCCCGTTGGAGGTGGAGACGATGGCAATACCCAGACCGCCGAGCACTTTTGGCAACTCGTCTTTCGATCTGTAAATTCTTAGCCCGGGTCGGCTGATGCGCTTTACGTTTTCAATTACCGGAACGCCATTGAAATATTTCAATTCAACAGTCATTTCAGTATGATTGCCTATTGTTTCAATTTTATAGTCTGCTATATAGCCTTCTTCTTTCAAAACCTTTGCAATTGCAATTTTTAATTTCGATGAAGGGATTTTTACACACTTCTTGCCGGCAGATTGACCATTTCTTATTCTGGTCAGCATATCCGCAATTGGATCTGTCATGCTCATTTATATTCTCCAAAAACCTGAATTGACCAGAATTACCAGCTAGCCTTGGTTAAACCCGGAACGTCGCCACGCATGGTTGCTTCCCTGAGCTTATTACGGCTTAAGCCGAATTTTCTGTAGTAACCATGCGGACGGCCAGTCAATTTGCAGCGATTGCGCAATCTTGATTTGCTTGAGTCTCTTGGTAACTTCTGCAATTGGAGCTGAGCATTTTCTTTTTCTTCGAAAGTTGAACTCGGTGACCTGATTATTTCTTTCAGAGCACTTCTTTTTCCATCGTATTTCTTAATAAGATTCGCGCGCTTTACATCGCGGGCAATCATTGATTTCTTAGCCATTTTGCCGCCCTTAGTTTTTAAATGGAAAATTAAACTGTTTCAACAAAGCCAAGCCTTCTTCGTCTGTCCTGGCGGTTGTTGTTATGCAAATATCCATACCACGAAGAGCATCAATTTTGTCATAATCAATCTCTGGAAAAATAATTTGCTCCTTAATTCCCAAAGTGTAATTACCACGACCATCGAAACTTTTTGGACTCATGCCTCGAAAATCGCGAATGCGCGGAATCGAAATGGTAATCAGTCTGTCGAAAAATTCGTACATTTTTGCACCGCGCAAGGTTACCTTGCAGCCGATAGGCATGTCGTCACGAATTTTGAAACCTGCAATCGATTTTCTCGCCAGGGTAACGACTGCTTTCTGGCCTGCTATTTTTTCCATGTCGGAAACTGCGGACTGCAATACTTTTTTATCCGCCACGGCTCCACCGACACCCATGTTCAGGGTAATCTTGGTTATTTTAGGAACCTGCATGATGGTTTTGTAACCGAATTGCTCCAATAATACCGGAACAATTTCCTGTTTATATTTTGATTCTAGTCTAGCCATAGCCTTATACCTTATAGACCGACAATGTCGTTAGTTGATTTAAAATATCTGACTTTTTTGCCATCATCAAATCTAAATCCTACCCGATCGGCTTTTTTAGTCTTTGGATTATATAAAGCTACGTTCGAAATATCGACCGGCATGTCCTTTTCGGTTATTCCGCCGGAGATACCCATATTCGGATTACCTTTCTGGTGTTTTTTTACCGTGTTTACACCGTCAACCAGAACCTTGTTGTTATTCAGTATTCTGGCAACCCTTCCCTGTTTGCCTTTATCTTTGCCGACTAGAACAATTACTTCATCGCCTTGTTTAATTTTCTGCATCTTTGTACCTTCTTACAAAACTTCTGGAGCAAGGGAAATAATTTTCATGAATCTATCCCCTCTCAACTCGCGGGTAACAGGTCCAAAGATACGTGTTCCTATCGGTTGAAGTTGGTTATTCAAAATAACTGCCGCATTACCGTCAAATCGTATTATTGAACCATCTGCGCGACGAACGCCTTTACGGGTTCTCACGACCAAAGCGTTATAAACATCCCCTTTTTTAACCCGGGTTCTCGGCATGGCATCTTTGACACTGACTTTGATGATGTCACCAATACCGGCATATCGCCGATGTGACCCACCCAATACTTTGATACACATGACCTTTTTTGCACCGCTATTATCGGCGACGTCAAGGCTAGTTTGCATCTGAATCATTTTGAAATTCCCAACTTAAAAATTCGATTGATTATTTGTTTGAAGTCTCTAAGACATCAACCAATTTAAATGTTTTATTTTTTGAGATCGGCCGACAAGACGCAATCGTGACCAGATCTCCTTCCTGGCATTGATTGTTTTCATCATGCACCAGAAATTTGGTGGAGCGTTTTACATATTTCCCGTAAACGGGATGCTTTACCAGTCTTTCCACCAAAACAGCAACCGTTTTGTCCATTTTATTGCTGACAACTCGACCGGTTACAGTACGGATTTTTTCCACATTTTCGCTCATGCTTAAACTCTCGCCATTTCACTTAATACGGTATTAATACGAGCAATATCACGTCTGACCTGTCTGATCTGACTTGATTTGGCGAGTTGTCCAGTCCCTTTTTGCATTCTTAAATTGAACTGCTCGCGTGTCAGTTCAAAAAGACTGGTGACCAGCTCATCTTTTGATTTATTGCGTAATTCTGTCGCTTTCATTACATTATTGTCCGTGCAGAAAAGGTTGTCTTAACCGGCAGTTTCGCGGCTGCCAATTCAAAGGCTTCGCGAGCGAGCTCTTCCGATACCCCTTCGATTTCAAACAGCATCGTTCCGGGCTTGATCTGCGCTACCCAGTATTCGACACTACCTTTACCTTTCCCCATCCGCACTTCCAGCGGTTTTTTGGTGACAGGTTTGTCCGGGAATATGCGAATCCATATTTTCCCGCCCCGCTTGACGTGCCGGCTGATCGCTCTACGGGCGGACTCAATTTGGCGGGCGGTCATTCTACCACGGCTTATTGATTTTAATCCATATTCACCAAAGCTGACCGAAGAACCACGCAATGCGGTTCCATTATTTCTGCCGGTGTGCTGTTTACGAAATTTAGTTCTTTTAGGCTGAAGCATTTTATTATTCCTTCAACTATTTCTTGGAATCGGCGCTTAAGGAAGCCGTATGCGCTTCCATGTCAAAAACTTCGCCCTTGAAAATCCAGACTTTTATGCCAATGATCCCGTAGGTGGTTTTTGCTTCCGCAGTCGCGTAATCAATGTCGGCTCTAAACGTATGTAGCGGAACCCGACCCTCTCTGTACCACTCGGTGCGTGCAATTTCAGCGCCGTTCAAGCGTCCTGCCACCGTAATTTTGATGCCTTCGGCACCAAGACGCATGGTATTGGTTACAGCGCGTTTCATCGCCCGGCGATACATGATCCGTTTTTCGAGCTGCTGCGCAATGCTTTCAGCTACCAGATAGGCGTCCAGCTCGGGTTTTCTGATCTCTTCGACGTTCAGTTGCACAGGCACGCCCATCATAGCCGAGATTTCTTTTCTCAACACATCGATATCTTCGCCTTTTTTGCCGATTACAATACCTGGCCGCGCGGTGTGTACGGTAATATTGGCATTGTTCGCCGGACGATTGATCTGAACCCGACTAACCGAAGCATGCGCCAGTTTCTGTTTAATATATTCACGAACTTTCAGATCCTGTAACAGTAGAACTGGGTAATTCTGGCTATTTGCATACCATCTGGAAGTCCAATCTTTAACTATCCCCAGGCGTATGCCTGTGGGATGAACCTTTTGACCCATTTTCTACCTCTATTTTTCTGCTACTTTGATTGTGATATGACAAGTTCTTTTGAGAATATGATTCGCTCGGCCTTTTGCTCTGGCGCTCACTCTTTTCAAGGTTGTGCCTTCGTTGACAAAAACGGTCGATACATGCAATTCGTCAACATCCGCGCTCTCATTATGCTCGGCATTTGCAATTGCAGATTCAAGCACTTTCTTGATAACTGCAGCCGCTTTTTTTGAACTAAAATTCAGCAGGTTCAATGCCTTTTCAACTGGCAGACCACGAATTTGATCACCGACCAATCTGGCTTTTTGTGCAGAAAAAGGCGCATTACTTAATTTGGCTGAAACTTCCACATTGACTCCTTATCTTGATTTTTTATCTACGATATGGCCTTTATAGGTTCGAGTCGGGGAAAATTCGCCCAACTTGTGACCGACCATGTTTTCTGAAATCAAAACAGGAACATGCTGTTTGCCATTGTGCACAGCTATGGTCAAACCCAGCATATCCGGGCTAATCATGGATCTTCTTGACCAAGTTTTAATTGGTTTCCGATTATTTGTTCTCACTGCTTCTTCAACTTTTTTCAGCAGATGATGATCAATAAATGGACCTTTTTTAATTGAACGCGGCACGGTTTGCTACCTCTTATTTTTGCTTACGGCGTCTAACAATCATATTGCTAGTACGTTTGTTTTTGCGAGTTTTATACCCTTTAGTCGGCGTACCCCACGGTGATACAGGATGCCGTCCACCCGATGTTCTACCTTCGCCACCACCATGCGGATGGTCAACCGGGTTCATGGCGACACCTCTGACTGTCGGTCTGACGCCGCGCCATCTTTTCGCGCCGGCTTTACCCAGCGAGATTAGATTATGTTCCGAATTGGAAACCTCTCCCACCACGCCTCTGCAATCCGCCATGACTTTCCTCATTTCCCCGGAACGCAGACGAATAGTGACATAGGCGCCGTCTTTCGCCACCAATTGCACAGAAGTGCCTGCACTTCTGGCCAGTTGTGCGCCTTTTCCGGGTTTAAGCTCCACACAATGCAGCGTGGCGCCCAACGGCATATTGCGTAATGGCATGCAGTTGCCGGCTTTTACTGGCGTCGTTTCGGAGCTCAGTATTTCCTGGCCTATTTCTATTCCTTTTGGTGCAATGATGTATCTACGTTCGCCGTCTTTGAACAGGATCAACGCAATGTTCGCTGTTCTGTTTGGATCGTATTCAATTCTCTCGATCACTGCAGGAATGTCGGTTTTATCTCTTTTAAAGTCAACTAAGCGGTAGTATTTTTTATGTCCACCACCGATATGCCGGGTCGTCACCCTGCCATAATTATTCCGACCACCCGTGTTATTCTTTTTTTCTAGTAGTTGTGCAAATGGCTTACCCTTATGCAAATCATTATTTTGTACACGTACTACAAACCGAGAACCCGGAGATGTCGGTTTTGATTTTAGAATAGCCATGCTTTTCTACCGCTCCTAATTGATCTTTAAATTAAGCTGTTGCTAATTCAATACTATGTCCAGACTGCAATTTTACATATGCTTTTTTCCAGTCTGACCGTTTACCCAATGAACGTCCGAAACGTTTGATTTTGCCTTTGACATTCAATACCCGTACCGAATCCACTTCGACGTTGAACATCAATTCAACTGCATTTTTGATTTGCAGTTTCGTTGCAGATTTTTGTACTTTAAATACAAACTGATTACTCTGATCAGCGGCATTTGTACTTTTTTCGGAAATAATCGGGGCCTGTATAATGCTTGCCAGTTTAATATTTTGCATACTCATGCCAGTCGCTCCTCAATTTGTTTCAAGGCTATTGTGGTGGCTATTACCTTATCGGCGGATACCAGCGAGACCGGATCGACGCTACTCGGCGTCAATACTGCGACATAAGGCAAATTTCTGGCGGCCAGCAGCAGATTCTCGTTCATCTCTTCTGCAACAATCAATAATCTTCCGTCATCCATGCCTTTGATTAACGCCAGCAATTCCTTGGTTTTCGGGTTGGCTGGATAAATGTCGTTGCAAACGGCGATTCGATCCTGTCTCAGCAATTCTGAGAATATCGAACGAATGCCAGCTTTGTACATTTTTTTATTCAGTTTCTGATCGTATGATCTTGGTTGCGCGGCAAAAGCTACGCCACCATGACGCCATACCGGCCCACGGGTGGTGCCAGCCCGCGCGCGACCCGTCCCTTTCTGTCTAAAAGGTTTTGCGCCGCCACCGCTGACGGCGGCCCGATTCTTTTGGGCTTTGGTGCCGGCTCTTGCTGTCGACAAATATTTTGTCACCAGTTGGTGCACCAACGTTTCATTAAAATCCTGACCGAAAACCAGCTCAGAAACCTCAAGCGGCTGAGCAGCTCCTTCATGACCGATTGCAGGTATTTGCAAACTCATAACTTAACCTTTATTTAACGATTTTACTGCAGGAGTAATGATGACATCACCACCTTTGGCGCCCGGCACAGCACCTTTGACTAAAATCAGATTCCGTTCCGGATCGACCGAATGAATCGTCAGATTTTGGACTGTGGTTTTAACCGCACCCATGTGTCCGCACATTTTTTTACCTTTGAATACCCGGCCCGGGGTCTGGTTCATACCGTTTGAGCCTGGTACACGGTGCGAACGCGAGTTACCATGGGTCGCATCCTGGGTTCGGAAATTGTAGCGTTTTACCGTACCGGCAAAACCTTTACCGATACTGGTGCCGCATACATCAACCATTTGCCCTGCTTCAAAAACATCCACATTCAGTTCGGAACCGGCAGACAGTTCTACGCCTTCATTCTCGTTCAATCTGAATTCCCACAAACCACGGCCTGCGGTAACATTCGCAGCGGCGTAATGACCAGCCATCGCTTTATTGACTTTAGAAGACTTTACATCACCAGCGGCAATCTGAATTGCACGATAACCATCGGTTTCCGGATTTTTAACCTGAATCACCCGATTGGATTCTATATGCAGAACAGTTACCGGCACGGACACGCCGTCTTCACTAAAAATTCTGGTCATACCACATTTACGACCTACAAGACCTATTGACATCTGCCAATCCCTCTAAAATATTACTCGCTTTATTTAAGCTTAATTTGAACGTCAACACCGGCAGCCAGATCCAGTTTCATCAAGGCGTCTACGGTTTTGTCGGTTGGCTCGACTATATCAAGCAACCTTTTATATGTTCTCAATTCATACTGATCCCGCGCGTCTTTATTGACGTGAGGCGAGATCAGCACGGTAAAACGTTCTTTTCTTGTTGGCAATGGAATCGGGCCTTTTACCTGGGCGCCAGTTCTTTTTGCAGTTTCAACAATTTCACCGGCCGACTGATCGATCAGTTTATGGTCAAACGCTTTTAATTGAATTCGGATAGTTTGATTTGCCATCATGCTTACTCAATAATTGACGCAACGACGCCGGCGCCGACTGTACGTCCGCCTTCACGAATCGCAAACCGCAAACCGTCTTCCATCGCAATCGGCGAAATCAGTTTTACGATAACCGAAATGTTATCGCCCGGCATCACCATTTCCACGCCTTCAGGCAGATCGACCGCACCGGTTACGTCTGTGGTTCTGAAATAGAACTGCGGACGGTAACCATTGAAGAATGGAGTATGACGACCACCCTCTTCTTTTGACAGCACGTAGATTTCGGCATTGAAGTGCGCGTGCGGCTTGATCGAGTTGACATGCGCCAACACCTGACCACGCTCGACGTCGTCTCTTTTGGTGCCGCGCAGCAATACGCCGACGTTATCGCCCGCCTGACCCTGATCCAGCAATTTGCGGAACATTTCCACGCCGGTGCAGGTGGTTTTGACGGTCGGTTTGATGCCGACGATTTCAACCTCTTCACCTACCTTGATAATGCCGCGCTCCACACGACCGGTCACCACCGTACCACGACCGGAAATCGAGAACACGTCTTCGATCGGCATCAGAAATTTGCCGTCGATAGCGCGTTCTGGCAGGGGAATATAGGCGTCCAGCGCCTCCACCAGCTTGACCACGGAAGGTACGCCGATTTCACTGGTGTCGCCTTCCAGCGCTTTCAGCGCGGAACCGACAATGATCGGCGTGTCGTCGCCTGGAAAATCGTATTGGTTCAGCAGTTCGCGAATTTCCATTTCCACCAGCTCGATCAGTTCCGCATCGTCGACCATGTCGGCTTTGTTCAGAAACACCACGATATAAGGTACGCCGACCTGTCTGGACAGCAGAATATGTTCACGGGTTTGCGGCATCGGGCCGTCCGCCGCCGAACAAACCAGAATCGCACCGTCCATTTGCGCCGCGCCGGTAATCATGTTTTTGACGTAGTCGGCATGGCCTGGGCAGTCAACGTGCGCATAGTGGCGATTGGCGGATTCGTATTCAACGTGCGAAGTTGAAATGGTGATACCGCGGGCGCGTTCTTCAGGCGCATTGTCGATTTGATCGAACGCCTTGACTTCCCCGCCTTGCAACTCGGCCATCACCTTGGTTAACGCCGCTGTCAATGTGGTTTTGCCGTGGTCAACGTGACCGATAGTGCCTACGTTAACGTGCGGTTTTTTTCTTTCAAACTTTTCTTTAGCCATGTGTCAATACCTAATATTTATAAAAGAATCAAGATACTTTTCTAATTATAGCTTCCGCAATATTTGCAGGTGCTTCGTTATATTTTTCAAACTGCATACTGTATGTTGCCCTTCCTTGAGTTGCCGATCTGAGATCGGTTGCATATCCAAACATCTCCGCCAGAGGCACTTCACACTCGATGGTTTTGCCTGCCGGCACATCACCCATACCGTGGATGATACCCCTGCGTCGCGTAATATCACCGACAACTTCCCCCATATAGTCTTCCGGCGTCACCACCTCGACCTTCATTATGGGTTCGAGCAACACCGGATTTGCAGCTTCTGCACCATCCCTGAAGCAAATCGATCCTGCAATTTTGAAAGCTATTTCATTCGAATCAACATCATGGTACGACCCATCGAACAAACTAACCTTTACATCAACTACCGGAAAACCAGCTATTATGCCATTTTCCATTTGTTCTTGTACGCCTTTATCTATTGCCGGCACAAATTCCTTGGGAATGACTCCGCCGACCAGTTCATTGACGAACAGATAACCCGCCCCCAATTCGCGCGGCTCCAGTCGCAGCCAGACATGTCCATATTGACCGCGGCCACCGGTCTGCCTGATAAATTTTCCTTCACACTCAACGACTTTCTTAATCGTTTCCCGGTAAGCAACCTGCGGGGCGCCAACATTGGCCGAAACGTTGAATTCCCGTTTCATTCTGTCTACAATAATTTCCAGATGTAGTTCGCCCATCCCGGAAATGATGGTCTGCCCGGATTCCTGGTCGGTATTCACCCGAAACGATGGATCTTCCTGCGCCAACCTAGCCAAGGCGCTGCCCATCTTGTCCTGATCGGCTTTGGTTTTCGGCTCGACCGCTATCGATATCACAGGCTCGGGAAACTCCATTTTTTCCAGCAATATGGGCGCGCCCATATCGCAGAAGGTATCCCCTGTCGTGACATCCTTCAAACCGATCACGGCTGCGATATCACCGGCCCTGACTTCTGCAATCTCTTCCCGGCTGTTGGCGTGCATCTGCACGATACGGCCAATCCGTTCTCTTTTACCTTTCGCCACATTCAAAACCGCATCGCCAGATTTTAATACCCCAGAATACACACGAATGAAGGTCAGAATACCTACAAACGGGTCTGTGGCTATTTTAAAAGCCAGGGCGGCAAAGGCTTCCTCATCCTGCGCATGTCTTTCCATGCTGCCGACGACACCCTCAATAATGCCCTTGACAGATTCCTTATCGGCCGGCGAGGGTAAAAACTCGATGACACCATCCAGAAGGCATTGTACCCCCTTGTTTTTAAAGGCTGAACCACAAAAGGCCGGTACTAGCTGGTTTTGCAGCACCTGGGATCGAATTCCCGATACGATCTCATCTTCGGACAAAACACCTTCTTCCAGATATTTTTCCGTCAGCGCTTCGCTGCCGTCCGCAGCCGCTTCAATTAATCTTTCGCGCCATTTTTCTGCTGCGCTTCGCAGCTCTTCGGGTATGCCCCCTGCCTGGAATGTCAGACCCATGCTGGCCTCATCCCAGTATATCGCCTGCATTTTCAGGAGATCGACTATACCCTTGAAGGATTCTTCGGCACCGATAGGCAACTGCATGGGAATCACAGTTGCACCCAGACGATTTTGTATCTGCTCTACAACACGGAAAAAATCCGCACCCACTCTATCCATCTTGTTGATGAACGCCAACCGGGGCACATGGTATTTATCCGCCTGTCTCCAGACCGTTTCCGATTGCGGCTCAACGCCGCCCACCGCACAGAACACCGCACAGGCGCCATCCAGTACTCTTAATGACCGCTCGACTTCAATGGTAAAATCAACATGGCCCGGTGTGTCGATTATATTTATCCGATGCTCGGAATACTGCTTTGCCATCCCCGACCAAAAACACGTGGTCGCCGCCGAGGTAATGGTAATCCCTCTTTCCTGCTCCTGTTCCATCCAGTCCATGGTGGCTGTGCCGTCATGAACCTCACCCAGCTTATGCGACACCCCGGTATAGAACAATATCCGTTCGGTTGTCGTGGTCTTTCCGGCATCAATGTGGGCCATGATGCCTATATTACGATAGCGCGCTATAGGCGTCTTCCTAGCCACATTTACAACCTTGTTTACCAGCGATAATGCGCAAACGCCTTATTCGCTTCAGCCATTCTATGAGTGTCTTCACGCTTTTTAGCAGCCGCACCGCGACCTTCGGAGGCGTCCAGCAATTCCCCGGCCAATTTGGCTGACATGGTTCGCTCATTGCGTTTGCGGGCAGCATCAATCAGCCAGCGCATGGACAATGCCTGCCTTCTGGCCGGACGCACTTCCACAGGCACTTGATAAGTCGCACCACCCACGCGTCTGGATTTAACCTCGACCCGCGGCTGCACGTTTTCCAGCGCCTTCGCGACCAGCTCCAGTGATTCCTTGTGACCCTTTCCTTCGATGACATCCAACGCACCGTATACTATTTTTTCTGCAACCGATTTTTTACCGTCTTCCATGATCATGTTCATGAACTTTGAAAGCATATCGCTTCCAAAACGCGGATCCGGATTGATGATTCTTTTTGCAGCGACTCTTCTTCTTGACATTTGTTACCAGCCTTTATTTCTTAGGTCTTTTGGCACCGTATTTGGAGCGCCCACATTTTCTATCCTTCACACCGGAGGTATCAAGGCTTCCGCGAACAACGTGATAACGAACGCCCGGCAAATCCTTGACACGACCGCCTCTTATCAGCACTACCGAGTGCTCCTGAAGATTATGACCCTCGCCACCGATATAACTACTTACCTCGGAACCGTTCGTCAATCTTACCCTGGCAACCTTACGCAAAGCCGAGTTCGGCTTTTTAGGCGTTGTTGTGTATACGCGAGTACACACACCTCTTCTTTGCGGACACGCCTCCAACGCAGGAACATTGGTTTTTTCTATTTTCTTAGCACGAGGCTTACGAACCAACTGGTTGATCGTGGCCATTCTTAACTACTCCGATATTCAATTTGTAACAAACAAAGCCAGTGTTTTCATGGTCACTGATCACTGCCGCCAGACCTAAATCTCTTGACTCATGTGAGCAGACCATAATACAACCACAAAAACACCAGGTCAAGCATTTTTATACATTTCTATTCAGTATTCAAAGCTTGCTTCAGGGCTTCTTCCACGTCAACTGTTTCGACCGCCTGTGTAGCCGATTCGGAATTGGCCAGAGAATCGGCGGCGGCCCTTTTACGTCTTTGTTCATGATAAGCCAGCCCCGTACCTGCCGGTATCAGTCTGCCAACAATCACGTTTTCTTTCAGACCATTCAGACTATCGCTGATGCCTCTGACTGCCGCATCGGTCAGCACCCGGGTGGTTTCCTGAAACGAAGCTGCCGAGATAAAGGATTCTGTTGCCAGCGACGCCTTGGTAATACCCAGTAACAGAGAATCGTAACTGGCGGGAATTTTACCTTCACGCTCCGCCTTGTCATTAACAGCATTCATCAATGTGCGCTCGACTTGCTCACCCTTGACGAAATCGGTTTCACCGGAAGCAGTAATCTCGACTTTTTTCAGCATTTGGCGAATGATCGCTTCGATGTGTTTGTCGTTGATTTTTACACCCTGCAAACGATAAACGTCCTGTATTTCCTTTACCAGATAATCCGCCAGCTCTTCGATCCCGCGCAATCTCAAAATATCGTGCGGTGTCAGTTCACCTTCGGCAATGGTTTCGCCTTTTTCGACAAATTCACCTTCGAAGACCGTGATATGCCGCCATTTCGGAATCAGGGTCTCATATTGCAGGCCTTCCGAGTCAGTGATGATCACCCGCTGCTTGCCTTTGGTTTCCTTGCCGAACGCCACCATGCCGGTCGCTTCGGCCAAAATTGCCGGATCCTTGGTTTTGCGCGCCTCGAACAAATCGGCCACCCGTGGCAAACCACCGGTAATATCGCGGGTTTTACTAGACTCCTGCGGTATTCTGGCCAACACGTCACCAACTTTTACTTCTCCACCATCCTTCACACCGACGATAGCGCCAGCCGGCAGAAAATATTGGGCGGGAATATCGGTACCCGGCAGATTGATCTGACCACCCTGTTCGTCTATCAACCGCACCATAGGTCTAAGCTCTTTACCGGCGGAGCTTCTTTGTTTCGGATCGGTCACGACTCTTGACGTCAGGCCGGTCACTTCATCAGATTGCTCCTGAACGGTAATGCCATCCATAAAGTCGATCAATTGAATAAAACCGTCAACCTCGGTAATAACCGGGTGGGTATGCGGATCCCAGTTGACAATAATGTCGCCGGCACTGACCGGGCTGCCATCCTGAATGGATAGCACCGCACCATAAGGTATTTTGTACCGCTCTCTTTCGCGGCCGTAATCGTCCATCACCCCGACTTCACCTGATCTGGACACTGCAACCAGATTGTTCTCTCGGTTTTTAACGGTTTTCAGGTTGTTCAGCTTGACACTACCGGCCGATTTGACCTGTACATTGCTGACCGCCGCAGACCGTGACGCCGCGCCGCCAATGTGGAATGTCCGCATGGTCAACTGCGTGCCTGGCTCGCCGATCGATTGCGCCGCCACGACACCGACAGCCTCCCCAATATTAACCTGATGCCCACGCCCCAAGTCTCGCCCATAACATTTGCTGCAGACCCCCTGCCTGGATTCACAGGTAATGACGGAGCGCACCAGCATTTTGTCGATACCGTTTTCCTCCAGCACGGCCACCAGATTTTCATCGATCATCACGCCGGCCGGAATCAGTACATTATTTCCGGAGGGATCGGTGACATCGACTGCCGCCACCCGTCCCAGGACACGTTCAACCAGCGGCTCGACCACATCGCCACCCTCAATGATGGGGGTCATAGTCAGACCGTTCCGGGTACCGCAATCCTGCTCGGCTATGACCAAATCCTGCGCCACATCCACCAGTCGCCGCGTCAGATAACCGGAGTTGGCGGTTTTCAGCGCAGTATCCGCCAGACCTTTCCGGGCGCCGTGCGTCGAGATGAAGTATTGCAATACGTCCAGTCCTTCGCGGAAATTGGCGGTAATAGGCGTTTCGATGATTGAGCCATCCGGTTTCGCCATCAGCCCCCTCATGCCGGCCAACTGACGAATCTGGGCGGCAGAACCCCGCGCGCCAGATTCCGCCATCATAAAAATGGAGTTGAAGGATTTTTGTTTTACCTTCTCACCTTTGGAGTTGACGACCTCTTCTTCGCCCAGACCTTCCATCATGACTTTAGCAACCTGATCGTTGGCGCGAGACCAGATATCCACAACCTTGTTGTAGCGTTCGCCATCCGTAACCAGACCGGAAGCATACTGGTTCTGAATTTCGTTCACTTCCGCATCGGCGCTGCGAATAATATCCGCCTTTTTCGCAGGTATTTCCATGTCTTCAATACCGAACGAAACACCAGAACGGGTCGCATACCTAAAACCCATATACATGATCTGGTCTGCCAGAATCACGGTTTCCTTAATACCCAGATAACGGTAGCTATAGTTGATCAACCGAGATATATTCTTTTTGGTCATATCGACATTGACCAACTCATAGGGCATGCCATCGGGAACGATATCCCATATCAGGGCGCGGCCGACGGTGGTTTTCTTTCTGCTGACGATAGTATCGAATTTGCCTTCAGCGTTTTTCAGCTTTTCTGTAATCCTGACTTCAATTTTGGTCTGTAATTCAATCGTCTTGCTATCCAGCGCTTTCAGAATTTCAGCCGAATCGGTAAAAATACTGCCTTCACCAATCGCATTGACTTTTTCGCGACTGATGTAATACAAACCTAGCACCACGTCCTGTGAAGGGTTGATGACCGGTTCGCCATTGGCTGGCGACAAAATGTTATTGGTCGCCATCATCAGTGTCCGCGCCTCAAGCTGGGCTTCTATAGACAATGGAATATGCACCGCCATCTGGTCGCCGTCGAAATCGGCGTTGAATGCACTGCACACCAAGGGATGCAACTGTATCGCCTTGCCTTCGATCAGCGTCGGCTCGAATGCCTGTATGCCCAGTCTATGCAGCGTAGGCGCGCGGTTCAGTAATACCGGGTGTTCGCGAATGACTTCTTCCAGAATATCCCAAACTTCCGCGCCTTCGCGTTCCACCATTTTTTTGGCTGCTTTGATGGTCGTCGCCAGCCCGCGAAGTTGTAATTTGCTGAAAATAAAAGGCTTGAACAATTCCAGCGCCATTTTTTTCGGTAGGCCACATTGATGCAGCCTTAAAGTAGGCCCCACGACGATCACCGAGCGTCCGGAATAATCGACCCGCTTACCTAGCAGGTTCTGACGGAAACGGCCCTGCTTGCCTTTGATCATATCGGCAAGTGATTTCAAAGGCCTTCTATTGCTGCCTGTAATGGCCCGTCCGCGACGACCGTTATCCAGCAAGGCGTCGACAGCTTCCTGCAGCATGCGTTTTTCATTGCGGACGATGATATCCGGGGCGTTCAAATCCAGTAATCGGGTCAGACGGTTGTTTCTGTTGATGACCCGACGGTACAGATCATTCAAATCCGAGGTGGCGAAACGTCCGCCATCCAGCGGCACCAGCGGACGTAATTCAGGCGGCAGTACCGGCAACACGGTCAGAATCATCCATTCCGGACGATTATTCGAAGCCAGCAGCGAATCGATGACTTTTAGGCGCTTGGAAAATTTCTTGATTTTGGTGTCGGAGTTCGTGGAATTGATCTCTTCGCGAAGAATATTGATTTCTTCCTTTAAATCAATGGACTTGAGCAAATCATAGATGGCTTCCGCACCCATTTTCGCCACAAAGTCGTCACCATGTTCTTCCACTGCATTCAGATATTCCTCATCTGTCAGCAACTGGCCTTTTTCCAGAGGCGACATGCCGGGATCGGTGACCACGAATGTCTCAAAATACAGCACTCTTTCGATTGAGCGCAAGGTCATATCCAGCAATAATGCAATTCTGGAAGGCAATGATTTTAAAAACCAGATATGCGCAACCGGACTTGCCAGATCAATATGCCCCATTCTATCGCGGCGCACTTTTGACAAAGTGACTTCGACGCCGCATTTTTCGCAGATGACGCCGCGATGCTTTAGTCTTTTGTATTTGCCGCACAGGCATTCGTAATCGCTGATCGGCCCAAATATTTTGGCGCAAAACAGCCCGTCCCGCTCCGGTTTAAAGGTACGGTAGTTGATTGTTTCAGGCTTCTTCACCTCGCCGTATGACCATGAACGGATCATGTCTGGTGAAGCCAATCCAATGTGGATGGCGTCAAAGTCGTCGGTACGACCTTGGCGTTTTAAGAAATTCATTAAGTCTTTCAAGAGCTTATCCTCTTTAAATGTTATCCGATATTAAGCAGAACCTTTCCGGCGCTCACACGGCTAATCCTGCCGCATTTCAATATTGACTGCCAGAGAGCGTATTTCCTTGACCAGTACATTAAAGGATTCCGGCATGCCAGCTTCCATTGAATGATTTCCATCGACAATGTTTTTATACATCCGGGTTCTGCCAGTCACGTCATCGGATTTGACCGTCAACATTTCCTGCAAGGTATAGGCGGCGCCATAGGCCTCAAGCGCCCAGACCTCCATCTCGCCAAAACGCTGGCCGCCAAACTGGGCTTTGCCGCCCAGCGGCTGCTGTGTGACCAGACTGTATGGCCCGGTTGAACGGGCATGCATTTTGTCGTCAACCAGATGGTTAAGCTTAAGCATATACATATAGCCTACGGTAACCTGACGCTCAAACGGTTCGCCGGTCAGTCCGTCATATAACACGGTTTGGCCGTGTTCAGGTAAATCAGCCAACCTGAGCATGGTGCGAATATCTTCTTCGGAAGCGCCGTCGAACACTGGTGTCGCCATCGGCACACCGCTGATCAGATTAACGGACATCTCGATAATTTCCTTATCCGAAAAGGAATTCAGATCTTCCTTTCTGCCGCTACAGTTATAGATTTTTTCTAAAAAGCCTCTGATTTCAACAACTTTTGCCTGCGCCTCCAGCATTTTACCAATCTTGATGCCCAGCCCCTTGGCCGCCCATCCCAAATGCGTCTCCAGCACCTGCCCGACATTCATTCGTGACGGTACGCCCAGTGGATTCAGTAAAATATCCACCGGGTTGCCGTCTGCGGTATAAGGCATATCTTCAATCGGCACAATTTGCGAGATAACACCCTTGTTACCATGGCGTCCCGCCATTTTGTCGCCCGGTTGAATACGTTTTTTCACAGCAAGATAAACTTTAACCATTTTCAAAACGCCTGGAGCCAGATCGTCGCCCATGGTTATTTTTTTCTTTTTCTGTTCGAAACGCTCTTCAAATTCCCTTCTTTGTTGCTCGATCTGTTCGGCTACCGTTTCCAGGCGCAGATTGATATCTTCGTCATGGGTCTTGATTTTCAGCAATTCCGAGTGCGTCAGATTTTCCAGATAGCCGGCAGAAATTTCATCGCCTTTTTTCAGGCTATTCGGCCCTTTTTCGGCCATTTTACCGAGCAGCATGGCTTTAACGCGTTCGAATATATCGTGTTCAACAATTTTCAACTGGTCATCCAGATCCTGGCGATAGCGCTTGATTTCGGCCTCTTCGATCTCCAGCGCCCGTTTGTCCTTTTTAACGCCATCGCGGGTAAAGACCTGGACGTCGATAACGGTACCACGCACATTGCCTGGCACACGAAGCGAGGTATCTTTAACATCGGCGGCTTTTTCACCAAAAATCGCCCGCAGCAGTTTTTCTTCCGGTGTCAACTGTGTTTCGCCTTTTGGCGTCACCTTACCAACCAGAATATCGCCACCTTTGACTTCTGCACCGACATAGACAATACCGGACTCATCCAGTTTAGACAGCGCTTCTTCACTGACATTCGGAATATCGGCAGTAATTTCCTCCGGGCTATGCTTGGTTTCACGCGCTACGCAGGTTTTTTCCTCGATGTGTATGGTGGTGAACCGGTCTTCCTTTACCACGCGTTCGGAAACCAGAATGGAGTCCTCGAAGTTATAGCCATTCCAGGGCATGAATGCAATCAGCATATTTTGGCCCAATGCCAGTTCGCCCAAGTCTGTCGAAGGGCCGTCTGCCAGAATATCGCCCTTTTTGACGATGTCCCCGAGTTTGACCAGCGGTTTCTGATTGATACAGGTATTCTGATTCGAACGCGTGTATTTGATCAGATTGTAAATATCGACGCCCGGCACACCGGCAACGGTTTCATCGTCATTGACCCGCACCACGATACGAGCGGCATCGACGCCTTCAATAGTGCCGCCGCGCGTCGCGACCACGGTCACGCCGGAATCCTTCGCCACCACGCGCTCCATGCCGGTACCCACCAGCGGCTTTTCAGCGCGTAAGGTCGGAACAGCCTGACGCTGCATGTTTGAACCCATCAAGGCGCGATTGGCGTCATCATGTTCCAGGAATGGAATAATGGAAGCCGCTACCGAAACGATCTGTTTGGACGAGACATCCATGTATTGCACGGTGTCGGAAGACGCCAGGGTAAATTCGTCCTTGTGGCGGCAGGACACCAGTCCTTCCACCAGTCGCCCGCTATCATCGACCGCTACGCTGGACTGGGCGATGACATATTCGCCTTCCTCAATGGCGGAAATGTAATCGACCTGATCGGTGACCTTACCGTCGACAACCTTACGATAAGGCGTTTCCAGAAAACCGTATTCGTTGGTTCTGGCATAAACCGACAACGAGTTGATCAGACCAATATTGGGACCCTCGGGCGTTTCTATAGGACAAACGCGGCCATAATGTGTGGTGTGTACGTCGCGCACCTCAAAACCGGCGCGTTCCCGGGCCAAACCACCGGGGCCCAGCGCGGATACCCGACGCTTATGCGTCACTTGGGACAATGGATTGTTCTGATCCATGAATTGCGAAAGCTGGCTGGAGCCAAAGAACTCCTTGACCGCGGCCGACACCGGTTTGGCGTTAATGATTTCCTGCGGCATATAACCTTCTGAATCGGCCAGGGTTAAACGCTCCCTAACTGCGCGCTCGACTCTGACCAGTCCGATACGGAATTGGTTTTCGATCATTTCACCGACTGAACGCACCCGTCTGTTACCCAGATGGTCGATATCATCAACAGTGCCATTGCCGTTTCTGATTTTAATCAGTTCTTTCAGGACATCGATAATATCACTCTTGCTCAAGGTACCCGAACCTTCAATTTCCTCTCTACCCAAGCGGCGATTGAATTTCATCCGGCCTACCGCCGACAGGTCATAGCGCTCATCAGTAAAAAACAGGTTTTCAAACAGGTTCTCAGCCGATTCAGCAGTCGGCGGCTCGCCGGGACGCATCATCCGGTAAATTTCGACCAACGCTTCCATACGGTTGGTCGTAGCATCCAGACGCATCGCATTTGACATGTACGGCCCGCGATCCAGATCATTTACATACAGGGTATTGATTTCCCCGATATCGGCGTCAATCAGTTTTTGCAGCAGTGCATCGGTCAATTCGTCATTGACATTGGCAAGCAGTTCACCGGTAGTTTTATCAATGACATTGTGTCCCAGAATCTTGCCATACAGATAATCTTTGGGCACTTCGATTTCAGTGACACCGGCTTTTTCCAACTGGCGTACATGTTTGGCCGTTATTCTGCGTCCTTCCTCAATCAGAACCTTGCCATCCTGTTTGATATCAAATACCGCCATCTCGCCCCGCAATCTTTCCGGAATTAGATGAAACATGAACGTTTCGTTGCTTAGCGAAAACTTGTTGGTCTCGAAGAAAATATTGATCATTTCTTCGTTATCATAGCCCAACGCTCTGAGCAAGATAGTCGCCGGAATTTTTCGGCGTCTATCTATCCTGACATAGACGGCATCCTTGTGGTCGAATTCGAAGTCTAGCCAGGATCCGCGATAGGGAATGACTCTGGCATTGAACAGCAATTTACCGGACGAGTGGGTTTTACCCTTGTCGTGGTCAAAAAATACCCCGGGCGATCTGTGTAATTGCGAAACGATGACCCGTTCCGTACCGTTAATTACGAAAGTGCCATTGTCGGTCATCAACGGCAGTTCACCCATGTAAACTTCCTGCTCCCTGATATCCTTGACGACCTTGGTATTGGCAGGCGCATCCTTATCGTATATGACCAGTCTGACCAGCACTCTTAATGGCGCCGAGAAAGTAGCGCCGCGTTGCTGACATTCTCTTACGTCGAAAGCAGGTTCCCCCAAGCGATATTTGACATATTCCAGAACAGCATAACCTGAATGGCTAATCACTGGAAATACACTGGAAAATGCAGCGTGCAAACCCTGATTCCGCCTTTTTTCCGGCTCGCTGCCGGACTGCAGGAAACTTGCATAGGAATCGATTTGTGTTGCTAATAGATATGGAACTTCAAGTACTTCTGTACCTTTTCCAAAATTATTACGGATACGCTTTTTTTCGGTAAAAGAATAGGTCATATTGCTTCTATACCTTCGTCGTCAGAGATTATTTACTACTGTCTGTTTTACAAACAGTAAAAGGCCGGCGGCAAAATGCCACCAGCCCGGTTTGGTAGGCCTGTGCCTGTTATGCTATCAAATTGTTTATTTGATTTCAGCTGTCGCGCCTGCTGCTTCCAGCTCTTTTTTAGCCGCTTCGGCATCGGCCTTGCTGACAGCTTCCTTGACTGTAGTCGGTGCGCCTTCTACAGCGTCTTTGGCTTCTTTCAGGCCCAGACCTGTCATACCGCGAACCGCTTTAATGACTGCAACCTTGTTTTCGCCGAAGCCTGTCAGGATGACGTCGAATTCGGTTTGTTCTTCAACAACTGCCGCAGCGGCTGTCGGTGCGGCAACCGCTACGGCCGCCGCCGCAGAAACGCCGAATTTTTCTTCGAACGCTGAAATTAAATCAACGATTTCCATAACAGTCATGTTCGCGACTGCTTCCAGGATTTCTTCTTGTGATATTGCCATTATATTTTCCTATAGAATTTTTTGAGTGTTAACTGATTGTCCGCAAAATTATGCCGCTTGCTTCTGGTCTCTGACTTCCGCCAAAGTCCGTGCAAGTTTCTCAACCGGTGCTATGATTACCGACATCAGCATGCTGATACCTTGATCGCGTGTTGGCAATCTTGCCAGACGATCAAGTTCGGAACCATCAAAAGCCTGTCCGCCAATTGCCACAATTTTGGCAATCAGTTTATTGTGGGTTTTTGAGAAATCGCTGATGAGTCTGGCTGCACAGCCAGGGTCTTCCAAAGAAAACGCCAGGATCAAAGGCCCAACAAGCCTTTGCTGCATACATTCAAACTCGGTTCCAGCGACAGCACGTTTAGCCAATGTATTCTTGACTACACGCAAATAAACGCCCGATTCTCTCGCAGTTTTTCGCAATTCCGTCAATTCGGTAACTGTTAAACCACGATATTCAGCCGCTACAGCTGAATGGGCTTTTGCGGCGAATTCAGCAACTTCCTCTACGACAACTTTTTTGCTATCTAAATTGAGCGCCACATTTACCTCCGGTACATTTCCGATATTCATCGGAATCTATAAAACGCATCGGTCACGATGCTCCTTACGGCGCTTTAAACCAGCTTTGCGGTTCCAGCCCTCCGTCTGCGTAGGATAATTAAGCGCAAGGCCCCTACGGTCTTTGACGGTTACCGGTATCCCGGCAACCCAAAGTCTTGCAATTTGCTTTTTTAGATTTCAATACTGTTTTGATCAATCCACAGACCTGGCCCCATTGTCGAGGACAGCGAAATCTTTTTCAGATAAACGCCTTTTGCAGCGGTTGGTTTGGCTTTTTTGAGATCGACAATCAGGAACTCAAGGTTTTGCTTCAACAGGGTTTCATCAAACGAAACCTTGCCGATTGAGCAATGTATGATTCCAGATTTATCAGTGCGGTATCTTACCTGACCGGATTTTGCATTTTTAACGGCTGTCGCCACATCAGGGGTGACTGTGCCCACTTTAGGGTTAGGCATCAGACCTCTTGGACCGAGAATTTGACCCAATTGACCGACAACCCGCATGGCGTCAGGAGAAGCGATCACCACGTCAAAGTTCATTTCGCCACGTTTGACCTGTTCGGCCAGATCATCCATGCCCACCACATCGGCGCCCGCTTCTCTGGCGGCGTCGGCGTTTGGTCCCTGGGTAAACACGGCCACGCGAACTGTTTTACCTGTGCCATGAGGCAGAACCGAGGCACCCCTTACGTTCTGATCCGATTTTCTTGGATCAACGCCCAAGTTAACGCTGACATCGATTGATTCGTCAAATTTGCTATTGGCAAACTCTTTAAGCAAACTAACGGCTTCAGTCACCGAATATTGTTTGCTTCTGACTACTTTTTCCTTGATTGCTTTTGCTTTTTTGGTCACTTTCGCCATTACACGCCCTCCACGATCAAACCCATACTGCGCGCACTACCCGCAATCGTTTTGACGGCCGCTTCCAGATCGGCCGCATTCAAGTCTTCCATTTTGGTTTTGGCAATTTCTTCCAGTTGCGCACGCGTGACAGTACCGACTTTAGTTGCATTCGGTTTACTGCTGCCGCTTTTAATGCCGACGGCTTTTTTCAATAAAACAGTGGCTGGCGGGGTTTTAGTAATAAAAGTAAAGCTTTTGTCACTAAAAACGGTAATGACGACCGGCAACGGCAGACCTTTTTCGACATCCTGCGTTCTGGCATTGAATGCTTTACAGAACTCCATGATGTTTACGCCGCGCTGACCGAGAGCCGGGCCTATTGGCGGACTGGGATTCGCCTCGCCGGCTTTGACCTGCAATTTGATATAGGAATCAATTTTTTTTGCCATTTCTTACTCCTGAACGGGTGCAAACGCTATTTTTAGCTCCCCAACAAACAAAAATCCCCGTCACGAAAATGACAGGGATTCATCAATACAACTGAATTAGTTAAGCTTTTTCAACCTGTCCAAATTCAAGCTCAACCGGTGTGGAACGACCGAAAATCAGAACTGAAACGCGTAAACGGCTTTTCTCGTAATTGACTTCTTCAATATTGCCGTTAAAATCTTTAAACGGACCATCAATGATGCGCACGACTTCCCCTACCTCAAACAGTATTTTCGGCCTCGGCTTGTTAACGCCCTCTTCCACCCGGCTTAATATCGCCATGGCTTCCTTTTCTGTGATTGGAGACGGACGATCCGATGCACCGCCAATGAAGCCCAGAACTCTGGGCACATTTCTGACCAGATGCCAGGTTTCATCGTTCAAATCCATTTGTACCAGGACATAGCCCGGAAAAAACTTTCTTTCGCTTTTGCGCTGCTGGCCCATGCGCATTTCCACCACTTCTTCGGTTGGAACCAGAATCTTGCCAAAATACTCTTCCAGTCCTTCGCGTTTGATGCGTTCTTCCAGAGCCTGCTTGACCTTGTTTTCAAAATTGGAATAAGCATGAACCACATACCAGCGCAGAGCCATTACTTGACTCCCAGGCTCATCAACAACTGAATACCCCAAAACAGGAACGTATCAAGCAGCCAGAGTACAAAAGCGACCAAAACCACCATCGCAAAAACTAGCAGCGTTGTGCGGATGGTTTCTTCGCGCGTTGGCCATACCACCCTATGAAACTCCTGCCTGGATTCAAGCATGAACCCCCATACGCTACGGCCTCTTGCCGTGGTAAAACAAACGCCAATTGCCAAAGAAACGACTGCAATCAATACCAGCACTCTATACAGCAACTGAATATCGGAAAAATAATAAAACGCAGCCACTCCCGCAATAACGAAAATTGGCGACAAAACCAGCTTTACAATGTCGATTATCGACGTAACTTCTTCTGCCTGTGCGCTCATTTAATTATCTTGTAAAAATTTTACTAACTATTTTTTCCGAATGGCAGGCCAGGAGGGACTCGAACCCCCAACTTGCGGTTTTGGAGACCGCTGCTCTACCAATTGAACTACTGACCTATTCAGAAAACCTGCTTTTTAAACTTCGGGCGTTACTCAATAATTGAGGCAACGACGCCGGCGCCGACTGTACGTCCGCCTTCACGAATCGCAAACCGCAAACCGTCTTCCATCGCAATCGGCGAAATCAGTTTTACGATAACCGAAATGTTATCGCCCGGCATCACCATTTCCACGCCTTCAGGCAGATCGACCGCACCGGTTACGTCTGTGGTTCTGAAATAGAACTGCGGACGGTAACCATTGAAGAATGGAGTATGACGACCACCCTCTTCTTTTGACAGCACGTAGATTTCGGCATTGAAGTGCGCGTGCGGCTTGATCGAGTTGACATGCGCCAACACCTGACCACGCTCGACGTCGTCTCTTTTGGTGCCGCGCAGCAATACGCCGACGTTATCGCCCGCCTGACCCTGATCCAGCAATTTGCGGAACATTTCCACGCCGGTGCAGGTGGTTTTGACGGTCGGTTTGATGCCGACGATTTCAACCTCTTCACCTACCTTGATAATGCCGCGCTCCACACGACCGGTCACCACCGTACCACGACCGGAAATCGAGAACACGTCTTCGATCGGCATCAGAAATTTGCCGTCGATAGCGCGTTCTGGCAGGGGAATATAGGCGTCCAGCGCCTCCACCAGCTTGACCACGGAAGGTACGCCGATTTCACTGGTGTCGCCTTCCAGCGCTTTCAGCGCGGAACCGACAATGATCGGCGTGTCGTCGCCTGGAAAATCGTATTGGTTCAGCAGTTCGCGAATTTCCATTTCCACCAGCTCGATCAGTTCCGCATCGTCGACCATGTCGGCTTTGTTCAGAAACACCACGATATAAGGTACGCCGACCTGTCTGGACAGCAGAATATGTTCACGGGTTTGCGGCATCGGGCCGTCCGCCGCCGAACAAACCAGAATCGCACCGTCCATTTGCGCCGCGCCGGTAATCATGTTTTTGACGTAGTCGGCATGGCCTGGGCAGTCAACGTGCGCATAGTGGCGATTGGCGGATTCGTATTCAACGTGCGAAGTTGAAATGGTGATACCGCGGGCGCGTTCTTCAGGCGCATTGTCGATTTGATCGAACGCCTTGACTTCCCCGCCTTGCAACTCGGCCATCACCTTGGTTAACGCCGCTGTCAATGTGGTTTTGCCGTGGTCAACGTGACCGATAGTGCCTACGTTAACGTGCGGTTTTTTTCTTTCAAATTTTTCTTTAGCCATTACAAAAACCCTACAACAAAAACAATCAACTTAACTGGAGCTCATAACCGGATTTGAACCGGTGACCTCTTCCTTACCAAGGAAGTGCTCTACCTACTGAGCTATATGAGCGACATTCTGGTATTCTGAAAATGGAGCGGGTGATGGGAATCGAACCCACGCAATCAGCTTGGAAGGCTGGAGTTCTACCATTGAACTACACCCGCAGATCCAATTCAAATTTGATGGTGGAGGGGGGAGGATTCGAACCTCCG
>JAQTUW010000068.1 GCA_028707085.1 Methylococcales bacterium | reverse complement strand
CACCGCCATCTTTGCGCTGGCCAGATCGGTCGGCTGGATTTCCCAGTGGGATGAAATGATCTCCGACCCCGAGCTGAAAATCGGCCGACCGCGCCAGCTTTATCAGGGCGCATTGCAGCGGGACGTGTGCTTCATATCAAATCGTTGATCCTGAAACAGCGATAGAGCAAGGCGGCGCGTATGCAATAAATGATTACGCGCCACGGCGAAAGATGCCACCGATTCCAGCAAGCCGGAATTTTCCATGCGCTGCGCTTGACCTGAACTTTGCGTAAACCGGGGAATTACAATGAACGCTGTCATCAATACCCCCTCATTTTATCGCTGATTGCCGCAACAGGTTCTCTGGATGTATCACCTGTTGCATCACCGGGTGTGGGTTCCTAAGATTCCGTCCCCGTTTTTCTAGTTCGCCAAGCGTCAGGCTATTGCCTTCCGGCAAAGCGCTGTTCAAAATGCCGCCAAACAGTTTGGCAAGCTTGTTCGCGGCTGCATCAGTAAAACGGGGCTGCCGTGACAGCCGGGAAAATCACCGCCCGCCTGCCGGTTCCCCGCCAGGCTTATTTGAGTTGCCGGTAATATCCGGCCAGCTCCTTGATTTCGTCCGCGCTCAACTGCCGGGCGATCAGCCGCATCCGGCTATAAATATCGTTATGCCGCTGGCCGTTTTTATAGGCGTTCAGGGTTCTCACAAAATAATCGGCCTGTTGTCCGGCCAGAGCGGGAATATCCATCTTCTCGCCCTGGCCCTGTGCGCCATGACAGACAAAACAGGGCGGCAGGATGCGTTTGCCGTCGCCGTCCTCAACCAGTTTTTCGGCTCTGGCGAATTTCATGTCGGCCTGCTTGTCGCGGGGTGGCGGCAGGGAGGCAAACCAGGCCGCAAGATCGGCGGCGTCCTGTTCGCTGAGACCTTTTGCGACCAGGGTCATCGAGCCGTCGCTGCGGCTACCGGCATCATAATCGCGCAACTGCTTGTAAGTATAGGTGGCGACCTGACCGGCCAGCGCCGGAATCGCGGGCAATATATCATCGTCCACATTGACCTCCGCCACCCCCTGGCCCTGATCGCCGTGGCAGCTTTTACAGGATTCCGCCAGCTCCCGACCTTTATTGGCGTCACCGCTTTTGACCCGGTTCAGAACCGCCGGCGTCCAGGCGACTTGAGAAGCCGGCTCCGCGCCGGCCGTCAGCGGAATGAGAACTGTCAGCAAGAATAGTATGGGTTTCATGGTTAAAATCCCCATGGCGATGCGCCGGGCGCATGAATGAAAAAGAACTGCAGGATCGGATAACCGAAGCTGATGGCCATCAGCACGGCAATGACTTTGTTCCAGAGCGTAATATCGTTCAGCCATTCCGGGAGAGAGGCGACGGCGTGCATGGGTTCGGCGTATTCGATTTCGCCTGCGAAAACCTCCTGCGTCGGATGCAGTTGGGTCTTTGCCAGATTGTAAATAAACAGACAGGCCGACCCCAGCAATATCAAACCGCCTAAGATCATCATCAGTTCGTACGGCTTCCAGGACAGCGTCAGCAGATTGTTGTACACCACGCCGGAAACCCGGCGGGGCTGGCCTAACAGCCCCAGGACGTGCCAGGGCGTGGTCAGGATGCTCATGCCGATGAACCACAGCCACAATTGCAACAGGGCCAGGGCGTTGGAGTACAGCGGTTTTTTGACCAGCATGGGCCAGAAATAATAGGCGATGGCAAAATACATGATGACCGTGGTGCCGGCAAAAATCAGATGAAAATGGCCCGGCACCCAGGCGGTGTTGTGCACCATGGCGTTCATGGCGTAACTGGCGTTGACGATGCCGCCGAAGCCGCCAAAAATCAGCATCAGCAATGACAGAATTACCGACAGCACCATGGTGTTGGTCCAGGGCAGGCAGCCTATCCAGCCGAAAAGCCCTTTGCCGCCGCGCAGGTTTCCGGCGATTTCCAGCGAAGCCAGCACGGCGAAACCGGTAACCAGGGTTGGCAGGGCGACCACGAAAGTACCTACGCCATGCAATAATTTCCAGCCGCTGGCCTGTTCGGGATCCATATACAGATGGTGAAAACCGATCGGCAGGGCAAATACCGCCAGCACGATAAACGCCAGCCGGGCCATTTCGTCGCTAAACAGATAACCGCCCGCCTGTTTGGGTAAAAACACATAAAAGGCGGTGTAGGCCGGGATCAGCCAGAAGTAGACGATGGGATGCAGCGTCCAGGCGAACAGGGTTCTGGCCAGGCCGGGATCGATCGTGTCTGTCCAGCCCAGCGACAGCGGAATCAATTGAAACAGGATTTCCAGGGCTACGCCGGCGCTGGCCCAGAGCCATAACAGCGCGTTCATGGCGGTGGCGAACATGGCCAATGGCACGACCTGCCCGGGATGAGCCATTTTCCATTGCCTTAACATCAGCAGCATGATGGCGCACCAGACCCAGGAACCGGCGACCAGCAGGGTTGCGCCGATATAAAAGGCCGCGTGCGCCACGATGGGCGGATAAAAGGTATACAGTACCGACGCCCGGCCGGTCAACAAGGGCACAGCCGCGATGACCGTGCCCGCCACAGCCAGCCAGAATCCGCCCCATGCCAGCGTCCTGTTCCATACCGCCTGCTTCAGACTGGTGACGGCGATGTAATAACCGGAACCCATGATAAAAAAGCTGGTCAGCACAAAGGCCATCAATACCCCGTGGGTGCTGACCGAGGCAAAATAGACGGTCGGCGAATCCATGGCCGAAATGAAGCCGCTACGCTCCAGCACCTGATACTCGCCCATGAAACAGGCCAGGATAAAGGCAATGAAGGCGACCCATAGATGGCTTAGCGCCAGTTTTCTTTCTGCTGCATCATTTGTCATTTGCGGCTCCTTCTACCGGCAACCTGGCGGGCGCTACCCAGTCTTCCCGGGCAAGCACGGAAATATTGCTCCACATGTGATTATGGCCCAGGCCGCAGTATTCGTTGCACAGCATGGGATATTCGCCCGGCTTGGGAAAGGTGGTGGTGATTTCCGCGACATAACCCGGCACGATCATGGTGCTCATATTGGTCATCGGGATATGCACCCCATGCAATACATCCATGCTCACCCAGCGAAAGGTCAGCCGGGTTTCTGCCGGCACGGTAATGTGCTTGGGGAAAAAGGAATAACGGCCGGCGACCATTCTGATGGTGATATCGCCTTTGGCGTCAACCTGCACGCCCAGATTTTCTTCCGCGAATTCTTCGTTTAAATGCAGGCTGGCCGAATCGACGGTTTCGATTTTTCCGGGCGGGTTGACGCTGTGAAATAATGCATCGACGGTGATGATGCCGACAAAAAGGCCGATCACGATCAGCGAAATGGTAATCCATTTC
Source organism: Methylococcales bacterium (assembly GCA_028707085.1). Classification (GTDB taxonomy): domain Bacteria; phylum Pseudomonadota; class Gammaproteobacteria; order Methylococcales; family Methylomonadaceae; genus Methylomonas. Next base: position 564 of record JAQTUW010000068.1, on the reverse strand, counting down.
TGCTCCAGCTTATCGATGGGAATGGCCCGCCATTGCGCGTAAAATTCCCGCAGATGCTGCATGCATTTTTGTTTTAAGGGTTCCAGTTGCATAGTCCCCCCTAACCGCGCGGCAGAAAGACGCCGTAATACAGAAACAGCCAAGCGATCACCATGCCGCCGACCACGGCCGACATCAGGATAAAAGCGGCAACCGGCGGCTTCTCGAGTATGCGTTTGCGTTCATCTTCACTCAATTCATCCATTTTTTGCCTCGCTTTCAGTCAGGTAAAAAAATATCCGGCCAGCAGATGCGTGCATACTATACCTATCCGTGTTTTTTAGACATCGAATGCAGAAAGGATTTAAGCCGACCGTTATATTCGCTTTTTATAATATACTTATATCAAGATTCGCGCCATCCTGCCTGTTTAGTTAATATATTGTTTTATATTGATAATTTTAGTCTGCCAACTGCGGCGATGTTTCATTGTGATTCATATAAAACAAATATGCTACAAATGAAACGATTATGAAACACTATCTGTCTCGCGTAACGCTTCAGCGCAGCAGCGCTTCCGCCCCC
>JAQTUW010000016.1 GCA_028707085.1 Methylococcales bacterium | reverse complement strand
AGCAGGGTCATGGCGATATCGGCGGTGCTTTCTGTCAGAACCCCTGGCGTATTGGTGACGATGAGTTGCTGTCGTCTGGCGGCATTGATATCGATGTGGTTATAGCCGACGCCGAAATTCCCCAGTATTTTGCAGCGCCTGTTCCCGACATTCAGAACCTCGGCAGGCAGGCTGTCACACACCGTAGGGCACACGGCGTCATAGTTTTGCAGCGCGGCTTTGAATTCTTCGGCGCTAAACGGGTGATCGTCGTGATTCAGACTGACGTCAAACAGGGTTTGCAGTCTGGCTTCCACGGTTGCAGGCCAGCGGCGGGTAAGGAGGACTTTGGGTTTAGGCATGGCCGGGTGATGACTCCGCTTTAAAGTCTGTGGCTTTCAAAAGTAACAGTGGTGCAGAGTATATATCGGTAAGCAGAGTTTGAGCAAAACCAGGGAGTAAGTTGCTCGGGTTTGTCAAACCGAAATTTCCGAAATTCGCGGTTTCCGCAGCGGATTCGGTTTCAGGCTGCGTGCGCTCCTGCCGGGAGCGCACGCAGCCTGTCGGTCAGATGCAGGGAAAATTATTGAGCGGTTGAACGGTAATATTCAATTGCCGCAGCCACGCCGCTGCCAGCCTTGATATCGATACCGCTATCCAGCATCGCCATTTCCACGCCGGCAATCGCGCCCAGCAGCGACACATCGTTCATGTCGCCGAGATGGCCGATACGAAACACCTTGCCGGAAACCTCGGTTAGGCCCGCACCCAGGGAGATATTGTATTTGTTGAATGCCGTGCTGATCACCTGGCGCGCATCCTTGTCGGCAGGCACGACAATCGCCGTGACCGTGTCCGATTCAAAGCCGGGGTGGGCGCAAATTTTCAGGCCCCAGGCGGCAACCGCGCGGCGTACGCCTTCCGCCAGCCGGTTGTGGCGGGCGTAAATATTGTCCATGCCTTCCGCCAGCAGCAAATCAAGTGATTTGCGCAAGCCATGCAGCATCGGAGTGGAGGGTGTATAAGGCGTATAACCGTCCTTATTGGAATTGATCTGATCCTGTAGCGACAGAAATGCGCGCGGATAAGTCGTGGTTTCAGATGCGAGCAGGGCTTTTTGACTAAAGGCCAGAATCGCGGCGCCGGCAGGCAGCATAAAGCCTTTTTGCGAGCCGCTGATTGCCGCATCCACGCCCCATTCGTCCATGCGGAACTCAATGCTGGCGATGGAGCTCACGCCGTCCACAAACAGCAGGGCAGGGTGTCTGGCGGCGTCCATAGCCTTGCGGACGCCGTCGATGCGGCTGGTGACGCCGGTCGATGTTTCGTTGTGGGTAGCGAGAACAGCCTTGATTTGGTGGTTCTTGTCGTCTTTCAGGCGGGCTTCCAGCGCATCCAGCGGAATGCCCTTGCCCCATTCGATTTCGTGCGCCTCTACGTCGAAACCCAGGCGTTTGGCCATCTCCATCCATAAATGGCTGAACTGGCCGAAACGGTAGATCAAAACCTTGTCGCCGGGATTCAGGCAGTTGGTCAGCGCCACTTCCCAGCCGGCGGTGCCGGTAGCCGGATAAACAAAGCATTGTCCGGTTTCGGTGCGGAACACCTTTTTCAGATCGGCCAGAATGGGTTTGAACAGATTCGGGAAAATCGGCGAGCGATGATCTTCCATCGGCAGGTGCATCGCACTCAGAACTTCGTGTGGGGTATTGGTTGGGCCTGGAATATATAAGTGATTGCGACCTGCCATCAGGTTTCTCCTATGAAATAATTGAAGCATCTAAAAATCGGCGGATGGTGGCATATTTGCCATGATTCGGCAAGCTGTTTGCACGAATTTTAATTAAAAATAGGCTATTTCGTCAGGCCAAGACGATTGACATTGCTTGCCCTAAAAGTAAAATGGCTGGTTCATTAACTATAGCCTGTGCCGGAGCTTGTTTTCGGCCGTCCAAATCTTAGGAAAAAATTCATGAGTCACACACTATACGAAGCCAATGCGCAACGCGTTCAGCGCTGTGAACTAGCGGTACCGGGATCAAATCCCGACATGTTCGAGAAGGCGCTGAAAAGTGGTGTGGACTTTGTTTTTCTCGACCTTGAAGACGCGGTGGCCCCGGATGACAAACTACAGGCCCGTAAAAACGTGATTCAGGCCATCAACGATCTGGACTGGGAAGCGCACGGCATTACCCTGTCAGTGCGCATTAATGGTCTCGATACCCAGTATATGGTGCGCGATGTGGTCGATCTGGTTGAGCAGGCCGGCAGTAAAATCAAAACCCTGCTGATTCCGAAAGTGGGTGTCCACGGCGATGTCTATATGGTGGAAGCCATGCTGAACCAGTTGGAAATGCAGCAGGGGCTGACCAATAAAATTGGTATCGAATGCCTGATCGAAACGGCGCTGGGCATGGCCAATGTCGAAGATATCGCCAAACAGGGCGCTATCGGCGGCCGTCTGGAAGCCTTGCATTTTGGCGTTGCCGATTATGCCGCCAGCAATCGCGCCCGCACCGTCAATATCGGCGGCCTGAATCCGGACTATCCTGGCGACCAGTGGCATGCGGCTATCAGCCGGATGACGGTGGCCTGCCGCGCCTACGGCCTGCGGCCTATCGACGGCCCGTTCGGCGACATTAAAGATCCCGAAGGTTTTAAGGCTGCCGCACGCCGCGCCGCCGCACTGGGTTGTGAAGGCAAATGGGCGATACATCCCTCGCAAATCGCGCTGGCGAACGAAGTCTTCACCCCGCCTGCCAGCGAAGTCGAAAAAGCCAAGCGTATTCTGCTTGCCTTGCAGGAGGCCGCAGCCCAGGGCAAAGGCGCCGCCGCGCTGGATGGTCGTCTGATAGACGCTGCTTCCGAGCGCATGGCCAACAATATCGTTCGCGCAGCAGAAGCAATCGCCGCAAAAACCAGATGATCAGGATGTCGGCCGTTTAAACGTCGGCCGGAACGGGGCATTGCCGGCCCCCATCAATGAATTCCAAATTAAACTACAGAGAGATGCTATGGACATTCATGAGTACCAAGCAAAACAGCTTTTAGCCGAATACGGCATAAAAATCGCCGAAGGCGGTCTGGCTTACAGTCCGGAAGACGCCGTGCAGCGTTCACGGGAAATTGGCGGCGGCGTTTGGGCCGTCAAGGCGCAAATTCATTCCGGCGCTCGCGGCAAGGCTGGCGGCATCAGGATTTGCAAAACCCATGAGCAAGTCGTCGAAGCCGCGGAAGAATTACTGGGCAAGCGGTTGGTGACCCATCAAACCGGCCCGGCCGGGAAAGTCTGCCTGCGCCTGTATGTGGAAGCCGGAACCGATATCGCCAGAGAGCTTTATCTGAGTTTTATGGTGGATAGGGCTCAGGAACGGATCGTCATGGTCGGCTCTGCCGAAGGCGGCATGGATATCGAGGAACTGGCTGAAACCAGACCGGGAGCCATCAAAAAAATTTATATCGAGCCATCGGTCGGCCTGCAGGATTTTCAGGCTCGGGAAATGGCTTTCGCTATAGGTCTGGATGCCGACCAAATCCAGCATGCGGTCAGGCTGATACAGGGCTGTTACCGGGCCATGCGCGACCTGGACGCCAACATGATCGAAATCAATCCGCTAGTGTTGACGGCGCACGGCGATTTGCTGGCGCTGGATGCGAAAATGGAGTTTGATGACAACGCCCTGTTCCGCAGGCAAAAAATTTCCGAATTGCGCGATAAAACCCAGGAAGACCCCAGAGAGATGGCGGCCGCTGATCGCGGCCTGAGCTATGTGGGCCTGGATGGCGATATCGGCTGCATGATCAACGGCGCAGGTTTGGCGATGGCGACCATGGACATGATCAAGCTGTCCGGCGGCGAACCGGCCAATTTCCTGGATGTCGGCGGCGGCGCATCGGCGGAGCGTACCGAAAAAGCCTTTCGCATGGTGTTGGCCGATAAAAACGTCAAGGCGATGCTGGTCAATATTTTTGCCGGTATCAACCGTTGCGATTGGATAGCCGAAGGCGTGGTGCAGGCGGTCAAAAAAATTGACATGCAGGTGCCGCTGATCGTGCGGTTGTCCGGCACCAATGTCGAACAGGGTCGAAAAATTATTGAAGAAAGCGGTTTACCCATCATTATGGCAAACACCCTGGCGGAAGCAGCCGAAAAAGCAGTGCAGGCGCGTAACGAAGTCGTCGCAAGACAAGGTTAAGGAAACGACATGGCTATATTTATCGACAAACAGACCCGGATTATCGTCCAGGGCTTTACCGGCAAGATCGGCAGTTTCCATGCCCAGGATATGATCAACTACGGTTCCAATGTGGTGGGCGGTATCACGCCGGGCAAAGGTGGGCAGACGCATCTGGGCAGGCCGGTGTTCAATACCGTCAAGGAAGCCGTGGAGCAGGCCGGGGCGGAAGCCAGCATCGTCTTCGTGCCGCCGGCCTACGCGGCGGACTCGATCATGGAAGCGGCGGCGGCCGGTATCAAATACTGCGTGGCGATTACCGACGGTATTCCGACTCAGGACATGATGAAGGTCAAAATCTTCCTCAGCCGTTTCCCCAAAGAGCAGCGCATGGTGTTAACCGGCCCCAATTGCGCGGGCACCATCAGTCCGGGGAAATCCATGCTGGGCATCATGCCAGGCCACATCTACATACCCGGCAATGTCGGTATCGTCGGCCGTTCCGGGACGCTGGGCTATGAAGCGGCAGACCAGATGAAAGCGCTGGGCATAGGGGTTTCCAGTTCGGTCGGCATCGGCGGCGATCCGATTAACGGCAGTTCGCACCGCGACATTCTGGAAAAATTCGAGGTGGATCCCGAAACCAAGGTGGTGGTGATGATAGGCGAGATCGGCGGCCCGCAGGAAGTGGAAGCCGGCCTGTTCGCCAAAGAAAACATGAGCAAGCCGCTGGTGGCCTATATCGCCGGCCTGACGGCGCCCAAAGGCCGGCGTATGGGGCATGCTGGGGCCATCATTTCCTCATCCGGCGAATCAGCGGCGGAAAAGGTCGAGATTCTCCGCCAGTATGGCGTCACCATCGCCCCCACCCCGTCGGCGATGGGCGAGACGGTCGCCCGGGTGCTGGCCAAGCTGTAAGGGCATTTTCAAGCCGCTACATTGAGGGTCGGTTCCCAGTAATTGGTCTGGGAACCGCTGCAAGCAGCACTCTTGGTTAGTCCGCGTTAAATCCTCTCTTCGTTCTTCGGTATGTGGCTTTCCGGTACGGACAATCGCCTCCACAACATCACTAACAGGTTTTTAAAGTCGTCCAGATAGGTATAGGCTACCGGAATCACCAGCAGGCTCAGCAAGGTGGAGGTCACCAGTCCGCCGATCACCGCAATCGCCATCGGACTGCGAAACGAAGAATCGGCCGTGCCCAGTCCCAGGGCGATCGGCATCATGCCCGCGCCCATGGCCAGGGTGGTCATCACGATGGGCCGGGCGCGCTTATGACAGGCGTCCATCAGCGCCTCCAGCCTGTGCAGACCGTGTTCGCGGCGGGCGATAATCGCATAATCAATCAACAGAATCGAGTTTTTGGTGGCGATGCCCATCAGCATCACCAGACCGATTAGCGAGGGCATGGAGAAACTCTTGCCGGCCAGCAGCAAAGCCACGAAGCCGCCGCCGAAAGATAGCGGCAGGGCCGCCAGAATGGTGATCGGCTGCAAAAAATCCTTGAACAGCAACACCAGCACCACAAAAATGCACAGCACCCCGGTTAGCATCGCTAGGCCAAAGCTGGAGAACAACTCGCCCATCATTTCCGCATCGCCAATACTGATCTGCTTCACCCCGGCAGGCAGTTGCCGCATGCTCGGCAGATTTCGTACCGCATTGGTCACATCGCCCAGCGGCAGGCCCGAGAGTTCGATTTCAAAATTGATATTGCGGGAGCGGTCGTAACGGTCGATCACCGCTGGCCCGCTGGACAGGCTCAGCTCAGCCACCTGGCCGACCATGATTGCGCCGCCGCCGGCCTTGGCGGACGGCACAGCCAGCCGCTCCAGTACGGCCAGATCCTGTCTGGCCGTGGTCGCCAGCTTGACTACCACCGGCACTTGACGCTGGGAAAGATTAAGCTTGGCCAGCGCCCAGTCATAATCGCCCAGGGTGGCAATGCGTAAGGTTTCGGCAATGGCGGCGGTGGTGACGCCCAGGTCGGCAGCGCGGGAAAACGTCGGCCTGACTGCAATCTCCGGCCTTACCAGCGCCGCACTGGATGCAATGTTGCCCAGGCCGGGGATGGTGCGCAGTTCGCGCTCCACATTGCGGGCTGCGGAGCCTAAAGCCTGCGGGTCGTCTCCGCTTAGCACCAGCACGTATTTTTCACCCGTCGAACCCAGGCCGACCTTGGTTCTGACCCCCGGCAGAAATTGCAATGCCTTGCGTATCGCCTGCTCGATCACCTGTTTGTGCACAGGTCTGTCCTGGCGGTTTGCCAGCAGGATCGTCAACGTGGCTTTGCGCACTTCGCCGCCGCCTGAAGCCGGCGCCATCGGATCGGTACCTGCCGAGCCGCCGCCTATGGTGGTGAAAACCGATTTTACATACGGTTGGCTGACCAGCAAGGCGCGGGCCGCTTCGGCGGAAGCCGTGGTTTGCGCCAGCGTGGCGCCGGGCGGCAGTTCGACAAATACCTGGGTTTGCGGGTTGTCGTCCGCCGGAATGAAGCCGGTCGGCAACAGCGGAATCAGACACAGCGAGCCGACGAAGAAGCCGGCCGCGCCAAGCATGGTCAACAAGCGGTGGCGCAGACACCAGCCGGCCAGCTTTAGATAGACCTGCATCACCTTGCCGTCGGCCACTGCGGTGTGTTTGCCGTTTTTTAGCATATAGGCGGCCATCATCGGCGTCAGTAGGCGAGCGACCAGCAGGGAAGCCAGAATGGCCAGAGCAGCCGTCCAGCCGAACTGTTTGAAGAAGCGGCCGGCTATGCCGCTCATGAAGGCGGTAGGCAAAAAAACCGCCACCAGAGAGAAAGTCGTGGCGATAACCGCCATGCCGATTTCGTTCGCCGCCTCCATCGCCGCCTGATAGGCGGATTTACCCATGCGCTGGTGGCGGACAATGTTTTCCACCTCGACAATCGCGTCATCCACCAGAATGCCGATTACCAGAGACAGCGCCAGCAAGGTCACCACATTCAGGGAAAAACCCAGATAATACATGCCTAGAAAAGACGGTATCACCGACAGCGGCAGAGCGATTGCGGAAATAAAGGTGGCTCGCCAGTCGCGCAAAAACAGCCAGACGACCAGGACGGCCAGCAAACCGCCCTCATAAAGCATACTCATGGAACCCTGAAACTCTTCCTGTACCGGAATGACGAAATTAAAGGCTTCCGTAAACGCGATATCCGGGTTGGCCGCCTGCAATTCGGCCAGCGCCTGAAGTACGCCCGCGCCGACCTCCACTTCGCTGGCGCCGCGGCTGCGGGTTACCTCAAAGCCCACCACTGGTTTGCCATTGAGCAAGGCCAGGGCGCGGGGTTCGGCTATGGTGTCGGTGATGGTCGCTACCTGGTCGAGATGTATGGGGCGGCCATCGGTAAGGGTAATCTCCAGCTTGCGCATTTCATCGGCGGAAGCCACATTGCCCAAGGTGCGCAGTGGCTGTTCGCCGTTCCCCAGATCGGCACGGCCGCCGGCGCTTTCCCGCTGCACATTGCGTAATTGCCGGGAAATGTCGGTGGCTGTCGCGCCAAGCGCTTCAAGCTTGATCGGATCGAGGGCCACGCTGATTTCCCGGCTGGCCCCGCCTACTCGATTTACTGCGCCCACGCCTTTGACTGACAGCAGGCGTTTGGCGACGGTATCCTCCACAAACCAGGATACCGCCTCATCATCGCGCCGGCTGGACGACACGGCGAAAGCCAGGATCGGACTGCCGGCCAGATCCAGTCTGGTGACAATCGGGTCGCGCAAATCGCCGGGCAGGTCTGTGCGTATTTTGCTCACTGCGGAGCGGACATCGTCCAGCGCCTCCTGCACTGGTTTTTCCAGGCGGAATTCGGCGGTCACGGTCACGCTACCGTCCTTGATCTTGCTGGTGATATGTTTAAGGCCTTGCAAGGTGGCGATGGTGTTTTCGATTTTTCGGGCCACCTCGGTTTCCAGTTGCCCTGGCGACGCCCCGGGCAGGGATGCCGATACGGTGATGGTCGGTAAATCCAGATCCGGGAAGTTTTGAACCTTCATGGCTTCAAAGCCCATCATGCCGGCAAAACTGAGCACCACGAACAGCATGGCGGCCGGAATGGGGTTGCGAATGCTCCAACTGGAAATATTCATTATTCGAGCACCTTCACGCTATCGCCATCGGCCAGAAAAGTAGCGCCGGCCGCCACCAGCCGGTCGTCGGCATTCAGTCCGGACAGCACTTCCAGCGTGTCGCCATCCCTGCGCCCCAGTTGCACCTTGATTTGGCTGACCCTGGCCAGATCGCCGGTCTGGTCATCGAGCCGGAACAGATAGCTGAAGCCTTCGCGCATGGAAATAGCCTCCTGCGGAACCGTCAGCGCATGGCTGCGGCCTAGGGTGAATTCACCTCTGGCGAACATGCCGGCCCTAAAAGCCTGACGGCCGGCAGGTTGCAGATCGACATACACCAGGCCATTACGGTTCATGGTATCCAGGGTAGGCGCCAGTTGCCGAATCGCGCCTTGCACGCCGCCCACATCCGGTATGTTTACCGTGACCGTCATGCCGGGTTTCAATTGCGCCATTTCGGTTGCCGTGACTTCCGCCCGCCATTCCAGACGATTCCGGCGTATCATCCTGTACAGTTCCTGGCCTTTGGCCGCCACCGCGCCCAGCGTGGCGCTACGCGATGAAATCACCCCATCGTCGCTGGCCAATACTTTAGTGTATTTCAGGCGTAATAATTGCGCGTCCAGTTGAGCCTTGGCCGACTGTAATTTAGCCCTGGCGGTTTTTTCGCTGCTGAGGTATTGGTCTATCTGCTGGTCGCTCAGCGCGCCGGAACCGGAAACCTGTCTGGCGCGGCCGGCGTTCAGGCCGGCCTCGGACAGGTTGGCCTCGGCCTCGGCCACTACGGCCCGGCTTTGGGCGACGTCGGCCAAAACGCTCTCGTCCTCGAACACCGCCAGAATCTGGCCCTTCTGCACGTTGTCGCCAACCTGCGCCCGGACTTCTTTTAGATGCAGATCGGCGACTTCCGAGCCGATAATGGCTTCCTGCCAGGCGGCTATCGAGCCGTTGGCGGTTAAGGTCACCGGCATATCCCGCCATGCCGGCCGAACGACATTGACGCTAAGCGCCGGCCGGGCGGCGGGTTGGGAGACGTTATTTTCCGCCCTGACATTGAGCGTGCGGCTGCCGGCTATGCCCAGCGCTGTCAGCAGACAGAGCCCGGTGGCATAAATGGCTATTTTTCCTTTAGTCATGAGTTCTCTCCGTTATGATTATCTTCAAGCTGCTTCGGCTGGCCGGGGCCGACTGTATCAATTTGCCGAATAGCCTGATTTTCCCAGCCGCCGCCGGCGGCCCTGTACAGGGCTATCCAGGCGCTAACCTTTTCCTGTTCCAGTTCTTTCTGCGTACGTTCGGCAGCCAGCAGGCTGCGTCTGGCTGTTTCGACTTCCAGCAGGCTGCCCAGTCCGGCCCGCTGAAGCGTTTGCGCGGCCTGTAGCCGGTTTTGATAATCCTGGCAGGCAGCCTGGGCTAGCGGCAGACGTTGGCCCGCGCTTTGCAAACGCACCAGCGCCTCTTCAACTTCTTTGACCGCCGTACGCACCTTGCTGCGATAATTGCTGACGGCGGCATCGTACTGGGCGCGTACGGACGCCACATTGGCCGCGCGTTTGCCAGCATCGAAAATCGGCAGGTTCAGGGTCGGCCCGAAAGACCAGGTCTGGGCCAGCATCAGAGCGCTGCCGTTCATGTTTTGCAGGGTAGGGGTAATGTTTCCGGACAGGCTGAGCTTCGGGTAGCGTTTGGCCTGTTCCACGCCGATATTGGCGCAGGCCTCGGCCATATCCCGTTCCGCCGCCGCCACGTCCGGGCGCTGGCGCAGCACATTGGCCGGCAAGGCGTCTATCCTGAAGGGGGGCGGGGCGGGCAATTTGCCGATTTTGTCCGCCGAAGCCAGTAATAATTGCCGTACTTCACTTTCTTCCAGACCGCTAAGCGCCACCAGACCTTTGATTGAGCGTTCGCATTGGGCCTGATATTGCAATACGGCGCTATTGCCTTCTTCGGCGCTGGCCCTGGCCAGCACAACATCGGTCTGGGCGCGAAAACCGCTTAAGCCGGCGGACTCGGTCAGTTTTGCCGACGCCGTGCGTGATTCGGCATCCGTTGTGGTCAGTTGCAACTGTAATTCGCAATAGCGGTAAGCCAGGTAAGCGTTGGCGACTTCCACCGCAACCGCCACTCTGGCGTCGTGCCAGGCTGCTTCGCGGGAAGCCAGCTGACTGTTCGCTGCTTCTTGCTGCCGGCTTAGGCCGCCGAACAGATCCAACTCCCAGTTGGATTGCAGGCCGGCCTGATATTGCGTCCACAGAAAGGCCGGGCCGCCGAAGGAAGCCGACGAACGTTTGCCGGCCAGGTTGCCGTCCAGACTGGGCAGCAAGGCGGCGTCGGAACCCACTAAACTGGCTCTGGACTGCGCGATCTTTGCGCCGGCGTTGGCTACGGTGGGGCTTTGCTGTTGCGCGGCGGCCTGTAACCGGCTCAGCGCCGGATCCTGAAAACCGTCCCACCAAGCCAGCAGACTGGCCTGATTGCCGTCATGAGCAATCGGGAGTGCGTCCGCATCGACCTGCGGGGTTTGCCAGCTTGTGCTTGCCGGCATGGAAGGGGTTTGATATTCAGGGCCGACAGTGGTCAGCCAGCCGCCGCTGCAGGCCGATAGGAATATCGGCGGCAGACAGAACAATAAGGGGTTAAAGCGTTTCATGCTGTTCCCGCTCCCGGCGCTGGGCTTCCGCCGCCACCATCGCCGTTGCAAATCCGGCCAGGCGTTCGGCAAGCGTGTCGATGGCCGCGGCATTGTTCAGCATGTCGGGGGAAATGCTGGTAATGGCTTCCTGGCCGACATAAAAATGGATCGCCATGCCGATAACGGCAAAAGTTAGTCTGTGCAAATCAGGGTCAATGCCGGGCAGGCGCAAATGCTGTTTCAGCAGATTGGCCAGCGCCATATGCTGCGGCTTGATCTCGGCATCGATTTCCTGCTGCCAGACGCCGGTCGGTTCCGTCATCTCCCGAAATCGCAGTTTCATCAGCAGATTAATGTCTTCGCCCATTTTTAAGGGCTCCAGAAATTCCTTAAAGAATCTGTTCAACGCCTCAGCCAGAGGCAATGCGCCGTAAGTCTCCATATCCACCTGACAGCACTTTTCGCCCAGCGGCTCATTGAAAGCGGCGCGATACAGGCCGGCCTTGTCGCCGAAGTAATAGCGGATCGCAGAAATATTGGCGTCCGCGGCCTCGCAGATTTCCCGTGTCGTCGCGCCTTCATAACCCTTCTGTGCAAAAAGCCGCAGGGCCGCCAGCACCAGTCTGCTTCTGGCGTCATGAGTCGTGTTGTTGCCGTCGTTTTTAACCATGTGCGTAACCCGAAAAAGTCTAAATCAAACGATTGATTTTAATTATCTCAATCAATCGATTGATTTACAAGTTTTTGACGAAAATTTTTTAATTGCCGGCGATGGACTGAGTTTGTGAACAGGGCAAGCGGGGTAAACGCGGAGAGGTTTTTGAGGTTGAGCGGCGGTCTGGATCAGAATTTCAGGAGGGTTTTCAGTAGGGAATGACTGTGCCGGTCAAATTCAAACCGGCACTGAATTTCCTGACAGGCCGGGCATTGCCGCGGCGGCCGATGCGGAATCGCCGGCCTATTCCTGACTGCTGATAATGTCTTTCAGATATTTATAGATTAGCCTGGCGGATTTGGGTGGTTTGCTCTCCCGGGCTTCTTTCTCGGCGTTGCGCTGCAACTGCCTTAAATGCTGGCTATCTATCTGCGGAAATTCGCTCATCAAGGCCGTCAACTGTTCTGAACCGTTGTCGGCCAGCAGCAGATCCCGCCAGCGTTCGGCCTGGTGGTGCTCCCGGACTGCATGGGCGCTACGATTCTTTAAACGCGCCAGTTTTTCCTGCACGGCTTCAAGATCGATATTTCGTAGCTGGGCGGTAATATATTTCAGCAGGCGTTTTCGGGCTGCATTTTGGCCCAGTTTCCCGGCATCCAGCAAGGCATGTTCCAGCGCTTCAGGCAGTTCAAATTCGGCTATCAGGCCTGGCGATAACCGGCTGATTTCCTCCGCCATCTCAGAAATAGCGGCAATTTCCTTTTTAAGGCGGGTTTTGTTGGGGCGGATCGCGTAATACTCTACCGATTCGTCATCATCCGGGTTTTCGTCTGGGTAATATTCGTCGTTCATTTCAAACCATTGCGATTAAAAAAAGTACAAACATTACCACCAGGCCAATCGGCAGCAATACGCTTTGCCAGTCGGACGGGCTTTGTTTGCTACGGGCTATGGCCGCTTTCAGGCCCGGCTGCATCCAGAACAGCAGCAGTAATAACAATGCGCCTAGTATCAGGTATTCCGCGGTGCTATGCATGAGGATTCCTCTGGTGAAGGGTTTGCACGACTTATCATTTTAGCAAATCTTTGTCGCTTGCATCCGTTTGCCTGTCATGCGTCCGGGTAGAGGCGTTAAAATCGGTTCCAAATCCGCCTTCTGGCTACAGAATCAAGCGATTTACGAGCTGCTGGCAAGTTTCAGGGTTTACAAACCGTAAGCAGTTAATCACAAAATCTGTGGATAACTTTGTGGATTTCTTGTAGCGGAGCAGACCCAGCCAGCCGTATTCTTGGCTTGGGCTTAAATTGTATAAAATTTAAACAGGATATTAATTTTAATTAAATCATATGCTTATAAACAATGCTTCTATTTCAATGAGTTAATTTGTCAAGCTTTTTGACGGTTTGATTTTTTGTTTACAATGTGTATAACCGCTATGGATTGCAGTAAAGGGTGTTTATAAAGGGCACTCCGGCAGCAGTGAACTGCGCCAGAATTGGCCTTCTTTTTCAAATAGCCGCTGGCTTTCCGCCGGCCCCCAGCTTCCGGCCGGATAGGTTGCGATAAAATCGCGCTCCACAGCCCAGGTTTGCAAAATCGGGTCGATAATCCGCCAGGCGTATTCCACTTCGTCAAAACGCAGGAATAGCGAACGGTCGCCTTTCATCACATCCAGCAACAGGTCTTCGTAGGCATCGACCTGTCTTTCGTCGGGGTTGCGAAAACTGGCGTCCAGACTGGTGCTGCGGGTGCGCATTTCCAGTCCCGGCTCTTTTACCGTCATTTCGATACGAATGCATTCATCGGGCTGAATACCCATGAGCACCCAGTTTGGATTCATGCAGCTCACATGCGTGTCACGAAAAAACTGTAAGGGCGGATGCCGGAAACAGATTGAAATGCTGGACTGCGAGGCGGCCATGCGCTTGCCGGTGCGCAAATAAAACGGCACTCCACGCCAGCGCCAGTTGTCGATCAGCAATTTCAGCGCCGCATAGGTTTCCGTGGTGCTATCGGCCGGAATGCCGTCTTCCTCAAGATAGCTCTTGACCTTTTGCCCCTGAATGCCGCCCTTGCTGTATTGGCCGCGAAACGAATGGGCGTGAACCGCGGATTTCGGAATGGGCCGGATGGATTTCAGAACCTTGACTTTTTCGTCCCTAAGCGCTTCGGCATCCATGGATACTGGCGGTTCCATGGCCACCAGGGCCAGCAGTTGCAATAAATGGCTTTGCAGCATGTCGCGCATCGCGCCGGCGCTGTTGTAATATTCGCCGCGGCCGGCTATGCCCATGCTTTCGGCGTGGGTGATCTGGACATGATCGATGTAATTGCGGTTCCACAGGGGCTCCAGCATCACATTGGCGAAGCGGAACACCAGTACGTTCTGCACCATGCCTTTGCCCAGATAATGATCGATACGATAAATCTGGTCTTCGTTTAAATGCCGCATCAGCCGCCTTTGCAGAGACTGCGCGCTTTCCAGATCATAACCGATGGGTTTTTCAATGACCACCCGCCGCCAGCCATACTCTTCGTTCAATAAATCCACCCGGCTCAGCGATTCGACCACCGGGCCGAAATCGCCGGGGCTGATTGCCAGATAAAACGCCATATTCCCGGATAATTGCGAATTGCCGGACAGGCTGGCGGCCAGAGTCCGGTAGCATTCGGCCTCATCCAGATTGCCGCGGTGATAATCCAGCCGGCTGGAAAAACGCTCGAACGTCTCATTATCCAGGGCTTGCCCGAATTTTTCGGTCAGGATGCCGCGTACCTCGGATAGCCAGACCGCCCTGTCCCATGGCCGCCGGCCAACGGCGATGATGCGGGCGCCGTCCGGCAACTTTTTCTCGACTTCGAGATGATAAAAACCCGGTATCAGCTTGAGGCGGGCAAGATTGCCTGTCGCGCCAAAAATCACATAGGTACAGGATTCGGTATTCATGGGTTACTCCTGGTGCTGAATGTCGCTGTCGCCGATACTTTACGCCGGAATGGCCGATTTTGGTAACAACTTGATTTTACGGTTGCCGCTGCCTATAATCTGCCTCCCTCTTTCAGGCGCCTGTTGTTTTCTTTTCACAACAGCTTAAACAGGAAGTCGGTGCGGTGATTCTTCTCATTGATCACCCATGCCGACGCTGCCCCCGCAACGGTAGATAAGTAAAGAGCTGCATTTTTGCCACTGTGCGTTCAGCATGGGAAGGTTGCAGCTCAGGCCGCAAGCCACTTATAAGCCCGGAGACTGGCCGGAAGAATCATTCGAGACAGCGGCGGGCTGTATGCGGAATGGTCTGAGCTTGTCTCCGTCTCTTTCGGTTACCCTTTTCCCTCTGTCGTTTTTTACCCGGATGCGCGGTGGGCGCAGAGGATTTCATGCGAAAAATTTTATTCGGCTTTTTATTGCTGGCAAGCGCCGGCGTGTCTTTTAATTCTCTGGCCGATACCGACGACCAGACCGACAGTCTGGACGACATCGTGGTCACCGCGACCCGGACGGCCACCCCGGAAAAAGAAATCGGCAGCGCCATGACGGTGATCACGGCGGCGGATATAGCGGCGAGACAGCTCAACAATGTCGCCGATGTTTTACGAACCGTACCGGGGGTGGATGTACTCCGATCGGGCGGGCCGGGGCAGGTGACTTCGGTTTTCATGCGCGGCGCGAATTCCAATCATACCCTGGTGCTAATCGACGGCGTGGAGATGAACGACCCTTCCAGCCCGAATGCAGCTTTCGATTTCGCCAATCTGCAGACCGACAATATCGAGCGCATAGAGGTTTTGCGCGGCGCGGCCAGCGCCGTTTATGGTTCCGACGCCATTGGCGGCGTCATCAACGTCATCACCAAAAAAGGCCGCGGCAAACCAAAATACCTGCTGACTACCCAAGGCGGTTCCTATGGAACCTGGAAAACCGGCGGCAGCGTTTCCGGCAGCACGGATGCGCTCAATTACAGTCTGGACGCATCGCGGATGGAAACCACCGGCTTTCCGGCGGCGGACAGGAATATGGGCAATACCACCGCCGATCCTTACCGTAATACCACCGTCAGCGGCCGTACGGGTCTCAAGGTGAGCAATAATCTGGATTTCGGGGCCACCCTGCGTTACAACGACGGCAAGACCTTTATAGACGATTGCGGCGGCGCGGGCTGTAATGATCCCAATAATTATTACAGCTTCAACCAGTTGTTCACCCGTGGTTTCGGGCATCTGAAGCTGTTCGACAACCTATGGGAACAAACCCTGGGCCTGGCTTACAGCCGATCCGCCAGAAACAATACGGACGTCTATAATGCCGCCTATCCCAATTCAGCCTCGACCACGGCGGCCTATCTGGGCGAAAAGCTGAAACTGGATTACCAGAGCATTATCAATCTGCATAAATCCAACACCGTCAGCCTGGGCGTGGAAGAAGAAGCGGACAGCATTCATAGCGCCGATAATTCCTTTTACCCTAATTACAACTACACCTATCGGGACAATATACCCAGCAAGACCATGAATACTGTAGGTTATTATCTGCAGGATCAGATCAGGCTGTTTGACCGTTCTTTTACCACGGCTGGTCTCAGGTTCGATGACAATAACCGTTTTGGCGGCCATCTGACCTGGCGGATAAACGAATTATACGCAATCAAGGAAACCGGAACCCGGCTGAAAGGCAGTTACGGTACCGGTTTTAAGGCCCCGGCGCTCTACCAGCTTTACGATCCACTGTATGGCAACGCCAATCTGAAGCCGGAAACCAGCGTCAACTGGGATACTGGTCTGGAACAGGATTTGTGGGGTGAGAAAATCACCGCCGGTCTCAGTTATTTCAATAATACATTTAATAATCTGATCCAGAGCCTGGCGCCCACCTATGTATCGGAAAATGTCGATCACGCCATAGCCAGAGGCGTGGAAACCTACGCAGAATTGCACGCCACCAATGATCTGAGCTTCCGCGCCAGTTATACCCATCAGAACACCCGGGATCTCGCCACTGGCGCGCAATTGCTGCGCAGACCCAACGACAAGGCCGGTTTTGATGTCGATTACCGCTTTCTGGAGAAAGCGCATATGCACGTCAACGTACTGGTGGTGGGGCAGAAGCTGGATTATGCGCAAACCGGGGCCTATACTACCGTGATGGGTTATACCCTGCTGAATTGGTCTGCAAGTTATGATATTCACCCCAACCTGCAATTGTTCGGACGTATCGATAATCTGCTGAACAAGCAATACGAAGAGGTTTACGGCTATGGAACCAGCGGCGTCGCCGGCTACGGCGGGGTCAAGGTCAGCTATTAAAGAGTCGGCGGCGCTGAAGAGCAGGGTTTAAAAAACTGAAATTTGCGGCGCATACGGCTATGGCTTCGATAAAACTGGATGTTATGCGTTAAACTGAATAATATGCGCCGTTCTTGGCCGGCGCGTTTTACAATAGACCTTCAAACCCCGGGCCTTGATGCTGCGACAGGCTGGGGGTGAGCGGTAGCTTGTTGATTTGCAAAAGGCCCCGTTCGCCCTGAGCCTGTCAAAGGGTGGTTTTTTCGAGATTCTCAATCGTTACAAATTCTGGAGATCATTTAATGAATCTGAAACAAATTCCGGCTGTAAAGCCCGCCGCTATTGCCCTGATGTTGCTGATGGCCGTCACCCGGTTCCACCATTTCGGTACGGCGTTTTCCTTGCCGGACGCTTCCCTGGCAGTGTTTTTTCTGGCCGGTTTGTGGCTGGGTGGGCGTTATTTGCTTATCGCCTTGCTGCTGGAGGCCGGTTTGATCGATTATCTGGCGATCACCCAGTTTGGCGGCAGTGATTTTTGCATTTCTTCGGCCTATGTTTTTCTGATTCCCACCTACGCGGCCATGTGGCTGGGCGGGCAATGGTGCGCCGGCTTTTCGCCTTTGACGACGGCGGGCCTGTCCCGGCAATTCGCGGCGCTGCTGATGGCCACCACCACAGCATTCCTGATCTCCAACGGCAGTTTTTTTCTGCTGTCCGGTCGTTTTGCCGAGGGTTCATGGGCTCAATATATAGACGGCGTGGCGCGTTATTATCCGTCTTATCTGCTGGCGACCGTGATTTATGTCGCCGTGGTTTCGGGTCTGGCGGTTTTTGTCAAAATGTTATCCGCGCCCGCCTATCGCGCATAATTTTTACCACAGCGGACGAGTATCGCCATGCGCTATCTACATACTATGGTTAGGGTCAGTAATCTTGATGAATCCCTGGATTTTTACTGCAATAAGCTGGGTTTGCAGGAAGTCCGGCGACTGGACAGCGAAGACGGCCGCTTCACGCTGGTCTATCTGGCCGCGGCCGAAGACCGGACGCAGGCCGACGCCGCCAGTGCGCCGCTGCTGGAACTGACCTATAACTGGGACGCCGAGGAATATGCGGGCGGCAGAAATTTTGGCCATTTGGCTTTTGAAGTGGATGATATTTACGCCTTTTGCCAAAGCCTTCTCGATAAGGGCGTCACCATCAACCGGCCGCCGCGCGATGGCTGGATGGCGTTTATCCGCTCTCCGGATCGGATTTCCATCGAGCTGTTGCAAAAAGACGCGGCATTGCCGTTGCAGGAACCGTGGATATCCATGGCGAATGAGGGTGTGTGGTAAACACGCAAACCTTGCCGCCGCTCAGTCTTTACATCCATTTTCCCTGGTGCATACGCAAATGTCCTTATTGCGACTTTAACTCCCACGAGGCAAAGGTTGCGGTTCCGGAAGATGTTTACATCGACGCTCTGCTGGGGGATTTACGCCACGATCTGGCGCTGTTTGGGGAAACGCGCGCCCTGCATAGTATTTTCATGGGCGGCGGCACGCCCAGCCTGTTTTCTGCGGCTGCGCTCGACAGGCTGCTGGCTGGCGTCAAACAGTTGCTGCCACTCGAAGCAGAATGCGAGATTACTCTGGAAGCAAACCCCGGCACTTTTGAAAGCGGCAAGTTTCAGGATTACCGGAAACTGGGCGTCAACCGGCTGTCGATAGGCATTCAAAGCTTTAACGACAGGCATTTGCAAAAGCTGGGCCGGGTGCATAATGCGGCGGAGGCCGTCCACGCAGTAAAGCTGGCGAGGCGGGCCGGTTTTGAAAACATCAATCTGGATTTGATGTTCGGCCTGCCGGAACAGATGGCGGCGGAAGCCTTAAACGACATACAAACCGCCATTTCGCTCGATCCGGCGCATATTTCCCTTTACCAGCTCACCCTGGAACCCAATACCTATTTTCACAAGCATCCGCCCAGCCTGCCGGATGACGAGCTGTTGTTTGCGGCGCAAAAAGCCTGTCAGCAATTACTGGCGGAAAACGGTTATCGGCAATACGAAGTCTCGGCTTATGCCAGAGATGGCCGGCAATCCCGGCATAACCGCAACTATTGGCGGTTTGGCGACTATCTGGGGATAGGCGCTGGCGCGCATGGCAAAATCAGCCGCAACCCGCCTGCCGATATTGTCCGCACTCTCAAACGCCGGCATCCCGATCAATATCTGCTCCAGCCGACAGTCGCAAGCCTGACCGCCATTCCTGTCGAACAATTGCCGCTGGAATTTGTGATGAATCACCTGCGACTGATTGACGGTTTTTCATTCCCGGACTACCGGCAACGCACAGGTCTGACGATCGAAACGCTTGAACCTGCCTTGACGCAATGCCTAAATCAGAACCTGCTGAACGAGAACAATGGGCAAATCAACTGTACCGAACAGGGCTGGAATTTTCTGGACGCGATACTGGAAAAGTTTGTGCCGGCAGCGTAGCGATGCGGCCTGGGAAGTGACGGTAAAAAAGCCGGAATCAAATTGGGTGTAACCCATGGCGCGCCCGAGAGGATTTGAACCTCTGGCCTCGGCCTCCGGAGGGCCGCGCTCTATCCAGCTGAGCTACGGGCGCATAGGGATATTAACCGGCTTTTTGCTGTGCTTGACGCAGTGGCAGCCAGCTCGGTTAAACAAGCATTATAAAGGAAATTAGCCGGAAAGTCATTGCTATTGTGGACATTATTCGCTTTGGGAGGCGATGCCCATCGCAAATCGAATTGTAGCGAGTCTGCGCTTTCTCCCGCCGGGCAGGTAACCATGCCCGGTTTTCATAAGGCTTTCGCCAATAAGGGAGGCTGGATGTTGGTCGCCCGCTTATTTGCCCCAACTATCACGCAGCGTCACAGTGCGGTTAAACACCGGTTTATCGGGGTGGCTGTCGGCGTAATCCAGACAAAAATAACCGGTGCGTTCAAACTGATAGCCTATGGCCGGCGTCGCCGCCGCCAGAGAGGCTTCCAGCCGGCAATCGCTTAGCACTTCCAGCGAGTTGGGGTTCAGGCCGTCCAGAAAGTTGTCCAGGGTGTCCGGGGTAGGATGGCTGAACAATCTGTCGTACAAGCGCAGCTCGGCCGGTATGGAATGTTGTTCCGATACCCAGTGAATCACGCCTTTTACTTTACGGCCTTCCGGATTTTTACCCAGCGTGGCCGGATCGTAGCTGCAGTGCAGTTCCAGCAGATTGCCCGCGTCGTCTTTTATCGCCTGTTCGCATCTCATCACATACGAACCCCGCAAGCGCACTTCTCCGCCCGGAATCAGGCGTTTGAAATCCTTGGGCGGATTTTCGGCGAAATCGTCGCGTTCTATCAGGATGGTTTTTGAGAATACAACCTCGCGGCTGCCCAGCTCCGGTTTTTGCGGATGATTGGCTATCTGATAGGTTTCCGTTTTGCCGTCTTCCCAATTGGTTATCACCACCCGTAACGGCTGCAAAACCGCCATGGCGCGCGGCGCGCGTTCGTTTAGGTCTTCGCGGATGCAGTTTTCCAGCACAGCCATTTCTATCCAGGAATCCTTTTTGGTGACGCCGATGCGTTCGCAAAAGTCGCGGATGGCTTCCGGGGTGACGCCAGCCCGGCGCAAGCCGGATATGGTTGGCATCCGCGGGTCGTCCCAACTGCCGACATGGTTTTCCGTCACCAGTTGCAGCAATTTGCGCTTACTGACGATGGTGTATTCCAGTTGCAGGCGGGCAAATTCGATTTGCTGGGGATGGCAGGGGGTTTGCAACTTGTCCAGCACCCAATCGTAGAGCGGACGATGGTCTTCAAACTCCAGCGTGCAGATGGAATGGGTGATGCCTTCCAGCGCGTCGGAAATGCAGTGCGTGTAATCGTACATCGGGTACAGACACCAGTCGTTGCCGGTGCGCTGATGATGAACCCGGCGAATACGATAGATAGTCGGGTCACGCATATTGATGTTTGGCGAAGCCATATCGATTTTGGCCCGCAATACATATTGGCCGTCGGCAAATTCGCCGCCGCGCATGCGGCTGAAAAGATCCAGATTTTCCGCGATTGAGCGATTGCGGTCGGCACTTTCTCTGCCGGGCTCTGTCAAAGACCCACGATCTGCGCGAATTTGTTCCGGGGTGGAGCTATCGACATAAGCGTCGCCCTGTTTAATCAATTGTAGCGCATAAGCGTACAGTTGTTCGAAATAATCGGAGGCATGATACTTTCCCGCCCATTTAAAGCCCAGCCATTGTACGTCGCGCTCTATGGCCTCCATGTACTCTATGCTTTCCTTCTCCGGATTGGTGTCGTCGAAGCGCAAATTGCACATGCCGTTGTTTTCGGCCGCCAGCGTAAAATTCAGGCAAATCGACTTGGCATGGCCGATATGCAGGTAACCATTGGGTTCGGGCGGAAAGCGGGTGGCGACCCGGCCATTGTTTTTATTGGCCGCCAGATCGGCGGCAATGATATGGCGAATAAAATTCGATGAAACAGGACTATCGCTTGTAGACATGAGAGGTAAATGGCTGCTGAAGGAGATTTTGTCCTCATTTTAACGAGTTTAACCTGAATTCGTAAAGGCGGTAACCAGCTGATTGGCTGTCTGCCTATCTGATTGGATTACAGGGAATCCGGAAAAGCCGTACTCCAGTAGCGTTTTTTCATGATTAAATATGTGGTTTTTAAGAATAAATACTAATTAATCAATTGGTTAATGCTTTAAGTCCGGTCTGGCGGAAGGCCTAATTCCGGTTTTTTGAAAAAAATTATTTTGAGCGAAGTACAAACGGTCTAAAGCTGAAATAATCTGCTATGATTAAATTATTAGCACTCACATCGGGTGAGTGCTAGAATTCGTTCAAGCATGTTTTTTACTGTATCGAGGTAATTATGAACAACGATCTGGCTTTACCGATCAATCTGTCGGTCGGCACATTTGATTCTTATCTAAGCCTCATTGCGCAAATGCCTAAACTGACGGCAGAGGAAGAGCATGAGCTTGCCATACGTTATAGAGACGAGGGCGATATTCATGCCGCCCGCCAACTGGTCATGACCAATCTACGCTTTGTGGCGCATGTCGCTAGAGGTTTTGGCGGCTATGGTCTGCCGTTGGCCGACATTGTGCAGGAAGGCAATATTGGCCTGATGAAAGCGGTCAAACGTTTCGACCCCGATCAGGGCGTGCGTCTGGTTTCCTTTGCCGTTCACTGGATCAAGGCCGAAATTCATGAGTATGTAATCAAAAACTGGCGAATAGTCAAAATCGCCACCACCAAGGCTCAGCGCAAACTGTTTTTTAATCTGCGTAAAATGAAAAAGGATGTCGCCCATCTGTCGCCGGACGATGCGGAAGCCATTGCCGAAAGCCTGGATGTGGATGTCAAAGCCGTTTATGAAATGGAACAGCGTCTGGAAGGCCGCGATATTGGTCTGGAACCCGGCTCGGACGACAATGGCGATGAAGCCGCATTTGCGCCGATTGCCTATCTGGAACAGCAGGGCGCCGACCCGGCCCTGTTGCTGGAAAACAGCGACTGGGAAGAGCGCAAGGAAACCCTGTTGATGAACGCCATGGCCGATCTGGACGACAGAAGCCGGGATATTCTGTTCAGCCGCTGGCTGAACGCCGAAAAGGCCACCCTGCATGAATTGGCGGAGCGTTATCAGGTTTCTGCGGAACGCATTAGACAGCTCGAGCAGAACGCCATGAAAAAACTGAAACATGCGGTGGTGCTGGAAGCATAAAAACATTTTGCATTCTGTAATATTTTGGTAGAATGTCTGTTTTCTTTGCCGGGGTGGTGAAACTGGTAGACGCGCCGGATTCAAAATCCGGTTCCTTCGGGAGTGTCGGTTCGATTCCGACCCTCGGTACCATACAAAGAAAAAATCCCGTAAATCAATGACTTACGGGCTTTCCTTTTTTAGATTTGTGATAATCTAATCAGCAATTTTAAGCACTTGATTAACAACCAGATTGCATAATTTGCTTTTGTGATGGACTTCACATTTTTTATGTCGCCACTGAGTAATTAGATATGGCTGATTTTATAAAAAATGCTGAAGAAGTCGCCAGATTGGCGATGTCAGGGATTGATAAAAACTTAACAAACCAATACACATCACTCATTCGATTCCTAGTTTCGGAACCGAATGCAGCATCAAAAAATTCAGCAAGCTTTGGCAGTGCCGAATACATCAAAGACAAAGCAAGGTCATAAGCTGAAAGCAGACAACCTAAAGTGTCAGTTTCATCTCGAAATCATAGCGCTTTTTTGGGAGGCTGAACAGTTACAAAATTTTTTTAGCACATAAGCGATTGAAATATATACTAACAGTTATTCCGATCCTCGTGCCAAAGAAAAGATTCAAGCAGTACAAGAACATACAGAAACCCGCAAGTCATATGGCTTAGCGGGTTTTTTATGGCCTTTTGATTTGCGAAATACAAGACGGCATTTTGTGCATTCTGGTAGTGAAGATCGGCAATCGGCCAGAAGTGTATAAGTAGACGTAGTGCCGGACGACGACATACAGATAATTGCAGGGGAAAAGTTGGATGAATATTTGCTCAACCTAACACTACCCGTAACTTATGCAATTGTCCATCGTTCCGGAGGCTTATGCTTTCCGTTGTTTGCCGCTGTCCATCCAGTTCCATAAACAAAATACCGTGCGATACCGCGTTGGGATTTTCAACAGTGATTTCATAACGGCTGGTTTTATGCTGATAGACCATGCTGTATTCAGGCCAGGCTTTGGGTATGCAGGGGTTTAACGTCAAGGTATCGGCGCGGATTTGCATGCCCAATATCGTTTCCAGGCCGGCCCGGTAAAACCAGCCGGCTGCTCCGGTATACCAGGTCCAGCCGCCGCGACGCACATGCGGCGCTTCCGAATAGATATCGGCCGCGAGCACATAAGGCTCCACCTTATAGGCATAGATGCCTGTGCGGGTGGCCGTACGCTTAATCGGATTCAACATGCGCAGCAATTCCGCCGCCTGATCGCCCTCTCCGAGCATGGCATAAGCAATTACCGACCAAATAGCGGCATGTGTGTATTGTCCGCCGTTTTCACGCACGCCTGGCGGATAGCTTTTTATATAGCCGGGATCGCGTTCTGTCTTATCGAAAGGCGGTGTGAACAATAACACCAGATCGTCGCCATAACGCACCAGATATTCTCTAACCGAATGCATGGCTCGCAGAGCGTGTTCTTTATCGCCGGCGCCGGATATCACAGCCCAGCTCTGGGCGATGGAATCAATACGACATTCGGCATTGGTAGCCGACCCCAATGGCGCGCCATCGTCAAAATAGGCCCGGCGGTACCAGGCGCCATCCCAGCCTGTGGATTCGACGGCAAGCTTTAATTTGACAATATGCTCGCGCCAGCGATTTGCGGTCTGGTTTTCGCCACGCGCCTCAGCCAGGAGGGCGAATTCTTCCAGGCAGGCAATCTGGAACCATGCCAGCCAGATACTTTCACCTTTGCCTTCATTGCCTACGCGATTCATCCCGTCATTCCAATCGCCACTGCCAATCAGCGGCAGACCGTGCGCACCTGTCTGTAAACTGATCTCAAGGGCGCGGACACAGTGTTCGTAGAGAGTGGCTGACTGGTTTGATTGCTCAGGTTGAAAGTAGGCGTCGTCTTGCTCCGGCTTCAGCGCCGGGCCGTCCAAGAACAATAGTGGACAATCCATAATTGCGATATCGCCGCTGACTTTAATATAGTGAGCGACAGCGTAAGGCAACCAAAGGCGGTCGTCGGAAAAATGTGTGCGCACCCCTCGTCCAGAGGGCGGATGCCACCAGTGTTGAACGTCTCCCTCGCTAAACTGACGGCCTGCGGCGTATAGTAGATGCTGACGAGTCAAATCGGGTTTGGCGATAGCCAGCGCCATGCAATCTTGCAATTGATCGCGAAAACCGAAAGCGCCGCCCACCTGATAAAACCCGGCTCTGGCCCACATTCTGCAACTTAGGGTTTGATAGAGCAACCAGGAGTTCAGCAGCAAATCCAGTTCCCGATCAGGTGTTTTTACTTGGACTTTACCCAGGATTGCTTGCCAGGATTCCTTCACCAAACTTAATATTGTATCCGGTGCAATCAGACGGTAGCGTTTAACCAGTTCGATGGCATGAGCGCGGTTATTGCCCTGTCCAAGCAGAAAAATGATCTCGATTTCGCTATTGGCGGCCAGTTCAATCACCGTCTCCAGAGCGGCGCAAGGATCCAGTCCGGCGCCGAGCCGTTTTTTTAAGGGTTTAAGTTCAAGCAGGCCCGCCGGGGCGTCCAGGCTGCCGTTACGGCCGATGAATTCAGCACGGTTGCCTGTCCAGCCGCTTTGTCGGCCGGCAAGATCGGCGAAGGCGACCCGCTCGCCGAATTCCGCGTCCCAGGTATTATTGGCGAACACTGCACCGGTTTCCTCATCCAACTGCGTGATGATATAGGGAGCGGTGACGGTGCGTGAAGAACCCAATACCCATTCGACATAGGCCGTTACCGTTATATGGCGAGTGCGGCCGGAAATGTTTTTTAGGGTCAAACAAGAAATCTTGATTGGATCGTCCGGGCTGACAAATTGCAGCAAATCGCTATGAATCCCATGCGAGGCATGTTCGAAACGGCTATAGCCATGACCATGGCGTATCAGATAGTTGGCATTTTCAACTCGAATCGGCAAGGCGGTCGGAGACCATAATTCCTTGCTCTCATCGTCACGAATATAGAAAATTTCGCCAGAGTGATCGCATACAGGGTCGTTGAACCAAGGGGTCAATTGGTTTTCGCGGCTGTTTCCCGACCAAGTGCAGGCGCTACCGGATTCCGAGACCATAAAGCCGAATTCCGCATTGGCGATGACGTTGATCCAGGGCGTTGGTGTCCATTGGCCTTTGTCCAGCACGATGACATATTCGCGACCGTCTGCGCTAAAACCGCCAAGGCCATTGAAAAATTCCAGCGCTGGCAGGGTTAATATGGGCGGCTGAGGTTCTACGTTCAACCGTGGTCTGGCGGGGATAAAGGCGGCTTCAGGGCGGGGATGCCTTAACAATTGCTCGGCTAAGGAGCCGTGATTGCTAAACAGCATGGCGCGCGCAGCCGTTTTCAACATGCACAGGTCTTCGGCCGTAAGCTGGTTGGCCCGTATTACAAAAATGGCTCCCTGGTTTTCTTCCTCATGTGCTGCCGAACGCACTTGATTTTCGCGTACCATGCCTTCCAGAAGCGTCTGTAAATCCTCAATATATGAGACTTCTTTTTCGTTGAGGATGACCAGGTCTACTCTAAGGCCTTTGATGCGCCAATACTCATGGGCGCGCAGTAATTGCTCGACGATGCGGCGGTCTTCAAATTCTTTGACCCTAAGTAAAAGAATAGGACGGTCGCCCGAAATGCCATAGCGCCATAAACTGGTAACGTTCAAGCTATTGGTCTGCATTAATTTGTCGGAGGGTCTTAATGAAGAATCTACATAAATCAAGCGATTGGCCAGATGTTGAAAAAGCTGTGCCTCCTCCGGTTTGGCGTGCAGGTGATGCAATTGCACTTGGGCATGCGTCCAAGCCAGAGCCGACACCCGTTCCCAAGCTGCCAGATTGTGATATTTGTCCAATAGTTCTTCCACCGCCTGGCGCGAGGATGCCGCCAGGGTAATGAAACTGAGGTGTTCCGTGCCGCCCACGGCAATGCGAACCCTGGTGCGTAAACTGAAGATCGGATCCAATACCGCACCGACAGTATTGCCCAGAGGCTGTCCATTGATGACCGCCATAGGCGCCCGCAAGCTCTGGCCGCGGCCGACAAAACGGGCGCGGTCGGTTTCATACTGCAGTCCATTTTTGGTTTGGCCGCCGGCCAGGACGTGCGCCGCCCAAATAACCGGATCTTCCGCGGTTCTTGGTCGGCGATGCGCTATCAGGCCTTGGGTTTGCGGTTGGTATTCGGTCTGCACAAACAGCTTGGAAAAGGCCGGATGGGCGATGTCGGCCGGCATATCCGCCAGCACGATCTCCGCATAAGAGGTAATTTCAATCTCTTTAACGCGCGAGCTGTTATTCGTCAAGCTTAAGCGGCGAATTTCCGCATCGTCTTCCGGCGAGATCACAATCTCCAGGGTGCTGATAACGCCATGGTCGCTACGGGTGATACGGGCGCGATCTTCCGCGAACACCACTTCGTAGTGATCGGGTACAACCGTTGTCGGCTGGTAACCGGCTGACCAGACCTGATTGCTGACTACATCGCGCAGATAAAGGAAACTACCCCAAGCATCACATGTGACATCTTCACGCCAGCGCGTCACAGCCAGGTTTCGCCATTGGCTATAACCAGAGCCTGAGCCGGTCAGCATCACAGCGTATTGACCGTTGGACAGAAGTTGCGTTGAGGGTGTTGGAGACATGGGCGACGGCGCGTGTCTTACCGATGCCTGCACAATTTCCTTGATTTCGACCTGAGCCAGGGATAACGGCAGACTGGTCGTATCGGCGCCTTGAGGGATGCGTTCCTGTAGTAATAAGTCTGCGGCTTGTATCAAGGCGGCATGATGGAAACGATGGCGCATGGCGCCGTCGTGCATGGTATTTGCGAAGGCAAGCAACGACATGCCCTGGTGATGGGCCATGTAACAACGTACTATTGCTACCGTTTGGCCTTCTTCCAGGCGAATAGGGGTATAGTCTAAAGCTTCGTAAAAACCGAAGCGGCCTAATGCGCCTAGTTTTTCCAGTCGCTGGAAGTTTTCCACAGCGGCATGCGGAAAATACATGGCGGCCAGGGCCGTAGCATAGGGCGCAATCACCCGCTCTTCGCCCAGTCCGCGCTTCATGCCTAAACCAGGAACGCCAAAAGCCGAATATTGATAAGTTAAGGCGATATCCCGGCTATTAAAAGCCGACTCGGAAACCCCCCAAGGTATACCGCATTCTTTACCGTATTCTATTTGCCGTTTTATCACCAGGCGGCAGGTCTGATCCAGGAGGCTGTAACGCGGTGTAAACATCACCAGTGAAGGCATCAAGTATTCGAACATCGAGCCGGACCAGGACAGTAACATCGTGCCACGCGCCGCTCGTATCACCCGCCGTCCAAGATGGTACCAGTGATCGCTCGGCGCCTCGCGCTTGGCAATGGCGATGAAACTGGCGAGTCTAGCCTCGGAGGCTAGTAAATCGTAATAGCTAGGATCGACAGAGCCTTCCAGAACCTGATAGCCGATTGAAAGCATATGGCATTTGGCGTCATACAGAAATCGGAAATCCATTTCACGAAATAGTTTGTCCGCTTGAGCAGCTATGGTCTCCAGCCGCAGGCTTTGTCCCGCGGCTTGCTCCGCGGCGCGTCGTAGTTTGCCCAGTACCGCCAAATCTGCCGGTAGCAATGCTTCAGGGTTGGCCGTCTGCAATGCCGCTATAGCCTGCTTATAAAAGCCGGCGAGATCAGCGAGCGGAATTTCCAGGTGTGGGACTTGCCACCATGACTCAATCGCCTGTTTTGCTGAGGAGAACTGCTGAATTTTGTCAAGCTGATGGCTAAAATTGACCCAGGGCAACAGATTTTCAATGTCGCGGGCATGAGAACGTATATCGCCGCAGAACATTCCAGCCCAGGTCTGCACTTCGCTGTTGTCTGTATCGCCGCGTTCGGCGGCATAGGCGCTCGCCAAATCGGCAAGTGTATCGGCGCATTGGATTAATTGCCGCCAGAGATTGCTCCAGGCTTGGCTATCGGCAGGTTGGCTTTGCAGCATGTCGCCGAGCAGAAAAGTTTTTTGCCGCAACTCTTTCAGCGTAACCGTTTGCGTACGTTTATCATCGCTGATTTTTGCCAGTTCGGCGCTTAGCAGGCTATGCGTATCGGCTAGTCCCGGCAAGGCGGTTCTCAGTATTAAAGGGCTACGCAGGGTTTCCCGGCAGCTTTCAGCCAGGGTCAGCAGGTGTCCGGCCAGATTACCGCTATCCACGGTCGAAATATAAGCAGGTTCTAAAATATGTAGATCGTGGGTATCGTACCAATTATAAAAATGGCCATGCAGACGCGGCAAACTGTTGAGGGTGTTTATCGTCGCTTCCAGTCGGTCTATGCTGTCCTGCAAACCGATCCAGCCAAAATCACGAGCGGCGACGATAGATAACAGATAAAGTCCGAAATTGGTCGGGGAACTGCGATGAGCGATTACTGCCTGTGGGTTTTCCTGAAAATTGTCAGGTGGCAAATAGTTTTCCTCAGCCGTAACAAAGGTCGAAAAAAACCGCCAGATACGCCTGCCGATCAAACGCAGCTTTCGGGTATCTCCGGCTTGTAAAAGTTCGGCCGCATCAAGTTTTGGGGAAATGCTCAAGCTACGGGCGACAATGGGTTCCAACAGCCATAAAAGCAGAAACGGGCTCGCATAAACGATGGCGGCCGGATTGAAAATCAACACCAAGCCGGCAGCGCCAAATACCACGACAGCCGAACGGCTAAAGGGGCGGATCAGACTTTTTAGAGCATGATCTGATGCGCTCTTCGCCTGCAAGGCGGTCACCCATTTCAATAAGCTGCGCCGGGTAATCATAAGTCTGATCAATGTGCTGACAATGGCGTCTGTCATTGACCAGGCGTGCTGCACCAAAAAAGTCAGCGCGATGACGCTATTGCAGATCGCCCAAAACAAATTCTCCGCTATGCCGCGGAAATGCGTTGTTAGTGAGACCCCGCGTCGCGGCAAACTAAAGCCTTTGCCGAAAGCCATGATGGCGGGAATAGCTAAAGCCGTGAGCACCAAGCCGATCAGCAACTCCTGCGGCGCCTGCGGAATCGCCCAACTGATCACCAGCGCAGTAAAGGCCGCCGGCGCAGAAAGAGAACGGCGTAAATTATCAAGCATTTTCCAACGGCCAAGCAGGGGCATATTTTGTCCGCCAGCGCCGAAGATCCAGGGCAAGAGTTGCCAGTCGCCTCTTGCCCAACGATGTTCGCGCGAAGCGGCTACTTCTGTATGGGAAGGAAATTCCTCGAAAAACTCAATATCGCTGACCAGCGCACAGCGTACGTAGATGCTTTCGAATAAGTCATGACTAAGCTGAGTATTGTCCGGCACCCGTCCGGCCAAAGCGGCTTCAAAACTGTCGACGTGATATAAGCCTTTGCCGCTGTATGTGCCCAGCGCAAATAAGTCCTGATAAAGTTCGGAAACCGGACTTGCATACGCATCGGAACCGGAAGCGCCGGCAAACAGCCGATGATACATGGAATGTTCGCAGCGTTGCGGCAAGGCCGGCGTTACCCTGGGCTGGAGTATGCCGTAGCCGGCAACGATACGTTGACTAAGGGGGTCGAATACTGGCTGATTCAATGGATGCATAGCCACGCCGACTAGTTGGCTGACCACGCCCATCGGCAATCGGGTGTCGGCATCCAGCGTAATAACATAACAGACGCCGGGCGGCGCAATGGCGGGACTACCGTTAATCGGTAGAAATGATGTGTCTGTGGCGCCACGCAACAAACGGTTGAATTCCTGAAGTTTGCCGCGCTTACGTTCCCAGCCCATCCACTTGGCTTCGCTTGCATTCCATAGCCGCTTACGGTGAAATACAAAAAATCGCTGTGCGGCGTATCGACTATTCAGCTCGGCGACTGCGACAGCCGCCGCCTGCAACAAACTGTCATCATCCGGCAGAGTTTCCTGTTCCGCATCCAGCCAATCGGACAGCAAGGCGAAATATACCTGGCCATCAGGATTGGAAAGATAGCGGATTTCCATTTGCTTTACCTGGGCCAATACTTCCGCCTCTTTCGCGAACAGGGTCGGCACCACAACAAAAGTACTCATGGCCGGCGGCGGCCCGTTTTTTAGCTCAATCCTCGGCAGATGGCGTGGAGGTAGCCCGGCAATGATTAATTGGTTAAAAAAACCGAGGGCGATGTCCGATACTGGAAAGACTATGCAGATACCGAGCAGGATTAACTGGATGACGCTTAATTGTGCGCTGATACCTGCAGTCAAAGGCAGGGCTAGCAAAAACAAGGTCAAGACGGCTAGACTGAGAAGATAGGAAACGCCGGTATGGGCGACATAGCTACGCAGCAAATATTGTTTGAATGAAGGCCGATAACCAACCTCTTTTTCTAAGGGATAACGGCCCGCGCCAATCAGATAATAGCCGGGATCCTGCAGGCTATTCTCACTGTCGTCCTGAGTCAGCTGGATTTTATTGATTACCCGTTGCGCGATCTCCAGTTCCGAATGTGGCGAGCGTTTGGCTAGCTCTTCGATAGCATGCCGGTAGCGGTCTCGGCTAAGAAAATCCATAGCCGCATAGCCATCATGCCCGCGAAGGCAGATATCGACCAGACTGACGTCTTCGACGAAGTTGGGCCATTCGAAAGCTGAGATGGCGCGCATGCTGGTAATGATGTTGCGAACGGTCTGGTTGTCGGCAATTTGCTCGGCATGTTCGCGATGCACCAGTTCTTCCAGGCTGAGGTTTTGCTCCTTTAGCCAGTCATTCAGGAAATCCAGTGAAGGCGCCACAGCAGGATGTGGGTCGTGCGAGCGCAGCAAAATTTGCACTGCATAAGCCTGACGCAGCGAAGCTGATGGCAATACTGGTTTTGGAATGGGCGGATCCGGTTTGTCGCTGCGAGTGACGATTTGTTCGATTTCCTTTATAAAGTCATCGGCCAACTGCCGGCCCGATTGCGAACGCATAATGCTGACGGCTAAGCGGCGAAGATTCTCGATCAACAATACTCGGAGGGTAATCGGTATCGCCCATAGTTCGCCCAGGGTAAGCGGGGTGATTTTTTGATATGCTTTTATAAATAAGGTCAGCAGTTCCGCCGAAAATCGGCTGTCGGTATGCGCTATCAAGGCCCAAACGATGCCGTAAACCCGAGGGTAACCTGCTAAATAGCCTTCGGATAACTTGGGTAGCTCACGATAAAAACTTTCGGGCAAATCGAGGTCGATATTGCTGATCTGTTCGTCGATAATATGAAAATTATCCAACAGCCATTCAGCAGCGGGTGTAATAGAATGTTGTTCGCGCACCGTTTTGGCGACGGCTTTATAAGCTTCCAATAAAACCAAGGCGTTTTCGCGAGCCCTTGGCATCAATTGCTGTGTTTTTTTAAGGTGGTCGATTTTTTGCGCTTTCGCCAAACTATAGGCATGCTCCTCCAGGCGTTCGTTGCTGAACAATTCGAAGCGGATAGGCGATTCTTCGCCGCCTGGATGATCGACTCTTGCATGCCTTCTACGCCACATTTGCTTAGCCATGATGGCGTCTCCGAGTGCTAAAAAATCAATTGGTTATTAGTGGCTATTGAACTGAGCCTCCTTGAAAAGCCGCTGAATGCCATCGGCTTTTTTGTCGCTACAGTCACGGCGGCCAAAATTTATAACGGTATCCGTACTGTATAACACATATGTTAAATTGCGACCTGGATCTTGATTCAGCTGGAAACGGCAATTAAGCATCAATGTGTAAGCTTTACCTTAAAAAACTTGACTACTACAGTCTATCTTTGCATAGTATTGCGGGACATAATCTGGCCTTGGTTCATTGGTAAGGCGGCGCGTTTGTACTGGGCGAAAAAATCAAACCCGTACCTGAATGGCACTTTCTTAATGAAAAAATTATTTTAAATCAGTATATTATGGTGTTAGCTATCAATAGCTATTTGAAAAGTCAACCGATTTTACGTCTGTAAACCACGGTTTCTGGTGGTTCACACTAAGTTCCATGCTTGACAGATTTCGTCGTATCATGCTGTTTTTATTAAGAATTAAGCCTTGAGTAAGCGCCATTCAACCCGTACCTATTTCTGCTTCCCTGCGTAATCGCATTGACGAGTAAAAATTGTTGATGTGGCTGTAGGTGAGGCTAATGTTCCAGAAAACTGCATCATACGGGAACGGGATGGATTTTTGATGCTGGAATATTCATTACCAGCTTTTGACATGAATAATCTAGCTTTTCCAATTGCGCCCGTATCGGATAACGAAGCCATAATCCGTGGATTGGGACGCAGCATGCAGGAAACTGTTCGATTGGTTACGATCAATGGTCAAGAGCTTGTGACGTATTCCGGGTATTTATTGCGGAAGAAATGACCCAGAATCCCTTGTCCGATTTCAAAATCACCTAACTCGGATACAAACCTTTGACACCAAGCGCAGAATATAAGGAATCTGTTTTAGAACGACTAGAAGCGATCGGTTCGCTAAAAATAGGCCGATTCTTTGGTGGTATCGGCATTTCCAATGGCTTTGTACAGTTTGCCATGATTATGGGCAATAGCTTGTATTTTGTGGTTGATGACGACACGCGGCAGAAATATGCACAAACGGGAATGCAGCCTTTCTCCTACCAGACCAAGAAAGGCCGAGTTCAGGTGCGAAGATATTTCGAATTGCCGGAAGAAGTGCTTACCGATCCTATTCAGCTCCAGGAATGGGCTAGGGAAGCCATGTGCATAGCCGACAGCACCCAAAAGCCAAAACGGTTTGTCAAATCGGAAAAACTCTTTAAACTATAAATAGTTGGCCTATGTCCAAAAGGGGTTGACAGTTTGTATTGATTTTTCGAATTTCAGCTTCGGTTACTATATTGATTGGTATCATGCTATTTTTGCCTAAGGCTTTATCGTTCATCAATCTATCCGAAACCTGCCGCAGTGCCGATATTTATTGGCGCGATGATTTATGCGTTAGGGCCAATGATTTCGTTCTATGTGTCGATCATTGGCATTTTTACGTTTGCAATCGGTTGTTTTCTACTGGGTTTATGCTTAATACGCGCTAACGATTAGGATTGGCTAAAAATACCGAATCAGCAACAATCACAATAAGAATTGAATAGTCATGGCATTACATTGCGTACCGAACAGACGCCAGGCAAATTGGTCGACCCGGATAAAATAATGATCAAGGAAGGAAAATTTGGTATTAAAGCAGCAAACGCACTGGGTATTTACCAAAGAGATTTAAAGGATCTGGCTAAGGATATTGGACGAAATAATAACTTAGTCATTGAGCTTTTCGAGACAGGTATTTACGAAGCCGGGCTGCTGTGCAGTAAGCTTTATGATCCGGCGTCTATTTTGGCAGAGCAGATGAATCAATGCTGGGTAACTGGTTTCCGGTTTTCATGGTCGTTTACTTGGAATCGGCATTGCCAAACTGTTCAAAGATGGATGTTCTAGATGGTATTCATGCCTTTATCGGGTAGCGCAAACGATATGCATATCAATCAACACATTGAATTAGCTAAGGAATATAAAAGTCAATGACCACATCAATTGCAATTCTTGGCGAATACACGCCGACATTTCCGCCCCATGCATCGACCAATGCGGCCATCAAACATGCAAAAACAGTTTTAGACTTGAAAATTGACTATGACTGGATTTCGACTACCGACATCAGTTCAGCGTTGTTCGAACGTTACTCTGGGATATGGATTGCCCCCGGCAGTCCCTATAAAGATATGGACAGGACTTTGGAGGCGATTCGCCATGCCCGAGAAAATAACATTCCATGCTTGGGCACCTGCGGTGGCTTTCAGCACATGATTATCGAATACGCACGCAACGTTTTAGGTTTTAAGGATGCTCAGCATGCCGAATACGATCCGTATGCATCGAGTCTATTCATTTCACAGTTGGTATGCTCGTTGGCTGGGCGTGAAATGCAACTAAATTTTGAGCCAAATTCGAGGGTAGCTGAAATATACGGTACAACGACAGCTACAGAGCAGTACTATTGTAATTTTGGGATCAATCCTGACTATATCGAGAATCTAAAGCGAGGCCCAATGCTCATCACCGCCGCCGATGCCGAAGGCGACATCCGGGTCATCGAATGGCCCGATCATCCCTTGTTTATCGGCACGTTATTCGTACCTCAAGCCCGATCTACACCAGAAAAACCGCATCCGTTGGTCACGGCATTTTTGAGCGCTGTAGCAAGCAACGCAAATTAGCCAGGGACAATTCGGTGAGATTTCAACGAGTATTTAATATGGCGCAAATCAAAATTTACGGTATCAAAAATTACCTTAATTCCATCAAGCAGGCATTATCCGATGTGATTCATGACTGGGTGGTTGAAGCCTTACAATTTCCGGCAGATAAACGCGCGCATCGCTTTTTCCCTATCGGAAAGGAGAATATGTACTATCCAAGCGGTAGAACCGATGCCTATACGATTATCGAAATCAGCATGATCACAGGTAGGGAAACGGCTACCAAGAAAAAACTGATACGTCTACTTTTCGATGCTATTCAAGGAAAACTTGGCGTCACGCATCAGGATATTGAAATTTGCATCTACGAAAGCCCGGCATGTAATTGGGGCTTTCGTGGCATGTATGGCGACGAAGTGGCATTGAATTACAGAATCAATGTTTAGCGCCATTCAGATTCACCATAAATATTGAGGAACCAAGGTTATGTACATCCCCAATCACTTTGATGAACCCCGTCTTGATGTCATGCAGGCGTTGATCCGTGATTACCCGCTGGCGACATTGGTGACCTTGTCTGCCAATAAAGTCAACGCCAACCATATTCCATTGTACTGGGTGGACGACAGCTCGGATTTTGGATGCCTACGCGGACACGTCGCCCGAGCCAATCCATTGTGGAAAGAATCCGATCAGAATAACGAAGTACTAGCGATATTTCAGACAGAAAACGTCTATATCTCGCCATCCTGGTACTCCACCAAACAGCAATCCGGCAAAGTCGCGCCAACCTGGAACTACGCTGCCGTGCATGCTTACGGCGGTCTGCGGATGATTGATAATGCAGTATGGATTCGCAATCAACTTGAAGCAATGACTGCCCACCATGAAGCAGCATTCCCGGAACCCTGGGCGGTATCGGATGCACCACACGACTTTACCGAGAAGTTGATCAAGCAAATTATCGGTATTGAAATTGCCGTTACGCAATTGTTCGGCAAATGGAAAGTTAGTCAGAATCAACCAGCGGAGAATCAGGACAGTGTAATCGAGGGTTTGAATAAATCCGGCAAACCGGAGATGGCGGCTTTGGTAGCCACCAAGATGCGTCATGACAATATAAAGGACAGGAAGAACGACTAACGATTTTGCCCCGCGGGATGCTGAAGGGAAAATAGCATGTCGCCGCCTATTGGATAGAAGCGTTGAAACGGGTGCCAGACTTACATTTCAAATTGCTGAATACGCTGGTTGGTGTCAATAGTCTGGCGCTTTATTATCAGAGACTTGGCGGCCGAAATACTGCATTTCAATGGCGTGGGCAAAGTCGTAAAGCTTATGCCCACTACAGTTAAACCGAGCGATTTATCAGGAGTCACTTCGTGAACAGAATTGAACATATTGGCCTAATGGCTTCTTACAACACATGGATGAATGCCAAACTGTATACGGAAGCCAGACAGTTGTCTGATGACGAATTGTTGGCGGACAGAGGTGCATTCTTCGGCTCAATTCTCGGTACACTCAATCACATAGTGGTTGGCGATACCATTTGGCTAAAACGTTTTGCGACTCATCCCGGCAACCACCTGTCGCTAGAGCCAATACGACAACTTCCGGCTCCAAATAACCTTGGGCAAATATTATTCACAGACATGGCAAGCCTTTCGGAGCGTCGGCATTGGCTGGATACCATCATTACCACATGGTCGCAATCGCTGGTAGAGGCTGATTTGGAACACGTCTTACACTATGTCAACATGAAGGGCGTAGCCGCAGATAAATCCTTCTTCAGCTTGATAATGCACTTTTTTAATCATCAAACTCACCATCGCGGCCAGATCACCACCTTGCTGTCTCAGCTGGGTATCGATGTTGGGGGGACAGATCTGCTTGAGCTGATTCCCAATCAAATGGCGGTTTAAATGAACAGTGAAACGACAAACCAGTATTAGCTTGGTTTATGATCAAAATTAACAACATTGGAGTTTGTATGCAGTATGTGTTAATGATTGACAAAATTGAATCGTATCCGGCTTGGAAGGCGGTTTTTGATCAAACAGCAGACATCAGAAGAAACGCTGGCGAGATGCACTATCAATTACTGCGTTAAGTGCTTCGCAAGAAGTTCGTTAGCAATTGGCCACCGGTTGTGTGCGGGGTTACAGACAGTACGAACAAGGATTGCAAATAAATTTACGGCGATGACGCCAGCAATATCGTCCATTTTTCGTAATGGTTTTTCACTGGATAATGCCAGACAATTTTTCGAGTCGCTGGAATTAGTGGAAATCCGCAAACAAGCAGGTGTAAAATCGCCCGTCTGACCGCCCGACCTCAGCATTGAGGTCTGCGCAATGGTAAAAAACGGGTTACAGGATTTGTGGTATTTTACCAAGTCGATAACTTGAATCTGCCGCCAGCAAAAAACCATGACCCCAAATCATCAGGAACCAATCAGTTACCACACAGGCATGTCCAGCTTGGGGACAATTCTGGCCGCCGTCAGTCGGAAAGGTGTTGCCGTCATTTCTTTGTCCGAAAATCCGGAAATTCTCATCGCCGATTTGCTGCGGCAATTTCCGCAGGCCAGTCACTCCGGCAACGATCAGCATTTGCAGCAAATTCTGGCAAAACTCATAAACTATGTTGAATTCCCGGCCACCAGTCTCGATTTGGAGCTGGATGTACGTGGCTCCGCATTTCAGCAACAGGTCTGGCAGGCCTTGCGGCAAATTCCGCCGGGCGAAACGCGCAGCTATGGTCAGCTTGCCCGGCAAATAGGCGCGCCTAAAGCCTTCAGGGCGGTCGCCGCCGCCTGTGCCGCAAACCGGCTGGCGCTGGCGATTCCCTGTCATAGGGTCATCGCCGCAAACGGCAAGCTGTCCGGCTACCGCTGGGGCGTAGAACGCAAGGCGGCGCTACTGAACAGGGAGGCGGGCGCGGGGGAAGGGCGGTTGTAAAGGGAAGATATTGATAAAACGACACCCGTTTGCCGGGATTCTGAAATACCGTCCGCCCTGTCGAAGCGCGAACGGTATCTTTTGCTGTTTACTGCTTTTTATTCTTTAGTCCATTTGCCGGCCAGTTGTCCGGACCATTGACCAAAAAACGTACCCACCACAAAAGAGATGGAAATCACCAGCAATGGATTGCCCAGGGACAGGCTTAACAATACATCCTGGCTCAATTTATCAGGCGTCTGTAACAGATAGGCAAAAGTCGAGGAATAGCCCAGTACACTGACAGGAATGACTGAAAGTTGCGGCAGTCTTGCGGCAAGACACAGCACTACCACGGAAACGGCGACGGTGATGGCGGCCATGATGTTAAAGCCGGGAACGACTTCGGGATTGATTTCGGTCAGCAATATGGCTGTGATCCACGCCATGAATACGCCAAAAATACCGCAAACGATGGTGTTGACCAGCGCCTCTTTATTGGCGCCCAGTAAAAAGTAGGCAGCCCAGGCGATGGTCGCCGCCCAGATAAAGAACACGCCGGCGGCTGGTCCTACCGCCAGAAAGGTTGCGATGCCGGCCAGTATGCCTATGCTTAAAGAAAGTGCTGTCAGTTTATCCATTTTTGCCTCTCATTATGACCTCATTGATATAGTTGGGTGCGGATCTGCATTGAGGTATTCTACAAACCCGACCTTTGCAACGGTTGCGCTGTCGAAACAGCCCTAACCCGGACGGATGTTAACAGAGATTGGTCTGTCCGGGTAAGCGGCCTGTCTTAAATTTTGGGATTTTGTTACGGGCGGGTCGGTGGTTTCTGGAAAAAGGGCGGCGCACGGATTTTCGGCGGCGAGTCATTTTCCGGCTGCTATTCGCCGGCGATAGCCATCTGTTCCAGCAGTATCGAGCCTACCCGGATATTGCCGCGTAGATCGGCGTCGTTGCCAATTTCGACAATATTGCGCAGCATGGTTTTCAGATTGCCGGCGATGGTAATTTCCTGGACGGGATACTGGATTACGCCGTTTTCCACCCAGAAGCCGGACGCGCCGCGCGAATAATCGCCGGTCACCCGGTTTACGCCTTGCCCCATCAGTTCGGTCACCAGAAGCCCGGTATCCAGCAGTTTTAACATGCTTTCTAAATCCCGGCTGCCGCTTTCCACGGTCAAATTATGAACGCCGCCGGCATTGCCGGTGGTTTGCATGCCCAGTTTGCGGGCGGAATAGGTACTCAATACATAGGATCTTAATATGCCGTTGCTGACAATATCCCGGTTCCGGGTCGCCACGCCTTCGGCGTCGTAACTGCTGCTGCCCAGCGCGCCAGCCAGCAGCGGCTGTTCGTGTATCCTGACAAATTCCGGAAAAATTTGGGTATCCAGCGCATCCAGCAGAAACGAAGCTTTGCGATACAGATTGCCGCCGCTGATCGCGCCGACCATGGAGCCGATCAGGCCAGTGGCCATTTCCGCGGCAAACAATACCGGGCATTGCCGGGTGCTCAGGCTGCGGGCATCCAGGCGGGCAAGCGTTCTTTGCGCAGCTTTTTCACCCACTTGTTGCGCCGATTCCAGACTGGCGGCATTGCGTGACACGCTGTACCAGTAATCGCGCTGCATGGCGTCGCCGCTGCCGGCCAGTACCGAACAGCTCAGAGAGTGGCGGGAGGAAAGGTTGCCGTGTAAAAATCCCAGCGAGTTGCCGAATACCCGTGCGCCCCGGTGGCTGCTGATGGTCGCGCCTTCGGAATTGCTGATGGCGGGATGGTGGTGGCGGGCGGCGTTTTCGCATTCGATAGCCAGATCGATGGCTTGTTCGGCGTCGATCTCCCACGGGTGATACAAGTCCAGATCGGGGAATTCGGTTGCCAGTTCTTCAGGATCCGGCAGACCGGCGTATTCGTCTTCGCTGGCGTAACGGGCAATGCTGCAGGCTGCTTTTACGGTTTCCTTCAGCGAATCTTCGGAAATGTCGTTGGTGCTGGCCGAACCTTTTTTCTGGCCAAAGTAGACGGTTACGCCTATGCCCTGATCGCAATGGTATTCGACGGTTTCTACTTCGCCCAGCCGAGCTGTTGCCGACAGGCCGTTGTCTATGCTGAAGGCCGCTTCAGCAGCCGTTGCGCCCTGGCGGCCGGCTTCGTCCAGCAATTGCTGGACAACGTTTTTTAAGCGCTTGATTTCTGCCTGATTTTGCAAGGTAATGTCTCTTTAGGTTGGGGGTCGCCGGCTTGCAGCCGGCTGGTGTTGGCAAATGGCGAGCCGGCAGTATTCAGACACTGGTGCCGCCGACGGTCAGTCCGTCAATTTTCAGGGTCGGCTGGCCGACACCAACCGGTACGCTCTGACCGTCCTTGCCGCAGGTGCCGACACCGCTGTCCAGTTGCATATTGTTGCCAACCATGGATACTCTGGTCAATACGTCCGGGCCGTTGCCTATCAATGTTGCGCCTTTTACCGGGCGGGTGATCTTGCCGTTTTCGATCAGATAAGCCTCGCTGGCGGAAAATACAAATTTTCCAGAGGTAATATCGACCTGACCGCCGCCGAAGTTTTGGGCGTACAGACCTTTTTTGACCGAGCGGATAATCTCTTCGGGATCGCTTTCGCCCGGCAGCATATAGGTGTTGGTCATGCGCGGCATCGGCAGGTGTGCATAGGATTCGCGGCGGCCATTTCCGGTCAATTTTGCGTTCATCAGTCTGGCGTTGAGTTTGTCCTGCATATAGGCTTTGAGTATGCCTTTTTCAATCAGGACGGTGTTTTCACAGGGCGTGCCTTCGTCGTCCATGCTCAGCGAACCGCGCCGGCCCGGCAATGTGCCGTCATCCACGACGGTGCAGAGCTCAGACCCCACCCGCTCGCCTATTCTGCCGCTAAAGGCGGAGGTGCCTTTCCGGTTAAAGTCGCCTTCTAGCCCATGGCCGATGGCTTCGTGCAACAGGATGCCCGGCCAGCCTGGGCCCAGCACCACCGTCATGTTGCCGGCCGGCGCATCTTCGGCCTGCAAATTGACTTGCGCCTGGCGCACCGCTTCACGGCCGTAATCCAGGGCTCTGTCGCCTTCCATGAAATAGCTGTAATCGTGACGTGCGCCGCCGCCCATGCTGCCTTGTTCTCGGCGGCCGTCTTCCACCAGAATCACGCTCACATTCAGTCTGACCAGCGGTCTGACATCGGCAGCCAGCGAACCGTCCTGGTTGGCGACCAGGATATTGTCGTAAGCGGCGACCAGACTGATCATGACTTCTTCGACTCGGCTGTCCAGCTTGCGGGTTTCGCTGTCTATGCGTTTCAGTAGATCGATTTTTTGCTGATCCGCCAGCGATTTTAGAGGATTGGCGGACGGGTAAAGCTGAGGCCGGCTGCCGGCGGTTTCGATTCGGGTTTGGGCGTTTTGTCCATGTCTGACGATGGCTTTTACATTTTTCGCCGCTTCCAGCAAAATCGGCAGCTCAATGCGGTCGCTATAGGCAAAGCCGGTTTTGTCGCCGCTGACGACTCTAACTCCGGCTCCGCGTTCGATGGAGTGAGTGCCTTCCTTGATGATGCCACCTTCCAGCGACCAGGATTCAAAATGGCTGGACTGAAAATACACATCCGCCACATCGACCGGCGTGCTGAGCAGGGTGGCGATAATGCTGTCTATATTCCGGATTTGCAGGTCGCTGGGAGCGAGTATGGCGTGTTTGACTTGTTCGAGTAATGGCATGAGTTTGGTAAACTATTGGCTTATGCAGGCGGGGAATCAGATAATGATAAATAGCAGGAGCAGCAGGATGCTCGCAGCGCTAACAAGCAGAATTACTTTTCGTATCTGTGTTTGGGAATGCCAGAAAAGCTGGCATTGGGTTTTTCGGCGTATCCATGACATCAGCATGGAGCGTTGCAGATAGCGATAAGTACCCGGGGCGAATTTGGCCAGTTTGTATATGCCGTAGCCGATGACGCCCATCAGAAAATAAAAGGTCACAACCTGGCTGCCGTGGCGTTCGGTAATGAACAGATATTCCACGGTTTCGCCGATATCCAGGAAGTGAAACCCGAATTCGACCACTTCTTCCACGCCCAGTTCAACCCATTCGAACAGATTGTGCAGCACTTCGAACAGCAGATGAAAAAATTCTTCCAGCAATTCGAAAGTAACATCGTACAGGATAAGCGATGTCGTAATTAAAGCGACGATGATGAGATCGACATTTTTTCTAATCATTGCTAATTCCTTTCAGTCCTCTCCGCAACCGATTCAGGTACTTGCCATTCTACTTTCCAATGCCCCTGGTTATTCGTCAGTATCCGATTTAGCCAGGGCAACAGGTTTTCCGCCTGGCTGGCGAGCTGCCAGGGCGGATTTATAAACAGCATACCAGAACCTGTCATGCCGCGCATCGCTCCGTCGGCGGTAACGCAGTGTTCTATGCGTAACTGCCGGGGAATGCCGCTTGTTTCAAGCTGCAGCAACATGCGTTCGGTGATCTGGCGGTCGATGACCGGATACCAAAGCCCATAAATGCCGGTGGCGAAATGCTTGTGGGCGCTTTTCAGGGTCTGCACCACCTGATTGTAATCGGCTTTCATTTCGTAACTGGGGTCAATCAGGATAAAACCGCGTTTTTGGATGGGAGGCAATTTCTTTTCCAGCATTTCCAGGCCATTTTCCCGGGCGATGCCGACCTGTTTGTCCTGGGCGAACAGCTGCTGCAGTGCTTCAAAATCGGTACTGTGCAGTTCGGAAAGCTGCATTCTGTCCTGGGTTCGTATCAAACGGCGAACCAGTTGCGGCGAACCGGGATAACGCACCAGTTGGCGTCCGGTATTTTCGGCGCGAATAGCCGCCAGATAGTCTTTCATTTCCGTCGGTGGCTGCGGATTGTCCCATACCCGGCCGATACCTTGCTGATATTCGCCGGTTCTTTGGGCGAGTTCGGATTTAAAGGAATATTTACCGGCTCCGGCGTGGGTGTCTATATAGACAAAAGGCTTGTCTTTCTGTTTTAAGGCAGTAATAACCAGTGAGATCAGGCAGTGTTTCAAGACATCGGCAAAGTTGCCGGCGTGAAAGCCATGACGGTAACTAAGCATTCTGATGTCCTGTTTTGGCGGTCGAATTTTTCATATTTGTCTATTTTACTTGACTGGAGGTATTAAGTCGGTTTTTTATCCGGAATTTGGACACATATCCATGAATTGATTCGCCCGGGCGAGGCTAACAAGACGGAGCGGGCTGCGATGCGTTTTTTAGTTGTTACTAGCTTCGCTTACGGATAGCGAGAAATATTGTTTTTTAAAATCCCGAATGGCTGCAATCCGCAATTGCCTGATGGCGGCGCCGATCTCCGGGCCTTTGAGCGGGTTCTGCATGATTGATGTGGTGTCGATTGTATTTGCCGCTTGCGCCGCCTGCCGTAAATAATCGGCTTGCGGGTAGGCGCGGTTTTCAAGGCCGGTTCTGCCGCGGGCATCGGCTTCGCAGGCCAGGATAAAGCATTGCAGA
The DNA here is from genome assembly GCA_028707085.1 of Methylococcales bacterium. Taxonomy (GTDB): domain Bacteria; phylum Pseudomonadota; class Gammaproteobacteria; order Methylococcales; family Methylomonadaceae; genus Methylomonas. Next base: position 25,472 of record JAQTUW010000016.1, on the reverse strand, counting down.
CGGTTATCCGGTTTGAAGGCGCCTATCGCCTGTAACATGTCGGCCAGGGTGTCCGGGCGTAATTCCAGCACCCGGTGACAGTGACTATGATATTGCATGACATGGGCGCAAAGGTTTTTGAATGATTTCGGTACCCTGAGCCGTTCGCAAAAACTGTTCAGAACCGGCAAGCCGCCAAGTTCATGGCCATGATGACTCGGCCAGTACCGGCTGGGGGTTCTGGCCTTGCCAAGGTCGTGAAGCAGGGCAGCCAGCCGGGTTTCCGGGTCTGTCGTCAAAACTGCGGCCTGTTCCAGCGCCATTAGAGTATGGATGCCGGTGTCGATTTCCGGATGGTGTTTTTCCGGTTGCGGCACCCCGAACAAGGCGTCGATTTCCGGGAAAATGACTTCTAATGCATCGCATTCGCGCAGCACCTGAAAAAAGGCGGCAGGCGTGGCTTCCTGCAAGGCCTTGTACAATTCGGCCCAGACCCGTTCCGCCACTAGATGATTGGCTTCGCCCTGGCCCACCATGTCCTGCATCAGGGTCAGGGTTTCCGTGGCGACTTTAAAGCCCAGATGGGCGTATCGGGCCGCAAAGCGGGCAACTCTGAGTATCCGCACCGGATCTTCGCTGAATGCCGGGGAGACATGGCGGAGAAGGCGATTTTGCAAATCGTCCCGGCCGCGGAACGGATCGATCAGCACCCCATCCGTGTCCATCGCCATGGCGTTGATGGTCAGATCGCGGCGCAGCAGATCTTCCTCCAGCGTGACGTCCGGCGTGGCGTGTACTGCAAAACCTTTATAGCCGGGCGCGGTTTTGCGTTCGGTACGCGCCAGTGCATATTCGTCATGGCTGATCGGATGCAGAAATACCGGGAAATCCTTGCCGACAGGCCGGAAGCCCTGCGCCAGCATGGACGCCTCGGTTTCGCCTATGACCAGCCAGTCGTATTCCTTGACCGGATAATCCAGCAAACGATCACGCACTGCGCCGCCGACCAGATAAGTTTTCATCGATGCGACTTGCCTTATAGTGTAAAAATATTACCCTAGTATAAAGCGTGGCGACACTGTGGCGAAAGGGAATCTGGCGCGGCGTGCTTTATCCATCGTCCTAAAAACCTGGAGCGGTTATTCGCCAGATCTGTTGGCAATGTCTGCCGGAAACGGCATATCACAAAGCCCGGTATCTTAAGTTTGCCCGCCCGGAGACCGCCGATGCGGCATAACGGCTTTCGTTCGGCGGATCGCCCGGTCTGTCGGGCCGGAGACTTGTAAAAAAACATGCTCAAACCAGTCAATTCAGGTATCCTTTTAACAGTTTGTCCAACGATTTTACCAGGCACCGTAATGAGCAACAGTTTAAATACAGACCTTACCGGCATACCAGACATCGATCCTGATGAAACCAGAGAATGGATGGAAGCACTGGAAGCGGTCATAGAAAAAGAAGGTAGTGATCGCGCCAGCTTTTTGATTGAGAAACTGGTCAGCATCGCCAGGCAGTCAGGTTCAGATATTCCTTTTTCGGCCAACACGGCCTACATCAATACCATTTCGGTCGATAAGCAGCCCAAGTTTCCAGGCAACACCGATGTCGAGCGGACTATTCGTTCCTATGTGCGCTGGAATGCGATGATGATGGTGCTGCGCGCCAACAAGCACACCAATGTGGGTGGCCATATCGCCAGTTTCGCTTCTGCCGTCACCTTGTACGATGTCGGCCAGAATCATTTCTGGCATGCACCTTCCGACAAGCATGGCGGCGATCTGGTTTTTACTCAGGGGCATTCCGCACCCGGTATTTATGCCCATGCATTCCTGCTGGGCCGCCTGAGCGAAGCGGAAATGGATAATTTCCGTCAGGAAGTCGGCGGGCATGGTTTGTCTTCCTATCCTCATCCCTGGCTGATGCCGGACTTCTGGCAGTTTCCCACGGTATCCATGGGGCTGGGGCCCATCATGGCGATTTATCAGGCCCGTTTCATGCACTATATGCAGGATAGGGGCTTAAGCAATACCGAAGGCCGCAAGGTCTGGGCATTTTTGGGCGATGGCGAAACCGACGAACCGGAAACCCTGGGCGCCATTGGCATGGCCGGCCGCGAGAAGCTGGATAATCTGATTTTTGTGGTCAACTGCAACCTGCAACGGCTGGATGGCCCTGTGCGCGGCAATAGCAAGATCATTCAGGAACTGGAAAGCAATTTCCGCGGCGCCAACTGGAATGTCATCAAGGTTATCTGGGGGCGGCGCTGGGATCCGATTCTGGTTCGCGACAAAAAGGGCTTGGTGGTCAAACGGATGATGGAATGCGTGGACGGCGACTATCAGACTTTCAAATCCAAGGATGGCGCTTATGTCCGTGAGCATTTCTTCAACACCCCGGAATTGCAGGAACTGGTTAAAGACTACACCGATTATGACATCTGGGAATTGAACCGCGGCGGCCACGACACCATCAAAATGTTTGCCGCCTATCAGGCCGCAGCTAATCACAAAGGCCAGCCCACCGTCATTCTTGCCAAAACCATCAAGGGTTACGGCATGGGCGATTCGGGTCAGGCGCAAAACACCAGCCATCAGCAGAAGAAGATGAGCATGGAGTCCATCAAACGCATCCGCGACCGCTACCAGTTACCGGTCGGCGACGAGGAGTTGCTTAATTTGCCGTATCTGCGTTTTTCCGAAGATTCGGAAGAACTCAAATACATGCGCCAGCGGCGGGTCGAGCTGGGCGGTTATCTGCCGGCGCGCCGCACCCGGGCCTATCCGCTGGAAGTGCCGCCGTTGGAGACATTCAAAACCCTGCTGGAAGGCACCGGCGAAGGCCATGAAATTTCCACCACCATGGCTTTCGTCCGCATTCTCAACACGCTGGTGAAAGACAAGCAGATCGGCAAGCGGATCGTGCCTATCGTGCCTGACGAATCGCGTACCTTCGGTATGGAAGGCATGTTCAGGCAGCTTGGCATCTGGTCGCAAGTCGGCCAGTTATATACTCCGCAGGATGCCGAGCAGCTTATGTTCTACAAGGAAGACAAGCATGGCCAGGTTTTGCAGGAAGGCATCAACGAAGCGGGTGGCCTGTGCGACTGGATTGCCGCCGGCACGGCCTATTCCACGCATGGCGTACCCATGATTCCGTTCTTCATCTATTATTCCATGTTCGGATTTCAGCGGGTGGGCGATCTGATTTGGGCTGCGGCCGATCAGCGCACCCGGGGCTTTTTGCTGGGCGGCACTGCGGGCAGAACCACATTGAACGGCGAGGGTCTGCAGCACGAGGACGGCCACAGCCATCTGATGGCGGCAACGGTGCCGAACTGTTATGCCTATGATCCGACTTTTGCCTGTGAACTGGCTGTGATTATCCAGGACGGCCTGCGCAGAATGTATGTCGAGCAGGAAGATATTTTCTACTATATCACCCTGATGAACGAGAATTATGAACAGGCCGCCATGCCGGAGGGCGCGGAAGCCGACATCCTGAAAGGCATGTATCTGTTTAAAAAGGGCTCGAACAGTAAAAATCCCTGCGTGCAATTACTGGGTTCCGGCACCATTTTCATGGAAGTGATTGCTGCGGCCGGATTGCTGCATGACGACTGGGGCGTGGATGCCGATCTGTGGAGTTGCCCAAGCTTTACCGAGCTGAGCCGCGACGGTCAAAGCTGCGAACGCTGGAATCGTCTGCATCCGACTGAAAAACCGCGGGTTTCTCATGTTGAAGTTTGCCTGAATGGTAGCCGAGGGCCTGTCATTGCGGCTTCTGACTACATTCGCGGCTTTGCGGAACAGATCAGATCGTATGTCAAAAAACCTTACATGGTGCTGGGGACGGATGGTTTCGGCCGCTCCGATACCCGCGCCAACCTGCGCAGCTTCTTTGAAGTGGATCGGTATCATATTGCTGTCGCCGCATTGTACTGTCTGGCGCAAAGCGGTGAATTCGATGCCGCCAAAGTCGATGTGGCCATTGCAAAATACCATATCAATCCGGAAGCAATTGCACCCTGGCTGATTTAAGGGAAAGTGAGACATGAGTTTTTTAATTGAAGTTAAAGTGCCTGATCTGGGTAATGTCGCCGATATTGATATTGTCGATGTGCTGATCAAACCCGGCGATGAAGTGGTTGCTGAGCAAACCCTGGCTGTGATGGAAACCGATAAGGCCACCATGGATTTGCCGTCCAGCGCTGCAGGTAAAGTACAGCAGGTACATATTAAAAAGGGCGACAAGGTTGCCGAAGGCTCGCTGATTGTGACGCTGGAGGTTAACGATGAATTGCCGCCAGTCGGCAAGCCAGCTACGGTTCCTGCCACCGCGCCCGCCGAACAGAGTGGAATTGTCCCGAAAGTCGTTTCGTTGCCGGAGCCCGCACGGATTGAGGCCGTCCGGGTTGACACAGCGCCACTGCCGGTAGAAACCGTCATGCCTGCCGGCAACAATGCCCGCTGCACGCATGCCACGCCCAGCGTACGCCTATTTGCCCGCGAATTGGGCGTCGATCTGGCTAAAATCCCCGCCGGTTCGGGCCGAAAAGGCCGGATTCTGAAGGAAGACGTGAAAGGCTTTGTCAAGCAGGCTTTGACAGCGCCGTCAGTCGCCGCTATCGGAGCCGGAATTCCGCTGATTCCGGCGGTCGATTTCACCCAATTCGGCAGTATTGAGGAAAAGCCGCTCAGCAAAATCAAACGCCTGACCGGACAGAATCTTAGCCGCGTCTGGCTGAACCTGCCTATGGTGACCTATCACGACGAAGTCGATATAGGCGAAATGGAAGAATTCCGCAAGGCGGTCAATGCCGGTCTGGCTAAAGATGCGGTAAAGGTTACCGGTCTGGTGTTCATCATGAAGGCGCTGGTGGCGGCGATGCAAAAATACCCGGCTTTCAACAGCTCACTGTCGGCGGATGGCGAAAGACAGATTTTCAAGCATTATTGCCATATCGGTATCGCTGTCGATACGCCTAATGGCTTGGTGGTGCCGGTATTGCGCGATGTCGACAAGAAAGGCGTATTCCAGCTCAGTACCGAACTGGCGGAAAAAAGCGAATTGGCTAGACAAGGCAAGCTGAAACCGGCCGACATGCAGGGCGGCTGCATGACTATCTCCAGTCTCGGCGGGATCGGCGGCACAGCATTTACGCCTATTGTCAATGCGCCGGAAGTCGCCATCCTGGGCGTGACCCGCTCCCGGATGCAGCCGGTGTGGAACGGTTCCGGCTTTGAACCGAAACTGATGCTGCCGCTGGATTTGAGTTACGACCATCGTGTAATAGATGGTGCAGAAGGCGCACGTTTCATGGAAGCGTTGAAAAACTATCTTGGCGATATTCGCCGCCTGTTACTGTAGGAGTATGGCTATGGATGCAAATTCTGTTATCCACGCGGAGGTACTGGTTTTGGGCGGCGGCCCCGGTGGCTATACCGCAGCTTTCCGTGCTGCCGATCTGGGCAAAAAAGTGGTTTTGGTGGAGCGCTACCCGGTTTTGGGCGGGGTGTGTCTGAATGTCGGCTGTATCCCCTCCAAGGCACTGCTGCATGTCGCGCAGGTCATCCACGAGGCCGAAGCCTTTGCCGAACATGGCGTCAGTTTTTCACGGCCGGTTATCGATCTGGATAAAATCAGAAGCTGGAAACAAAGTGTGACTCAGACTCTGAATCAGGGTCTGGCAAAACTTGTAAAACAGCGCCATATCACTCTGATTCAGGGGGTGGGGAAATTCGCCACAGCAAACGAGGTGGTTGTGGAGAAAGCCGATGGTGGTCAGCAAACCATCAGTTTTGACCATGCCATCATTGCAGCGGGTTCCCATCCCAGCAAAATTCCACTGTTTCCAAATGAAGACGAACGCTTGTGGGATTCTACCGACGCATTGGCATTGAAGAGTATCCCTAAAAAGTTATTGATTGTGGGCGGCGGCATCATCGGTCTGGAAATGGCGACCGTCTATCATGCTCTGGGCGCCGGCGTCAGCGTGGTGGAATTGATGGATCAGATCATTCCGGGCTGCGACAAGGATCTGGTGACCCCACTGCAGCGGCGCATCAAAAAACAGTACGAAAATATCTGGCTGCAGACCCGCGTACAGGCCATAGAGCCGACTGACGAAGGCTTGAAGGTCAGTTTCGAAGGTAAAAACGCGCCGAATTCCGAGGTGTTCGATGCTGTGCTGGTAGCGGTAGGCCGCAGGCCGAACGGGAAACAAATTGCAGCCGAAAAGGCCGGGGTGGCGGTTGACGAACAGGGTTTCATTCCGGTTGACAGTCAGCAGCGCACTAATGTACATCATATTTTTGCCATAGGTGATATCGTCGGCAATCCCATGCTGGCTCATAAAGCCAGTTATGAAGCCAAAATCGCCGCCGAAGTCATCAGCGGCGTCAAGGCTGGTTTCGATGCCCTGACCATTCCTTCGGTAGCCTATACCGATCCGGAAATTGCCTGGATGGGTCTGACTGAAAATCAGGCGCAGCAACAGGGCGTGGAGTATGAAAAGGCGGTATTTCCCTGGGCGGCCAGCGGCCGTTCGCTGGCATTGGGTCGTAATGAAGGGTTGACCAAAATTATTTGCGACAAGGAATCCGGGCGTCTGCTGGGCGCCGGCATAGTGGGGCCAGGTGCGGGCGAATTGATAGCCGAAGCTGTGCTGGCGCTGGAAATGGGGGCCGATGCCGAAGATATCAGTCTGACCATTCATGCCCATCCCACCCTGTCCGAAACATTTGCCTTTGCCGCGGAGATGATGGAAGGCACTATCACGGATTTGTACATCAAAAAGTGACGTTGCGCGGCGTTGTCTGGCAATTGCTGTCAGTTTTATGCATGGTTCCCTTAATTTGCAGCCTTTGATCCGGCATCTTGCCCGGGAAACCGGTCTGGCTCTGCAAAACCCGGTTTTACAGGGTATAGGCGGCGGGGACATCAGTCTTGCCTATAAATTGCAGGCCGCCGATGCAAGCTGGTTTATCAAGCTTAATCGTGCGGATTTGCACGATATGTTTATTGCAGAGGCGGCCGGGTTGCAGACGCTGGCGGCGAGCGGCGCACTGAAAATGCCGGAGGTCATTGCAGTCGGCCAGTTTCGGCAGCATGCCTATCTGGTGTTGAACTTTATCGAGCTGCGGCCGTTGCGGGCGCCGGGGATGCTGCGGCTGGGCGAGCAGCTTGCGCAACTGCACAGGCAAACGCAATCCTGGTTCGGCTGGTGGCGGGACAATACTCTGGGCAGCACCCCGCAGTCGAATGCCCGGCATGAGGGCTGGATCAGTTTCTGGCGGCAGGAAAGGCTGGGCAGGCAATTGGCGTTCGCCGCCGCCAACGGTTACGGCGGAACATTGCAAAGCCGCGGCGAAAAGCTGGTGGCGCAACTTGACGGCCTGTTTGTCGGGTATCAGCCGGCCCCGGCGCTATTGCATGGTGATTTGTGGGCCGGCAATGCCGCCGCCGATATCCATGATCAGCCGGTAATCTATGATCCTGCCTGTTATTATGGCGACCGGGAGGCCGATATAGCCATGACAGAGCTGTTCGGCGGCTTCAGTCAGGATTTTTATGCCGCCTACCGGAATGAATATCCGCTGGATTCAGGTTATAAAATCAGAAAGATACTCTATAATCTCTACCATGTTCTCAACCATCTCAATCTGTTTGGCGGCGGCTATTTGGCGCAGGCCAATAGCATGATCGAGCGGTTGCTGGCCGAATTGGCATAGCAATATGCCCGGAACAATTCCGGTAGTTGTCTCCAAAATCGCGAAAACCCATCCCCTGAATTCTAACGCTGCATGTACAAATACGACGGTCTGCTCATTTATCAAAGTCATGATGATCAAGGCATCATAGAAGTTGTGGAACAGGAAGGGGTGCGCGCCCTGCATTTTGGTTCTCATGCCCAGCAAAGCAGCATGTGGCTTGCTGATCCGGATCGTCTGCATTCTTTATATGCCAGGGCAATGATGGCGGGATTAGTGTTTCAGGACAATCCCCGGGAAGTATTGATGATCGGTCTGGGAGGGGGGACAACCGCCAAGTTTTTATTGCAGCAGTTTGCCGATTGCCGCATCAAGGCAGTCGAGTTCCGTAGTGCCGTCTTAAAAGTGGCGCGCAGCCATTTCGGTTTGCCGTTCGACAGCCGTCTGAAAGTCAAGATCGGTTGCGGTGCGCAGCATGTTCAAATTCAGAGCCGGGAACATAGCGAACAGCATGACCTGATATTGGTCGATGCCTACGATCACGAAGGCATGGCTTCGGAGGTCGGCGGCGAAGTCTTTTTCGATGACTGTCGAACGCTGTTGACCGCGGATGGTTTGCTGGTCATCAATTTATGGGGTACCGACCGAGATTTGTTTCAGCAGGTCTCCTGGAATATGGGGCGTATATTCAATCATCGGGTACTGTTTTTGCCGGTACGCAATCGGGGGAATGTCATCGGTTTTGCCTTTGGCGAACAGACGCCCAGGCTGGACATGAAGCAACTGATCGATAAGGCCAGGTGGCTGGAACAGCGCCATCATCTCGAATTTCCAGTTTATCTTCAGGATTTAAAACGGAATAATCCAAATGTTCTCAATCGGTTAATCAAAACATGAATCTTAAGGCAGCCAATATTTTCGGCTACAAAAAATACTGGGCTCAACGTTTCGGGCCGGCGCCTGAACTGCCCATGAGTCTGGCGGAAATGCAGCAATTAGGCTGGGATGCCTGCGATATTATCCTGGTGACCGGCGATGCTTATGTCGATCACCCCAGTTTCGGCATGGCGGTGATAGGCCGGGTGCTGGAAGCGCAAGGCTTCAGAGTTGGCATTATTTCTCAGCCCGACTGGCATGGGGTGGCTGATTTTAAAAAACTGGGTGCTCCCAAGCTATTTTTCGGTGTCACCGGCGGCAATATGGACTCCATGGTCAATCGTTACACCGCCGACAGGAAAATCCGCTCCAATGATGCCTATACGGCAGATGGCGCCGCCGGCAAACGGCCCGACCGGGCGGTGAATGTATACGCGCATCGCTGCCGGGAAGCCTATAAACAGGTGCCTGTCATTATTGGCGGCATAGAAGCCAGTCTCAGGCGCATCGCCCATTACGATTATTGGTCGGATACGGTTCGCAAGTCTGTTTTGCTGGATTCGAAAGCCGATTTGCTGGTATATGGCAACGCCGAGCGGCAAATCGTCGAAATTGCCCACAGACTGGCCAAGGGCGAAAGCATAGCCGAGTTAAAAGGCATACGCGGTACGGTGCATTATGTCAAACAGGTGCCGTTAGGCTGGATGGAGAAAGATTCATCCGCTATCGACAAGCCCGGAGCGGTCATTTCCCACCCGAATCCGTATCAGGCGGAACCGGCTTGCGATAGCGGGCCTATACAGGACAAGGATGAACGGGTGATCAGCTTCAAGCCTATCGCCAACTTGCAGCGGATGCAGAGCGTGATTCGGCTGCCTGATTATGAGGCGGTAAAGGACGATCCGGTCATGTATGCGCATGCCTCGCGGGTCATGCACGGCGAAACCAACCCCGGCAATGCCCGCGCCTTGATCCAGCGGCATGGCGATCGGGAGGTATGGATCAATCCGCCGCCTATTCCGCTGACTACCGCGGAAATGGACGGGGTTTTTGATTTGCCTTATTCGCGCTTGCCGCACAGTTATTACGGCAAGGCCAATGTCCCTGCCTTTGAAATGATCCAGCATTCGGTGCTGATCATGCGCGGCTGTTTCGGTGGTTGCAGTTTTTGTTCGATTACCGAACATGAAGGCCGTATCATCCAGAATCGTTCCGAGGATTCCATTATCCGTGAGATCGAAGTCATACGCGATACGTCTCCGAATTTTACCGGGCATATTTCCGATCTGGGTGGCCCAACCGCCAATATGTGGCGGCTGGCCTGCAAGGATTCCGACATAGAAGCCGCCTGCCGTAAGCCATCCTGTGTTTATCCGGGGATTTGCCAAAATCTGAATACCGATCAGACGCCGCTGATCAAACTCTACCGCCGCGCCAGAAAACTGCCAGGCATCAAGAAAATTTTTATTGCTTCCGGATTGCGCTACGACATTGCGGTGGAAACCCCGGAATATGTCAGGGAACTGGTGACTCACCATGTGGGTGGGTATTTGAAAATCGCACCGGAACATACCGAGCAGGGGCCGCTGTCGAAAATGATGAAACCGGGGATGGGCACTTATGACCGGTTCAAGCAAATGTTCGATAAATTTTCCAGGGAGGCCGGTAAGGAGCAGTACCTGATACCCTATTTTATCGCCGCTCATCCGGGTACTGAAGACCTGGATATGCTGAATCTGGCATTATGGCTGAAACGTAACGGTTTTCGCGCCGATCAGGTACAGGCTTTTTTGCCCTCGCCGATGTCCATCGCCACCGCCATGTATCATTCCGGCAAGGATACCCTGCACAAAGTGTCCCGAAATAGCCCAAATATAGCGATTCCAAAGGGCATCAGGCAAAGACGTCTGCATAAGGCGTTTTTGCGTTATCACGACCCAGAGAATTGGCCGTTATTGCGGCAGGCATTGAAAGAAATGGGACGCGCCGATCTGATCGGCAATGGCAAACAGCATCTGGTGCCGTCGTTTCAGCCCAGAGGCAGTCTGGACGATACGGGCAAAAAGCCGGTAAAAACGCAAGTGTTTAAGACCAAATATACTGGAGCCAGAGGGAAAGCTGGCAAAGGCTATGGCGATAAGCATTGAGGAATGCAGTGGGCTCCCGATATTCGGCGTTAAAACAAAATGCTACAGGCGATAATAATCCAGATACCAGTCCACAAAACGTTTGATACCCTGTTCTATCGTGGTGCCGGGTTTGTAGCCCACATCCGTAACTAGCGCCTCGACATCGGCATAGGTATCGGGAACATCACCTGGTTGCAGCGGCAGCAGGTTTTTCTCGGCGGTTCTGCCCAGAAAGCGCTCCAAGGTTTCGATATAAGTCATCAATTCAACCGGGTTCTGGTTGCCGATGTTATAGACTCGCCAGGGAGACCTGCTAGTACCCGGATCCGGGCTCGCGCCGCTCCATTCCAGGTTAGGCCGGGCAGTATGATCCAGGGTTCTGATCACACCTTCCACGATGTCGTCAATGTAGGTAAAGTCGCGGCGATGTTTGCCATAATTGAAAACATCGATTTTTTTGCCTTCCAGTATGGCTTTTGTAAACAGAAATAGCGCCATGTCCGGGCGGCCCCAAGGGCCGTACACGGTAAAGAAACGTAAGCCGGTAGTCGGTAACTGGTAAAGATTGCTGTAGGTGTGAGCCATCAGTTCGTTGGCTTTTTTGGAGGCTGCATACAGGCTCAGCGGATGGTCGACATTGTCGTGCACCGAAAACGGCATCGATTCGTTCGCGCCGTAGACAGAACTGCTGGAAGCATAAACCAGGTGTTCGACCTGCTGCTGCCGGCAACCTTCCAGAATGTTGATGAAACCGACTATGTTGCTGTCGATGTAGGCGTGAGGATTTTTCAGCGAGTAGCGCACGCCGGCCTGCGCTGCAAGATTGACGACTTTTTGCGGCTGGTGTTTTTTAAAGACGGCTTCCATGCCGGCGCGGTCGGCAATATCCAGTCTGACATCGGTAAAGGACGGGTGATCCTTAATACGGGCCAGACGGCTGATCTTCAGATTGACATCGTAGTAGTCGTTAAGGTTGTCGATACCTATAACTTCGTCACCTCGATCCAATAGTCTTAGCGCCAATTGATTACCTATAAAACCGGCTGTACCGGTTACCATGATTTTCATAGTTTATAACCTTGCATCGGTTGGCTCGACAAGAAGCGGCTATTTTTAACGTAAAGACTGGTTATTTGAGTTTTACTCTGAACTTTGATATTGGTTTTCGGCATTGTTTGGATTTATCATGGACGGCCAGCGGACAGATTATAGCGTATTTGTTGCAAGCTGATGATCAACTGGACAAATGTCGGCTATCGGGTGTTTTGCAGGCTAAGCAGTTTGTTTCGGCGTTGGCCGGCATGACCGGTATAATGCTGTTCAGGAAGCCGGACAATTATTTTTTTGCAATACAACCCCAAGCCGCCAGCCACGCTTGAGCCTGATAGTTTTCCGCTGATTTTGGCAATGCGTCTGTGAGTACCATGCTTATTGTATGCTGAATAATGCCGAAAAAATAGCTGTAAGCCAGCAACGGATCCAGAGTCCTGATTTCGCCTTCCTTGATGCCGTTTTGTATGATGCGTTTAATTTTATTAAACGGAGCGCTATTCAGTAGCGGCGGCTGTTCCGGTAAAAAGTCATTGGTTTTTACGAATAGCAAAAACACAATGATTTCCGGCGCTTCATCAGTCAATTTGAACAGCAGGTCGACAATTTCCCGTAATTGTTCCGAGGCTTTGCGGTTTCTGCGGCGAATATCGTCTATCGATATGCTCAGGCTGTCGAGTATGTTTTCCTGTAGTGTTTGGGCAATAGCCTGTTTGGTTTTGAAAAACTGGTAAATTCCACTAGTGGTTTTTAGGCCCACCGCATCTTTAATGTCAGTCAATGAGGTATTGAAATAACCTTTTTGAGCGAAAAGCCTTAAAGCTGCCTGTAAAATTTCATCCTGATTGATTGTTCTGGTTGTAGTATTTTCTAATTCTTGTTCCATGCTCTTGTTTACAGCTTTACCTGCTGTTTTCTCTCTTATAGTTCGCGACCGGCTGGCCGCCGTTAGCGGTAGTGTTACTCTCTAAATGTCGAAAGGGCTGCGATAAGATAATTGACCATAGACCATAGCGTTAAAATTGCTGAAAGGTAAAGTAGCCAATATCCCATGCTATTGATCGGCAATCCAAACAAATCATCGCGATACAGCAGCAAACTGACCGCGGTCATTTGCGCTGTCGTTTTCCATTTTCCCAATTGTGAAACCTTGACCTTGGCGCGCTGGCCAATTTCCGCCATCCATTCTCTCAGGGAAGCGATGGTGATTTCCCGGCCGATGATGATAGCGGCAGGAATGGCCAGATAAGGGCTGGCTTCTGCCTGGACGACCAGCACCAGAATGAAAGCGACCATCAGTTTGTCGGCCACCGGATCAAGAAAAGCGCCAAAAGTGGTTTCCAGGCTCATCTTTCTGGCCAGATAACCATCCAGCCAGTCGGTAAGGCAGGCGAACAGAAAAATCAGGGTGCAGGCAAGTTTCGAATATTCCCAGGGCAAATAAAATACGATTGCCAGTAAAGGGATCAAGGCAATTCGCAATAATGTCAAATAAGTAGGTAAAGTAAATTTAACTGCCATCTTGGGGGTGAAATAAATCGTATATACGTTGCGCTAATTGTCTGCTAATGCCATCAATTCCTGCAAGTGCATCCGCACTTGCATTACTGACGCCTTGCAAGCCGCCAAATTGTTTCAACAAAATCTGCCTGCGTTTTGGGCCAAGTCCGGCAATATCTTCCAGCACGGAGCGTTTTTTGGATTTTCCTCTACGCTGCCGGTGTCCGGTGATGGCGAACCGGTGCGCTTCATCGCGGATTTGCTGAATCAGCAGAAGCGCCCCTGCACCGGGCGTTACATCCAGAGGTTGATCGTGACTGGCGAGAATAATTTTCTCCATCCCCGCTTTCCGATCCGGGCCTTTTGAGACGCCGACTATCATAACATTGTTTATCTCTAATTCCGCCAGAGCCTTTTTGGCTTCGCCGACCTGGCCTTTGCCGCCGTCAATCAGTAAAATTTCCGGTGCAGGGTGTTCCCCCTGTTTTTGGCGCTTGAAGCGGCGGAATACCGCTTGGTGGATGGCCGCATAATCATCGCCGCCCGTCACGCCTTCAATGTTAAACCGCCGGTAATCGGATTTGACGGGGCCTTCCCGGTCGAAAACCACGCAGGACGCTACGGTCTGTTCGCCCTGGGTATGGCTGATGTCGAAGCATTCGAGGCGCTTTGGGGTTTCGCTGCAACCCAGTTCTTGTTGTAGGCTGATGAATCGGGCAAACATGTTTTGTTTGTCCGATAGTCTGGCTTGCAAGGTACTCTGGGCATTGGTGATTGCCATTTGCAGCCACTTGAGACGTTCGCCGCGGACATTGCTGGAAATTGCAACAGGGTGTCCGGCCTGATTGCTTAATACCTCGCTTAATAATTCGGTTTCCGGTAATGGGTGGCTGACAAGTAATTCATGCGGCATTGATTTGTCAAGATAATATTGGCTGATAAAGGCATGTAAAACAGTGGGTTCATCGTTATCGCCGGCTGTTTTTGGTAAAAACTGCCGATTGCCGAGATTCTGGCCGTTGCGGATAAAAAACACCTGAACACAGGCTACATCGCCTTTAACCGCACAGGCAATAATATCGACATCGCCTTTTTCACCCTGCACGAAATGTTTTTCAAGAATGGCCCGTAAACGCAAAATCTGATCCCTGTAGCTGGCGGCGGTTTCAAACTCGAGCTGTGCCGCAGCAGTCTCCATTTTATTGACCAGATTGTCGATTAACAGCCCGCTCCGGCCTTCAAGAAACAAGAGAGTGTTGTCTACATCAGTCTGATACAGTTCCTTGCCGATAAAGCCGACACAGGGTGCGGTACAGCGTTCGATCTGATATTGCAGGCAGGGGCGGGAGCGGCTGTTGAAATATGAATCCTCGCACTGGCGGATGGGAAAGATTTTTTGCAGCAGGCCGAGTGTCTCCTTAACTGCGCTAGCGCTAGGATAGGGGCCGAAATATTTGCCGCGTTTTTTTTTGGCGCCGCGATGAAATGTCAGTTGCGGGAAATCGTGAAAGCTGGAAATAAACACATAAGGGTAGGATTTATCGTCGCGCAGACTGATATTGTAGCGTGGCTTGAACTGCTTGATCAGTTGGCTTTCCAGCAGCAAGGCTTCGCCTTCTGTGCGGGTTACGGTAACTTCTATGGCGCTGATTCTGGCGACCATCGCCTGTTGCTTGGGTGAGGCGGACTGGCTTCCAAAATAGCTGGAAACGCGGTTTTTCAGGTTTTTGGCTTTACCGATATAGATGATTTCACCGGCTTCATTGAGCATTCTGTATATGCCGGGACATTGCGTGAGGGTTTTTAAAAAGGCCTTGACATCAAAGCCGGTGGCCAAATTTCCGACAGTCACGGTTTTTCTGCAAGCAATTTCCGAATATCGGCGAATACGGCGGACAGCATGTCCATATTCAGCCGTCGGGTTTGGACATTATAACGACTGCAATGATAGGAGCTGATCAGGCGATTGCCGTCGGGCAATTGAAATAGCCGATGATGGCCGAATGTGGCGGTGCTGGATTTCAAGGCATAGGCGCGTAATATCGCCTGATGGGCAATATTGCCCAAAGCCAGGATCACCGAATGTTCCGGCAGGGCTTTAATTTCTGCGGCCAGATATGCGTTGCATGTCCTGATTTCATCGCTTGTTGGCTTGTTTTGCGGAGGCAGGCATTTTACGGCATTGGTGATCCGGCAGTTGTGCAATTGCAGGCCATCGCCCAGTGCTGTCGATTGCAATTGATTGCTGAAACCGGACTCGAATAAGGCACGATAGAGTAACAAACCGGCATAATCCCCGGTAAATGGCCGGCCTGTGGCGTTTGCGCCATGCATGCCCGGCGCAAGGCCGACAACCAGCAGGCGCGCGGCCGGGTCGCCAAATGGCGCTACTGGCCGGGCGTGATATTCGGGGTATTTGTTTTTCACCTCGCAGAGAAATTGGGTCAGACGCGGGCATTGCCGGCAGTCTGGGTCGAAGTGTAATTTTTCAGGCATGATCGGGCTGGTTTGCATCGGCATCGAATAAATAATGTCCCATTTTTACATCAATTGCTGTCGATCTGTAGAAAAATTTTAAGCAGTTATTAGACCAAATCCGGCTGTCAATGCACAATATTGGCAATTGAATCCGTTAAATATCACCATGCTGTCTTTTTTTGTTCGCTACTCCATCCGTTATGCCGGCATCGTCCTGATTTTGGCAGTATTGCTGTTCGCCTATGGGACATACCGGTTTTTTGCTGCGGGACTGGATATTTTTCCCGAGTTTGCTCCAAAACAGGTCATTATTCAGACCGAAGCGCCGGGTCTGGCAACCGAGCAGGTAGAAGTGCTGGTTTCCCAGCAGATCGAAAACGCCATCAGCGGCTTGATCGGCCTGAAAACCTTGCGATCCCAGTCGATTCAGGGTTTGTCCATTGTGACGGCGACATTTGCCGAAGATAGCGATGTCTATCGTAACCGGCAGTTGGTTAGTGAACGGCTGGCAAGTATCAGTCAGCGTTTGCCGGCCGGAATAGCGATGCCAGTGGCCGTTCCCTTGTCCTCGTCCTCGGCAACTGTGCTGACTGTGGGCATGAGTTCGGATGTCAGAACCTTGATGGAGTTGCGTACCTTGGTGGACTGGTCATTGACGCCGCGTCTGCTGGCCATTCCCGGCGTTGCCGATATCAATGTGTTCGGCGGCGATATTCAGCAATTGCAGGTGCAGATCAGACCCGATGCGCTGCAGCGTTTCAATCTGGCGATAGAAGATATCGTCACTGCTGCCGGCGGTGCGGCGGAAATGAATGGCGCGGGCTTTATTGAAAACAGCAATCAGCGCTTTACTCTGCAAATCACGGGTCAGCCGGTAAATCCGGAGCAATTCAGAGGGGTGGTCGTCAAGCGGCGGAACGGTGAAAATATTACTCTGGGTGACGTTGCCGATATTGCCTATTCGGCAGAACCGCCAATCGGGGCAGCGCAAATTATGGGTAACCCCGGCATTGTATTAATGGTCATCGGTCAGTATGGCGCCAATACCTTGTCGGTATCCAGACAGGTCGAAGCCGTATTGAACGATTTTGGGCCTTTATTCGCACAGCAATCCATCAATTTTTATTCACATCTGTTTCGGCCTGCCGATTACATTGAAACCTCTGTTCAGAATTTATCCCGGCATCTGTTGATAGGCGGTTTTTTTGTGGTGCTGATTCTTTATCTGTTTTTGTTCAATTTTCGAAGCGCCTTGATTGCTGCGCTGGCAATCCCGCTATCGCTGATGATGGCCGTCATCTTGTTACTGGAGAGCGGGGCCAATTTGAATATCATGGTTCTGGGCGGCCTGGCGATTGCGCTGGGGGAGGTGGTGGATGATGCAATCATTGATACCGAAAACATTTTTCGGCGTTTACGGGAAAATCAGTTGCAAGTCAGACCGGGCAAGCCGAGCGAAGTCATTTATCAGGCATCGATGGAAGTGCGCAGTTCGGTGGTCTACGCCAGTTTTATCATCACGTTGGTCTTTGTGCCTTTGCTAACCCTGGACGGTGTGGCTGGACGACTGTTTGCCCCTTTGGGATATTCCTATATTCTGGCCATTCTGATGTCTTTGCTGGTGGCCTTGACCTTGACGCCTGCCTTGTGCAGTCTGCTATTGAACAAGCGTCTGCCTGACGAACCTGATCCGCCTTTGGTTAGGCGATTAAAACCAATGTACACCAAAATGCTCGGTTGGGTGTTGAAATATTTTTATCCGCTCGCGGGCCTGGGGATGGGGTTGTGCGTGTTGGGGATGATTGCTTTCTTGCGAATGGAGCATAAGTTTTTGCCCGAATTGCGTGAAGGTCATTTCA
Source organism: Methylococcales bacterium (assembly GCA_028707085.1). Lineage (GTDB taxonomy): Bacteria > Pseudomonadota > Gammaproteobacteria > Methylococcales > Methylomonadaceae > Methylomonas. The sequence continues at coordinate 7,892 of JAQTUW010000016.1, read as the reverse complement.
TCGTGCATACGGCCAGTGTACCGGGGACATCGCTGCAGGAGTCGATACGGATTGGCGCTCAACTGACTCGGCAATTTTTAGATATAGGAGGTGTCGAATCGGTTTCGCAATGGGCCGGCAGGGCAGAGCGCGGGGCTGACACTTATGGTAGTCATTACAGCGAATACGAAGTGCGTTTAAAACCGTTGTCCGGATTTGAACAGCAAGCAGTATTGGATAGTTTACGGGCAATTCTGGATGTTTTTCCGGGGATACATTATGAGGCCAACACCTTTTTGACAGAGCGAGTGGATGAGACCATTTCCGGTTACACGGCCGCCGTTGTGGTCAATATTTACGGTAACGATTTGGCGCTACTGGATGATAAGGCGCAAAGTGTACGGCAGATTATGAATGGCATGGCTGGTGTCGAAGATGTGCAGTTGCGTTCGCAACCTCTGACAGCGATGTTGCAGGTGCAGTTGAATCCGGAGCAGCTCAGGTTTCGGGGAATAAATTCCGGGCAGGTCATGACGGCGCTGCAAACCGCTTACGAAGGTCGCATGGTCGGTAAAAACATACACGGGAACCGCATCGTCAACGTGGTTGTCACTTTGCCGCAGTCGTTACGCATGCAGGCGGAGTCCTTGCAACAATTAGCGTTGAAAAATGCCGATGGTCAGCGGGTGTTGCTGGGCGAGATTGCCGATATTCGGCATACGGAAGGCCGCTACAATATTTTGCATCATGATGCTCAACGTGTTTCTACAGTGACCTGTAATGTCGATGATCGGGATATGGATGAATTCATTAGTGAATTGAAAGGCAAAGTATTAAATCAAATAAATTGGCGGCAAGGAGTGTATCCGGAATTTATCGGTGCGGCGCTGGAGCAGGCCAAAGCCAGACAGGCTTTGATTTTGCATGCCTTGCTGGCCGGAGCGGGTGTTTTGCTGCTGATTTATGTCGCCCTGGGCAGTGTTCGGCATACCTGCCTGACACTGGTGAACCTGCCGTTTGCCTTGCTGGGTGGCGTTGCCGCTGTACTGGTGACCCATTCGGCTTTATCGGTGGGTTCTTTTGTCGGATTCATTACCCTGTTTGGCATCACGGTGCGGAATTGCATTATGCTGATTTCCCATTATCGGCATTTGGTTGAAGTGGACGGTTTGCCATGGGGATATGGTACTGCGGTAAGAGGCGCGCAGGAAAGGCTGCCATCAATTCTGATGACCGCGCTGGTCACTGCCTTGGCGATGCTGCCTATCGCTATTGATAGCGATAATCCGGGACGGGAAATAATGGGGCCGATGGCCGCTATAATCATAGGTGGACTTGCTTCTTCGACAGTATTGAATTTGCTGATGTTGCCGGCCGTTTTATTGAAATTTGGGCGGTTTACGCAGAAAAAGGCATGATCGGAAGTACGCCGGGAAGCAGTGGCTGGCAATCTTGAAACTGTCACAGTGGTGAAAATAGCCAATTCGTTGTAAACTGAGCAAAGTGGCTGTTATTGGCATGCGCCGGCATTCTGGAAGGCTAGGAGCCTGTCCGAAAATAGAAGCCGTAGCGAGGGAAAGCCATTTTGAGTTGGATTTTTTGGGCATTTGAGGTGGAATTGCGCTATTTAACGAAAATGCGCAGGAAATCCGGCCAAAATGGCTTTTCCGTAGTAGGTTTTCTATTCTCGGACAGGCTCCTAGGTTTTTTGTAGGTTTTCGGCTTTACAACTGTTTAGAGAGCAAGCAAATGTCGAATAAAAAAAAACAGTTAATGCTTGTGTTGATTTTAAGCTGCCTGGAGCGTTTGGGATTCGCCGGAGAAGTGGCCGAATCGACAGATAAAATCCGGCTTAAGGCTGTCGCTTATGAGCATGGCCGGGAAGGTGTGAGGCAGGATTACCGGCAAGCCTTTGCTTTGTATTGTCAGGCTGCGCTCGAAGGGGATGTCGAATCGGCATACAATATTGGCTTTATGTATTTTAATGGCCGAGGCGTACACAGGGATTCAGGTCTGGCCATGCACTGGTTCAAGCAGGCGGCTGATGGTGGCGACCCGCATGCGAAAAACATGCTGGTCAGGTTCCGGGATGTCGAGCCGGTCGCCGACAATGACTGCAAGCCCGCCAAGCCGGCATTTCGTTTTGTTTTGGAATCAAGTCCGGAAAGACAGAAGGTTGCGGCCTGGGTCAATCAAATTGCCTTGGGGTATGGTATCGATCCGCAGTTGGTAATGGCTGTCATCCAGGTGGAGTCGGGTTTTAATTCCGCAGCGTTGTCCGGCAAAAATGCCCAGGGACTGATGCAGTTAATTCCTGAAACAGCCGAACGTTTTGGCGTTAAGGATACCTGGAATCCCATTCAGAACATAAAAGGCGGCACGGCGTATCTGCACTGGCTGCTACGCCATTTCGACGGAAAAGTCGAGTGGGTGGTGGCTGCATATAATGCTGGCGAGGCGGCGGTCGAAAGATATCATGGCGTTCCGCCATTTCAGGAAACGCGCAATTATGTAAAGCAGATTCAATCCAGATATTCAAAGCCGTTGCATCCTGTTCCGCCTGAACGGGTGGAAAATATAAGTTTGCCCGAGCAGAAAACCTGAATGGTTCTTGTCCACCCTGCGACAAAATTGAAATGAGTCTCCTAGAAGCCTGTCCGAGAATAAAAGCCGTAGCGAGGGAAAGCCTTTTGAGTTGGATTTTTTGGGCATTTGAGGCGGAATAGTTGCGCTATTTAACGAAAATGCGCAGGAAATCCGGCCAAAATGGCTTTTCCGCAGTAGGTTTTCTATTCTCGGACAGGCTCCTAGTGGTTCGCCAATGTTACAATGATGAATAGAGCTACCCATCTGCTGCCGGGGTATTCCGCCAGAGGACGCCGTGAATACATCCATGTAGGCTTGAGTCGGCATCCATGCCGCCTAAACCTCTGTCAAAATACCCCGGCAGCAGATTAGCCTGTTCGTCAAAACAAAATTGGCGGACTACTAGTGTGGAACATGGTTTGAAATGTTCTGTTTACCGGGGTTGAACGTATCGCTGGCGTCGATCACTTTTAGCATTTTTATATTTTCTCGCCTACCGGAAGGGATTGAGGACAAGCAGTCGTTCGTCCATCTTCTTTTGACGGACAGCCTCTTGGTAGTGTGGTTGGCAAAACGGCGAGGAAACAAAAAATTGCTCGCAAGTTGAATGCTGGTTGCCGAAGATGTCGGCCGGAATGGCGGGTATTCGCCATCTGCTGTCGAATTTGCGTCAAACCGGACGAACAAATCCGAGATTCCTTGGAAACGTTACATGACTGCCTGAGAGGGCGCTTCCATGCTAGAATATAATTATTGCACATCTAATTGTGGCGCCTCAGTTTCCTCTGCTACAGGAAGGGTAGGAGGATTATGAAAACCCGGATTTGATGTGCGAATACTCTATAGCATTTTGCCTCTAAATTTTTATGCATTTGCGCTGCCTGAAATGCGCTATGATTGGTTCAGGTTGATTTTACGCGACTATTTTCTATCCCCCGGACAGTTTTCAGCTTGCGCCTTTCCGGTATTTATCGAATGTCGGGGCGTTATCATGGGTTGCATGATTTTATGTAAACAGATTATGAGCCAAATTGCAGGTGAATGATCCATGACTCAATTGCAGGAAATCGGGAAATGCGGTTTCCGGATGCGGGTTAGTGTTAGAAATTGTCTTTGCCGCGAAAATGAGTCTCCGGGTTCTGGATATTTAAGAAAACAAATGTGCTATGTGCGCTCATTACGATATGAGTTGCAATGCGAAGATGCGCTTAGGCTTTTGGTTAGTCATAGATGTAAAGGCAGAAAAGTGGGAACTCCCGGGTAGCTAAGATCCGTCCGGTTCGACGCAGAAAGATGCTGAAACAGTGTTAACAACCCGGATGTTTAGCTTGTCCGGCTTTTCTGGGCCGGGTGAAGTGGGTTTGCGCTGTTTGATCCTGGGTATTCCGTAGCCTCTCGTGAGCAACTTTTAGTAACTGAATTATGTTGGTGAATTTATTAATGAAAAGCATTAGAAAAAAACCAGTTCTGTTGGCAGTGGGCATCTTGTTATTGACAGCCTGTAGTTCGTCTCAGGAATCGGCGGACAGCCATTTGGACAAAGGCAGGAAATTCTTTGAGCATGGCGATTTTGACCATGCGCTGCTTGAATTCAAATTATCCAGCCAGAAAGACCAGAAGGGCGAAGCATATTACTACATGGCGATGATGGATGAAAAGCATAACAATTTCAAATCGATGCGGCAAAATTTAGGTAGAGCTCTGGAGCTGGATCCCGGCTTGATTGCAGCAAGATTAAAATTGGGCGTGATCGACATTCTATTCAATGACTATGATAAAGCCCTGGAACAGGCGGAAGCTGTTTTGGTTGCTCACCCTAACAATCTTGACGCGCAAATTCTTAAGGCGACTGCTTATATTCGCCAGGGCAAGGACGATGCGGCTCTGCGAACCCTGGCTGCTGTTGAGGCGGTTGATCCCGGAAACATTGATGTGCTTTCCTTGAAAGTCGGTCTGCATATCAGGCATGGCGAACTGGATCAGGCTTTGGCGTTAATTGACGCCGGCCTGAAAATGAACGTAGCGAACATTCCGCTACGCTTTAGCAGAATCAAAGTCAGTGCTGAACGAAACAATAGTAATGCAATGATCGAAGATTACAAGGAATTGATTAAATATTATCCTGAGACGGAAGAGTACAGATTCAAACTGGCAACTATTTATTCCATGGTTGACAAGTTGAAAGAGTCTGAAGCGTTGTTGCAAGGCCTGGTTGATGAATCACCGGATAAGCTCGAACCCAAATTGATTCTGCTGGAATTTTTGAACGCTAAAAACAAGAACCGTGTTGAAGAGCAATACCTGCAATGGATAAACAGTAATAAGCTGAGTACTGTCCATGTACTTGAGCTGTCGAGATGGATGCTGGCGAACAATTATCCGGATTCGGCTGTAAAAGGTTTACAGCAGGTCATCGAAAAGGAACAGAATCAGCCGCTGGGGTTGATTGCCCAGACGCTGTTAGGTGAAGTCGCCTTGAGCAAAAAACAATATAATGAAGTTGAGGCGATTGTTGACAAGGTTTTAAAAGCCAATTCCGATTTTGTCGACGCCAGTTTGCTGAAAGCCCGGTTATTGATCAGTCAAAACAGGCTGGATGAAGCCATTGATTTGCTCAATAAAACCTCCTGGAGCAGGAACGATACCGGCGATGCATTTTTATTGCTGGGTCAGGCCTATGTTGCAAAGAATGATAGCCGACAGGCGGAAAAATATTTTAAGCAGGCGCTTGATGTCAATCCGGCAAATATGGGCGCTTTTTTTCCCGTGTACGATGCTTACCTGCAGGCAAATCAGAAAGAAATGGCCAGAATGATTCTGGAAAAGGCTTTAAAGCTCAAGCCTAATCAGGAAATGCTGCTTGGCGTAAAAGCCGCTCTGGACATTGAAGAAAAAAAATGGGACGACGCCGAAACCACCGTGCAGCGTTTTGCCATGTTTTCAAGAGACAAAGCTACACCGTTTTACTTTCAAGCCAATATTTTACAAGGTAAGGGGCAATATGCCGAAGCCATTGCCATCTACGAGAAACTGCTTGAAAATCGCCCGGATGATTTCAAATCGATGGTCAATCTGGCCCGATCGTATGACGGACTTAAAGCCAGGGATAAAGCAATTGCCTACTTACAAAAGCACCATCGCAAATATCCGGATAATCTGACTGTAGTGGGCGTGCTGGGTGAGCTTTATTTCGCCAATCACGATCTTGCCAATGCCAAGCAGTTAATGACGGAGCAACTGGTGAGAATGCCCAATGTGGTGTCGCTTTATCTGGAATTGGCCCGAATCGAGGTGGTGCTGCGCAAAAGCCCTGAGCCGGCCAGAGAAATATATTTGCAAGGTCTTGAGGCGAATCCTGATGATCTCAGGTTAGAATTGGCTTTAGCCGGTTGGTATCAGCAAACGGGTGATAGTTCGAATGCGATTAAAACATATGAACGCCTGTTGGAAAAGCATCCGGAATCGGAAATGGCCATTAATAATTTGGCTGAGTTGCTGCTTGATTCCATCAATCCGGATAATGTTAAAAAAGGCTTTGCGCTAGCCGAGAAATTTAAAGAAAGCGACAAGCCGGTTTTTCAGGATACATACGGATGGGGACTGGTCAGAACCGGACAGTTAGCGCTCGGGCTCAAGCTATTGGACAGTCTGATTCTCAAGGAGCCTACGCTGGTGGAGTTAAGATATCATTTGGCTGTTGCGCACTTTGATAATGGTAATAAAGCAACGGCGTTAAGTGAGTTAAAGCATGCGCTTGCCTTATCCGAAAAGCAGCATCTGAATTTTGCAGGGAAGAGCGATGCTAAAAAACTGATGAAAGAACTTGAATCCAATGGAAAAAAATAGCCAATGTTATTAAATTCTTATCTATTGCAAAATTCCAAGAGCACAATCATGTTTATGACGGGTAGGATATTTCGACTTGGCTTGTTGTGTATGATTTTTGGAACAGGATTGGTGGGCTGTTATTCGTATCCTTTACTTGAGGATGTGCGCCAGGACTCGGATTACACCTATAAAATTGGACCGGGCGACAGTTTGTCCATTTTTGTCTGGGGTAACCCCGAATTGTCAACCTCGGCGGTTGTTCGGCCGGACGGGAAGATCAGTTTCCCGCTGGTGGAAGAATTATTGGCAATGAGCAAAACACCCTATGAACTGGCGCGGGATATTGAAAATGTATTGATGACCTATGTAAAAAGCCCGCAAGTCGTAGTGATGGCGCATGGTTTTAAAGGCGTTAAAGATCAGCAGATCCGGGTGATAGGTCGGATTGGCGGCGGTACCGGCGGCGGTGGAATGGGCGGCGGCATGGGCGGAGGTGGCGGTATAGGCGGCGGTATAGGCGGTGGCGGCGGTGGCGGCATGGGTGGCATGGGTGGAATAGGCCGCTATCAGGGAAGAAATATACCTTACGAGAGAGGCATGACATTGCTTGATGTGGTGATTCAGATTGGCCTTAATCAATACGCTGATGGAAATAGATCCTCGGTCATCCGCAAGACAAATGGCGAGTTAAAAACATATGCCGTCCGGATTGACGATCTGATTGATAATGCAGATCTAACGGCCAATGTATTAATGATGCCAGGCGATATTTTAATTATACCTGATAGCCTGTTTTAAATGGTTTGGGTAGGGTTCAATAGATCAAAAATGGGTAACTTGTGAAAATCACTCTATTATGGTGTGTAAAACCTCAATGAAAATTTAATGTGTAGGGTTTGGTATTTAAAAAAACCATAATTAAGCTTTGATTATTATGCGATAGCAGGCATGATGATGTAGCTGTAAGATGGTGGGTTTCTAACAAACAATTAAACTTTAAGAATGCAGCAACAATTTTCAGAGATTTATTTTTATTTTAAAGGACTGATGAGGTATAAAAGGATAGCGGTTTTTATTGCGCTATTTTTTTGTGCCGCAGCCTGGACTTTTGTTTTTTTCATGCGAGATAAATATGAATCTCAAGCCAAAGTCCATATTGATACGGCTACAATGATAAGACCTTTGATGAAAGGTATGGTGATTGAGCCGGATGTAGGCGCGATGATCAGAATTATTCAGCAGTTAATGTTTACCCGGCCGAATCTGGAAAAAATCATAGAATTATCTCTTTTAAATCCAAGCCGGGAAGTGGTCAGTAATGAATTGATCGAAAAGCTGAAAAAAGAGATAACGATCAAAAGTTCCGGGGATAGGGATATTTTCGATATTGCTTATGCATCGGATGATGCGGAAGTTGCCAAGAGTGTTGTTCAGGCGGTGTTAACCGTTTTTTCCGATCAGACTCAGGGCAAAGCGATGGCGGATGTTTCGGATGCACA
>JAQTUW010000047.1 GCA_028707085.1 Methylococcales bacterium | reverse complement strand
TGCTGGGCGGCGGACAAGCCCGCCACAGATGATTCGACCATGCACTCTCTCTCCGTTACGATTAAAGGATGAGATAGTTTCCCGCAACGGCTGTCGAACGGCTAGATGGGGTTTGTGGATCGGTTACGTTAAGGAGTTCACCGCCGCATAGGCGGTTTAGAAAAATGACGAAGTTGCAGCTGTGCGAGCGCAACGGTTCACCGCCGCATAGGCGGTTTAGAAATCATTCATCAGATTCATCAGCGTCGCCTCCAGGTTCACCGCCGCATAGGCGGTTTAGAAATACCGCGCCCTGGTTGTGGTCTGCTGTGTATAGTTCACCGCCGCATAGGCGGTTTAGAAAATATAACGGCGCTTGCAACGGCGCATAGTTGTGTTCACCGCCGCATAGGCGGTTTAGAAAAGGTCAATCCTACAAACTTGCCGATGGTTCGAGTTCACCGCCGCATAGGCGGTTTAGAAAGAAGGCGCTGAACAAAGTTGACGCGTACGGTTGTTCACCGCCGCATAGGCGGTTTAGAAAATAGGTAGCCAGGGGGGATTCCGGCCGGTTCTTGGTTCACCGCCGCATAGGCGGTTTAGAAAATTGGGTGTAGGTTCTGAAGCCAGAATATTAAGTTCACCGCCGCATAGGCGGTTTAGAAATTTGCCAGCGTATACGGCACAGGCTCAGACTCGTTCACCGCCGCATAGGCGGTTTAGAAAGAATTAAGATTGAATTGAATTGAATTGAATTGAATTGAATTGAATTGGATTGGATTGGATTGAGCTGCGTGATGACTAAGCCACAACCTATTTCTCAAAATATTTAAGCAGATAATCTATAAAAGCGGTCAGTTTGGCCGGATAAAAACGCCGTTGCAGATAAGTGGCGTAAATTGCCAGCGCCGGACGCTGGTAATCCTGGAATATCTCCACCAGCTCACCGGTCTGTAAAAAAGGCGTGGCCGACAGTTTGGGCGCACGGACAATGCCCATGCCCAGCACCGCCGCCTGGCATAGCACCCGGCCGTTGTTCGAGGACAGAAACCAGTCGGCCCTGAACTTTTTGACTTCGGTGTCCACAATAAACGGCCAATAGTCGCCGTGCGGGGTATCGACATAATGCAGGCAATGGTGAGCGGCCAGATCCTCAATCCGCTGCGGACAACCAACCCTGGCCAGATAGTCCGGGGCGGCATAGGTGCATAACTCGGTCTCGGCAATTTTTCGGGCCACCACGCCCTGATCCAGGGTATCGGTGACCAGCAGGGAAATATCGAAATTGCCGATACGCAGATTGGGTGGCTTGTTGTCCAGCGTCATCAGCACCTTGACCTCCGGATAGAGGCGCATAAACTGGTCTATGACCGGCACCATGAACATGCCGCCAAAATCGATGGGGGCGCTGATTCTAAGATGGCCTTTTATCCGCTCGCTCATCTGCGCGGTTGCCGCCTCCAGTTCCGCCAGATCTTCCAGCAACTGCTTGCTGCGGTTGTAATAGGCTTCGCCGGCGCTGGTCAGGCTCAGGCTGCGCGTGGTGCGGCTCAATAACACCACACCCAGAGAGGCTTCCAGATTCGCCATGTATTTGCTGACCATCATGGTCGAACACTTTATTTCTCTGGCCACGGCCGAGAAAGTGCCCAGTTCGACTATCCTGCAAAACACCTGCATATTATTGAATTTATCCATGTTCCGCACCATTATAAACTTAAAGTTTATATTCTATAAACCATATAGCCTCTTTAAACCAGCAAGCCAGCCCGATACAATAATCTCCGGAGATAGTCGTTTCATCGTCTGGTTTTGCCTTGAGCGAGCCAGACGTTTTTTTTTCACTAGTCGAGTTCCATTATGAGCAAAATACACAACGAAGTACTCCTGGCCAATCGCGAATACGCGACCGGTTTCAACAAGGGCGATCTGGCCATGCCGCCCGCACGCCAGTTTGCCATTCTGACCTGCATGGACGCCCGTCTTGATCCGGCAAAATATGCCGGTCTGTCGGAAGGCGACGCGCATGTGATCCGCAATGCCGGCGGACGCGCCAGTGACGACGCCATACGTTCGCTAGTCATCTCCTATAAATTACTGGGCACCAAGGAATGGTTTGTGATTCATCACACCGATTGCGGCATGGAAACCTTTACCGACCAAATCATGCAAAATCTGCTGGGCAGCAGTCTGAAAGCCGCCAGCATCGACGAATCCGGCTGGCACGATACCGGTGAAGGCCCGGGCTCGACCGAAGCCAAATACATAGACTGGCTGACCATCAAAAATCAGGCCGAAAGCGTGCTGGAAGATGTCACCAGAATCAAGGGCCATCCCCTGGTGCCGAGTGAAATTCCGGTCTATGGCTATATTTATGACGTCAAAACCGGCCGCCTGATTGAAGTGCCTGAAGCGACAGGCGCAGGCAAACCGCGCTAAACCGGCCGTCACACCATTGCCGGAAGCCCGGCCCGTATGCCGATTAAACGGAATGCGGGGCCGGGCAATTAATCCCAGGCGTCGTCCATTCACGGCGCTTTGGGCGCCATGCCAAAATAAACGGATTTCCGGAAAAATTTTCCGGGTGTTTTACTGTCGTGCGATATTCTGCAAGCCCATAGGGCATTGGCTGCGTAGCCCGGATTGCATTTCATCCGGGCTACGCAGGCTTATTCCTGATCCAGTCCAAAGGCTTTGTGCAAGGCGCGCACGGCCAGTTCCAGATATTTTTCGTCAATTACCACCGAAATTTTGATTTCCGAGGTGGAAATCATCTGGATATTAATGCCTTCGTCCGCCAGCACTTTGAACATGGTGCTGGCGATGCCGGCATGCGAGCGCATGCCCACGCCAACGATCGAAACCTTGACGATGCCATTGTCGCCGCTGACCTGTTTGCCGCCAAGCTGGATGCACAAGTCATCCAGAATTTTCCGGGCGCGCAGGTAATCGTTGCGATTGACGGTAAAGGTAAAATCGGTGGTCCCGCTTTCCGCCACGTTTTGCACGATCATGTCCACTTCGATATTTTCCGCCGCCACCGGGCCGAGAATTTTCGAGGCCACGCCCGGCAGATCAGGCACGCCGGTCAGGGTCAGCTTGGCCTCATCCCGGTTAAACGCTATGCCTGAAATTAAAGCTCTTTCCATTTCTGTTTCCTCGTAGGTAATAAGCGTGCCGTTGCCTTCGGAAAATGAGGACAGCACCCGTAACGCGACATTGTATTTTCCGGCGAATTCGACCGAACGAATCTGCAAAACCTTGGAGCCCAGGCTGGCCAGCTCCAGCATTTCCTCAAAGGTAATCTTGTCCAGACGGCGGGCCTTGGAGACCACGCGCGGATCGGTAGTGTAAACGCCATCGACATCGGTATAGATCAGGCATTCCTTTGCCTTTAAGGCCGCCGCCAACGCGACTGCCGTGGTGTCGGAACCGCCACGGCCCAGGGTGGTGATATTGCCCTGTTCGTCAACGCCCTGAAATCCGGCCACCACCACCACCCGGCCGGCCGCCAGATCGTTGCGGATGCGGGTGTCTTCAATCTCGCGTATCCGCGCCTTGGTGTGACTACTATCGGTCAGGATCTTGACCTGCGCGCCGGTATAGGAACAGGCTTCGCAGCCCAGATTGTGCAGCGCCATGCTTAACAGCGAGATGGTGACCTGTTCGCCGGTGGACAATAAAACGTCCATTTCCCGGTCGGTCGGCTGCACCTGCATCTCTTTGGCCAGCCCCACCAGCCGGTTGGTCTCGCCGCTCATCGCCGACACCACCACCACGATCTGATCGCCCGCATCATGGGCTTTTTTCACTTTTTCCGCGACGGCCTTAATGCGTTCGGGAGTGCCGACCGAGGTGCCGCCAAATTTATAAACGTACAATGCCATGTTTTTTTATTGCCCTTTTGGCTTTTTAATATTTGCTAGTCCGTAAAACCATTTAAATTTTATAAATTCCGGGAAATCTTTTTATTCGACTCCCTAACCCCCCCTAAAACTACCCTAACCGTTCCCTGACCCAGTCCGGAACCTGCGCCAAAGCCGCCGCCAGACCGGAAGGATCGTTGCCGCCAGCCTGGGCCATGTCAGGGCGGCCGCCGCCCTTGCCGCCGACCTGCATGGCCACGAAGTTGACCAGTTCGCCGGCCCTGACCTTGTCCATGCAGTCTTTGGAGACGCTGGCGATCAGACTGACTTTATCGCCGCTGACCGCCGCCAGCAGCAGCGCGGCGCTGCCGAGTTTGTTTTTAAGCTGGTCGGCCAGATCGCGCAGAGCCTTGGGATCCGCGTCGTCCAGTCTGACGGCCAGCACCTTGACGCCATTCACCTCCACCGCCTGACTGGTGAGTTCGGCACCGGCGGAACTGGCTAGTTTTGATTTGAGCTTTTCCAGTTCCTTTTCCAAATTACGGTTTTTTTCCAGCAACTGCTGTACCTTGTCCGTGGTTTTATCCGGCGTGCTTTTCAACAGCCCGGCGATAGCCAGCAGGTTTTTTTCGCGGCCGGCCACCCAGTCCAGCGCAGCCTGTCCGGTCACTGCCTCCAGACGCCGCACCCCGGCGGCCACTCCGGTTTCGCCGACTATCCTGAACAGACCGATATCCCCAGCCCTATGCACATGGGTGCCGCCGCACAATTCGGTGGAGAATTCGCCTATTTTCAGCACCCGCACCTCGTCGCCGTATTTTTCGCCGAATAGCGCCATGGCTCCGGCTTTAACGGCGTCGTCCTTGGCCATAATGTCGGCGCTGACTTCGCTGTTCAGGCGGATTTGCGCATTGACCAGCCGTTCGACGGTAGCGATTTCGGTTTCCGTCATCGGTTCGAAGTGGGAGAAATCGAAACGCAGCCGTTCATCGTTGACTTGCGAGCCTTTTTGCGCCACATGCCCGCCCAAGGTTTGCCGCAGCGCGGCGTGTAACAGATGGGTGGCGGAATGGTTGCGCTCGGTGGCCTTGCGGATGTCGGCGTCGATGCCGGCGTCACAGTTCTGGCCTTCCTGGAGCGTGCCCAGTAGCAGCCTGCCTTTGTGCAGAAACAGTTGTCCGCCCTGTTTCTGGGTGTCGCAAACCTCAAAAACCGCGCCGTCGGCGGTTATCCGTCCGCTGTCGCCGGCCTGACCGCCGGATTCGGCGTAGAAAGGCGTCCGATCCAGGATCACTACCCCTTCCTCGCCGGCTTGCAGCGCGGCAACCGGCTGGCCCTGCCGAAACAGGCCGACGATCTGCGCCGGAGCCTCCAGATCGGTATAGCCTATAAATTGCGTGGTGCTGTCGTGTTTGATGTCCTGATCGTAATCGGCGGCAAAACTGCCGCCGGCCCTGGCCCGTTCGCGCTGGGCGGCCATTTCCACCTCGAAACCGGCATGATCGACGCTCAAATCGTGTTCACGGGCAAAATCGGCGGTCAAATCCACCGGAAAGCCGTAGGTGTCGTACAGCAAAAACACCACGTCGCCCGGTATGACGTGGCTTTCCAGCTTGCCGACGCAAGCTTCCAGAATTTTCATGCCCTGTTCCAGGGTTTCCGCAAAGCGTTCTTCCTCCTTTTTCAGCACCCGCTCGACCTGTTCCCGGCCCTGAGCCAGTTCCGGATAGGCTACGCCCATCTCGGCCGCCAGCGGCGCGACCAGTTTATAGAAGAATGTGTGGTGTATGCCCAGCCGGTAGCCGTGGCGAATGGCGCGGCGGATAATGCGCCGCAGCACATAGCCGCGGCCTTCGTTGGCGGGCAGAACGCCGTCGGCGATCAGAAAGGCGCTGGAGCGAATATGATCAGCGATAACCCGTAGCGAGCTGTTGTTCAAATCATCGGTATGGGCCAGTTCCGCCGCGACTTTCAGCAGATGCCGGAACAGATCGATTTCATAATTGCTGTGTACGCCCTGCATCACCGCGGCAATCCGTTCCAGCCCCATGCCGGTATCAACCGAAGGCGCGGGCAGCGGCGTTAGATTGCCGTCCTTGTCCCGGTCGTATTGCATGAACACCAGATTCCAGATTTCGATATAACGGTCGCCGTCTTCGTCAGGGCTGCCCGGCGGGCCACCAGCGATATGCTCGCCATGATCATAAAAAATTTCGGTGCAAGGGCCGCAAGGGCCGACATCGCCCATAGACCAGAAATTGTCCTTGGCGCCGATTCTGGAAAAACGTTGCGCATCGATCTTGATTTCTTCCAGCCAGATGGACTCGGCCTCGGAGTCTTCATCGAATACCGTCACCCACAGCTTTTGCGGTGGGATGCCCAGTTCCACGGTCAGAAACTCCCAGGCGTAGCGAATGGCGTCGCGCTTGAAATAGTCTCCGAAACTGAAATTGCCCAGCATTTCGAAAAAAGTATGGTGGCGGGCGGTATAACCGACATTTTCCAGATCGTTATGCTTGCCGCCGGCCCTGACGCAGCGCTGACTGGTGGCGGCGCGGCTAAAGCCGGTTTTCTCCCGCCCCAGAAACACGTCCTTGAACTGCACCATTCCGGCATTGGTGAATAATAGTGTGGGGTCGTTACTCGGTATCAGCGAACTGGAAGGCTGGACGCTATGGCCGTGCCGGCGGAAAAATTCCAGAAAGGCGGCTCGCAATTCGGAGCTGGTCATTTTTTTCATCATACTTGCTTCAGGTTATTTTAATTTGTCACGATCTGTCATTTATCGAAACGGCAAACACGGTCGCCGGTCAATCGCCAATCCTGATGTGCAGTTGCCTGGGCAGGGCGGCGATCATCGCTGCGCTGAAACCGCGCTGCTGTAGAAAACGGCAGCGTTTAAGCCATTCGCTACGGCTGATCCGTTTATCGCTGGCATATTTGCGGCGATAAACCGCCGCCAGCAGCGTCTGCCAATCGGCGGCGATTTCCTCGCTCAGCGCGTCGATATCCACCGCCGCGATGCCGCGCTGCTGCAATTCATAGCGAATCCGCAGCGGACCACAGCCTCTTTCGATACGCAGGCGGACAAAGGCTTCTGCGTAACGGGCGTCGTTCTGCCAGTTGCGGTCTGCAATTTCGTCCAGCACAGGTTCCGCTTCCTCCTTGCGGTAGCCGCGTAACGCCAGTTTATCCAGCAGTTCGCGACGGCTATGCTCCCGCCGCGCCAGCAGGCGCAGACAGGTTTGCTCCATGCTCAGCCGGCGTTCAGTCGGCGTCTGTATACTCGGCATCGACTTCCACCGCCGCTGTGCCGGCATTATTTCGGCTAGCGAAGGCTTTTTCGCGTATCGCCGTTTCCAGTTCCTTGGCTTTGGCCGGATTATCCTTCAGAAACTGCTTGGCGTTGTCCTTGCCCTGGCCTATTTTTTCGTTGTTGTAGCTATACCAGGAACCGGCCTTTTGTACAAAACCGTATTCCACGCCCAGATCCACCAGTTCGCCGAAAAAGGAGACCCCTTCGCCGTACAGAATCTCGAAGTCCGCCTGTTTAAAGGGCGGCGCAACCTTGTTTTTGACCACTTTGACCCGGGTTTCGTTGCCGATGACCTCGTCGCCTTTCTTGATCGAGCCGATACGGCGGATGTCCAACCGCACCGAAGCGTAGAATTTTAACGCGTTGCCGCCGGTCGTGGTTTCCGGATTGCCGAACATTACCCCGATTTTCATCCGCAACTGATTGATAAAAATCACCAGCGTGTTGGAGCGTTTGATGTTGGCGGTAAGTTTGCGCAGGGCTTGCGACATCAGCCGCGCCTGCAGGCCCATGTGCGAATCGCCCATGTCGCCTTCGATTTCGGCTTTCGGGGTCAGCGCAGCCACCGAATCGATGACCACGATGTCCACCGCCCCGGAGCGCACCAGCATATCGGTGATTTCCAGCGCCTGTTCGCCGGTGTCCGGCTGGGAAACCAGCAATTCATTGATATTGACGCCGATTTTTTCGGCATAGATCGGATCCAGCGCATGTTCGGCATCGACGAACGCGGCAGTGCCGCCGAGTTTTTGCATCTGGGCGATGGTTTGCAGAGTCAGCGTGGTTTTGCCCGACGATTCCGGGCCGAAAATTTCGATCACCCGTCCGCGCGGCAAACCGCCGCAACCCAGCGCGATATCCAGTGACAGGGAACCGGTTGACACCACATCGATATCGCGATTGGCGGCGACATCGCCCATCCGCATCACCGACCCTTTGCCAAACTGTTTTTCAATCTGTACCAAAGCAGCGCCAAGCGCTTTTTTCTTGTTCTCGTCCATTTTCCGCCTGCCGTTATGTGACCCGTATAAAGCTTGCCATTATCACATAGACGTTGCCCGCGAAACAGTTTTTATGCACCCGGACGGGGCGGCCGCGCAACCCAATCCGCCGCTGCCGGCAATGCCGGGTTTGGCTGCCCGGCCGGCTCAGTAAATTCTGACCAGATAGCCTTCGCTATGTTCGCAACCCGGCTTGCTGTGCGCCGTCATGCTGACCCTGGCGAAGCCGTGCTCCAAAGGTCTTTCCATTTTGCCCTTGACCGCCAGATGACCATTTTTCAAGGGCTTTATGACCAGCTCCTTTGCGGTGAAGTGAAATTTGTGCTCACCGAAACTGACATTGACCACTATCGAGGTCGGGATGGTATTTTCGGAGGCTATAAAGGAAAACTCGGTAAATGATTGCAGATACTTGTTAACCGCCGGCTGAAATTGAGAAAAAACCGGTTTTTTACAACTGCTGCCGGAACTGTGATCGCCGCCATAGGCATGGGCGGTTTCAAAATTCAGAGCCAGCAGAACTACGCTAGCGATGCTGTAACATTTATTCATGTTCCTCTCCGTTTATATGATTATTGTAATATCGGCTAACCACCGACTAAGGCAGTCAGTTCCTGCCCGTGGCGGATTTGGCGGAAAAACCGGGGCGCGGCGTATTCTGACAGGTTTATGCAAAACATTGAGCTTATGGCTGATCGGATAAAACTGGCGGCATATCATCCTTCAGAGCGATACCGGAAACACCGCGGCGCAGGGATTCAGTCAGCAGATAGCCCAGTTTGGCCGCCGCCGCCTGACAGGACAACCCTTCCGGTGAACGAATATTGGACAGGCAGTTGCGCTGGGCGTCAGTATTGCCGATTTTGGGGCCATAGGTCAAATACCCCCCCAGGCTGTCGGCGGCGCTCAATCCGGGGCGCTCGCCGATCAGGATCAGGCTGGCACGGGCCTTGAGCAAAGCCCCTATTTCATCGGCCACCGCCACTCTGGCGTCGGCCACCAGACAGATTGGGCCCAGCGCAAGACCGCGGCCGCGCAAAACGGAGACCACCTCGGCCAGCAAAGCCAGGCCATGACTGTTCACGGCGGTGGACGACAGGCCGTTGCTGACAATCACCGCCACATCGCAGCCGTTTCCAACTACAGCCTGCAGCCGTTCCGCACTGGCGGCTTGCAGGCGGCGGCCTTTATCCGGTCTTTGCAGATATTCCACCCGGCTATCTATCCGGGTGCGCAGGATGCAGGTTTCCAGCCCGGCCGCCTGTAGCCGGCCGGCAAAATCCGCCACGTCCCAGCTCTGATGCACGGCGTCGCGCGCAGCGGCATGGGCAAGCTGAAAATCCAGCAACGCCGCGCTGGGCAAACTGCATCCGGCGCGGCCCTGGGCGATACGGGCCTGTGTGTAACGCCTCAAGATATGCCAGGGATCCTGTTTCATGGCTGTTTATCCGCAAAGTCGCCAAACCGGGCTAGCAAGGGCGTGGCGTTGCGCCTGTCCGACAAGCGGTTTCCGCCGTCAAAAATCCCCATGCCATCCAGCCAGGCTTCAAATTCCGGCGCCGGCCTCAACCCCAGCACCTGTCGCAGATAGAGGCTGTCGTGAAAGGATGTGCTCTGATAGGCCAGCATGATGTCGTCTGCGCCGGGTATGCCCATGATAAAATTGCAGCCGGCCACGCCCAGCAGGGTCAGCAAATTGTCCATATCGTTCTGGTCGGCTTCGGCATGATTGGTGTAACAGACATCGCAGCCCATCGGCAAGCCCAGCAGCTTGCCGCAAAAATGGTCTTCCAGGCCGGCGCGGATGATCTGTTTGCCATCGTAGAGATATTCCGGGCCGATAAAGCCGACCACGGTATTGACCAACAACGGTGAAAACTGCCGGGCGACCGCATAGGCGCGCGCCTCGCAGGTCTGGGCGTCGATGCCGTGATGGGCGTCGGCGGAAAGCGCGCTGCCCTGCCCGGTTTCAAAATACATCAGATGTTCGCCATGCGGATTCCGGCCCAGGGCGGCCGCCATGTCCCGCGCCTCCTGCAACAAGCCAAGATCGACGCCGAAGCTGCGATTGGCGGCTTCCGTACCGGCGATGGACTGAAACACCAGATCCACGGGCGCGCCGCGCTGCATCAATTCCATGCTGGTGGTGACATGCGCCAGCACGCAGGACTGAGTGGGAATCCGGTGGCGCTGAATGATTTCATCCAGCAGATTCAGCAACCGATAGGCATTCTCCGGATTATCGGTAGCGGGATTGATGCCGATCACCGCATCGCCGCAGCCGTACAACAAACCGTCCAGCGTACTGGCGGCAATGCCGCGCGGGTCGTCGAGCGGATGATTGGGCTGCAGTCTGGTCGCCAGTCTGCCCGGCAAACCCAGGGTATCGCGAAAACGGGTCACCACCGGGCAGCGGCGAGCCACGGCGATCAAATCCTGGTTACGCATGATTTTACTGACCGCGGCCGCCATTTCCGGCGTTAGCGCCCGAGCCATGGCCAACGACTCCCAGCTTTCGCCCAATAGAAAGTCCCGCAACTCGCCGACGCACAGATTTTGTATCGGCGCAAAGGCGTCGGCGTCATGCTGATCCAGTATCAGCCTGCTGACCTCGTCCTGCTCCGGAGCGATCAACGGCTGTTCGATAAAGACCTTGAGCGGAACTTCGGCCAGCAATTTCTGGGCGACGGCCCGCTCCAGTTCGGAATTGGCGGCCAGTCCGGCCATTTCATCGGCCGAGCGGCGCGGCGAAGCTTTGGCAAGCAGGGTCTTGAGGTCGTTAAACTGAAAGTTCCTGCCGTTTATACAGGCGTAATAAGGCATGAGTCGGTTTATACCTGCTGCGCAGTGAACATCCTGAAAGCAAAAACAAAAAACAATAGAATACGGCCTAGTTATGACAGCCATATTACATTTACAGTTTTTAGACTCAACCGCTAGCCGCATTCAGATTAATAATTGCATTGTAACATCAAAATAACTATTAAACCGCAAGTAATAGTTGATACAAACCCTTTCCAAAAACACAATGCACATTTTTCACCGCCTCACCTAACAAATTGTTTTATAAAAGATAAAAAGCATATCCAATGCTTACCCATCATTCTCTTTAATTTTGCGAACAGTTATGGTAGATTAAATACGGTAAGCATTCCATAACCGCAACACCCTGCATCAAAACAAGTATTTAAACCTGCATTCAAAACTATCGCCACGCTGCGAACACTATTCATGGATTTAATTATTTTCAGGTATTTGAAAAAAAACCTTGTTCCGGTGCTCTGGACTATGCTGCTGGCATTGCAGACGACCGGGCTGCGGGCGGAGATACCCCATTCCCTGTCGCATATCCAGCCCAGGGTGCAGATCACCCGGCCGGTCAACGACGCCGACCGGGTTACCCTCAGCGGCAACCGGCTGCCCATCCTGGATGCCGGCATCGACCAGGGCCCGGTCAGCGACAACCTCGTCCTGAAGGGCATGATTCTGCATTTGAATTCCGACCCGGAACAACAGGCCGCGCTGGAGGCGTTTAACCTGGCCCAGCAGACGCCGGGCAACCCCGACTACCATCACTGGCTGACGCCGGAAGAATTCGCCAGCCGGTTCGGCGCATCGGCGACAGACATCGCCACGCTTAGCAACTACCTGACCAGCAAAGGCTTCAAGATCGATTCGGTGGCCGCCGGCGGCCGCTCCATCGTGTTTACCGGCACCGCCGGACAGCTCAAAAACACCTTTCACACCGAAATCCACCATTTTCTATGGCACGGCAAAAAACATATCGCCAATATCAACGATCCGCAAATTCCGGCCGCCTTCGCCAATATCGTCAACGGCCTGGTCAATCTCCACGATTTTCATAGCCGCAGCTACAAACATTCGTTACTGAAGCAAAACAATACCCCCGCAGTCGGCATGACCCTGCCCGGCGACTATACCAGCCAGGCCGATATTTTTCCGATCACAAACTACAATATCGGCGGCTCAAATTATCTGACGCCGGACGACTATGCAGTCATTTACAATATCGGCGGCTTGTATAACACAGAGATTAACGGCAGCGGATTCAGCATTACCGTGCTGGGACGCACTGATGTACTCAGCAGCGATATTTCCAGTTTCCAGAGCTTTGCCGGTCAGACCATCAAGTTACCGCAAGTAACAATCACCAACACCGACCCCGGCTATGTCAGCGGCGACCAACTGGAATCCAGCCTGGATCTGGAATGGGCGACCGGTATCGCCCCGGGCGCGAGCGTCAAATTCATTACCTCGGCAAGCACCGGCAACACCGACGGCATTCAGCTTTCCGCCAGCTACGCAGTGCAAAACAATATCGGCGATATCATTAGCCTAAGTTATAGCAGTTGCGAGCACGCCATGGGCCGATCCCAGGTCAATTACTGGAGCAGCCTGTGGAATCAGGCGGCAACCCAAGGGCAGACGGTAATGGTGGCCGCCGGCGACGCCGGCGCAGCCGATTGCGACATCGCGACCAACACCACCGCCACCGGCGGCGCTTATGTCAACGGGCTTTGCAGCTCCCAGTATGATACCTGCGTGGGCGGCACCCAATTTAACGATACCGCCAATCCCTCGCTCTACTGGTCAGGCAGCAATCCCAGCGGCCTGACCACCACGGCCCTCAGCTATATTCCAGAATCGGTGTGGAACGCCAGCGGCAGCGTCGCCGGCGGCAGCGACTTATGGGCGTCGGGTGGCGGCAAAAGCGTTTACTGGTCAAAACCAAGCTGGCAAGCGGGCACCGGCGTACCGGCGGACGGCAAGCGCGACGTGCCGGACGTAGCGCTTGCCGCCTCCACGCATGACGGCTATATCGTTTACCTCAACGGTTCGCAGGTCATAGTCGGCGGCACTTCCGCCGCCACGCCTTCCTTTGCCGGCATGATCGCCCTGCTATTGCAATATACCGGCCAGCGCCAGGGCAACATCAATCCTAGCCTTTACGGCCTGTTTCAGCTTCAGATCGCCGGCAGTTACAACTATTTTCACATCACCGTTTCCGGCAACAACTCGGTACCCGGCCAGACCGGCTACACAGCCAGCGGCGCCGGCTATAATCTGGCCACCGGCCTGGGTTCGGTGAACGCCGGTTTGCTGATCAGGCACTGGAGCGATTTAAGCAACAAGAGCAGTCTCAAAGTACACGCCGCGCTGGCCTCGGCCACCGCCATGCTGACGCCAGTCGACTCCAGCGTCAGCCTCAGCGCTTCCGCCGGCAGTATCACCGCCGGCCAGTCCGTCAACCTGACGGCGACGGTGAGCGGCGATTCGCCCACCGGCAGCGTACAGTTTTACGCCGGCGCGACGCTATTGGGCATAGCAGCTTTGAACAACGATGTAGCCAGTCTGACCACCAGCGCCTTAAGCACGGCCGGCGGCAATACCCTGACTGCGGTATACGGCGGCGACGCCAATAATCTGTCCGCCACGTCCACAGCGCTTATCGAAACCGTTTTGGCCGCCACCACCATCACCGTGACCACATCGGCGGACACCGTCAGCGCCGGACAAAACATCACGCTGACGGCTACGCTGACCGGCAGTTCGCCTACCGGCTCCGTGCAGTTTTATCTGAATGGCGCAGCCCTGGGATCGGCGGTGGCGGTAGCCAATGGCGTAGCGGTACTCACTACCCCGCTGACCATCACCGGACAGGACAGCATCACCGCCAGCTATTCCGGCGACAGCCTCAACGCCGCCATCACCTCGACCGCCATCACCGAAACGGTTACCGCCGCCCAGCCTCAGCAGGTTCCGGCCCTAAGTCCCGTCCAGGAATGGTTGCTGGCCTGCCTGCTGGCCGGCGCTTTACTCCGGCTCGGCTCCCGCAAACCCGCCGGCGGCTGATCATCGCCTTACATGACCATAACCCTTTACCCACAGGCCATATCATGAAAAACCATTTTATAATTCTTGTTGCGCTGCTTTCAATATCCGTAACCGCTTTTGCTTACGACGGACAGGTTTCCGGCCAGATCGATCTGATCGAAGGCTCCACGACCGCCAACGGCGGTTTTCCGTTTGTGATCACTCTCAAAAACGCCCCGGCCCTGTGCGGCAATACCAATACCAGCGCCTATCTGCTGAGTACGGACAGCAATTTCCGGGTAAACGCCTCCATCCTGCTGACCGCCAAAAGCCTGGGCAGCACCGTCACCCTGTCCAGCAATCAGGACGGCAGCGGTTATTGCCAGATCATGGGCTTCAGCATTCAATAGAAACCTCTTAAACCCGCCTTCCAGAAGACTTTGCACGAACTGAGACTATTATAAATCAATGATCTACAGTTCCTGTCAAGCCTGTCCACATCAGCGCCCGGTTTTTCGGTATCCCCCGGTAATCGTAATAAACCGGATCATCAACCCTCTCATCCAAATTTATCCATGGGTAACGTCGTCCCTGTTGCACAGATGAATGTCATGCCGCAAAACGATGTTAAACAAGTGCTTTGTGAATGCGCCGATGAACAGCTAGGTATTTACCATTTAGGTTTAACAGGAATTGATGTGCTATTATTGGGTGCAGGACGGTCTTTTGACGTGCGGGCAAGCACCTTGAATCCCATGATTTGTCCGGCTGCACGAAGTGTTTGACTTTTAAATTTATAAAAAGGATATACCGAAATGGCAAAATTTCATTTTGTAGAAGATTACGAAGCGCACGTTAAAAACCTGATAGCCACCAAACCATTAGACGAGGCGATGAGTGACGCAGTCGGCGGCAATTATCACCTGATTGGCGACATTGAAAAAAGCATTGTTATGTAACCGTTCAGACCCCTAAAAAATCAAACCGCCGCAATCACGGGTATCAGCGGTAAATCCGGAATCGTAAGCCCCTGTCTGCGCCGCTGGATGGTATCGCGCAGATACAATAGAGGCGAACTGCTTCGTAATCGACAGGTTGTAAAAACACTAGCAAACAAAGCCAATGCTCGGCTGCCTTGTGGAGAGCGAGTGCCTTGACTGATTTTCCTTAGGATGACCCAATGCCGCAAAGCGCGTTCTGCTTCATTATTGGTCAACGGCCATGCCGGATAATCGAGTACGCGAAAGATAGCCTCCCAATCATTCAGGAACTCTTGACCCAACTCCCGTGTTTTGAGATGGGTAGACGCGGCCATTGCTTCACAGACTTTTTTCAATTCTGCCAGCGAATCTTGATGATGCGCCGCAATCGAGACGGTTCCGCCGTCCGGGCCTCTGCGGGCCTGATAAACGGCGTTGATCAGTTCGTTTAAAATGGCATGCACCTGTTGACCATAAGTTTGAGACTGTTGGGTATAGCTCTCGCCTAAGCCTTTGGCCTTGCGGAGCAGGTGCGCCCAGCAACGCAAGCGTTTTAAATAAGCGCGATAAAGGCGGTAGCCGTCCGACATTAAATGACCATTGAAGTCGGTGAGCGCATCCATAAAATTCGTGAAAATCTCTTTCGTGCGGTAGCCGACCAGAAACAACGCGGTGGATGAGGTAACGAAAACCCAAAGCCATAATTTGTGACGAGCTTCCGGGTGAGATGTTTCATCGGCAAACACCAACGATTCGCGACACAGATCGTTAATCAGCTGGGCTTCCACCGGTTCCACGGCGCGCGCGGATTCAACGATGCAGTTTTGCAGTGTGCCAATACTCAGTTGCAATCCAAACACATCCCCGAGAAAGTGCTTGATCTTACGCCGGGTGACGCGCATATCCATCGCCAGATACACAATCAACGCCGCCAAGTCGGGGCCGATTAAACGCCATTCCGTCAGGCCGACATGTTTCCAGTCGGACGCATCGGCGGGTGCTCGCCAAGGTTCGGTTCGATTTTCCAGGCCGCATTTAGGGCATAGCCCCAGATAATAAAGATGCCGGGTGACGATCAACCGCACACCCGGCGCATGGGTATAACCAAAATCGAGATTAACCGTTTGGAAGCCGGTATAGGCTTTTTCAACAGTCGCGAGGTCTTCCTGACAGGCGCTACAGAAAACGCACGAATGATGTACAGTGTCGGTCTCTTCAAATTTTTGGGTGCGGCCAAAGCCCGGCGCTCCCTTTTGACGACCGGGTTTGCGCGGTTTTGTTTGGTCTTCTGATTCGGTTTGAGGCTGAGTCGCTTCCGCTACGGCATCCGCCGTAGCGGCGAACCCGTTGAGAGGGCCTACGCTCTCGGCTTGAATAACTTCCTTATCGCCTTTCTCCCAATCATCATCCTCTTCATTGATGCCTTTTTCCCAAGGCGCAAGGCTACCCGAGGGCCTTGAGCTATTGGTCGGATTTTGGTTGAGGCGTTCCAGCGCTTCTTTCAGATCATTGACCAGCTTGATACTCAGACCGGCCAAGGCATCGGGGTCTCGTCCGAGCAGGTGGTAGATGAATTCCTCATCCATTTGAAGAAGTTCGTGTTCCTTGAGGATCATGCCTTGGCTACGCACTTAGGTGATGGTTTGCATAATTAATCATCAATATGTGCGCTATGTCAATGTGTTTTCAGCTTATTTCTTTGCTAGGGGTCTGAACGGTT
>JAQTUW010000067.1 GCA_028707085.1 Methylococcales bacterium | reverse complement strand
TATTCCGGAGGCGGCGCTATTGGCCTGACCGCCGGGCAGGGCGATTTAAACATTCAACCAGGCGCAACGCTTAACGTTTCCGGCAGCAGTTTGGGCGGAGATGCCGGTGATGTAATGCTCAGTGCCGCCAACGGTAGCGTCATCTTGAATGGCAGCGTTAGCGCTCATGCTTATCAGGGCGCGAAGGGTGGTAGTTTTAGCCTGGATGCGCGCAATGCACCCTATGCGAGTTTTACCGGGCTCAACGGTTTCTTACAGAACGCAGGCTTCGACGGCAATATTTCGATCCGGCAACGGCAAGGCGATCTCACCGTTGCGGCGGGTGATCACGTCAACGCTGACAACATCAAATTGACTGCCGATACCGGATTCATAAATGTATTCGGTAGCCTGGATGTGAGTGGCGATCAGGCGGGTGCTATACAACTGGCGGCTGGCGATAAAGTACAAATACACAGCGGTTCCCACCTTAATGCAGTATCACAAGGCAGCGAAAATAAGGGTGGAAAGGTATTATTAACCTCAATCGATGCGGATGGCGATGGGCAGCAAGGTGTATCCATAGCAGGCGGTGCGGTCATCGACGTATCCGGCACAAGCGAAGATCATGGCGGCTCGGTGGAAGTCATCGTTAATCGGCTAGGCAGCAATGATGCCGCTGTGACGATAGACGACGGCACGATATACGGCGCCGACACGATGAAGGTGGAAGCCATGGCGCATTATTTGGATATACCGCTGAGCAACGCCCAAATCCAGCAATGGCGCAACGATACCCAAAGCTATATGGATGCAGCAGGCCAAAATGCCGGGCTTCAAGCGCGTCTGGGTGGATTTGCCCTGCAACCTGGATTGGATATTCAGAGCACGGGCAGTTTGATTCTGGATTTATCGGAATCCCTGACCGGCAATACTTGGGATTCGCAAGATGGCACAGTCTGGACAACCCAGTTAAGCGATGTCGCAGGTTTAGTCGGCAGTTTGCAACAAATCAACGGCACTGGCGCGGTGAAAAATTTGACGGCGGCCGGTAGCAGCTTATTAAACACAGACGGTACTTATTACTTTGACAGCAATCCGGATTCCGCAACATTTCGGCAATTGTTTGTGAGGATTTTTCCGAATTCCGGCTCAGCTGCCGTGAAATATAATCCAAGCAAAATCGCGGGCAATCTGGTCGAACACAATGGCTGGGATTTTGAATTACCGACATTGCAAGGTGAAAACTGGCGTTTCGGAGAGGCCCAAATGCCGGGCTTGCTCAGCTTGAGGTCGGCGGCCGACGTCAATATTAACCAAACTCTCAGCGACGGTTTCGCCATGTACGATGCCAGCCAGCTTGCTGGGCTGCTCGGTACCAGCGCCAACTGGCTGCCTACACTCACGCTCCAAACAGGTTCATCCTGGAGTTACAACATTGTCGCGGGTGCTGATTTACAAAGCGCCAACTTGAGCGATGTCCAAGCTTCAACACAGACCGGGGCGCTGACTATAGGCAGTAACACCAGCGTTCGGACCGGCACCGGCAATATCAACATGGCTTCGGCAGGAGATATTGTCCTGACTGACTGGACAGCCACGGTTTACACAGCTGGCCGTGCCGCAGAAAGCCAACGTTACGGCAGTTTCAGCAATAATTTGGTCGCCGCCGGTTTTTTTGTCGAATATCCCTTCGATGGCGGCGATGTGGAATTGACTGCCGGTGGCAGCATTTTGGGCGCTAGCACTCCGCAATTCATGTCCGACTGGCTGCAACGCGCCGGCAACTGGAATCCCAGCAATGGTATAAGCAGTGCAGATCGTGCCACGGCATGGGGTATCGCCTTCGATGGCTTGGTGGTGCAAAACAGTGCCAACGCCAAGATACAAAACCTAAAATTCGGTTTCCGGGAAAACGTCGGCGCGTTGGGCGGCGGCAATGTCAGCATTCATGCCGGTGCCGATATTCAAGATTTATCAGTGATGCTGCCCAGCTCGGCCAAACCGGTCGGCAAGGTCGAAAACGGCGTAATTACCGAAAACGTTTGGCAACAGCAAGACGGCGGTAATCTCGAGGTAACGGCAGGCGGCGATATTGCCGGAGGCGTGTTCTATGTGGATAAGGGCTATGCCAATTTAAGCGCTAAAGGCGCGGTTACCGGCGGCAAACAGTTTAGCTCCGGGCCGATATTTGCGATGGGCGATGCGCAATTTAACATCAAGGCCGGTAGCGGTATTGAGGTGGGTAGCGTGTTAAACCCTTTTGTACTGACCGAACCGAAGTTTCTCGATAAAACCAGTTACTTCACTACCTACTCGCAAAATAGCGGTATTAATCTGCAAAGCTTGGCGGGTGATATTCGTTTGAATAACGATGCCGCGCTGATTCAACAACAATACAAAATTTTTGACCAGGCCTCTCCACAAGGCAAGACGATTTTAACCAGCGCCAGTTTTCCGTTACTGTCACTCTATCCCGGCAACTTGACAGCTTATGCGCTGACCGGCGGCTTACAAATTGCCGATTCCATGGCGCTATATCCAGCCGCCGGTAGCAGTCTTGACCTGAAAGCAGCAGGCGACATCAGCATAGGCAATGCAAGCAATGGCGTTACCCTCAACCAGCTGGACGTGGATTCTAAGCAACTGCTGTCGCTTGCGCAGCCTGTGACGACGATTAGCGATGCCACCAAGTATCTGTATACCACGCCTTATGGTGGTGACAGCGCTACTGTTCATGCCGCCCAACCGGTGCATCAAACCGATGCCTCGCGTAATCAAATTATTTCCGGTCACGGCAGCATCATCGGTATCGGCGACGCTTTAATAGCCACGGCCAAAGCCACTGAAATCTCTGCCGGACTGGATTTGGTGAATCTGGGCTTGAAAATTCAGAACATTCACACCGAAGACGTGACTGGCATCAGCGTCGGACGGGATATTATTTATCCATTACAGCGGGATGCAACCACCGGTGCGGTGCAAGGCTCGGCGGGCGGAGTGCAGCTGGCAGGGCCGGGATTATTAAATGTCTGGGCCGGGCGTAATATCGATTTGGGTAGTTCGGAAGGTATCACTACTGTGGGATCATTGCTCAATTCCGCGCTGGCGAAAGATGGGGCTGATATTGTGGTATTGGCCGGTAACCGGCTGAGTCAGGATGTTCGGCCGCTCAATGATTTTCTGCAATATTATGCGGTAAGCGGTACTTATAAAAATAAGCTGGCTGCGTTGACTCAACAACCAACAACCACAGGCCGTCTGCAGATAGCATTGGAAATATTGTTTGAAGAAATCCGCAGCGCTGCCAAAGCGGCGGCAACGTCAAAAGGCGCAGCCCAACAACTTGCTTACCAGCGCGGTTACGATGCCATCGCAAGGTTATTCCCCAATAGTCCATCCGGTGACATCAAACTATTTTTCAGCCGCATTCAAACCCTGGAAGGCGGCAACATCAATCTACTTGCGCCTGGCGGTATGATTAATGCTGGTCTTGCGTCTGCGTTTACCGGTCAAAAAAGCCAGGCGGAACTGGGTATCGTTGCGCAACGCCAAGGCGACATCAATATACTGGTGAAAGGCGATTTACAGGTGAATCAGTCGCGGGTATTTACCTTGGATTCCGGTGACATCACTGTGTGGTCGTCGGAAGGTAATATCGATGCCGGACGCGGCGCCAAATCGGCGATTGCTACGCAACGGCCCAAAGTCAGAATCGACGCAAACGGTAATTTAACGGTAGAGTTTCCTGCGACGGTTTCAGGCAGCGGCATACGCGCCCAATCCGGTTATAACAACGACCATATCGGTAACGTTACGTTGATTGCGCCGCGTGGAGTCATCGATGCCGGTGAGGCCGGTATTGGCGGTCACGACATTACCATCGCGGCTGCGGCGGTAATCGGCGCAAGCAATATCCAGGCAGTCGGAAATGCATTCGGAGTTCCTCAAACGGCCTCAACGATAGCGGTACCAACGGGTGTGAGCAATGCCGCGGCAGCAGCCACCAAAGCAGCTAATAGTTCGACACTCGCAAACGACGAGGAAAATGCAAAAACGGAACGAACTAAAAACGCGGTAAAAATGGCGTTATTAGATGCACAGATAATCGGCTTCGGTAGCTGCAGCGTAGCCGATATAAGGGAAAGCAAGAGCGGATGCGGCAACAAATGAGTAAATT
>JAQTUW010000046.1 GCA_028707085.1 Methylococcales bacterium | reverse complement strand
AACTGATGGCCTTTTGAAATTCTTGGAGAGTCTATAAAATTATGCAAAGTCGGCAGTTCGTAAAGCCTTACTTGCTGCCGGCTTCCAATAAGTACTCAGCATAATATCGAACTGAGCATAATTTTTATTATGCAAAGCTTTGCATAATAAAAAGAACTGGTTGTTTACCGGCTCCGAACGCGCGGGTAAACGCGCCGCCGCCATCCAGACTTTGTTGGGTACGGCCAAACTAAATGGACTGAATCCAGCTGAATGGTTGAAGGATACGCTGGAGAAACTGCCCACCTGGCCCAATAGCCGGATTGATGAGTTGCTGCCTTTGACACCAGAGTGGATTGAGGCTGCTAAACAGAACGCGCCGAAAAAGGCTGCGTGGTAGCGTTAGACGCTTACAGTCGAAGAGGTAGCCGACTTGCTGAAAGTCAGCAGGGCGACCCTTTACCGGATTCTAAAGGGTTAAGAGCATAAAAAATAAAAATGTAACTTTTTACATTCTTACATTTTTGTGTCATATTGGATTTTTTGATAAACGGGAGGAATAGACCATGAGCCGCCTTACAATAGAAATCACAGAACAACAGCACCAGAGCATTAAGGCACTGGCAGCCATGCAGGGTAAAAGCATTAAAGAATATGCTATGCAGCGTTTGTTACCTTTGACCGCCGACGAAGAAAAAGCCATGCAAGAATTAGAGGCGTTCTTAGCACCACGACTAGAGGAAGCAAAACAAGGCAAGTTCGTTAATAAATCTGCAATGCAAATTTTTGAAGAAACCTTGAAAGAATTTCAATAAATGCCTTATCAACTTACCCCGCTTGCCGAACAAGACCTAAAAGAAATCTACCGTTACACCATAAAGACATGGGGCAAAAAACAAGCCAAGCATTACGCCGGATTGCTTGAAAAACGCTTTAACGATATTGCCAGCAATACCGCCAGAGTGCGGAATTTATCAGCCCTTCGCCCTGATGTTATGGTAAGCAGGTGTGAGCATCACTATATCTTTTTTACCAACCCCGACGACCAAAAGCCGCAAATTTTCGCCGTGTTGCATGAACGCATGAACCAATTAGAGCGGCTCAAGGAAAGGCTATAGTCGCCGCTTAAATAACATCTTGCCTTATGGATGATATACTTGTATTAAAGTATGCAATCATTCAAACATAGGAGTATGCAAGCATGTACACAATTGTTGTAAATTCGCAAAAGGGGCCTTGTCAGGCAAGGCTTACAGCGATTTTGAAAACAGCAAAAAAATGAGTGCTAATCTATTTATAATTTTTTTTAATCTTTATATAGGGATTTGTCATCTGTGGATAACTTTTAAGGGTAGCGTTTTGTATTCACAGTAACTTAGAAGACACTTTGGGTATTTCGGTGGCGATGTTATTGGCGTGTTCGCATTGCCACAGCAGAATGCCTCCAATCCCGTCCAAGATAGGCTGCTTGGCTCCGTATTGAATCAGTTCTATCTGTAATTTGGGCCAGACAGTGAAGATTTTGTTAGCCAACTGCTTGAGTTCGCGACTAACCAATTTAGGATTGAGCCGGCATTCTTGAGCCATCAAAGCCCAGTCGTAGGCAGACAACTCTGTTGGATTGAAGTTATCGCCAATCGCCATGGCCAGCGTATCGGCAATTCGATCATCGGCGTACAACAGGCAACAAACCATATCGTAAGCCGGGGCCAGACTCAATCCGCCGGCATCCATGAAAAACGAAAGGTTTTTGCCATGCGCGTCGGTATTGCCGATCAGGACTTGAAAAATCGCCCACCGTAACAAGCCAACGCGATCAACAGCGGGTTTCGAACTGGCTTGATCCAATAAGGCAAACAGTTTGGGCAAGGACGCGCCGTCCCTTATATGCTGGACATCGCGGCCATCACCATAAGGACGCTCGTATTTCATACTGACGCCTAAACCCAAGGCTTGGCAACCATCAATGCAATGCAAACGCTGGATTTGGTCAGCCTGTATCACTCGATCAAAGCGTTGGATCAATACAATCGGTTCCGGTATCCATAGCATATTGGTTTCTGCCGTAGGTATACCGACCGCTTTTGCCAGTTTCATACAGGCAAATTCATTAATGGTCATCCCTTTCAGGCGTGACTGGATAGGGTCCGGTTTGAGGATGTGGGTGGACGCCAACTGGTCGCCATCGACTAAATACCAATGGCCGCGTCTTTCGAGTATGGCGATTTTGTCCTGATGGCCTGCAATCGATAATCGTACTTTACCGTCCCAAACTGTAAAGGCATCATGAGGGCGAGAACAGATACGTGCGGATAATTCCTCTTGGGACAATAATCGCATTCTTGACGCAACTGGCTCAAGCTCCGTTTGAGTGGGGCGATCTGCCAGATTGATAGTCAAAGCACCTGTCGTTTCCTGACCTAAAGCGATCAGTAACCCCATTAAGTTGGCTTTTGAAACTTTGTTGGCCAATGCCGCATCATCCAAGGCTTGACCTTCCGGCAACAGGTTCTGAAAAAATTGTCTCACGGCGGCGCTATGCTGTTCTGCTGAGATTATATCAGTATCCAGGGGCAAGACTGGGCTAAGCGGAAATCGTTTTTCCTGACTTAACCAGTTTGTTGAATATTCGAACTGGTAAAGACCGCTATCGTTATCCACACTTAGCCAGCCGATACACTTTCCGTTAGCTTTGACTTCCAGGTTCATAGCGGGTTACTCGTTAAGTCGGCCAAGCGTCGACGGGCGACATCGCGTTGCGAATTCGGCACGACCAGCAGTGACACACCCAAGGCTTGAGCGACTTGCAGAATTTTGCCAATACTCACGCCTGCTTTGCCGGCCTCGATATCCACCAGAGTCTGCAAGGCAACCCCAATGCTCAGGGCGGCATCTTCCTGCCTCAACCCGGCCTGCGTGCGAGCAGCGCGAATAGCCGCGCCTAATGTGACAGGGCTATCCAGGAAAGGATCGTCAGGAAAATTTGTGGGGATGACTCGTTTCATAAAATACTCCTATAGTAGATTTATAAGTCTAATTATGAAGTCTGTCAACAAAAAATAGGTAATAGCAGATTTTATTGTTTTATTTCGAAAGACTGGATATAAAATATACAATATTAGAATTTTAGGTTCACCGATTGACACCCTCAATATCACTTTTGGGCACCTCGAATTACTTGAAAATTGTCCGGTCTGAAAAAGCGCAAACCGAATCTGAAGGCCAAAAACCGGCCTTTTTCGGTGGATTCTATACTTGAACCCCGTATTTTTGGGCTCTCTGGGCGCAGGTATCCCTCAGAAACTGAATGCCGGTTTATAACCCAGCGTAATCAAGCTGCAAAGGCGGCGCAAGTTATAGGTGGCAGCCTTAAAGTTCAGTTGCAACGTTGCTCTTGCCAGTCCAATACTACGCAGACCCTTGCCACCTAACTGCTCCAGGCTGGCAAATACAGGCTCAACTCTGGCGCGTGTTTTGGCAATCCGGGTATTGCGGCGCTTCTGACAAGCAGACAAGGCCTTCTTTTTGGCTGCCTTTCTTTGGATGAAAGACTTGCCAGCCATTCGCTTTCAAACGGGCTTCTCTTTTATCATCGAAACACTTTATAACCCGTTGATAGTGCTGTTATATCAGAACGGGAGTTTTTCGAGGTGCCCTATACTTATAATCTTCTTTACATCAGGCTGTTCCGTTTACAAAGCCTTATCGCAAGCAGACCCTGCCAATATGGACGGTATTGGCGTTGGAACGCCGCGTCAGATTGTCATATCGCAAATCGGAACACCCAGGATGATCGATATGGACAAGAATGGAAATAAACAAGACTATTTTGAATTTGAGTCCGGCCATAGCGATTTAAGCAAAACTAGGGTCTTGTTATACATTGGTGGGGATGTGGTTACGCTAACGCTTGCAGAACTCATCTTCTGGCCGCTGGAACTGACTGCTCTTGAATCTGACGCTTGCGTGGCGACAGCAACTTATGATGCCGATCAAAAAGTAATTTCCTGGAATGCAAGTAAAAAGAAGGGCGGTCTCTGCGAATAATAGGGAACCACGAAAAACCAAGCTTCTACATACTCAGCTCACCGGGTTGGCAAGCTTGCCAACCCTTCCGGCTTGTGTTCATTACGGTAATCTGCCGCCATGAGTCAACGTCACCTATATCTGGCAGCTTATGACATTTCCTGCAACCGGCGTTTGCGTAAGGCATTGCGGGTACTGCGCGGCTATGCATCGGGTGGGCAGAAATCGGTTTTCGAGTGTTTTCTAACTCAGGTGGAAAAAGCACAATTACTGGCAGAAATTGAAGATGTCATCAATCCGGACGAAGACCGCTTCATGTTGTTAAAGCTGGTAGGCGTAAAACATATTCGTACACTGGGCAAAGCTGTTTTGCCGCAGGACGGTTCGTTTTTTTATGTGGGGTAAAGGATGGGCAGTCTGTATCTGGATCGCAAAAATCTTGCTATCAAATTGGATGGGCAAGCGATTGCCTTATACGAAGACAATGTTCGGAAAGGAACCGTGCCCCTACATTTACTGGACAGAATCGTATTGCGCGGCAATGTGCAAATGGAAAGTCGGATACTGGGCGCGCTTTCCGAACGCAATATCGGCCTGATTCTACTTTCCGGCCGCAATACGGAAGCGACCGCCATGCTGGCGGCCCATTCCTGCAACGATGCGGCGCGGCGGCTTGGCCAATATCGCACCAGTATCGATACTGATTTGCGTACGCCGTTGGCCCATTGGCTGGTTAGGGTAAAAGTACGGGCGCAACTTGATTTTTTAAGAAAAGCCTTGGCTGCGCGTGCCGATTTGCGCCATCCCTTAACATTGGCAATACAAAGCATTAATGGCATTATCGGCCAGTTATACCAAGAAAACACCGGAATCTCCCTAAGCAGCTTACGCGGTTTTGAAGGCGCGGCGGCGGCGGCCTATTTTGGCGCTTACACCAATTTGTTTGCCCCGTCGCTCAATTTTAACGGCCGCCGGAAGCGCCCGCCGCCCGATCCGGTCAATGTTTGCCTGTCGCTGGGCTATACGTTGCTGCATTACGATGCGGTAAGAGCCTGCCAGATTGTCGGGCTGGACACCATGCTGGGTTTTTATCACGATGTCAGTTTCGGCCGGGAGTCTTTAGCCTGCGATTTAATGGAGCCATTACGGCCTATTATGGATCGCTGGGTTTGGCAAATGTTTAGAGAACGGCAGTTAAGGCCGGAGCATTTTAGCGACGACAATGGCCGCTGTCAGATGAATAAAGCCGGCCGGCACTGTTTTTACGGGTTTTACGAATCGCAGGCCAACCCCGTGCGCCGCTTGTTGCGGCGTTATGCTTATACGCTTGCAAAGCAATATCAGGCAATTTATAAAGCAGACCGTAACGATGAACTGCCGGATTAATGTTTGTTTCATGCGGCGGAAGATGGCTTTTTTAAATGCGGCCGCTATATATTGACGGCGCGCCCGGCTGCCGGGTAGTACTGGACGAACCGGCTCTACGGGTGGTTATGCCCGATAAGGCGGATCAGTTGTTTCCGCTGTCGCGTATTTCCAGAGTTGTTTGCAATGGCGTGGTTGACTGGTCTATGTCCGCCCTGCTGGCCTGTGCCGATACCGGCATCCTCATCCTGTTTCTTGAAAAAAACGGTGAAGTCCGCGCCCGCTGGCTTGGGCGCGGCGAAAACAAGCAGGTGCTAACGCAACGGCTTGCCGATTTGCTGGATAGGGTGGATGGCCAGCAACGCTATGAGAACTGGTATCTTGCCATGGAAAAATTAGCGGCTCGCAGCTTCGCGCGGCGGGTGCATATCGAAAACTGGCGCGAAGTACCGGTTAATCTATTGCGCAAACAACTGGCGCTGACTTTTTCCGACACAGCCGGAGAGTGCGCCAATATATTGCAGAGTTTGCTATACGGGGAGTTGCTGAATTGGCTGGACGAAAATGGATTAAGCCACGATGTGGTAGGTGGGCTGGATCTGGCGACGGATTTCAGTAACTTGCTGGTGTGGGATTTTTTTCCGGCATTGCTAACGCAGGACAGCTCGGCCCCGCCAACACCGCTGAGTCAAGCAGGCGATTTATACCAGCAACAGGCGGATCGAACCTATTTGCTATTCCGTAGCAGCTTAAATAAATTACACCGCTTTTTGTTGACTGTAAGCTGATGGCGAACAAACACGGTTTGTATTTAATTGCCTATGACATTGCCAATCCGAAGCGGCTGATTCGCGTACACCGGTTGTTGAAAAAAGCCGGCTTGCCCAGGCAATACTCGGTGTTTACCGTGGCGATGAAGCATAAAAGCCTGCTGCGGTTGCTGGAAAATCTAGCGGCGCAAATCGACAAGCGCGAAGATGACGTACGCTGTTATCGCTTGCCGGGAAGAACCGATTCGTATGTATTGGGCAAGCAGTTTATCGCCGAAGATGTACTGCTATTTAGCGGGGGGATCAATATTATATTGCCGGGATGAATCAAAACAGTTCGCTGTTGAGGTTGGAAAGCGGTTTTTATCCCATCAAAACACCCTGACAAACAACAAACAAATCTCAAACAGGGTTTCCCAGCCGTCGCCGGCGGACTGGCCTTTGATTTGCTGGTCGGCTCTGGCGCCCAATTGCACGATCTCCTGCAAATCTTCAAGCTTCAACCGGGCCAGCGCTTCCTGTACCGGCTGTTTGCGCTTGTCCCAGATCAGATATTTTTTAAAAACCGCATCCTGAGAACCGCCGTGTTGCAATTCGGTTTTTATTGCGGTCAGGGTTCTGGCTTCCCGCGCCAGAGCCCATAACACCACCGGCGCGGGCACGCCTTCCATCTTCAAGCCGTTAAGTATCTTCACAGCCCTGTTGAGCTTGCCGCTGAGCAGGGCGTCCGTCAGCTTGTAAACGTCGAAACGGCTGCTGTCGGCGACATGATCCTCTATCATGGCTTTACCGATAGCGGCATGGCCGTGCAGAATGTACAGCTTCTCGATCTCCTGGGCAGCGGCCAGCAAATTGCCTTCTATCCGCGCCGCCAACGCCTTGATTGCATCGCTACTGAAGTGCATGTTTTTGCGTTCCGCGCGGCGCTGTAGCCATTGCAACAGTTCCGCGCCCTGCAACGGCCAGACCTGCACCACCACGCCGGCATGATCCAGCGCCTGAAACCACTGGCTTTTCAGGGCGGCGCTTTCCAGCTTGCCGGCCGTAATCAATAGCAGGGTACCGTCCGGCAACCGGTTGCAGTAAGCACCCAAAACCTTGGCCCCGTCCACACCGGGCTTGGCGGAGGGCAGCCGCAGGTCTATCAGTTTTTTGTCCGCAAAAATGCACAGCTCTTCGGCTTCGGCGGTCAGTTGCGGCCATTCGTTGCCAGTATCGATGCTAATCACTTCCCGGCTGGCGTAACCCGCCTGCCGAGCGGCCTTGCGGATGTCGTCGGCCGCTTCGCCTATTTGCAGCGGTTCGTCGCCGGTTATCAGATAGACAGGCGCCAGCGTCCTTTCCAAGGCGGCCGCCAGTTGCTCAACCTTGATGCGCATTTTTACTCTTTCTGCTGATTATCGATTTTCGGCGTCTCGGCTTTCTTAACATTGGCTTTCTGATTATCGATGGCGATTTTTGCCCGTAACATCAACATCCTGGTGGCCTGTTTATAAATTTCGGAACGGATGAGCAGTTCTTCGCTGGATTTAGCCAGTACCGCCGTCTGATTGTTGAAGAATTCGCGGGCGATTTCGATGGTCTGCTCGTCCACCAGCGGCTTGTCCTTGTTATCGAAAAACTGAAACCGCATGTAATAATCCAGTTCCTGCTCGGTGGATTTACCGGTCGTACCAATCGATAGCACCCGGGTGCGCATGTCTTCCTTGCCTACTTTAATCACCACGCCGGCTTCGCTGGGTAACGCGACAAGTTCGCCCTTGGAGGCTTTCATCATATTGACCATTTCCGTATGCAAAGACGGCGAATCACCGGTGATATAGACCTTTTTTAGCTCGTCGGATACATCCAGAGAGCCGCGCAACTGGTATCCGCAGCCGGTCGCAAAAAACCAAACCCCTACCAGTATTATCCTGACCAGATGATTCATGCCGTATTTCCCGTCCTTTTCGCCGTTAAACAACAATGTTGACCAGCTTCTGCGGCACCACAATCAGCTTTTTGACCGGCTTGCCGTCAATATAGCGTTGTACATGCTCGTCAGCCATCACCAGCGCCTCGATCTGCTCCCTGGTAGCATTGACAGCCACCGAGAACTTGCCTCTAAGCTTGCCGTTGATCTGCACCACCATATCAATAACGTCCAGTTGCAGGGCGCTTTCGTCCAGAACCGGCCAGTCTGCCATGACAATGTCGCCATCATGGCCCAAGTGTTCCCAAAGCTGCTGGCAGACATGCGGAATGATGGGCGCCAGCATCAGCACCACGGCTTCCAGCACTTCCTGCCGCACAACCCGTCCCTGCTCGCTTTCGTCCTCGAATTTATTCAGAGCGTTGACCAGTTCCATATTGGCGGCAATGGCGGTATTAAAGGTATGGCGGCGCGCCATGTCGTCGGTCACTTTTTGCAGGGTGTGGTGCAACTGCCGGCGCAGGGTTTTCTGGGCATCGTCAAATTCGGCCGCCACCAGCGACTTGCCCGGCAAGCCATTGTCCACATGCTGGTGGGCGATGCGCCATAACCGCTTCAGAAACCGAAAAGCGCCTTCCACGCCGTCATCGTTCCATTCCAGCGACTGATCCGGCGGCGAAGTGAACATGGTGTACAACCGCACGGTATCGGCGCCGTATTTGTCGATCAGCACCTGCGGATCGACGCCGTTGTTTTTGGATTTGGACATTTTTTCCACCGGGCCCACGGTCACCGGCGAGCCGTCCGCGCTCAGTTTTGCGGCGATGATCTTGCCTTTCGCATCACGCTCGACATCGATCTGGGTCAGGTTGAAATAATGTTTGTGGCCGTGTTCATCCAGTTGATAAAAGGTTTCCGCAATGACCATGCCCTGGGTCAGCAGATTTTTAAACGGTTCGTCGCAGACGATTAAACCTTCATCGCGCAGCAGTTTGGTGTAAAACCGCGCATACAGCAAATGCAGAATGGCATGCTCGATGCCGCCGATATAATGATCGACCGGCAGCCAGTAATTGGCGCGACTGTCCAGCATGGCGGTATCGGCGTCGCGACTGGCGTAACGGGCGAAATACCAGGAAGATTCCATAAAAGTGTCGAAGGTGTCGGTTTCGCGTCTGGCCGGTTTGCCGCAGCTTGGGCAGTTGGTATGTGGGAAGCCTGGATGGGCTGCCAGCGGCGATTGCGAACCGTCCAGCACTACGTCGCGCGGCAGCGTCACCGGCAGTTGCTCGTCCGGCACAGGCACCGTGCCGCAACTGTCGCAATACACCACCGGAATCGGCGCGCCCCAGTAGCGCTGGCGGGACACGCCCCAGTCGCGCAGGCGGAAATTGGTTTTCCGCTCGCCCTTGCCCAGCGCGGCCAGTTTTTCGGCAATGGCGGAAAATGCCTGCCCAAAGCTCAGGCCGTCGAATTCGGCGGAATTGCAGAGCAGGCCCTTATGGGTGAAGGCGTGTTCGCTAATGTCGTCGTCCCCGCCATCGGCGGCATGAATGACCTGTTTGATAGCGATGCGGTATTTTTGGGCAAATTCATAATCGCGCTGATCATGCGCTGGCACCGACATCACCGCCCCGGTACCGTAATTCATCAAGACGAAATTGGCGATCCACACCGGAACCTGTTCGCCGGTTAACGGATGTACGGCCTGCATTCCCGAATAGACGCCGCGCTTTTCCATGGTTTCCATGGCGGCTTCGGAGGTTTCCATCAGTTTGCAGGATTCCAGGAACTCGGCGATTTCCGGGTTGCCTGCCGCCGCTTTCAGCGCCAGCGGGTGTTCGGCGGCCACCGCCACATAAGTGACGCCCATCACCGTATCCGGCCGGGTGGTGTAAATACGGATAGGCTGATCGAAACCCGCCACCGCAAAATCCATCTCCACCCCTTCGGAGCGGCCTATCCAGTTGGCCTGCATGGTTCTCACCTGCTCCGGCCAGCCGGGCAGGGTTTCCAGAGATGTCAACAATTCATCCGCATAGGCGGTAATTTTAAGAAACCACTGCGAGATTTCCTTTTTCTCGACATGGGTGTCGCAGCGCCAGCAGCAGCCGTCTATCACCTGTTCGTTGGCCAGCACGGTCTGATCGTGCGGACACCAGTTGACCGGCGCGGTTTTTTTATAAACCAGACCTTTTTTCAGCAACCGCAGAAAAAACCATTGCTCCCACCGGTAATATTCCGGATCGCAGGTCGCCAACTCGCGGCTCCAGTCGTAACCGAAACCCAGCCTTTTCAATTGCGCCCGCATGTAATCGATATTGGAATACGTCCAGTCCGCCGGATGCACACGATTCTGCATGGCGGCGTTTTCCGCCGGCAAGCCGAAGGCGTCCCAGCCCATGGGCTGCAGCACATGCTTGCCCTGCATCCTTTGAAAACGGCTGATGACATCGCCTATGGTGTAATTACGGACATGGCCCATATGCAGCTTGCCGCTGGGATAGGGAAACATGGAAAGACAGTAGTATTTTTCTTTGCCGGTATCTTCACTTGCGGTAAAAACACCCGACCTGTCCCAGTCGGCCTGAACTTTTTGCTCTATAGGCAGCGGTTTGTAATGCTCTTCCATCCTGCTCGTCATTTATTATAAAAAAGCGTTAGAATACCTTACGGACGCTTAAATCTAAAGCGTGAATTGACAAGGAGAAACCATGAGCGATAACAAACTGATCAAAGCCTATGACGACCTGATGACTCATCTCTATGAGGCGATGGACGGCACCCTGCATAGCGTGGCCGAGGCTCTGGAAATTGCCAAGAAAAAAACCGGCGCCATGGCCGAACATAGCCCGGAAGATGTTGACCGGGCCGCCGACTTTGTGATGCGCGACATCCATCATGCCGCCAGTAATGCCGCGGATAATGAAAAAGACTCCTTAAGCGAATGGCTGAAGTTCGATATCGATCTGATCGAAAACTTCGCCCTGGACGCTTTCTGGAGCATTGCCGATAAAACCAGAATCAAACTTGCCGAACTGGAAATGGACGCCCAACTGTATCACCCGTACAAAAGCGGCGATATTGCCGGCCCCGGCACATTTTCCTGCGAGCAGTGCAACA
Organism: Methylococcales bacterium; assembly: GCA_028707085.1. GTDB lineage: Bacteria > Pseudomonadota > Gammaproteobacteria > Methylococcales > Methylomonadaceae > Methylomonas. The sequence goes on along the minus strand of JAQTUW010000046.1, from coordinate 6,393 downwards.
AGGAAATTTCCTTTAAGTCCACCAGCGTGGTGCCGGAATGCCCGGCCTGCCATTCCCGGACTTTCAACCGTTGTTGATATTACAGGCATAAACCTTATAATGAGTCAATTTATTTATCAACTCTATCCGGAATAATTATGCGCAGGGTAATCTTCAATCAAAAAGGCGGTGTTGGCAAATCGACCATTACCTGTAATCTGGCGGCCATCAGTGCGGTTGAAGGCAAAAAAACCCTGGTAATCGATCTGGATATTCAGGGAAACTCCACCCAATATTTGCTAGGCGAAAAAATAAGCGATGCCGATAAGACCATCGCCCATTTCTTCAAGGACAATCTGGGCATGAGCCTGTTCGGCGGCGGCAAGGAAGGTCTGGAAACGGCGATACACGAAACACCGTTTCCCAATCTGTATGTGCTGCCGTCCCATCCGGAACTGGAAGCGCTGCAAAGCCGCCTGGAATCGCGTTACAAAATTTTCAAACTCCGCGAAGCGCTGGAAAAACTGGAAGGTTTCGACCATATTTACATTGACACCCCGCCGGTGCTGAATTTTTACAGCCAGTCGGCGCTGATTGCCGCCGAACGCTGCCTGATCCCTTTCGACTGCGACACTTTCGCCCGCGAGGCGCTGTACAGCCTGATGCGCGCCATTGCGGAAGTCAAGGCCGACCATAATCAGAATCTGCAAATCGAAGGCATTGTGGTCAACCAGTACCAGAAACAGGCCAATCTGCCGCGGCAACTGGTTGATGAATTGATTGCCGAAGGCTTGCCTGTTCTGGAAAGCAAAATTTCCTCCTCCGTCAAGGTCAGAGAGTCGCATTCCGATTCCCAGCCGCTGGTGCATTATGCGCCTTCCCACAAACTGACCGAAGAATACCGGGCTCTGCATCAGGAAATTCATCGATAGCCCCGGTGGCAGACCCCGCGCCCACCCTTGCAAACAATGCCGGGTGGAACGCGCCGAATATAGCGCGTTCCGGCGGCCTTATTTCCCGCATCATGTTCCGGATTGCGCCGGATGGCCCTGTTCGACGCCGCGACGAAATCCGGCTCTGGTGATATTGGCTGGCTAATCTGCCCAAAAGACCGGATAATTCCCCGCTTTTTTATCTACGGCAAGCCATGAAATTTGAATTACAAACTACCGACGGCGATGCTCGCCGCGGCCGGCTGAGTTTTGCGCGCGGCGTGGTGGAAACGCCGATTTTCATGCCGGTGGGCACATACGGCGCAGTCAAATCGCTTACCCCTGAAGACCTGAACCAGTTGGGCGCACAGATTATCCTCGGCAACACCTTTCATCTCATGCTGAGACCGGGCATGGAGGTGATAAAGGCCCACGGCGACCTGCACGATTTCATGCGCTGGCAAAAACCGATTCTGACCGATTCCGGCGGTTTTCAGGTATTCAGCCTGGGGGCGTTGCGTAAGATCAGCGAACAGGGGGTGACCTTTAAATCGCCGGTCAATGGCAGCAAAATTTTCATGGGCCCGGAAGAGTCCATGCAGGTGCAGCGGGATCTGGGTGCGGATATTGTGATGATCTTTGACGAATGCACGCCCTATCCGGCCACGTTTCAGGAAGCGGCGGATTCGATGCGGCTGTCCCTGCGCTGGGCGGAACGCAGCAAGCGCGCGCATGAAGGCAATCCGGCGGCCTTGTTCGGCATCGTGCAGGGCGGCATGTTTCCGCAATTGCGGCAAGAGTCCATCGACGGCCTGACCGGCATCGGTTTTGACGGTTACGCCATCGGCGGCCTGTCGGTCGGCGAACCGAAAGCCGAAATGCTGGCGACGCTGGACGCCATTCACCGAAATATGCCGACTGACAAGCCGCGTTACCTAATGGGCGTCGGCACCCCGGAAGATCTGGTGGAAGGCGTAAGGCGCGGCATCGACATGTTCGATTGCGTCATGCCTACCCGCAACGCCCGCAACGGCCATCTGTTTACCCGCCACGGGGTGATCAAAATCCGCAATAACCAGTATCAGTCCGATACCCGACCGCTGGATGAAACCTGCACCTGCTATACCTGCCGCAATTATTCCAGATCCTATCTGAAGCACCTGGACAAATGTAAGGAAATGCTGGGTTCCAGGCTGAATACCATCCATAACCTGCATTATTATCTGGAGTTGATGCAGGGCTTGCGGACAGCCATCGAATCCCATGAGCTGGACGAGTTCGTCAGGGAATTTTACGCCACGCGCGGAGCCGATCCGGCTTAAGTCGAATCAGCCTTGCGTTGCGGCGTAGCGCGGCGGATAAAACCGGAAAATTATTACGACTTTTTTATATCGGGCGAAATTATAATAATCGCGTCATTATTCAGCACCTCCGCCTCATCTGACCCGGGTATCCACTTATGAATGCCGAACGTCCCGATCCCGACGAACTTCTGGCCCGCGTCGAACGTGAAAACGCCAAAGCCCGCCGCGGCCGGCTAAAAATCTTTTTCGGCGCGGCCGCAGGCGTCGGCAAGACCTACGCCATGCTGCTGGCCGCCCGCGAACGCCGCGCCGAAAATCTGGATGTGCTGGTCGGTCTGGTGGAAACCCACGGCCGCAAGGAAACCCAGGCCCTGCTGGAAGGTCTTGAAGTGCTGCCTAGCAGAGTTATAGACTACAAGGGCGCCAAGCTTTACGAGTTCGACATCGACGCTGCCCTGAAACGCCGGCCGGCCATCATTCTGGTCGATGAACTGGCGCACACCAACGCCCCCGGCTCCCGGCATCCGAAACGCTGGCAGGATATTCACGAGTTGCTGGAAGCCGGCATCGATGTCTATACCGCGCTTAATGTCCAGCATCTGGAAAGCCTGAACGACGATATAGGCCATATTTCCGGGATACGCGTCTGGGAAACGGTGCCGGATACGGTTTTTGAAGACGCCAACGAAATCGAACTGGTGGATTTGCCGCCGGACGAACTGCTGGTCAGGCTCAAGGAAGGCAAGGTTTATGTGCCGCATCAGGCCCAGCATGCGCTCGATCACTTTTTCCGCAAAGGCAATCTGATCGCCCTGCGGGAACTAGCCCTGCGGCAGACGGCCAGCCGGGTAGACGCCCAGATGCTAAATTACCGGGATGATCACGCCATCCGCGATGTCTGGCAGGTCAACGAACGGATTCTGATCTGCATCGGCTCCAACGCCCTGGCCGAACGCCTGGTACGGGCCGGCAAGCGACTGGCGACCGGGCTGCGCGCCGAATGGATCGTCGCCTATGTGGAAACCCCGCAACTGCAACGCATGTCCGCCGAAAAACGCGATGGCGTACTGAGGATTTTGCGTCTGGCCGAACAGCTTGGCGCCGAAACGGTTACCCTCAGCGCCCCGGAAATAGGCCAGGCGCTAATCCGTTTCGCCAGAGAACGCAATATCAACAAAATCGTGCTGGGCAAACCCAGCCGCCGTGGCTGGCGACGGTGGCTGATGGGTTCGGTCGTGGATGTACTGATCAGCAATGCGCACAATATCAATATTTATCTATTGGGCAGTCCGTTGCGCAGCGAGCGCGGCGATCCGCATGCCGAACTCGCCCTGATCCGCAAAGGCCCGTTGCCGGGACTAAGACAGCGCATCCCGGCCAGAACCCAAAAACGCTATAAAGGTTATATTTGGGCGGTTGCGGTCACCATACTCAGCACCGTGGTCGGCGACATGGTTTTCGGCCAGTTGGAACTGGCCAATCTGGTCATGCTTTATCTGTTGGGCGTAGTCTATATTGCGACCCGCTTCGGTCGCGGGCCATCGATTCTGGCCTCGGTGCTGGGGGTCGGGGTCTTCGATTTTATGTTTGTCCAGCCTTATTACAGTTTTTCGGTTGCCGACAGCCAGTTTCTGATCACCCTGCTGGCCATGCTGGTGGTGGCGATTGTAATCAGCAACCTGATGGTCAATGTCCGCTCCCAGGCCAAGGTGGCCTCGCACCGTGAACGCCGCGCCGCTGTCCTGTACGCCATGAGCAAGGATCTGGCGGCCAGCCAGACCGAAATGGACGTGGTGCGCACGGCGGTACGCCATCTGGAAACCGAATTCAGCAGCCGCAATGTGATCCTGTTTCCGAACAAAAACGGCCGCATGGTCTATCCAGGGCAAAAGCCCCTGGCGGAATCCCTGCTCGGCGCCGATTTAAGCGTCGCCCAATGGGTATTCGACCATAATGAAATGGCCGGCCAGGGCACCAATACCCTGCCGGGCGCGGCGGCAATTTATTTTCCGTTCCAGAACGAGGACAAGGTGCTGGGCGTGCTGGCGCTGTTGCCGGTGAATCTGCGCCGGGTGTTTCTGCCCGAACAGCAAAAATTGCTGGAAACGTTTTTACGGCAGATCGGCCAGGCCATCGCCAGAATCCGCTTTGCCGAACAGGCCAAACTCACCCATACCCAGATTGAGGCGGAAAGACTGCGCAATTCCCTGCTGAGCGCGATTTCCCACGACCTGCGCACCCCGCTGGCGACCATCATCGGCTCGGCCAGCACGCTGGCGGAAAATAACGGCCAGTTGCCGCCGCCGGACAGGCTTGATCTTTGCCGGGCGATTATCGACGAGGCCGAACGCATGTCCAGCCTAATCAACAATATTCTGGACATGGCCCGGCTGGATGCCGGAGCGCTGGAATTGAACCGGCAATGGCACCCGGTGGAGGAAATCATCGGCACGGTTCTGACCTTGCTGCAAAAAAAACTCGCCGACCGTCAGGTCAGGGTCAACCTGCCCCCCGGCATACCGATGCTGTATGCCGATTCGGTGATGATCGAACAGGTGCTGATCAATCTGCTGGAAAATGCGGCCCGCTACACGCCGCCCGGCAGCCCTCTGGAAATAAATACCGAGGTGGCCAAACGGGCGGTGAAAATCACGGTTGCCGACCATGGGCCGGGCATCCCCAAAGGCCAGGAAGAACGCTTATTCGAAAAGTTTTATCAAACCCGGCACGAAGCCGCCCAAAGCGGCGTGGGGCTGGGTCTGGCCATTTGCCGCGCCATTGTCCAGGTGCATGGCGGTAAAATCTATGCCCGAAACCGGCAGACCGGCGGCGCGGAATTTACCTTTGTATTGCCTATAGACCAGCCGCCGCCGGTCATTGAAAAATAGACAGATTAACACCATGTCAAAAAACAACCCCGTTATCATCGTAATAGAAGACGATCCACCGATACGCCGGTTTTTGCGTACCGGCCTGAGCGCACAGGGCTTTACGGTATTCGAAGCCGATACTGGCAAACAGGGCATCGTCGAAGCCGGCGTCCGCAAGCCCGATCTGGTGATACTGGATCTGGGCCTGCCGGATATGGATGGGGTCGAGGTCATCAAGGCCATCCGCAACTGGTCCACGTTGCCTATCATTATTCTTTCCGCCCGCAGCAACGACCAGTCCAAAATCGACGCCCTGGATGTCGGCGCCGACGACTATCTAACCAAACCCTTCAGCATCGGCGAGTTACTGGCGCGGATCCGGGTGGCGTTGCGCCACCGCGCCCGGCCACTGGAACAGTTGCAGAATAATGTATTCACCACCGCCAATCTAAAAATCGATTTGACCAATCGGCTGGTCAGCCTGGATAACCGGGAAATTCATCTGACCCCGATTCAATACCGCCTGCTGTCCGTTCTGGTCAAGCATGCCGGCAAGGTGCTGACCCATCAGCAAATCCTGAAGGAGGTGTGGGGGCCATCCTATCAGGAAAACGCCCATTATCTACGGATTTACATGAGCCAGTTACGGCATAAGCTGGAAGCCGACCCCACGCAACCCCAGTTTTTATTGACCGAATCCGGCGTAGGTTACCGGTTTAAAGTATGAGCAGCCGCAGGCCGCTCTTTAAAACCTGAATCCGTGTTCCTTTCAATTTAAGGGAGGGTAGCCTCGATTCTGACGCGATTTTTAAAAAATACCGGCCGCCCACTCAAATTTAACGGTCGTTCTCAAGCCAGCAACTGCAAACATCAATCGTTTCTCAGGTCATGTCGCCCTTGCCAAACGGAAAATCTGCCGTCAGGGCAAAGCCATCCTCTTCTCCACCCGGAGAATCCACATGCAACCCGCTGCTCAGCTTACGCCGGGTTTATCCGGATGCAAACCCGGGTTGTACGACCAGTCGCTCGATGCAGGGAAATAGCCGCTCTAAAAATAATCGATCTCCAGTGATGAATGCCAGCGACCCGGACGCAGTTCCAAGCCATGCACCAGCCTTCATTACCCAAATAGGCCGCGACGGGCGTATAGCCGTCCACACCCTGATAGGTTCGGCTCACGCCTTCTTTCCGGGTACCGCTCTGATCCATGACGAAGGTATCCAAATCCAGACAGACGTAACCTTTATGCGGTGTGATCGGAGCCTGCACCCGCTCAATGAGGCGAACCGAACATTCATCCAGCGGCTC
>JAQTUW010000045.1 GCA_028707085.1 Methylococcales bacterium | reverse complement strand
TAGCGGAGGAGGTGAAGCCGGGGTCGTAGGTGAACAGGCCGGTCTGCGCATAAAGCTTGCGGATATCGATCACATCCGGGCCCAGGGCGCCGGACAAAATGGGCAATTCGATTGCCGTTTCCTGATTGGCCGGTTTTAAGAAAATTTTATGCTCTGCCATGGGGCCTCTCGCGGTATGACATGGTGTCCGGATTGGAATGATCCTGAAGCAGGCCGGGTTGCGGCTGTCTCGAAACTGCCGGTGCTAAAATGCTAGCGGCCGGTTTTTACGGTTTGCTCCAGCTCTTCACGGCTAACATGGCGCACATCCTTGCCTTTCACCATGTAGATGACATGCTCGCAGACGTTGCAGGAATGATCGCCTATGCGTTCCAGCGCTCTGGCTGTCCACAGCATGTCCAGCGCTCGAGTGATATTCCGGGGATTTTCCATCATTTGGGTAATCAACTGCCGGGTGATGCTGGTGTATTCCCTGTCCACCTTGGCATCCTGGCCGGTGATTTCCACCACTTCGTCCACATCGGTTCTGGCATAAGCGTCCAGCGCGCCGTTCAGCATGTCTTTTACCAGTTCCAGCAGGTGCTCGATCTCGTAATATTTGTCCTGATAATAATCCGAACCTTCCAGGCGCATGGTCATGCGGGCGATTCTTGCCGCTTCGTCGCCAATACGCTCCAGATCTGTGATGATTTTGATGGTGGCGATCAGCATTCTCAGATCGAAAGCCGCCGGCTGGCGTCTGGCCATGATTTCGGTACATTCGTGATCAATGTCCTTCTCCAGTTCGTTGACCAATTGATCCTGTTGCACGACGGTTTCAGCGCTCTCCATGTCGTAACTCATGAACGCTTTAGTGGCAAGATCAACCTGCTGTTCGACCAGTCCGCCCATGGCCAGCACTTTATTGCGGATTTCCTCCATTTCCTCATTAAATTGCCGGGAAATATGCTGTTTTATCTTATTATTATCCATTACTGATTTTCCTCTTATCCGTATCTGCCGGTAATGTAGTCTTCAGTTTGCTTTTTAGCCGGGTTTGTAAACAATTCGCTGGTTTCCCCAAATTCGATCAATTCTCCCATATACATGAAGGCGGTATAATCGGATACCCTGGCGGCTTGCTGCATATTATGGGTTACAATGACGATTGTATACTGGTCTTTTAATTCGTTGATCAACTCTTCAATTTTTAAGGTTGATATGGGATCCAGCGCCGATGCAGGTTCGTCCAGCAATATCACTTCCGGTTCAATTGCGATTGCCCGGGCAATAACCAGACGTTGTTGCTGACCACCTGACATTCCCAGGGCATTTTCGTTCAACCGGTTTTTGACCTCATCCCATAACGCTGCGCCGCGCAGAGATTTTTCCACCACTTCATCCAGTATGTGGCGATCGTTTACGCCCTGTATTCTCAAACCGTAAGCCACATTTTCGTATATTGTCTTGGGGAATGGATTCGGCTTTTGAAATACCATGCCGACCCGTCTGCGCAACGCGGCGACATTGACGGACTTGTCGAAAATGTCTTCATTGTCCAGCAATATTCTGCCCCGGATGCTGACGCCGTCGACCAGATCGTTCATCCGGTTAATGCAGCGTAGCAAGGTTGATTTGCCGCAGCCGCTGGGCCCGATATAAGCCGTGACTTTTTTTCTCGGCATTTCCATATTGACCTTGTGCAGAGCCTGCTTTCCGCTATAGAAAAGATCGAGATCTTCTATTTTGATGCAAGTTTCAAAGTTTTCGATCTGCTGGGGTTTTTCATCCCTGTTCAAGGCGCCAATATTGATGCCGTGAGTACGTGTTTGTGCTGTTGTCATATTTTTGATCCGGGCATCTTGTTATTTGATATGCAGTATTTTAATTTTCCAGGGCGCGGTATTTTTCCCGCAGATTGTTGCGGATGGTGATTGCAAACATGTTAAGACCGACAATGACCATGACCAGCAATAACGAGGTGGCGTACACCAGCGGCCGCGCCGCTTCAACATTCGGGCTTTGAAAGCCTACGTCATATATATGGAAGCCGAGATGCATGAACTTTCTGTCCAGATGCAAATAAGGAAAGTTGCCATCCAGCGGCAGCGTGGGCGCCAGTTTTACCACGCCGACCAGCATTAAGGGCGCAACTTCTCCGGCCGCCCTGGCTACTGCCAGGATCAGCCCGGTCATAATGGCCGGACTCGCCATGGGCAATACCGTGCGCCACAGGGTTTCGGCCTTGGTGGCGCCCAGCGCCAGACTGCCCTCGCGAATGGATTTGGGGATGCGGGACAGGCCTTCTTCCGTTGCGACAATCACCACCGGCAGGGTTAGTAACGCCAGCGTCAAAGACGCCCATAGCAGGCCAGGGGTGCCGAAAACCGGCGCCGGCGCTGCTTCCGGAAAAAATAGCCGGTCTATGTTACCACCCAGAATATAAACAAAAAATCCCAGACCGAAGACGCCGTAAACAATTGAAGGCACCCCGGCCAGATTATTGACGGCAATGCGGATGATTCGGGTGATAACGCCCTGTCTGGCGTATTCGCGCAAATAAACTGCGGCGATCACCCCAAATGGCGTCACGAACACCGCCATCAGCAGCACCATCAGCACGGTTCCGAAGATAGCCGGAAAGATGCCGCCTTCCGTATTGGCTTCACGAGGATCTTCGCTGATAAAATCGATAAAATTACGGACATAATCAATCGATTTGTCGAGGATGCTCATCTGGTTCGGTCTTGAAATTTTCACGATTCTAGCCAGCGGGATGTTGACTTGCCGCCCGCCCGCTTCGGAAACCAGCAAACTGTATTGTTTTAAATCCTGATTGAACTTTCCGATTGTTTCCTGAATGACTTTATATTCAAGTTCGTAAGCCAGTTTTTTATCGGCAAATTCCTGACTGACCACGCCGTTCCACTGGTTTTTCAGCTCCAGCGCCCGTTGTTTAAGGCGTAGCCTTTCCAGATTGTAGTTGATTGCGCCTACATCCTTGTCCTGAAGTTTGTCGATCTGGTTGTATAAGCTTTTTGCGCTGTCTAATTTTTCCAGCGCGACAGTCCATGCCTGTTGACCCTGAGCAATCACGACGCCATTTTCCTTTACCGCCAGCAGACGTCCGTAAAAATTACCCCATTCCCGGCGTTCTACGCAAAGCAGGTCGTCCGGCGTGGATTGGCTGCGAATATATTGATTCTGTATCCATCGAAAATCGCTACCCAGAATATCGCGGTTGCCGGTCTTTACCAGATGCTGCACCAGATACTCGCCTTTATTCAGCAATTCGTAACCCGCAGCCCTGGCCTGGGCTGCTCCCAGCAGCGCAGTTTCGGTTTCTTCGCCGATAATCACTGTTTCCGGGCTCTGTCTGTCCTGATAATGATATTCCTTGATATCGCCTGGCCAGAAATGACCCAACCCTCGGACGGAAATCAGCAACAATAGCCCTGCCACCAGTATCAGATTGATACTGACCGCGCCGGCAGTCATCCAGATCCACGGCGAACCGCTTTTGAACCATGTTTTTATCATAATGAACTATATTTTTGTCTTAGATTTTGACGGACAACCTCGGCCAGGGTGTTGACGATGAAGGTAAACATGAATAATACCAGCGCCGATAAAAACAGTACCCGGTAATGGGTGCTGTTTACCTCGGATTCGGGCATTTCCACGGCGATATTCGCCGACAGGGTACGCAAACCCTGAAATATGCTCAAATCCATTACCGGGGTGTTGCCGGTAGCCATCAGCACAATCATGGTTTCACCTACAGCCCGACCGAAGCCTATCATGATTGCCGAAAAAATCCCGGGGCTGGCCGTCAGCAGAACCACCTTGATCATGGTTTGCCAGGGCGTGGCGCCCAGAGCCAGCGAACCGGTGGTGAGGTGTTTCGGCACGCTGAAGATGGCGTCTTCAGCGATCGAGAATATCATCGGTATGACCGCAAACCCCATGGCCAGCCCGACCACCAGGGTGTTCCGCTGGTCATAACCGATGCCGAACCGGCTGTTCAGCCAGGTGCGCAAATCGCCGTCGAAGCAGAGCGCGTCGATGCCTGGACTTAAGGTAATCGCCAGCCAGCCGCATAATATGATGACAGGCGCCAAAATCAGGCAATCCCATCCTTCGGGCAATTTATGGCGAATGTTCGGCGGTACATATTGCCAGACATAGGCAAAAATCATCACCCCTGCCGGAACTAGTATCAATAGGGTAAAAATGCCGCTTAAATGCATCTCGATAAAAGGCGCCAGCCATAGACCGGCCAGAAAACCCAGAATCACGGTCGGCAGGGCGCCCATGATTTCGATGCCGGGTTTGACGTATTGGCGGATTTGAGGCGCCATAAAGTAGCCGGTGTAAATCGCCCCGAACAGCGCCAGCGGAATCGCCACCAGCATTGCGTAAAACGAGGCCTTGATGGTGCCGAACACCAGAGGCACCAGACTCATTTTTGGCTCGAAGTCGTTGCTGGCGGAAGATGACTGCCAGATATAATCCGGTTTGGGATAGCTTTCGTACCAGACTTTCTGCCAAAGCGAGGCAAACGAGACTTCCGGATGCGGGTTGTCTATCGTCCAGTAACTGATTTTGCCGTCTTCGCTTTGGATCAGCATGGCATTGGCGCGTGGCGACAGGGTGATGGCCAGCGGCCTGCCGCCCGGCACATTTTCCTTGATCAGTTCGCGTTCGGCCGTGGTGTTGTAAATCCCGATATTGCCTGCGGCATCCGCGACCAGCATCCCCTTGCGGCGCTGCTCCGGGCTGATGGCGACGATGGCCGACTCGGAAACCTTGAACGAACGCAGTTTCTGGACACTGTAATGGTTCTGCTCATTTCTGACAATAGTCCATTGCGTCAAGACGCCATGGCTATCGCCAATCAGCAATGACAGATCACCGTTCAGAAACACCATACTGGTGATTTCGAGCCCCTGATCGAGCGTATTGAGTTTAAATTTGAGAACCGGCTGTTTATTGTCCGCTATGTCATATACCGCCAGAGCGCCTTGCCGGTTGGCTAGATAGACGTTATGCTGCTCCTTGTCCACCAGCATGTAATCGACATCATTTCCTCCGGTTTCCAGCATGGATTCCTGGCGCTCCAGCGTGGCGTCGTCATCAAACAGCGAGGATTTCTTGCTGAAACTACTGAGAACGACGCGATTATCAGCAGTTTTTGCCAGCAGGACGCTGTTTTTATCGCCAATGCTGACGGCGATTTTAGTCAAGGACTGTCCACTGTTGTCCACCTGTACCGGATCCTTGCCCAGCGGATAGGACAGCGATGGGGTAATCAGCCGTTTACCGCCGGCATAAGTCTGCTTGTATGCATGTTTTGCAATCAGCGCCCGTCCGTCCGACAGGCCGTAGGCAACGACCCCGGTGTCGAAACCGCCATGTGCAAAGCTGGTAATCCGCGCCTGTTCCGGAATATTCAAACTGTCAGTGGCAATGACGTCGCCATCGGCGACCCCAAAAAAAACAGCCTTGCCGGTATCGGTGAAACGAACCGCAATTTCGTTCTGTTCTTCCATCGCCAAAAATACAGTATTGCCCATTTGTTGCTCGGTCACCGCATAGCGATTGACGGCTTTGGCATGGGCCGGCAACAGCAGCGGAAAAACCACATACAGCAGGTAAAAGAAAATCAATACCACAGCCAGAATAATGCTCAAGCCGCCGAAGGTTACGCAGTACTCGGCAATTTTATCCTTTAGGAGTCGCCAGTTCTGATGACGGTCACTCGCGGCGGTTTTGAGAATGGAGGTTACGGGCGGTTGAGTTGAATAGTCTTGAGACATAACAAAAAATTAGTAATAAACGTAGCGCAATTTTGACATGACATAACGTTTTAAAATAGAAAAGCCGACAACTGCACGGGCGGTTATCGGCTTTATAAATGCTGCCTGAACTGTTTTCACCCTTTAAAGAGAGAACAGCATTGCTGCCTGGCCATCCCTTGCAGCGTCCCTGCTTTGAATTCCCTGTTTATCATCCCTGTCCAGTATTGGTCTTATTCGATTAAGCTTAATGCTTTGGTGACGGCTTTTGCCGGTAGAGGAATATAGCCGTCCTTGATCACTATTTGCTGCCCGGTTTTTGAAAGCACCATTTTCAGAAATTCCTTTTCCATGGGCGCAAGCGGTTCATTGGGTTTTTTATTGACATAAATGTACAGGAAGCGCGACAGCGGATAAGCGCCGCTGATTGCGTTTTCGGGAGTCGGCTCGATATATTCGCCGCCCTCCTTATGCGCCAAGGCAACGGCTTTTACGCCGGAGGTCAAATAACCTATGCCCGAATAACCGATACCATTGACAGAAGTAGTGATGCCCTGAACAACGGAAGCCGAACCAGGCTGTTCGTTGACATTGTTTTTATAATCACCTTTGCACAATGCGTCGTCCTTGAAGAAACCATATGTGCCGGACACCGAGTTACGGCCATACAACTGGATGGGTTTGGTCGCCCATGCGCCGGTCAGGCCAAGCTGGCCCCAGGTATTGATGTCGGTGGCGTAGCCGCATTTGCGCGTCGAGGACATGATGGCGTCAACCTGCGGCAAGGATAATTTATTGATGGGATTGTCCTTGTTTACAAAAACCGCCAGTGCATCGATGGCAACCGGAATTGCAGTCGGCTTGTAGCCATATTTGGTTTCAAAGCCGTCTATTTCGTTATCTTTCATCTTGCGGCTCATCGGGCCCAGATTGGCGGTGCCCTCTATCAGCGCCGGCGGCGCAGTGGATGAACCCGCAGCCTGAATCTGGATATTCACGTTCGGATAAAGCTTTCCGAACTCTTCGGCCCACATGGTCATCAGATTGGCCAAGGTATCCGAACCCACGCTGGACACGTTGCCGGAAATTCCGCTGGCCTGGGTATACTCGGGCAGGCCCGGATCCAGAGTAACCGGCTCGGCGGCGACCTTATCGGCAACGAGCAGGTTGGAGGTGATGGCTAAACTGAGTGCAAGCGACTTCAGTCGAATTGATTGTTTCATATTTTTCTCATAAATTGAGTGTTCTAATCTGGGTAGCATAATGCCTGTTCGGAATGACAATAGTATTAAGCAATTATGACCGTTTTATGACAAATAGCCAAGCCATCAGCCCTTCAGTCGGTTCAAATGTCATTTTGCCCGGGCAAGCGCCGATATTTCAGGAATCGGTATTTAAAATCAACGCTTCGGTCATCGTCCACTTCCTGTCTTTCCAGTTCCTGCCATTGCCGGTAGTCGATTTCCGGAAAAAAAGTGTCGCCATCAAAGGCTTTGCAGATTTCCGTCAGGTATAAAAAATCCGCCCGGGTGATCAGAGCCTGATAAAGACTGGCCCCGCCGATCACGAATGCCTCTTCGCTATCCGCGCACAGTTTCAGTGCCGCCGGCATTTCGTTGACAGTCATGCAATTCTGCCGCCGGTAATCGGTCTGGCTGCTGAGAATGATATTCCGGCGGCCGGGCAAAGGTTTGCCTATGGCCTCAAAGGTTTTTCGACCCATAATGACAGGATGGCCCATGGTAATCTGTTTGAAGCGTTTCAGATCGGCGGGCAAATGCCAGGGCATTTTGCCATTCACGCCAATCGCGCGATTACTGGACATGGCGACAATCAGTGATATTTTCATGGTTTGTGTTTAAGATGCGCGTCTTCCGGATTCTCTCTGCATCATACTATGAAAAACATTTTATTGGTTTTCACGGGCGGCACAATCGGCTCGCAAACCGTGAACGGCACGACCGACACCAGCAACACCGCCGGATTCAGGCTGCTGGAGATGTTTGCCGCGCAGGACGCGGAGGCTGCCGCTACGGTAAAATTCAAAACCGTGCAGCCCATACAAATACTGAGCGAAAATCTGCATCCCCGGCACTGGAGCGAAATCGTCGCCGCCATTGAAGCCGAAGATTTAACGCGCTTCGCGGGCATCATCGTTACCCACGGCACGGATACGCTGGCATTTAGCGCAGCCGCTCTTGGCCTGTATTTCAATCCGTTACGGATACCCATGCTGCTGGTTTCCAGCGATATGCCGCTGGACAATCCGGATGCAAACGGTTTGCCGAATTTCCTTTGCGCGGTGGCCTTTATTCGGAAAGTTCAATTGCGCGGCGTCTTTGTCGCCTATCGGAATCGAAATCGGCCGATGCAGGTTCACCTTGCGACCCGTCTGGCATCTTGCCTGCAACTGAGTAGTGATTTCATAGGCATACAATCCGTAGCCTTCATGCAGTTTGCGGATGGCGAATTCGAACCGCAAACCGTTCCCGTTCCGGCTGAAAGGCCGAATGTCATTTGCAAACCCGTTTTTAGTAGCCGGATCATGCTGATACGGCCATACCCCGGGCTGGATTACGCTCGGTTTAACCTGGATGGGGTGGACGCCATATTGCACGATCTTTATCACTCCGGCACCGCCTGCACCGACACGGCCGGAGGTGAACGACACAGTCTGCCCGCCTTCGTTCGGCATTGCCGGCAACGGGCGCTTAAAGTCTACCTTGCGCCGGGCATGCGCTCTGAAAGTGTTTATGCCTCAACCGCGCAACTGCTGTCCGGCGGCGCGACCATGATCTGGAATATGTCGCTGGAAGCGGCTTATGCCAAGCTTGCGCTGGCGTACGGC
This sequence comes from Methylococcales bacterium, assembly GCA_028707085.1. Lineage (GTDB taxonomy): Bacteria > Pseudomonadota > Gammaproteobacteria > Methylococcales > Methylomonadaceae > Methylomonas. The sequence goes on along the minus strand of JAQTUW010000045.1, from coordinate 9,007 downwards.
AATTTTGAGGATGCGGCGGCAATCGACGCTTTTCTGGAGCAGGATATTGCAATGGAGCATTTATGATGCTTGCGGCGGAAAATGCGGGCTGGTCTGATGCCGGCCCGCATCGCAGAGCTTTTAAGCAGCAAAGTTTGCGCTGGCGAAATCCCAGTTGACCAAAGCCCAGAATGCTTCCAGGTATTTAGGGCGCAGATTGCGGTAATCGATGTAGTAGGCATGCTCCCATACATCGCAGGTCAGGATGGGTGTTTGACCCGCTGTCAGCGGCGTGCCGGCATTGCTGGTGCTGACCAGCGCCAGGCTGCCGTCCGGATTTTTTACCAGCCAGGCCCAGCCGGAACCGAAAGTGGTTACCGCTGTTTTGGTCATTTCTTCCTTGAATTTTTCAAAGGAGCCAAAGGTTTTATCAATAGCTTCAGCCAGTGGGCCGGTTGGTTCGCCGCCACCGTTAGGCGACAGGATGTTCCAGTAAAAAGAGTGATTCCAGACATGAGCGGGATTGTTGAAAATTCCGCCGGCGGATTTGGTGACGATTTCTTCCAGAGACAAACCTTCGAACTCGGTGCCAGGAATCAGATTGTTCAGATTGGTGACATAGGTTTGATGATGTTTGCCGTAGTGATATTCGATTGTTTCCGCAGAGATGTGCGGCGCCAATGCGTCTTTTGCATACGGTAAAGCAGGTAATTCAAAAGCCATTTTAATTCTCCAGATTGAGTGAACAACAATAGTCAGACCAACGGAAAACCCGTCAGCCTAATTACCTACTATTATAATAAAGAATTATCGCCCGGAACACCAACCCAAAGCGAATTTCTGTAGATTTCCCGCTCCCGGGCCGGAAGTTTTGTGCGGCTAACCGCTGATGGAATGAGCGGTTACTGGCTTTTGCAGGACTTTTTGGTATGCTATAAAAACACGCATGCTGTCTGCCGCTCCACGCAGGCCAGCCACCTTTTGACCCTCCCTTCTGAATACCTGGAAAGCCGATGGCGCTGGAAATCGAACACAAATTTTTATTAGCCGACGATAGTTGGCGCACTGAAATTAGTCATGCCGTGCTGTATAAGCAGGGCTACCTCAGCAGCAGTCCGCTAGGTTCGATTCGGGTGCGCATTTCCGACGAGCATGCCTGGCTGAATATCAAATCGGCAACCATAGGCGCATCCAGGCTGGAATTCGAATATGAAATTCCACTGACGGATGCCAATACCCTGCTGGACGAGCTTTGTTGCAAACCCCTGGTTGAAAAAATTCGCCATTTTGTGCAACGCGGCTCGCACACATGGGAAATAGACGAGTTTCTGGGCGATAACGCCGGACTGATCGTGGCCGAAATTGAACTGCCGGAAATTGGCGCCGCGTTTGATAGGCCGCAGTGGCTGGGCCAGGAAGTGACGTCCGACATGCGTTATTACAACAATAATTTGACCCGCCATCCGTTCAAGGACTGGGATCATTAAAAAAACGGCGGAGGATTGATTAACCCGGTTCGATCCCAGCCCTTCGGCTGCGCTGAGGCGGGCTCTGCCGAAGGGCGGTTTTGGTTTCCAGTGACGACGGACGATGGCTCAGGCGCTATGACAAGCCACTGAACACAGGCTGCAGCCGTTTACCTGCTTGAATATTTCACTCGCTTTTTTTACCGCGCTGCTGCAACTGGCGATTGATCCCAAATAGCGGACTGCATCCTTGGATGGAAGAATGGAGCAGTCCGATCTATGCACGATGTGATCGCCGTTGCCTTGGGCGTTTATTTCAACAAAAAACTCTGCCATTGTGATACCTATTACGCTGAATGAAGGAAAATGGCTCAAAAAACCGTTTCCCAGCGCAACTTAGCCTGTCAGTCATCGAACATTCCGCTTCGGGAAATGTCGTGAAGATCACATAAATTACCGCTGAGTCAGTCGCTTTCGAGCTCACTTGCTTATCAGGCAATATTTGTACCAGCTAAAAATAGAGAAAAATGCTATTTGCCTGCGGATGAGGAAATGCCTGATCCGGAATTGCGCACCCCATTCAGGAACTGATCTTTTAATTTATCAAAGGCCATCTGCAAGGTTTTCTCCATGACCACCAGATTGCCGGTGGATACAATCACCCGCGCCAGCTCCGGCATTTTTGTCTGGGTGGACAGGGTATAGATGGGCTGGACATAGAGGATGGAGTTATCCATGGGCATAATCACCATTCTGCCTTTTTTGACTTCCGAGCCCATCTGATTCCACAAGGTAAACTGTGCGGCTATTTCGGGGTTCTGATCGATCAACGCGCTAACCTGCGCCGGGCCGTTTACCTGTACCGCCTTGGGGAATTTGTAAATGGTTATCCCGGGCTTATAGTTATGGTCGCAGCTATTTTGATCCAGGGTGCTGGCAACCCCGACCATGCTCAGATTTTCCCTGTGCACAGGGGTCATGGGATTTATCATCGCAAATTCCTCCTGATCGTTGCAGTGGTTAAAGTCCATGGTCAGAAAATACGGCAGCATGATTTGCGAATTTAGGGTGACGAATTCCCAGGTTTCCGCCTGCTCATAAAACAGAAATGTGCTGTCCTGGTGGTATTTGGCGTAGATTTTCATCTGTATGTAGTACAGATCGCGCGGATAGCGCAAATGCTGAAGCAGGTCGTCCGGCATTTCCGGCAATTTTTTAAAAAACCCGGGATAAGCGCGGTCATAGGCTTTGATGATAGGGTCTTTGTCGTCAACTATATAATAGTCTACATGGCCGTCATAGGCGTCAACGACGATTTTTACCGGATTGCGGATATAGTTGAAGGACTGTTTGCCGTTTGAAAAACTATCCTCCATCGGCTCCGAAACCGGATAGTGGCTGGATAGGGTGTAGGCGTCCTGTATCCAGTAGAACCGGTCTTTGTTTATGACCAGATAAGGGTCTTTGTCCAGATGTAAAAACGGCGTTATTTTGTTGATCCTTTCATTGATGTTCCGATAGATCAGCAATTTGCTTTCTTCGGTGATATTGGGCGACAAAAAGACTTTTTCGTCCTGCAAGTATGTGGACAGCAGCATCTTTCTGAAATAGGAGCTGATCGGAATGCCGAAGCTACCCTGATAATCCCGGGTATCGGTTGATTTTGTGCCGGAAATATCCTTGCTCGACAGCAAATTGGGCACGATAGCGTAATGGTATTTTTCCTGACCGTAATAGATGTCCGGGTATTTGACGCTGAAACCGACGCTGGAGGTCATATCGAGATCGCGCAAATACCAGACGATGGGGATACCGGCGTCCTGAGCGGCCGGGGAAACCACGGCGCCATAACCATGCGTATAGCGCAAGGTGGTGTTTTCCCAGTTTTGCGCTTCCTTGGGCAGTTTGTCGATGTTGATTTCCCGGGCGGCGAGATTAACCTGCTGGTGGTGTCCGTTGATGAAATAGCGATCTTCATTTACGGCAGGAAAGCCGTAATAGGGCCTGATGCCCTGTAACTGCATATAGCTGTCGAGCAGAAACTCCCTGTCCCAGACCGGGATGTTTTCAAAGTGACTTTTTGTCGACCATTTTTCAATATCCGGGGTCGGATCGATATTGACCGTGAAATCAACGGTCTTCACATTCTGTAGACCATAGGCGTCCAACGTCGCGTCGATGTTGTAGCGAATGTTTTCCGACTCGATACGGTTATAGTTGGGTTTGACGATCAGTTTTTCGATGAACTCCGGAATCATGGGAATATGCTGTAGCCAGAAAGCGGAGATAAAGCACAGAGAACTGATAAAGATCGGGGTCTTGCTGCGGTGTCTTTCCGAAAACACATAAAATATCACCGAGACCGTCATCGCCAGCACGGCGAAAATGGTTAGCCAGATCAGCGGCAGTTCATAGCGCAAATCGACAAAGCCCGGCCCGAAAAAAACCGGTTCATTGCCGTCTGCGTAAAGCAGTGCAAAGCGGTTCAGCATGAATCCCCATGCGACAAACAGCATCACAAAAACAAACAGCAGGCTGAGATGGATTTTGGCGCCCAGCGGGAAGTTCTTGCTCTGGTTAGGTACAAAAATATGTTCCAGCCAGTACAGCAGCCCGGTTGCAGCCAGTAACAGAAAAGAGCTGAACAACAACTGTTTCTGGATCAGCAGATAGAAAGGGTAGGCGAACATGTAAAAGCTGACATCGTTGCCGTATACCGGATCGGCAACGCCTGCTGCGCTACTAAAGAAAAATAGCAGCGCCTGTTGCCATTGCACATAAAACGGGATGGCGATAATGATTGCCAGCAGCAGGGAAGCCGGAATGTAGACCTTTTTGGAGCCCGAGATGAATACGTCCGCCAGCATCTGATGGCTATGGCGTTTGTTATCGTCCATCAGCACCTCATCCGGCGGATTGAGGCCAAGATACCTTGATGCGATCCAGAAATGAAACAGGAAAATCAGAAAGAAAAAAAATGTGACAAAGCCTGAAAAAATAAAACGGTACAGGGTTTTTAGCCAGAAGTAGCCTTCATAATTCAGCGATTCAAACCACCACAAATCGACAAAGAAGTTCAGAAATACGAAATAAAATGCAACATACAGAACGATGGCAAGGGCCAGAACGCCTGCCAAGACAGGTAACGGTTTCCAGTTACGCATATTTTTCCTCTTTGTCCGGAGTTGTTATTGCTGAGCTGACATTGCCCTCATCTGCGGTCATTCTATCACCCTTGGGTTTATTGGGTGTTAGCCGGAGCTGCCGTAGTCAAAAATTCGTTGTATGGACATTGCGGCAGGCGTATTGTTTGACGTAGCGGGATTTATAGTAAAAACAAAAGAATAGGGGGAGAGATGACTGTATACAATTCCGGCAGACGCCGGTTTTTAAAGCATTCGGCATTAGGCGCCGCGATGTTGGCGCTTCCTGACTGGTTGCCGGCAAGCAGCGGGAAAATAACCGGCATGGCGACGCCCGGTTTCAAACCGGATGTGGCGCTTGAGTTTTTCGCGCAAACGGCCTATGTTCCTATCTTTGCCGGCGGCCCGGAGACGGCCGTGCAAAAATATGTCGCCCGTTTGCTAAAAGGGCCGGCGCAAACCTTGCGGCATCTACCCGATAATTATCTGGGGCCGGTACTGAATCTGCAGCAAGGTCAGAAGGTGCGCTGTTATTTCAACAACAGGCTCAACGAGCCCTGCATTATTCACTGGCATGGCCTGCATGTGCCGCAAACCAGCGACGGCCACCCCATGTACAGCATGCCGCCCGGCCGGCAATACGTTTATGAATTCGAGGTGCTGAACCGGGCTGGAACCAGTTTTTATCACTCCCATACCCATGGCCTGACCGCTGAACAGGTCTACCGCGGTCTGGCCGGGCTGATCGTGATTGGCGATGAACAGGAAAGCCGGTTGGATTTGCCGCGCGGCGAGTACGATCTGCCTCTGGTCATTCAGGATCGTAGTTTCGACGCCCAAAACCAATTGCGCTATCCGCATGGCATGCCGCAACGGATGTTGGGCTTTCTGGGCGATACCGTGCTGGTGAATGGCAAGCCGAACGCCGAGTTTTCGGTCAAATCCAGGGCCTATCGCTTCCGGGCTCTCAACGGCTCCAATTCGCGGATTTACAAGCTGGGCTGGGAAGATGGCGCGCCTTTGACAGCTATCGGCGCCGATGCCGGTCTGCTGGAAAAGCCGGAACAAAGGCCCTATATCATGCTGTCGCCCGGCGAAAGAGTGGATTTGTGGCTGGATTTTAGCGGCCGGGCGGTCGGATCCAGACTGATTATGTACAGCCTGCCTTTTTCCGGGGTCATGCCGGCGATGTATGAAAGAATGTCCGGGCGAATGGGCATGATGCTGCAGCATTCCCTGCCCCAGGGCGGTAAATTTCCGGTTGCCACGTTCAGGATCAGCGAAAAGGTGGGCGACTCGCCGGCATTGCCGGAAAAATTGGCGGCAATCAGGCGGTTGACGGAAAGCGACACCGATAATGCCCGGAATCCATTGCCTATTGCAATGGCCATGCGGCCGATGCGGCCAACCCTGAACGGCAAATCCTTTGCGATGGACAGGGTGATGGATTTTGAAAAAGTCAGCCTCGGCTCGTTCAAAAAGATCAGGATTTTTCACGACCGTAGCGGTATGGGCATGATGGCTGGCGGCCATGGCATGGGCGGCAGGATGCGGCGCGGCATGGAGTCTGGTTCGCAGCATGACGGCCAGGAAGATGGCGGGCATATGGGTGGCAATATGATGATGGAGATGGCCCATCCCATTCATTTGCATGGACAACAATTTCAAATTATCGGCAGAAACGCCATGGGTGTAAACGCAAACAGTTATGAAACGGTCAGACACGGTTTCATGGATTCCGGCTGGAAGGATACCGTGCTGGTCATGCCGGGCGAGGAAGTGACTATCATCAAGCCTTTTCAGGATTACAGCGGCCTGTATTTATACCATTGCCATAATCTTGAGCATGAGAATGCCGGCATGATGCGGCAGTTTCTAGTAGGCTAGGACGTTGCGCGTCGCCGGCTCCATTTTTACGGGGGAGCCGGCGACGCGTAGCGGCGATTATTTTTTGAACAGGGCTCTGATCCGGTCGCGGTTGACGAACAGCCAATAACCGAAATAGCCCAGCAACAGGCCGTAGGCCAGTTGTGCAAAGCCGGTTCCCTGGTTGCCGCCCGCGCTGGCGGCTGAGGCGGCGCTTTTGTCGGTTGGCGGCGGGGGCGGCACAAAAGCCTTTTCCTTGGCGGCTTTTATTTCAGGTAGTCCCAGGCTCTTCCAGGCATCGTAATCCTGCCACATTGGATACTTGCCTTGCCAGAACTCTTTGGTAAAGTAAGGCGTCAGGCTCATGCCGTGTACTTTGGGTATGCCTCTTTCATCGGCAAAGCCTTTGTAAACCACCAGACTGATATCGCCGCCTTCGCCGACGCCATTGGTGGTAAACGATTTTTCGACATGGTCATGGAACATCCAGATGCCGGGGCCATAACTGTTCAAGCCGTCATCGATGCCGCTGAGTTCCAGATCCAGTCGCTGTGCGGGCACCATGGCGTGTACATCCCGTTTGATATAGGAAGACGGGCCGTTATCCACGCCATCGTAATGAGTGGCCATCGGCTTATGTCCATGTATGTGCAGGCCAAAGGCGTCGGTGTGCCCATTTAGCACCCGCAGCTTAACTTTCTTGTTTTCTTCCATGAGAATCAGGGATTCTCTCAGCGTATAGGGGAAAGAGCGGCCATTGAGCATGAAGTAGTCGTCGGTCGCCTCGGTGACGTCGTATTCCTGATTCAGGCGTCTGGCGATCAGGCGTGGATCGTTGGCCGAGCGCGCCATTTCATGCAGCTCCTTATCTACCGACTGATAATGCAAATCGTATTCCGCATTGTATTTTTCCAGCACGGCGACCGATGGATGCCGAACTTGTCCGCCGCCTACGTTAAAGGTCTGCACCCAGTTGTTGGGCCGGTTTTCCTCGACAATGAAGATGCCCTGCAAGCCCATGGGGATATGGGTGTGAGGCTGAACATGGCAATGGTAATACATGGTGCCCGGATGCCGCGGCTTGATAACATAGGTTTTGCTGGATCCCGGCATCACATCCATTTGCCCGGTCTGTCCGACCCCGTCATTTCCCTCGCCGCCGTGATCCATATAAGGATGATCGACGCCGTGCAAATGGATGGAGTGCGGCAGGTAATGGCTGTTTTCCAGAACCAGCCAGATTATGTCATCCTGCTCCACCCGGATAACCGGGGAAGGCGCCCGCAGCAAGGGATTGGCGACCGGTTCGTACAGGCTCAGGGTCGACATGTCGCGGGTCTTGGGTGCATAAACCCAGAAAGTTGGCTGGATACCCGGGGCAATGTCAAACGTGGTGGTGGGTTCGCGCATGTCCGGCGAATGGCCGTTCAGCTCGGCAATTTCCAGTTTGATGATGTAGTGATCGGGGTCGCCGTCGCCGTCTATGTCGTTGCTGGCGGTGATCGCGTCGGCGGCCAACTGGGTTTCCATGAGGGTCGCCATGGAGATATTGTTGGTGCCTTTTACAAATGCGGCAATATCGGCAGGGTTGTCAGGATTGCACATCCTGGATTCCTGGATCGCCACGCCGTCAATTACCTGTGCATCCCGCCATTTCGGATCCGTAAATTCAGAACAGATTTCTTCTGCTGTGCCAAGCTTGACAGGCGCGCTCGCAGGCAATTTGCCGGCCTCTGCCCAAACCCAGGGCGATAGGGGCGACAAAATGGCTCCGCACAGAATGGGAAGAATTTTTTTATGCATAGTAAAGCCTCATAAAAATAGCCAATGAGAGAGTGGATGGCAAAAAACTAAGGGAGAGCCATTTCAGAAAATCTTGATACTGTAACCAGAACCCATAGTGAAAGTACAGAAAATATTTGTCGCCAAATGCGTCGGTCGGTGTTTGTCGCCTGTTTACATTCACGATTCACCGGTTTACCCCGTATAATTTCTGCAGCCCGATTGGCTGATACCCTGCGCGCATCAAATCCCGCCCTTCTTCCCTTGTTTTTCGGGCGAACGCTCAGGGCCAGAGATTAATGACGCGGTTGCGCTACGAGTCCAATCAGGCTGGTCATTGCCGTCATCCTTTATAGATTGAATACTTTCGATATGCACATTGTTCGAGTTCTGCTTAGTCTGCTGCTGGTCATTTTAGTTCATGGCATTTTCGGCCAATATGCCAACCAGCCCCGGGATGCCGGCCCCGACGTGCCATCCGGCAAACTGATGAGCCTGTCTTTTGCGCCTTTCCGCGAGGGTTACAGCCCGCTGGAAAAAAATATTCCGCTACCGGAACATATAGAAGAAGACATGCGTTTGCTGGCCGATAAAACGGTTGGCATCCGTACCTACTCCAGTCTGGGCGGGCTGCAGCCCATTCCGGAAATCGCCCGCAAATATGGTATGAAGATGATACAGGGCGGCTGGCTCGACAATAGCTATAATCATAACCGTCGGGAGGTGGATGCCCTGATTGCTTCTGCAAACAGCAATCCGGACGTGGTAAAA
>JAQTUW010000066.1 GCA_028707085.1 Methylococcales bacterium | reverse complement strand
ATAACCGATAACGGACGCCGGAAAATCCGCGCGCAAGACTGGTCAGGCGTACGGACAGGATGGCGCGGGTTTGCTGTGCATCAAAATGAGCGCCCAAACCGCAGCCGTGGAAGGTATACAAATGTCGGGGCAGTTCTTCAACCAGATGCAGCGGCACCGACACGGTACAGGAATCGCCGTAGCCAGTCGTCACGCCATAGACAAAGCCCTGCTCTTTTAACAGCGTATCAATGAATAACGCGCCTTTGTCGATGCGGTTAATAAAATCGGCTTGGGAGGAAAGTTCGACCTGCGCCTGTTGCCCGGCGATCAGGCAGATGTCTTCAATGGTCAACGGCTGACCATTGAAAACGATGGTTTTGTTGCTAGTCATCGTTATCCGCAATAGGCCAAAAATCGAAAAAATTAAACCATTGCAACGGCTCTTTTAAACAGTAAGCCTGTAAGCAGTCCGCATAGCGCTGGATGATTTGCTGCATGGCCTGATCGCGGGTTTTTCTGGGGAACTTCAAGCTGTCACTGAAAAAATCGAAATAAATGACATGCTTGCCCCGCTGTTTCAGGCAGAACACCGTATAAACCGGGCATTTCAGCAACGCGGCCAGAATGACCGGGCCTTGCGGGAACAAGGCCCTGGCACCCAGGAAGTCAACCTCGGCGACGCGTTGCCCGCTGCTGACCGGCGTCCTGTCCGCGGCGATAATGACCAGTTCCCCGGCGTCAATTTTATCGCTCAATAACTGGGCGGTAGCGGCGGTGATGTCAGTGACCTGGATCAGGTTTAAGCGGCTGTGATTGCTGGTCTGGTTTAACAGCCGGTTGAATTTTTCGGCATGTTTGGTATGCACCAAAACATTAATGCCGACAGCATTCTCCATATCGGCAATCACGCGGCACACTTCGAGATTGCCCAGATGCGAGCCCAGCAATAAAGCGCCCCGGCCTTCGCCAATCCTGGCCAATAATTCCTCGCGCCCGTGGTATTCGACATCGCAGGCTTTCAGCGCGCCTGACCAGGCGGCGAGTTTGTCGATGATGGCATTGGCAAAACTGATGAAGTGCCGGTAACTCCACAATAAACTGCCGTGTAGTTTTAACGACGGCGCAAATATCGCCAACCTGTCCAGATAGGCGCGGCTGGCTTGCCTGGCTTGCCGGTTAACCAACCAGTAATAAATGACGACCGGGTATAAGAACACTTGCAGGATGGCCCGGCCGAATAGCAGGTAAACACGCAACAAAAAGCGCATCCCCCAGATCACGCTGCGCTCCTCCATTTGCGCCCAGTGCGGTGTTTTGCTCATCGCCAATGCCTTAAGATGAGTTGCGGGATGCGCAATAACATGCCGAAGAACAAAAGGGCATGCGCTTTTGAAATGATGACATTATCGTCCCATAGCCGGAAGTGGGACACGCCATCCAAAGGGTAGCGTACCGCAGTCGGTAGATTGATGGCGTCAACGCCCCGCCAGTACAAGCGCACGGCGATATCAATGTCAAAATCCATGCCCCGTCCGATCTGCACCGTGCTGATTAACCGCCCCACGGCCGCCAACGGATACAGTCGAAAGCCGCACATCCCGTCGGCAATTGCAGAGGATAAGGTGTTTATCGCTATCCAGACATTCGTTACGCGCCGCCCGTACAGCCGGTTTTTCGGGACGGATTCATCAAAAACTGGCTGGCCTAGAATCATCGCTTCCGGCTTTTGCCTGCCAGCTTCAAGAAAGCGCGGAATATCGTCGGCATTATGCTGGCCGTCGGCGTCGATTTGCAGCGTATGGGTATATCCCAGCCGCAACGCTTCGTTGAAACCGTCGATAACCGCCGCGCCTTTGCCGCCGTTTTCGGCACGGTTTAGCAGCGTGACCCAGCTTGTTTCTTGCCGGGCACAGTCTTCCAGCACCTGCGTGCAAGCCGATGAACTGCCGTCATTCACCAGCAGGCAGGGAATGCCATAGGCCTTTAATTTCGCTATGACCTGGGTAATGGCGTGTTCATGGTTATAAACAGGGATGATGATGCAGGGTTTCATCGTGTTCTCATTGTTTAGTTTCGTAAATAATCTTTCAACTTAATACACGGGACAGATCCAGGTTATAAAGGCACAAGGGCCGTTCGTGGTGAGCCTGTCGAACCATGAACGGCCCTGTGCCCTTGGGTATGACCATTCGCCCTTCAACAAGGCTCTCCTGAGCGTAGCCGAAGGGCTCAGGACGAACGGTTAAGCCTTACACGTGTCTCGCCTTAAGCAGATAACCCGTAAATAAGCCGCCCCGAACTATGCGTCCCTTGTCCTGAACGGAAGTTAAACTGCAGTTTGGCGGGCGATGGGTTCCAGTTCAGGGTTAACGTAAGCTCATCGCCGGGCCGGGTAACCTTGACAAATTTAACAACCTCCAGCGTTAAACACGGCTGGGCTATCGCAAAAAACAGGCGTCCGAAATGCTCTACCCAGGCGATCTGAACCACGCCGGGCAGGATCGGATAAGCAGCAAAATGATCCGGGAAATAAACCAACTCCTCAGGCACCTTGAGCGCCAGTTCAACGCTGCTTAGGTTTACGCAAACGCTTTGCACCTGCGGCAGTTTTTGCGGATCCGTATCCAGCAGCGCTTTCAGCAGGTGCTGGTCAATTTTGCCCTGGGCCGTCAACGGCAGGGCATCCAGCAACAGCCATTTTCTCGGCAGAACGACAGGATCAAACCATAGCTGCAACTCAGTGCGCAACTGCCTGATTAAGGCGTTCCGGCCGCTGGTTTTCAGGCGTTCGCTACTGGCTTCAGTCAAGACAATAGCCGCGCAGACCACATCCCTGCCTTTGGCTATCGCCACGGTAAACGCTTCGGCCACCCAAGGCGTTTCGGTCAGCCGCCGTTCCAGTTCCGATAAGGACAGGCGTTTTTCTTCGATTTTAACGATGCGGTCCAGCCGTCCGAGCAGGATAAAACGGCCATCGTCTTGCAGGCTGAGCTGGTCGTCCAGTTGAAAAGGCTCGATTTCCGTAGCGGCAAGATAAGGCGAATGTAGCCGCCAGCTGCCATCAATACAGTTTAAGTGCATACCGGCAAACAGCCGCCAGGCCGTATCGTGCTGCCGCCAGCCGATGCCGCCGGTTTCCGAGCTGCCGTAGATTTCAATCACCTGCTGGCCGCTATGCGACTTAATCTGCTCCCTGGCCGCCTCGGGCAACGCGCCGCCCGAGCTGAACACGGCGGTTAATCCAGCGATACCGTCCCACGGTGAGTCCTGGTCCAGGCGCTTTAAATGGGCGGGGCTGGCAACCCAGCAAGCAGCACCGTGAATGGCGTTGACCAGCGTTTCAGGATTGATATAAACCGGGCTGTGGAAACACCGGCCCGCCGACAGCGGCCATAGCACGCGGAACAGCAGGCCGTAAATATGTTGATGGCTGACGGTTGCCAATACCTCGGAGCTGCCGAGCTGTGTGCCCCATAGTTTTTCCAGCGCAGCGACTTCAAGCTGGAACTGAATCAGGCGTTTTTCTATCGCTTTAGGCTCGCCGGTGGAGCCGGACGTAAAAATCACCAGCCGGGTTTCTGTCGGGTTTAACGGCGGTAACGGGGCAGGGGGGGTATTTGCCGCCGTCAGATGATAATCAAACGCTTGCCCGCCATCCCAGTCGCCTAGCAACCGGCAACCGTGTTGCTGGAGTTGCTGGGCCGTACCAGGCCGGTTATTGCCGGCAATCCAGGCCTGCTTGCCAGCATGGGACAGCGCGAATAACAGCACGGCAAAAGGATAGGCATCTTCGGTATAGAGCGCATAACGTTGGAATGGCTCCCCCCGCAGTCGCCCAACCCAATAGTTGACGGCCGCGTAAAAATCACCGGCGTGATAATAACGCCCGGCGTGAAAAGCTATCTTGGCCGTAAAATCCCTGTTTACCGGCCAGGTCATACACTCATTTGACATGTTTCTGGGTTTTCATCCTGACTAGATATTCCCCAACGAACAAGATCCCCATCAATACATAGGCAATCAAACCATTATATAAACTCCAGAGTTCGATACTGCTCCAAAGCGCCGTCGCCAGCGCAATGCCGCCGTTGACAACAAAAAACGCACACCATATTTGCGTGACCCGCCGCGTATAAATAACCCCTTCAGGCGGCAAATCGGGATGTTGGATGCGGGCCAGGCGTTCAATCAAGCTTTG
>JAQTUW010000065.1 GCA_028707085.1 Methylococcales bacterium | reverse complement strand
TGGTTAAAAAAATTATTAGGAGTTTTATGTCCATACAAAACAAAGTCGCCGCCATGACCGCCCGCATCGAGGCCGAACGGCCGCCCGCCCCCCGGCCCCCGGAGGTCCCGCCTTTGGTGCGGATGCCCCGCAGCGTTGCCGGCGAATTATTGATCGCCAAGGTGGTGTCCGACGCCACGGGGGGCGGATACTACAACTGCTATCTGCAAACCATTGACGCCACGTACTGGGGGACCGATACCAGCGCCCTAACTAACGCCGAGGCCATTCCGGTTTCGATTGTAGTTCTGAACCTGGCCGAAGTGGGGTCCAGCGTCCATGATCTGGCTGCCAATGACTTGATTGTCTGTTGGGTAAAAACCGACGATGAAGGGAATAGCCGCTATGAGGGCCTGGAGATCAATGGACGACATACCTTCGGGGAATGGACCTGATGCGCCGCGTGGTGGTAAAAAATTCAGGTGACAGCGGCCCCACCGCCTACGATACGGAATTAACGACGGATTATAAGGATGTGTGGCTGTTCCAAGTCAATGAGGTACTGCTGGCCGCCGCCACCCATTTTGTAGCGGATGCCTCCAGTTTGATCAAATGGCATGACACCGATAAGGTTTTTTATGCCAGGTTTCTAGGGCTAGATTATCCCTGTAAATGGAATGACAGCGAACATCGGTATGAAGTGGATAGTCCCGCCCTCTATTATGTAAACAGTTATGCCCGCGGAATCGCCCTGGATAGTGCCGGCAATGTCTATGTGGCCGGTTGGCGAACGGATAATTATAGCGTTTGGAAATTGAACTCCGCCGGCGTAGTACAATGGCGTTATGATACCGGATCAACAACGGATGCCATTGCCGTCGATGGCTCCGGAAATGTCTATGTAGCCGGCCACAGTTACGATAACAAATCGGTCTGGAAGCTGAACTCCTCCGGCGGCCTGGTCTGGGATTACAATACCGGTAGTAATGCTTATGCCATTGCCGTCGATGGCTCCGGGAATGTGTATGTGGGAGGTGCCCGCCCCGTAAATAAATCGGTCTGGAAACTGAACTCGTCTGGCGGCCTGGTCTGGGACTACGATACCGGGGCTTCCGCTTTAGGTATTTCGGTCGATGGTTCCGGAAATGTATATATTGCCGGTGCCCGTGGAAGTAAATCGGTCTGGAAACTGAATTCCTCCGGCAGCCTGGTCTGGGATTACGATACCGGCGCTAATGCCTATGCCATTGCCGTGGATGGTTCCGGCAATGTGTATGCCGGTGGTACACCAGCCAGCAGCAAATCGGTCTGGAAGCTGAATTCCTCCGGCAGCCTGCTCTGGGATTATTACGCCGGGAATGGCACCTATGGCATCGCGATTGACGGTTCCGGCAATGTGTATGCCGTAGGAACGATGGTTAGTAGTAAATCTTTGTGGATCCTGAACTCCTCCGGTTCCCTGATTACCAGTTATAATATTGGAGATGGCCTATCCGTGGCCGTCCTGGATAGTTGATGCTATGATCCTATTCCGCCGGGTCCGTCATCCAAACCCGACCCGGGACGCGTCGGAGACTCTGCGGGCCTAGGATTTCTGATTGTTGGGTCCGCTAGCTTCTTTTATCGATTGCTGCCATGCAATCCGCTCCAGAATATTGGCTTGCTTGGCCGACCAGGCCATCAGACAGCACAGGGAGATAAATATCCCCAGCAACATCAGGCAGCCAAACACCAGGGCAAAACCCAATACGCTGCCCTCACCTGAACCGAACAGGCTAAAAATTATACTTCCAATGATCCACAAGACCACCCATAACGCTGCGTCGCTGCGATGATTTCGCGGCTTATCTTCCTTTTTGGGTTCCGCTATTTGTACCGGCGAAATCTCATTGATTTTGGCCGGCTGGCCGGGCACCCACTGTGAGATTTTACATTGGGGACATACCAGCATGTTGCCCGCTAGTGATTCCGGAGATTCTAGTGGCTCGTTACAGTTTTTACAGTTAAATTGAATCATGGTTTTTCTCCTTCTGTTATCGTGTTGGGTTTGTATTCCCGCCCCAGGATCTGCACGCGCCATTGTCCGCCGCCGGTGATCGCCAGGTAATACCGGCCGCTGTCATAGATCACCGTGCTGGTCTGGCCCGGGCCGTTCAGGCTCAGCGTATCGACCAGCCGCACCGCCCCGCGCTTGCGGTGCACGCCGATCAGCAGCAGCTCGTCCGCCGCCCCCTCCGTCATCGTGCACTGCACCATCCAGGGGCCTTTCACCTCGAAGGCCGGCGTGTCGAAATCGCCGGTGCCGCTCCATTCCTTGAGCTGGGCGGTGTACTGCTCCACCGCTACCGGCCGCTTTTGCAGCTCCTGCTCCAGCATCCCGATCCGGGCGGCGGCCTGCTGGGCCTGCTGCGTGAGCGTTTCGATCTTCGCCGCGTCCTGCTCCGCCTGGCGCCGCCCCGCCTGCTGCTGGTCGGCGATGTTCCGCGTGGTCATCTCCAGTTCATAACGTAGCTTGGCGGCGATCTTTTCCGCCGCGTCCCGCTGCCGGCGGGTCAGCAGAGCCCCGGTCGGATACCCCAGGGCCAGGCCCGCCGCCAGGGCGATGATCGCTATCAGCCATTTATTCATGGGTTGGCTCCTTTCTGGATATTCGGTCCCAGATATTTCCGCTGCGGACTTTCCTGGTCCCGCAGCTTGTTGATGTCCGGGTCAAACCGCTGCCCGGCATTGCAATAGTATTTCGCGCAGATGGCCGGGTCGTTTCCCAGCCAGGCGGCGATCTTATAGTAGCTTACCCCATTCTGCGCCAAAAGGGAAGCGAACGTGTGGCGCAAAATCCGCCAGGTGATCACACGGCCGGGGAAGATGTTCTTGATCGGCAGCAGCATCTTGTCCAGCGTCCGTGCCCCCAGCGGCTTGCGGCCGGCCGAGCCGCTGGCGCTCTGGTGCCGGCTGGTGATCACGTACCAGGCTGGTTCCGGCTGAATGGCCGCGTGCAGGTTCGAGAGGTCGGCGTAGAGCCGGTCCAGGATCGGGATGGTCCGGCACTTGCGATTCTTGACGAGAAACGTTTTTTTATTGATCACCTGGATGAGCTGGCGGTGCAGGTCGATGTCGCTCCATTGCAGGTGGCCCAGCTCCCGCCGCCGCATGCCGGTGCCGATGGCGATCTTGATGGCCAGGGACACCCCGTGCATCTCGGCGGCCATGATAAACTGGTGACACTCATCGTCCGTCAGGTAATCCGGCGGGCTGACGATCGCCTTGGGCAGGGCCGCCCCGCGGCAGGGGTGGTAGCTCAGCGCGTTGCAGCGGAGCAGATAGGTGCAAAAACTGCTGATGGAGGCCTTGTGATTGCCCAGGGTGTTGGGGGAATAGTAGTCCGCCAGGAAATTCAGATATTGCTGCACGGAAAGATAGGTAAGCTGGGCCGGCTCGGTGGCTTTGGTATAGATCAAAAACCGCCAAACCTGTGTTTTTTTGGTGATGGCGGTCGGCCGGGCCAGCGTTTTTTGGTTAATTTGATCCCATTCCAAAAAAAAATTTTGCAATCCTAACATGTTGAAATCCCTATGGTTAATGTTTGGTACGCCCATAATATCGACCTTTCTTACAAAAAAACTTAAAAATTTTTATTGAAATCCCACCCGTGGCCGATACTTTAGATAACGTACTTGCTTCGGGCGCGGTTTTATATCTACCGCAACCCGGACCTGTACAAGTTATCGAAGTGAGAGCTTCGTGCTCCAATTTTAAGTATAACACAGATTTTGGCGGTTGTGGCCATGAAACCAGTTTGCAACGCATTTTCGAGAAAATTCCGGGCTTACCTATCTTGCCTATTTTGTACGGGCCACAACCGGGCCGGCGTAAAAATCAGGGATGATGGCGATGGATCGCCCGCCGGCCTACATTTTTGGCCCGATAAAAACCAAGCACAAATAGCTGATCCCGGGATTGGGAATTCCTTGAATACCACCACCATGATCGGCCTGCCAGTACCAGGAAGGGTAATGTCGGCTGCGGTTGACCTGGGTGACGCAGCCTGCCGGGCCAGCGGAAAGCAGATTGCCCAGGCGAGAAAACAGGCCGCCTGACCGAGTGAAACCGGTCAGGGAAAAGACCGCCGGTGGCCACTGGCCGGGCCGCCGGCAAATTTGTGAGGCGCTTATGAATGTTAGAAAATGCAAACAATTAAAACTTGCGG
>JAQTUW010000015.1 GCA_028707085.1 Methylococcales bacterium | reverse complement strand
GCTACGCTGCCACGCCTCAATATGATTAAGCCACTCAACTGATAACGCCATGCTGAATCCTCCACTAAAAATGCAAAGGATCGTTGATTCGATGGTGGTTGGGTAGGTGGCTGCGCTAGACGGTTACCTTAATAGAGTAATACCAGCCATAAATCGGCAACGAGACAAAGCGACATAGGTTTGACCGCTGCAAAATGCACCGTCTCCCAAATCAATTTTAACATTATCCAAAGTCATCCCTTGCGACTTATGTATCGTTATAGCCCAGCCTAATGTTACTGGAAATTGTTTAAAGCTTCCGACACTGCGACTTATGATGCGTTTTTCCCTGGGATTGTATTCATATTGAATTTTATCCCAGCTTTCCCTGTTTACTATCACAGTATTACCAGTGGCAATTAGCTCTATCGTTAAACTATCTTCAGAAAAAGCAACAATTTTACCCAAAGTCCCATTCATCCAATGCGGATGATTATTTTTAACAAACAAAACTTCCGCCCATTCCTTTAATTCCAAACAAGCAGGCACAGGAAACTTATCATGTTGAAAGTTTATACGTCCTTCAATTTGGGCATTATATTGTTTTAATTGGCCAGGCAAATCTTTCAGATTCTTTTTGTTAATCGATTCTGCCGATCTTTTAGTAGGTACCAAATACATGGCAGATTCTGGATTACAGACTTTATCTCTAAAACATTCACGATTAAGCTGTGCAACGGCATCACGATGATCTTGGTTCAATCTTATTCTATCCAATATTTCAATAAACTCCTGATCCAACTGCCTAAAGACCCTGGTCAACTGTATCGAAGTAATGCCTATTTGTTCAAAAACAAAAGCAGAAAAGAAATTTGCCGATAGATAACGATCACTGTAAAAAACAGCTAAAACCGGGTCAGAAATGACCGGAGGCAATTGCAATAAGTCTCCCACAAATACGACACTGCTACCACCAAATGCTAATTCATTGTTTTTTAATAATTTTAAGCTATTGCTAATACTATCAATAATATCTGGTGGCACCATAGATACTTCATCAATTATCAGCACCTGAAGATTAGCGATAACCGGACGCAATTGCGTTATTGGTTGAAAAACTTCATCTGAATTTAACGCCCTAGGAGGAAAACCAAAAAAAAGAATGGATCGTTGTACCGCCAACATTTATCGCCGCTAAGGCGGTTGGCGCAACCACCGCACAATTTTGAAAATTCCGGGTAAGAAAACGAATTAAAGTGGATTTACCTGTTCCTGCACGACCGGTAACAAACACAGCAGTATCTTGCCTTTTTATGGCATCAATGACCAATTGATATTCCGGAAGAACGACAATTTCACTATCATCTTGATTTGCGAGCCTAATCGAGGTGATATCATGCATTTCCCGTTTTGGCCGAATCGCATAAAGCAATTTATTGATTACGGAAAAATCAATGATCTTGGTTTTCACTAGTAGCCTGTATTGATGGTCACACTATGCAAACATTAAATCGGTTCGGTACGCAGATGAATACCCAAACCTTGAGGATCGTATCAAAACTCGGAATATGCTCACCGTCCAGAGACCTATATAGACTTTCGCGAGAAAGGTCAGTATCTCTTGCCGCTCCCCAATTGATTTAATAACCTTCAGGATCACAACTCTGGGACCAATGTTGTTAAAGAAGCGTATTTCTCAGAAATTACGCTGCCATTCTGTTAACCAAACTAAACGCGTCAATTTGAGCTTCACTTGATCAAGCATGATGCAAAATTGATGCAATATTGAAAAAATTATTCTGCATTCTAAAACAAAAAGCCTGTAAAAACAGGCTTTAATCCTTACTCGATCAATCTCAACATCACATACCAGGACTTGAATTGATAATATAAGACATTGATTTATAATGATTATTTTAAAATGGTACCGATGGCCGGATTTGAACCGGCACGACTTCCGTCACCACCCCCTCAAGATGGCGTGTCTACCAATTTCACCACATCGGCTTTAAAACTGTTTTACTCTGCCTTTGGGGATTCGGCAGGGGCTTGTCCAACTTCTTTTATGGCTGGTGCTACCGGTATTACTTCAGTTGGCGTCTCTACTGGCGCTTCATTTTCCACGGCTTTTGCGGGTGTCAAAGGTACATCAGATTTGGTTTCATCGACGCTGATGCTATCGATCAGATCGGCTTTTTTACCCTGATGACCACTGAGTACCGCCAGCCCAAGACTGGTTGTAAAAAAGCAGGCGGCGAGAATGGCCGTGCTTCTGGACAGAAACGAGGCGGAACCTTGCGCACCGAAAACCGAACCGGACGCGCCACTGCCAAAAGCCGCGCCTGCATCCGCTCCCTTGCCTTGTTGAATCAAAACCAGGCCTATGATGCAAAAGCCTATTAACCCGTGTATTACAATAATGATTTGGTACAACATATCAATCCTAAACCCCAAAAACTAAACTGAATGGCAAATCTGTAAAAACCCTTTTGCATCCAGTGAGGCGCCGCCTACCAGACCGCCGTCGATATCCGGCTGGGCAAACAGGCCTTTGGCGTTATCGGCTTTAACACTGCCGCCATAGAGAATTTGCAGTTTGTCTGCAATTGCCTGGCTTCTGCCGGCAATGCGCTGACGTATATAATGATGAACTTCCTGCGCCTGTTCATCGGTTGCCGTTTTACCTGTGCCGATGGCCCATACCGGTTCGTAAGCAATAACTGCATGGGCAAACGCTTCAATACCTGCCGCGTCTATCACTGCGTCCAATTGCTCATCTACCACTTGAAAGGTTCTACCCTGTTCGCGTTCTTCCAAAGTTTCACCGATGCACAAAACAGGAACGATGTTCTGCTTTTGGGCCTGAATAAAGCGGTTTGCAACCGACTGATTGGTATCGCCGTAATAACTGCGTCTTTCGGAGTGGCCGACTAATGCATATTTAACACCGGTATCCGCCAGCATGGCGGCCGATATTTCGCCAGTGTAAGCGCCAGCAGCCTGATCTGCAACATTTTGCGCACCAACAGCGATGAGTGAGGATGCCAGCACGTCGCGAATATCCGCTAAATAGATAAAGGGAACGCAAACTACGACTTGCTGAACAACGTCGCCCAATCCTTCCGCCAAAGCTTTTGCAAGTTGCCGACCCTCTTCCCTAGAGCCATTCATTTTCCAGTTCCCCATGATCAAAGACTGCCGCATCACCTACTCCGCGCTAAATAAAGCTCTCTATGATATACGTTGCCAGCCATGAGTTCAAGATACTATTGCGTTTTTGACAGCCTCGGCAAGTTGCTGGGCATATTTTGTTACATCGTCATGATCGACGCCTTCCACCATGACCCTGACCAACGGCTCTGTGCCGGAAGCTCTTAACAACACCCGGCCACGGTTTCCCAGCTCTTTCTCGACACTTGCCACGGCCGCCTTGATAGCATCGTTCCTGTTGATTTCAACTTTCTTGTCCACCCGGACATTGATGAGCACCTGCGGATATTTTTTCATGCCGGACTTGAGATCGTGCAAACTTTTGCCGGTTCGCCGCATTTCCGCCAATATCTGCAGAGCGGCTACAATGCCGTCTCCTGTTGTGGTTTTGTCTAGGCAGATGATGTGCCCGGAACCTTCACCGCCGAGAATGCTGTTATTTCCCATCAGCAATTCCATGACATAGCGATCTCCGACATTGGCGCGCAACAGTTTTATGCCAATTTCGTTCAAGGCATGCTCCATACCCAGATTGGACATTAAGGTGCCGACTACCGCCCCGCACAGCCGGCCCTCTTCCAGTCGAGATTTGGCAATGATATAAACCAATTCGTCGCCATCGACGATTTCGCCTTTATGGTCGACCATAATCAGCCTGTCCCCGTCGCCATCGAGGGCTATGCCAACATCCGCTCTGGAAGCCAGAACCTTGGCGGCCAATGCCTCCGGTTTGGTGGCGCCGCAATGATCATTGATATTCAATCCGTCCGGTTCCGTGCCCAGGGTTTCCACTTCCGCACCGATTTCGCTAAACACATGCGGAGCTATATGGTATGTAGCGCCATTCGCGCAATCCACGACAATCCGCATCCGCTTGAAATCAATTTGCGGCGGAATGCTGGCTTTACAAAATTCGATATACCGCCCTGCAGCATCGGTAATGCGTTTAACCTTGCCCAGTCTGGCCGAATCGACCGTCGTCATGGCCGCATCCAGGTAATCTTCTATCTGATGTTCTAGTTCGTCCGGTAGCTTGGTGCCGTTTACCGAAAAGAATTTGATACCATTATCGTAAAAAGGATTATGGGAAGCACTGATGACGATGCCCGCCTTGGCTCTCAATGTACGCGTCAAATAAGCTATCCCCGGCGTGGGCATGGGGCCAAGCATGCGAGTATCCACTCCTGCCGCCGACAACCCGGCTTCCAGCGCCGATTCAAACATGTATCCCGATATCCGGGTGTCCTTGCCTACCAGTACAAAACCGCCGTCTTCATTCGAAAAAACCTTGCCGGCAGCCCAGCCCAGTTTTAACATAAAATCCGCAGTGATCGGATATTCGCCAACCTTGCCGCGTATGCCGTCCGTTCCAAAATATTTTTTTGCCATGCTTAAATTTCTCTCCGGTTTCCTGCCGTATTCAGGAAAATAAATTATTGCGGGTCTGATCCATTCCAAAAAAAAGAGAGGCTTCAGCCTCTCTTTTTTGTTTTTGGACGGGTGCTTAACCCTGTTCGGCTGCGCCACCCAATGTAGGATCACTTTTATCATGCCCCCAAAGCTCCACTCCCACATCATTGGAAGGCGGCGCATCATCCCAGCCCTTGGGCGCTCTGACTGGTTTTCTGCCCATTAGATCATCGATCTGATATTTGTCGATGGTCTCGTATTTCATCAGGGCAGCAGCCATGGCATGCAAAATATCCTCATTTTCTTTAAGCATTTTTTCCGCTCTTTCGTAATTTCTGTCAATAATAGAGCGAATTTCTTCATCAATGGTATGCGAAGTTTCTTCAGCTACCGATTTATGCTGGGTAACCGAACGGCCCAGAAAAATCTCCCCTTCTTCTTCGCTATAGGCCAAAGGCCCCAGACGTTGCGACAAACCCCACTTGGTCACCATATTTCTGGCCAGTTCCGTGGCGCGCTCAATGTCGTTGGAAGCGCCGGTAGACACCTGCTCCCAGCCAAAAATCAGCTCTTCGGCGATACGTCCGCCGTACAGACTGGAAATCATGCTATCGAGCTTGCATTTGCTGGCGCTGTACTGATCCCGTTCCGGCAGAAACATGGTAACGCCCAGCGCACGGCCGCGCGGCATGATGCTGACTTTATAGACAGGATCGTGTTCGGGCACCAATCGGCCGACAATAGCATGTCCGGCTTCATGATAGGCCGTCATCTTTTTCTCTTTTTCGTCCATCACCATGGATCGTCTTTCCGCTCCCATGATCAGTTTGTCCTTGGCTTTTTCCAGATCGACCATGCTGACCAGACGTTTGTTAAAACGAGCCGCCAGCAATGCCGCCTCATTGATCAGGTTGGCCAGATCGGCGCCGGAAAATCCGGGCGTGCCCTGGGCAATATATTTCACAGTTACATCGTCGGCAGCCGGCACTTTTTTAAGATGGACGTTCAATATCTGCTCACGCCCCCTGACATCGGGCAGTCCGACAATCACCTGCCTGTCGAAACGACCGGGACGCAACAGCGCCTTATCCAGGACATCGGCACGGTTGGTGGCCGCGATAACGATAATACCTTCATGCCCTTCAAAGCCATCCATTTCCACCAGCAACTGGTTAAGCGTCTGCTCGCGTTCGTCATTTCCCCCGCCCAGCCCTGCACCCCGGGATCGGCCAACTGCGTCTATCTCGTCGATAAAAATAATGCAGGGAGCATGCTTTTTGGCCTGCTCAAACATGTCGCGCACCCGAGACGCTCCGACACCTACAAACATTTCCACGAAATCCGAACCGGAAATGGTAAAAAACGGCACCTTGGCTTCGCCGGCTATGGCCCGCGCCAGCAGGGTTTTACCGGTTCCCGGCGGCCCCACCATCAGCGCGCCGCGCGGCACCTTGCCACCCAGCTTCTGATATTTGGCCGGGTCTTTCAGAAAATCGACCATTTCCTCAACTTCTTCCTTGGCTTCATCGCAACCGGCCACATCGGCAAAGGTGACCTTGTTCTGATCCTGTTCCAGCATGCGCGCCTTGCTTTTGCCAAAGCCCATCGCGCCGCCACGACCGCCGACGCCACCACCTTGCATTTGCCGCATAAAGAACACCCACACGGCTATTAATAGCAATATCGGGCCGAAAGAGACGAAAATCTGCATCAGCATTGATGGCTCTTCCGGGGGCTTGACGACAATTTCCACGCCATTGGCCAGCAGATCGTCAATCAGATGCGGATCGTTCGGCATATAAGTCTTAAACTTTTCACCACTTTGCATTTTGCCTTTAATGGTGTTCTCGGCAATGACGACCTGTTGCACCTGGCCTGATTTTACTGCGTCTATCAGTTGCGAATAGGAAAGTGTAGAATCGCTCCTGACCGCTTTGGAGCCGAAATTATTGAATACCGCCATCAAAACGACTGCGATGACGACCCATAGAACTACATTTTTTATCATATCGCTCAAGTTACGCGCTCCGGCCTCGATCGGCCCCAAATATATTTAAAAACAGAGTTATCATATCAGGATACTCCTCTCCCTGCTTTGCATTACGATTCGACGAAATGCGAAGGTTGTCAATTCTATTTCTTGCCTTTTGCTAAAATGTAAACTTCGTTGCTTCTGGCTCGGGAAGCTTTCGGTTTTCTGATCACGACACTGGCAAACTGTTCCCTGACTTGATCATAATATTCGTCAAAACTGGCGCCCTGGAACATTTTAATCAAAAACACGCCCCCCCGGGTTAAAATTGTGTTTGCCGCATCCAAAGCCAGTTCGCCCAAATAGATGGCGCGAGGCTGATCAACTTCCTTGTTACCACTCATATTGGGCGCCATGTCTGACAAAAGCAAGTCTACCGGCTCGCCGCCAAGCAGGTTTTTCAACTTTTCCAGCACATCATCATCCCTGAAATCGCCCTGAATAAAATCCACCCCCTCTATCGGTTCTATCTCCAGCAAATCCAGCGCTATGATTTTATGCTTTTTTCCAATGATTTTACTGGCGTATTCCGACCAGCCGCCGGGAGCGGCGCCCAAATCAACTACATTGATGCCCGGCCGGAGAATCTTGTCCTTTTCCTGTATTTCCATTAACTTAAACACTGCCCGCGATCTATAGCCCAGCATTTGCGCCCGTTTGACATACTCATCCTGGAAATGTTCCTGCATCCATTGCTGGCTACTTTTGCTACGCGCCATATTTCAAATTTAGTGTAAAATAATAAAGTTTATTGTTTAAGGATACCGAGTGAATCCAATCGAAAAGAAAAAGCTGAAAGCTCAGGCCCACGCTTTAAATCCTGTGGTCATTATAGGCCAAGCGGGCCTGACTGCCGCCGTTGTCAACGAAATTAATCTGGCGCTGGACACCCACGAACTGATTAAAGTCAGGATCAGGGCGGAAAGGAATGAGCGCAAGCTGATCGGCGAACAGATTTGCAGCAACACATCGGCGGAAATGGTTCAGTCCATTGGCCAGATCGCCGTGTTCTACCGAAAAAACCCCAGAAAGTAAAGGCTTGCAAACACCGACAACGGACTCGGCGCCAACCTCGACATAGCGGAAACGGACTGAAGTCCGCTGGCTTTTCCTCTCACGTAGCATGGAAGAGCGCACAATAGCAGACTTTCAACCTTCTGCCAAAGCTGAGGCTCTCGAAGAAGCATCTATCAGATGTACTGGATAGAAATAATTTCATATTCGATATTACCACCGGGCGCTTTGACGGTTACCACGTCCTCCACTTCCTTGCCAATCAGGGCTCTGGCTATCGGCGAGCCGATCGAAATTCGGCCATTCTTGATGTTGGCTTCATCTTCGCCAACGATTTGATAGGTAACGACTTTTCCCGACCCGATATCTTCGATTTCCACCGTGGCGCCAAACACCACCTTGCCATTGGCGTCGGTCTTGGTGACGTCGATAATATTGGCATTGGATAATTTGCCTTCAATTTCGGCGATACGGCCTTCAGCGAAGCTTTGCTGCTCGCGAGCGGCGTGATATTCGGCATTTTCCTTCAGATCGCCGTGTTCGCGGGCTTCGGCGATAGCCTGAATGATGCGCGGCCTGACGACTGTTTTCAATTCTTCCAGTTCGGCGCGCAATTTGTTCGCGCCTACTACGGTTAGCGGTACTTTAACCATCGATTACTCCTAAATTCTTTAATTACCAGCCCGTAAACCGTTTTCTAAACTTTTACGGCCGCCATGCGCAACCCGGCTCAATACATTAAACAAAGACTCGTTGCACTGCATCGACACATTGCTCGCTGGCCGATACGGTACGCAACGATGCGCTGCAAGGTCAAAACCCGCCGGTATTCAGCCGGCAGCTCTGACATTAAAATGTTTTATGCAAATCCTGCAAACAGTTGACATCACCGGCAGACAGCTCGCCCAGCGCATAACAGGCGGCCTTTGCGCCCGCCATGGTGGTGTAGTAAGTCACCTTGCGTTGCAGGGCTTCCCGGCGCATGGTAAACGAATCGGCAACAGCCTTGATGCCCTCCGTGGTATTGACTATCAACTGGATTTCACCATTTTTGATCATGTCCACCGTATGCGGCCGGCCTTCATTGACCTTGTAGATTTCCTGGCAGGGTATGCCGGCCTGCTTCAGAACCTTGGCCGTGCCACGGGTAGCGACAATTTCATAATTTTTGTCGATCAACATTTTGGCCAGTTCCGGCAATTTCGGCTTATCGGCATCGCGGATACTGATCAGCACCTTGCCGCTGTGGTTCAACTCCACGCCCGCCGCCCGCTGGGATTTGGCGTAGGCTTCGCCAAAGGTCTTACCCACCCCCATCACTTCGCCGGTTGATTTCATTTCCGGCCCCAGCAGGGAATCGACGCCGGGAAACTTGATAAACGGAAATACCGCTTCCTTGACGGAATAATAACTCGGAATCCGCTCTTCGGTAACGCCCTGCTCTTTCAGCGATTTGCCCGCCATGCAACGGGCTGCGATTTTCGCCAGCGGGTAGCCGGTGGCCTTGGAGACGAAAGGCGCGGTTCTGGATGCGCGGGGATTGACCTCCAGCACATAGATGGTTTCGCCCTGTATCGCAAACTGGGTGTTCATCAGCCCGCGCACCCCCAATGCCTCCGCCATTCTGGCCACCTGAGCGCGCAATTGATCCTGTATGTGCACCGGCAGATCGTAGGGCGGAATGGAGCAGGCGGAGTCGCCGGAGTGAACGCCGGCCTGTTCGATATGCTCCATCAAACCGCCGATCAGCACTGTTTCACCATCATAAATGGCGTCGACATCCATTTCGACCGCATCGTCCAGAAAGCGATCCAGCAATACCGGCGAATCGTTCGAGACAGTGACCGCCTCCTTCATGTAACGGCGCAGGCTTTCTTCGTTACATACGATTTCCATGGCTCTGCCGCCCAGTACATAGGATGGCCGCACCACCAACGGGTAGCCCAGTTCCTTGGCGGAAGCGACCGCCTGTTCAACCGAACGCGCTGTGGCGTTGGGCGGCTGCAACAAATTGAGACGTTCCAGCAATTTTTGAAACCGTTCGCGGTCTTCAGCCAGATCGATGGAATCCGGCGAGGTGCCGATGATCGGCGCGCCCGCCGCTTCCAGCGCCCGCGCCAATTTCAGCGGCGTCTGGCCGCCGTACTGGACGATGACGCCTTTGGGTTTTTCCAGTTGAATGATCTCCAGCACATCTTCCAGGGTCAACGGCTCAAAATACAGACGATCCGAAGTGTCGAAGTCTGTGGATACCGTTTCCGGGTTGCAGTTGATCATGATGGTTTCGTAACCGTCCTCGCGCAAGGCTAGCGCCGCATGCACGCAACAGTAATCGAACTCTATTCCTTGACCGATCCGGTTGGGGCCGCCGCCAAGAATGATAATCTTTTCCCGGTCGGTAGGCCGGGCTTCGCATTCCTGCTCATAGGTGGAATACAGATAAGCCGTATCGGAGGAGAATTCCGCCGCACAGGAGTCGATCCGTTTGTAGACGGGCCGGATCCCCTGCTTGTGTCGGGTATTGCGCACTTCCGATTCCTTGGTTTCCAGCAGCTTCGCCAGACGAGCATCGGAAAAACCTTTGCGTTTCAAGCGGAACAATTCGCCTTTTTCCAGGGTCGCCAGGGTTTTGGTGGCCAACTGTTTTTCGCTGTTGATCAAATCCTCGACCTGCGCTAAAAACCACGGATCAATCTTGCATGTCTGGTAGATTTCCTCAAAACTCAGGCCGCTGCGGAAGGCGTCCGCCAGATACCAGAGCCGTTGCGAACCGGGATAGCGCAGTTCCCTGAGAATGGTGTCCTGACTGTTAGGATCGTCAAGATCGACAATCTCATCCAGTCCATCCACGCCCACTTCCAGGCCACGCAAGGCTTTTTGCAAGGATTCCTGAAAAGTCCGGCCTATCGCCATGACTTCGCCCACCGATTTCATCTGAGTGGTGAGCCTGTCGTTGGCCTGCGGGAATTTTTCGAAAGCGAAACGCGGCACTTTGGTCACCACGTAATCGATGGATGGCTCGAAAGACGCCGGGGTGGCGTCGCCGGTAATTTCATTGCGCAATTCGTCCAGGGTGTAACCCACCGCCAGTTTGGCGGCAACCTTGGCGATGGGAAAACCGGTCGCCTTGGAGGCCAGCGCCGACGAGCGGGATACCCTGGGGTTCATTTCGATGACTATCAGCCGCCCGTCCTCGGGGTTGATGGCAAACTGCACGTTGGAGCCGCCGGTATCGACGCCGATCTCGCGCAGCACAGCCAGCGAGGCGTCGCGCAAAATCTGGTATTCCTTGTCTGTGAGGGTTTGCGCCGGCGCTACGGTGATGGAATCGCCGGTATGCACGCCCATGGGATCGAAATTTTCGATCGCGCAGACGATGATGCAATTATCTTTGGAATCGCGCACCACTTCCATTTCGAATTCTTTCCAGCCCAGCACAGATTCTTCGATCAGCAGTTCGCTGGTCGGCGACAGATACAGGCCGCGTTCGCAAATTTCGATGAACTCTTCGCGGTTGTAGGCAATGCCGCCGCCGCTGCCGCCCATGGTAAAGGACGGACGGATGATGGTGGGATAACCGACTTCTTCCTGGGCGGCGAAAGCCTCTTCCATGTTGTGAGCAACTTTGGATTTGGCGACGCTCAGGCCGATTTTGCGCATCGACTGGTTGAACAGATCGCGGTCTTCAGCCTTGTTGATGGCTTCTTTACTGGCGCCTATCATGGCCACGCCGTATTTTTCCAGCACCCCGTGCTTGTCCAGCGCCAGAGCGCAGTTCAGGGCGGTCTGCCCGCCCATTGTCGGCAGCACCGCATCCGGACGCTCTCTTTCGATAATTTTTTCCACGGTCTGCCAGTCGATAGGCTCGATATAAATCGCGTCGGCCATATCGGGATCGGTCATGATGGTGGCCGGATTGGAATTGACCAGAATCACCCGGTAGCCTTCTTCGCGCAGGGCTTTACAGGCTTGAGTGCCTGAATAATCGAACTCGCAGGCCTGACCAATCACGATTGGCCCGGCTCCCAGTAGTAAAATCGATTTAATGTCGCTTCTTTTTGGCATAGGACTCTTTCTTAAAAAAACTAGGCGGCGCGCGGCTGGTTCATCAGCGCGACAAAATCGTCGAACAGCGCTTCAACATCGTGCGGGCCGGGGCTGGCTTCGGGATGTCCCTGAAAACTGAAAGCCGGTCGGTCGGTTCTGGCCACGCCCTGCAAACTGCCGTCGAACAGCGAATGATACGTGGCGATCAGATTGTCCGGCAGGCTGGCGGCAGTCACCGCAAAACCGTGATTCTGGCTGCTGATCATCACCCGTCCGGAAGCCTTGTGCTGCACGGGGTGGTTGGCGCCATGATGCCCGAACTTCATTTTTTCCGTTTTGGCTCCGCTGGCCAGGGCAAGCAGTTGATGGCCCAGACAAATGCCGAATACAGGCATATTATGTTCGAGCAGGGTTTTAATCGCCTCGATCGCATAAGTGCAAGGCTCCGGGTCGCCGGGGCCGTTGGACAGAAATACGCCATCCGGCCGCAGGGCCAGCACTTCCGCCGCCGGCGTGGTCGCCGGCACCACCGTCACCTTGCAGCCGCGATTCACCAGCAAACGCAGAATATTGCGCTTGACGCCGAAATCGTACGCAACGACATGCTTGTCCAGGTTTTCGGCCTGAGCATGGCCGACGCCCAACCGCCAGACATTTTCCGTCCAGACATAGGTATGCCCTGTCGTCACTTCCTTCGCCAGATCCAAACCTTTTAATCCGGAAAATCCGGCGATGGCCTGCCGAGCGATGGCCGGATCGACGCTATCGCCGGCCAGCACGCAGCCGCGCTGCGCCCCCTTGTCGCGCAATAGCCGGGTCAAGGCCCGGGTATCGATATCGGCTATCGCCACTACATTCTGTTCGCGCAAATAGTCGGGCAAGGTTTTTTCCATCCGCCAGTTGCTGGCTAAAATCGGCAAATCCCGAATCACCAGTCCGCTGGCGAACACTTTGCCGGCCTCGTCGTCCTCGGCATTTACCCCGACATTGCCGATATGCGGATAGGTTAAGGTTACAATTTGTCGTGCATAGGAAGGATCACTCAGAATTTCCTGATAGCCTGTCAGGGCGGTGTTAAAAACCACTTCCCCCACCGAACAGCCATCTGCGCCTATCGATACGCCATGGAATACAGTGCCGTCTTCCAATACCAGTAATGCAGGTTTATTCAAGATTGACCACCTTTAGATGTAGAAAACGGGATAAGCCTGACGACTGATCCCGTCTCTGATTGAGTTGAACTGCCGCAATTTTACAAAATTATGGCTGTGTGGTCATTAACAATTTTTTATCCGCCGGCCACTTCCTCAATTCCGCCATTTACGGTTACCATTGAAACCAACTTTAATCATCATCTTCTGACGCCATGAGCAAACCGGTCACTCCCTTACTGGCAGCCGATACCCTAATCGAACTGCTCGATCACCCGCAACGGCCTTTCGTGCTGATAGAACGGGCTTATCCGCCCTACGGCTGGGCTGTTCCCGGCGGATTCGTGGATGTCGGCGAAACCCTGGAACAGGCGGCCATCCGCGAAGCAAAAGAAGAAACCGGTCTTGATGTCAGACTAACGGTATTGCTGGGCATCTATTCCAGCCCGAACAGGGATCCGCGCAACCATACCGTTACCGCCGTTTATCTGGCCGAGGCTCACGGCATGCCGCAGGCCGCCGACGACGCCAAAAACTGCGGGCTGTTCAGCTTCGACGACCTGCCTCCGCAACTGGCCTTCGATCACGCCCAGGTGCTGGCCGACTACCGGCGGTATAAGGAAACCGGCGAAGTGACGCCGTTAAGGTCTTAGCCCGCCTTGAAAACCCGCATTTGAGGCCGCGCCGAACCCGTCCGGCAGGGGGGGGGGCGCGCAGCCATGGCGCTTTACGGTTCCGCCACCGTTTCGCCAAGGCATTGTTTTTGAATATCAACAAATTTCTGTTAATCTCTGGTCATTATCAAGGCGACTACGTTGACCACATGAAAGCAGCCAGCATAAACACCACTTCCTCCGGACTCGGATACCTGATCAACCGTATCCAGAGCCTGTTCGTCAGCCTGTTGCGAATCTGGACGATTCCCATTGTGCTGATGCTGAGCGTTTCCTCCGGCTTTACTACTTATTACGGCTTATCGCATTTCATCACCCCCTGGATAGCGCTGATCATCACCATCGCCATTCAGTCCATTATCGTCATCTGCTCCCTGGAAATTGCCGGCATACACTGGAAAGCCAACCGGATGCGCTATTTTACGGTGGCGGCTTCGCTGGCAATCGCCCTGACGGCTTCGGTGGTTTTTTCGTATTTTAAATTTTATGAGATTTCCGAGCAGGAAAGCCTGCATATCAATCGCCTGAACGAAGTCCGGCTGGAGATCAAAAACTATGTGGAACGGGTACTGATAATCAAAAGCCAGGTATTGCAGCAGCAAAAACAGGCTGTGGATCAGGCGGCCGCGGAGACCACCGAAGCCTACTTCGGCACCCATAGACTGATTGCGCCCGGTTTTAGAAACCAAGTGGGCGAAGGACCGTTCTGGCGGCATTACAATCACATCTACCAGGAAAAAAAACAGATTTTCGCCCAACAGGAACAATTGTTTGGCGAACTGGACAAAAATATCCGTCTGGTGCAGGGCGATCTGAACACGCTGGACGTGGCCGACAATGTCGAGCTGGCTTATTCGGAACTGCTTAAAAATTATCAGGATATGCAGTTATTGATAAATCGCTTGGCCAGTAACGAGGGCGTCAGTCTGCCCGCCGCGCCGCTGCTGATGACCTATAAACAGTTTGTGGAAGACGTTAAACCGTCGTTTTCAATGTTTAACGGCTTCTCCTGGTTTGCTTTCACCTGTGCGGCGATGGTGGATTTTTTTACCGTGCTGCTTTCCTATAGGCTGGAGTTCACAGCTCCCGGGCCATTAACCCTGCAGGAAGAGGATCTGGTGTTCGACTGCCTTAGGCAATTTACCGAATTCCGGATCAACGCCAACGACGAACTGGAAATGATCATTGAAAAGAGCGAACTGGAAAAAGCCAGACGCCATTCGGACTGGTCGAGAATGTTTGTGGTCGGCCTGCTGTTGAGCCGGGGTTTTTTGCGTAAGGTCGATAATAGAACCGTGGAGTTTGCGCCGCATCTTTATCCGCTGATCGCTGAAAAAATGTCGGCAAAAATCGCTACGCTGAAAGCGCAGGCGGAGATGGCTATACAACCATGAACAAACTGCATAATGAACTTGAACGTTGGCTGGCGGGCGACGATATTTTTGCCGGACAGCCAACCGCCTCCGACGTCTGGATAGCCGGTTTCGATGCCAACCGGCAGGTGGTGATCGCCCGGCTGGGCCCTTATAAAAAACTGTTCTTGCGCCCGAAAAGATTCAGCAAACGTTTTTATCATCAGCTTTACCCTCTAAAAATCGAGCATTGGCCGCATCATCGGCAATTCAAATTATTCGATGATTTTTGCACGGTGGACATGCATCTAGATTTGCGTTTTCAGGCCACCCTGCCCTATGTGCTGGCGAACAGCGAATTGCTGCCGACCGTCAATCAGCATATTAAAGCCACTTACGCGGATCTGCTGGACGACATCTTCAACCGGGAGTTGCGGAATCTTGACGATGGCGTCTGGGTGCAGACTGGCCTGGCGGACATGGAGAAACGGATTGCCAACGCCGTGCGGGAGTTACTGGCCATTCAGCAGATACAGTCGCAAGTCGTCCTGAACATCGACGCCCGGTTTGAAACCTTCCCCGCTGTCGCGCCGGGGCCAAATAACGTGTATCTGCACGTCATGAAGAAATCTTACGAGATAACCGAACAGCACAGCCGCGAGTCGGCGCGACAGAGTCAGTTGCTTGAGCAACAGGCTTTAGAGGAAAAGCGGCGGCATTTCGAGTATTTGCAACAGCAGGCCGAGCTGGAATCGCAGGAGCAGGCACTGCTGGCCGAAAAAACCCGCCGCCTGCTGGCGGAAAAAACCGCACAATTGGCCGGCCAGTTGCTGATCGAAAAAAGGCTGCATGCCGAACAGATCAGGCATGAGGCAGAACTAAAGGAAATGCGGATCGACAGCGAGCTACGCATGCAGGAACGGCAACAGGAAAAACAGCGACTGGTGGATAGCCGGCAACTGACGATCCAGCTTGCCCATCTGGCCGACATGGAAGACCGGAAAGTGGTGGCGGAAATTCAGCGTCGGGAAAACGCCCTGCAACGCCAGCAGCAAAAAGAAGCTTTTGTGCCGGATAATATTCAGTCCTGATGCGGACGACTGCATCGTTTTAGTTGAGGCGGGAGATTTGCCGCCGGGCGGCAGTGTTGCAGGAGGGGGCTTGAGCCCGGGTATTTTGAATATCTGGCTGAGCAGGAAGAATACCGGCGTCTGGCCGCGAGTGAGGATGAGCGGCTGTTGGCATATCGCGCGTTATTCAAGGAACCCTTGACAAGCCATGATCTTGAAGCGATAAGGACACATCTGAACAAAGAACGCGCCGTGGGTTCCACCCGGTTTCAGGAAGAAATTGAAAGTGTTCTGGGGCGTTGCGTCAAATCGTTCCGCCTGGACGGCCGAAGAAATTGAAAACGGGTGGCGAAAATTAACTTGGCCCGTTTTTTTGGTTTCTTAAGAGACTTGACCCCATCAGTGCTAAAGGTTGTAAAGCCGTTGAATGGCGATTGCTTACCAATCGAAAGGCACAGGATTTTGAAGCCGCAGCCGAACTGATTAATTGGTATCTCGCTCGCTGGGAAATTGAGCTTTTTTCCATGTGCTAAAAAATGGCTGCCGAATCGAAACTCTGCAACTATCAACGATTGACCGACTCGAATTGGCGCTGGCTCTAGCTCTATTTAGGGTGGTGTCTTGGCGCATTGCCAGGCTCATGCGATTAGGCAGCACCTGCCCTGATCTTGATGCCGAGCTCTTGTTTCATCGCGATGAGTGGCAGGCGGCGTTCATTCTAAATAAAAAGAAGCCTCCTAAAGCCCCGCCGCGTCTTAACCAAGTTGTACGATTGCTTGCGATGCCGAGCGGATTTCTTGCCCGCAAAGGCGATGGTGAACCAGGAGTTAAGACGATTTGGCAGGGATTGCAGCGAGTAATGGACTTCGCCGCCGGACTCAGTTATGCGCGGGAGATTCAGGAGGTTTAAGTTGTGTGTAATGAAATGGGCCAAAGCCGATGCCGCTATCAAATGGCGCCATAATGCCCGCCTTGCGGCGCAATACGCTTTCGCTATTGCGCCCTATGAATGAAGCTTAAATAATTTTTTGATTTATGCGTTGCCTCTGGACGGGTGATATGGGTGGCGTGATGCGGGCGGTGGAGCTTGCCCGCATTACGCCTTGCGGCAATTGACAGTTACGCCAGCAGGCTTTGCAGCAGGCTGTTGAGTTTGTGGACAAAGGCCGATGGGTCGTCCAGTTGGCCGCCTTCGCTGAGGATGGCCTGATCGAACAGAATGTGGGTTATATCCGCAAAGCGGGCGTCGTCCTGTTCGTTTTTAATGGCTTTGACCAAGGCGTGATCGGGGTTGATTTCGAAAATCGGCTTGCTGCCGCCCATGCCCATCATGCCCAGGTTTTGTCCGGCTTCCTTCATGATGCGCTCCATATTCAGGCTCATGTCGTACGCTCCGGTCACCAGGCAGGCCGGCGAGTCGGTCAGGCGGTGGCTGACGCGCACTTCGCTGACTTTGTCCGCCAGCACGTCCTTGATTTGTTTGAGCACTGATTCGAAATCCTTGCTCACTTCATCCTGATGCTGTTTTTCTTCTTCGCTGTCGAATTTTTCCAGATCCAGTTCGCCCTTGGCAATGGATTGCAGATGTTTGTCGTTGTAATCGCTGAGACTGGACACCAGCCATTCGTCGATTCGATCCGACAGCAACAATACTTCGATGCCTTTTTTGCGGAAAATTTCCAGATGCGGACTGTTCTTGGCCGCCGCAAAACTATCGGCGGTGACATAGTAAATTTTGTCCTGCCCTTCTTTCATCCGGCTGATGTAGTCGTCCAACGAGACATTCTGGGTTTTGTCGTCGGTGTGGGTGGACGAAAAACGCAGCAGTTTGGCGACCCGTTCCTTGTTTTTGTGATCTTCAACCGGACCTTCCTTGATGACATTGCCGAATTGTTCCCAGAATTTTTGATATTTCCCGGTTTCGTTTTCCGCCAGACTTTCCAGAAGCCCCAGCACCTTTTTGACCGCGCCGGCCTTGATGGTGCTGATCTGTTTGCTTTGTTGCAGGATTTCGCGGGAGACATTGAGCGGCAGCGAGTCGGCATCGATGACGCCGCGGATAAAGCGCAGATAGCGCGGCATCAACTGCTCGGCGTCATCGGTGATGAACACCTTGCGAATATAAAGTTTTACGCCGTGTTTGGCGTCGCGATCCCACATGTCGAATGGCGCATGGCCGGGGATGTACAGCAGCAGGCTGTATTCGGTCGTGCCTTCCACCTTGCTGTGCACATAGCTCAAGGGTTCCTGAAAATCGTGGGCGACATGTTTGTAGAATTCGTTATAGGCTTCTTCGCTGATGTCTTCCCTGGATTTGGTCCACAATGCGGAGGCGCTGTTGACGGTTTCGTCTTCGGTATGCGCGGCGACGGTTTCATTGCCTTCTTCGTCGGTTTCGGCCGGAATTTCCTTGCTCATGACGATGGGCAGGGAGATATGGTTGGAGAATTTTTTGACGATGCTGCGCAGACGCCAGCCATTTAAAAAGTCTTCTTCGCCTTCTTTCAGGTGTAAGGTGATTTCCGTGCCGCGACCGGGTTTTTCGACTGTTTCGATGGTGTAGTCACCCTCGCCCGCCGATTCCCAGCGCACTGCCTGATCAATTGGCGCTCCGGCCTTGCGGGTGACCAGGGTCACTTTGTCGGCGACAATAAAGGCCGAGTAGAAACCGACGCCAAACTGGCCGATCAATTCGCTGTCCTTGGCCTGATCGCCGGTCAAACGCTCAAAAAACTGTTTGGTGCCGGATTTGGCGATGGTGCCGATATGATCCTGCACTTCTTCCCGGTTCATGCCGATGCCGTTATCGCTGATGGTAATGGTTTTTTGGGTTTCATCAAAATCGATACGGATTTTCAGCTCGCTGTCGCCTTCGTACAGGCTATCGTTGGCCAGGGCTTCGAAACGCAGCTTGTCGGCGGCGTCCGAGCCGTTGGAGATGAGTTCGCGCAGAAAGATTTCCTTGTTGCTGTACAAGGAGTGAATCATCAGATGCAATAAATGCTTTACTTCGGTTTGAAATCCTAATGTTTCTTTTTTTGCTTCAACAGTCATTGTGGTACTCATTTCAGGTTAAGACGTTAAAAAAATAGGTCTTGGGCGAAGTGGGGGTGGCGATTTTGGATTTCAAGCCT
Source organism: Methylococcales bacterium (assembly GCA_028707085.1). GTDB lineage: Bacteria > Pseudomonadota > Gammaproteobacteria > Methylococcales > Methylomonadaceae > Methylomonas. The sequence continues at coordinate 54,944 of JAQTUW010000015.1, read as the reverse complement.
GCCGGCGGCCGATTGAATGGATTTAGCAAACCGGCTGCCGCCCAGCGGGCGAAGCATGTGCGCCTATCCCTGGCGAGAGGCTTGGAGATGCGTCTTTTTGCAGAACAGGACTGGATTCTCCTGACAGGGCGGGAACCTGACCGGAATTAACCAGCCTACAGACTGCCGGTTTCTATCATCACTTTCAGTTTGGAACCCGGTTTAATGTCGGCGCTGTTTTTGGGAACATTGTTCCATTTGCGCAGGTCAATGACATTGACATTAAATTTTTTGGAAATTTCGCCCAGGGTATCACCGTTTTTGACGGTATAGCTGATCTGTTTAAACGCCGGGACATTGTTGGCGGCAATCGCCAGATCGCCATTTTTCTTGATGACGATTTTTTGTCCTGCTTTGAGGACGCCTTTTTTGGGCAGCTTGTTCCAGCTTATCAGCTCATTCTGATCGACGCCAAAACGTTGGGATACATTCCATACGGTATCACCTTTTTTGGCGGTGTAAAACTGTTTGCCGGCGGAAGAGGATGCGGATGATAACGACGCCGCCGAATTGTGATTGCTGCTGGCTACGGCGGCGGCTGGGGCTTCCCCTTTCAGAGACTGATACGAGATGGGAATCAGCAGTATCTGGCCCTGGGCTACGACTTCGCTGTCGAGATGATTGATGTTCAGAATGTCGTCGGTCGTGGTGTTGTGTCTTTTGGCGATGGTTTTCAGGTTTTCGTGTCGATTGACCGTATGATGCATCCACTTGATGCGCTCATGCCGCGGCAATTCCGCCAGTTTTTCCTTGAAGGAGCCGGCCTTATCAACCGGAATCAGTAAGTGGTGCGGGCCTTCCGGATCTGTGCTCCAGCGATTGAAACCCGGATTCAGCTTAAAAAAGGCGTCGATGGGTGTTTCCGCCAGTTCCGCCGCCTTGCCCAGATCGAGCTGCGACTTGATATCCACCAGCTCAAAAAACGGCTCGTTAGGTATGCGATGCAGATTGAGGTTATATTTTTCCGGGTTGGCGAAGATTCTGGCTATCGCCAGCAAGCGCGGCACATAAGTTGCCGTTTCATTATTCAGATCCAGAGACCAGTAATCCGTCGGCAAGCCGCGATAGATGTTTCTGTCCATGGCGTTTTTGATATTGCCCTTGCCGGCATTGTAGGAAGCCAGCGCCAGAAACCAGTCATTATTGAAGAGTTCGCTGAGTTCCTTCAGGAACGTGGTCGCCGCATGGGTGGATTCCACCACGTCCCGGCGGCCGTCGTACCAGCTGTTCTGTTTCAGGCCATACAGACGGCCGGTGGGCGGGATAAACTGCCATAGCCCGGAGGCCTGGGCGGGCGATTGCGCTTCCGGACGAAAAGCGCTTTCTATGACCGGCAACAGCGCCAGTTCGCCGGGAATATTCTTCGCTTCAATCTCATTGAGGATAAAATACAGATACGGTTCGGCGCGCTCCTGAATTCTGGACAGGTATTCCGGGTTTCTAAGATACCAGTTTACTTCACGGTCAATTCTGGCATTATCGATTTCCGGCAAGGCGTAAAGCGACAGCATCCGATCCCAGATCGTTGCGTATTCCTTGGCCTCGGACGGTTTTTTGTCGTTGCTGGCGCGGGTAAAGACCGAGAATTTGGTGCTGCTAAAGTCGGAAAGCTGATCTTTTGGGGCGTTCTGGCTACAGCCGGTCGCCATTAAAATTGGCAGTAGATAGGACAGATGTCGAGCCGATTTTCTGGAAATTGAGCGGGGCATTATCTGTACTCGCTAAAATAAAAAAATTAAATGGTAACATGGCCTAAGCCGAAACACCAAATAACATACCCTTTGGGCATAGTCTGATGAAAAGAGATTTTCTGTTTGCGTTGTATCAAACGCCGCGCGGCAAACTGCTGCAAAGAATGGAAGCGCAATATTTAAAACGTTCGATCACCATCGGCTGTAGGCAAAAACAGTTGCAAATCGGCGGACTGGGCTGGGAGGCCGAGTTTATCGATTGCTCCTTGTACCAGAATTATGTCATCCTGGACGGCAAGGGCATGGGCTGCGACTGCGCGTTAAAAGTCAACGCCAAGGCGTACAGCCTGCCGATTAAATCCGAGTCCATGGATCTGGTGATTATCCCGCACTTGCTGGAATTTGACGCCCATCGCTTCCAGACCATGCGGGAAGTCAACCGGGTTTTAAAACCGAGCGGCGAATTGATTATTCTGAATTTTAATCCATTCAGTCTTTCCGTGCGTTTTCAATTCCTGTGGGATCTAAAATTCGCCGATTCGTGGCGCGCGCATTTTCTACGCCGGGCTCGCATTCTGGACTGGCTAAAGCTGATGAATTTTGATGTGCTGGCAACCGTGGAATTCGGGCTGGATACGTTCAGGATTCGTCATGGTTCGTTTAAGTTTAACCGATTTTCCCTGTTTACCATGGCATACGGGATTAAAGCCGTAAAAAGACAGTACTCGTTGATTCCGCTGACTCCGGTCAAGCAGGGCGAAAAAAACATGGCGCCCGTCGGCATGGCGATGGAAGCCCATGAGCATCAGGAGTTTTCATGACAAATATCGTACACATCTACACTGACGGGGCCTGCAAGGGCAATCCCGGCCCCGGCGGATGGGGCGTGGCGCTGCAATATAAAGGCCAACGCAAACAGCTTTGCGGCGGCGAACCGGCGACCACCAACAATCGCATGGAACTGATTGCCGCCATCCGGGCGCTGGAATCGCTGAACAAAACCTGCAACATCAAATTGCATACCGACTCCCGTTATGTCTTGCAGGGCATTACCGAATGGCTGGGCAACTGGAAAGCCCGCGGCTGGAAAACCGCCAGCAGACAGCCGGTAAAAAACGAAGACCTGTGGCGGCAACTCGATGCGGCCATCCAAAGGCATTGCATCGAATGGGTGTGGGTAAAAGGCCATAACGGCGACCCCGGCAACGAACTGGCCGACAGCCTCGCCAATCAGGGTATTGCCGGACTAGGCTGCTGAGCGGCGCGGCCGAATCCGCCGCTATGGGTTCCGCTTATTTTTCGGCGGCAGAGCGCCACAAGCTTTGCGCTTTGCGCAGCAACTGTTCCAGTTTTTGCGCCAGCGGCGGCGCGCCGCCCTGCGCCGCTTGCGGCGCCGGGCCTGCCGGCGGCCGATCCCGGACGTCGAAACTGCCGGGCATCATGCCCATCCAGCAACTCCAGGGAACCACCCCGGATTCTCGGGGCGTGAATTCAACCACCTGCCGGCCGGCCTGCAGTTTGATAGCCAGCCCATAAGCCGGCACCACGATCTCCTTGTTGCAGAGCGTGAGTTCCTTGACATCGATGACCCATTTCACCGGCACCGCTTTATATAATATGAAAGAATTGGGCTCGAAACCGGTTTTGGTAACGTCCATATTGATGGTCTGCTCATTTTTACAGCAGTCGTCCGCCGTATGCCGCGGCGAAAACTGCCGGGAAAGCTTGACCAATAGAGTGTTGAAATCGATACCGGTACCGGTCACCATCAGCCCATGATTCATCATGATAACCCCCAGCGCGATGACAATCACGCCGGAGAACCTGAGAATTCTGGGGGCGACATTATGCGAGATCAGGCTGGTCAAAACGCCGAAGCCCAGCATCAAAGGCAGCGTTCCCAGCCCGAAAAAAAATAGAATGCTTGCGCCGTTCTCCCAACTGCCGCTGCCGGCCGCCATGACGTACATGGCCTGTAATGGCCCGCAGATAATCATCAGGCCATTCAGCAGACCGATCACAAACGGATTGCTTTGCCGGCGATATTCCTTGCCGATAAAGCGCATGACGAATCCGGGCGTCCTGATCTGGAAATGGTTGAGAAAACGGAACAACTCCAGCATATGCATGCCGAACAGCACCAGGAACACGCCGGCCAGAATGCCGACCACGCCCCTGGAAAACGGGGTGAAGGCGACAATCGAGCCGAATTCACCGAATAGTCCGCCGATAATGGTATAGGACAGGGTTTTGCCTATCCCGTACAACAGATGGGTGGCGTAGGAGCGCTGACCCTTGCCGGCGATTTTGGCCGTGTAACCGAACACCAGCGGCCCGCACATGCCCACGCAGTGAACACTGGTTAAAGCGCCCATCAGCAGCAGCAGGCCGACATTGACTTCACCGGCCAGTTCCGGCAATTCGGCATGCGCCACCATCCAGCGATCCAGCCACAGAATCAGCACGATGCCCAACGAGGACATTATGACGATAAAACTTTTGAACAGCATGCCATGTGTCTGGGTGTTGGGCGAATTCATCTGGAAAATCGTTAGCGCAAATTAAACTCCGGGTCAGTATAGACCAAACAAGGCGGAAAAAAATATGGTGGGGGGAATTTCCGCCTGCGCGGCCTATCCCTTCCCCGGGGGGATGCCGGAAAGCCGCAATGGCGGACTGCCGACATGGCTGTCCGCCGTTTTACGGATTTGGGGCGGCGCTCTTCGGCCTGACTGGCGGAATAGCTTATTTTTTGGGTATCGTTATCGTCAAAACGCCGTTCTGGTATTGGGTGTTCATTGTCGCGGCGTCAGCCGGCCCCGGCAGAGTCAGGATACGCTGAAACTCGCCGACAAAACGCTCCCGGTAACGGTAATCGTTATTTTGGCCGCCATTTTCGTCCTTGCGCTGTTCGGTTTTAACGCCTATCCGCAGAAGCTGTCCTTCCAGTTTGACGCTTATTGACGATTCATCGGCGCCAGGCGCATTGACGGTTACAACGTACTGATCCGGCTTATCCTGCAAATCGATTTCGGGTGATTTGTTCAGACTGCCTAACGGCGAATGCATATGAAACCGGGAAAATGACTGGCCGAACATGTGTTCCATTTCATCCTGCAGATGCTGCATTTCTTCATATGGATTCCAGGTTTGGCCTTTAAAGAAATCGTCGTCGGGGATGGGCTGCGGAACTGCCGGGCCGGGGAGATTCGGCATTGCGCTATTTACCGCCTGTTTAAGCTCGGTTAAGCGGTTAATTCGCTCGTTCAATTGCAGCAGCATATAGGCCTGGGTGCCTAAAACGATCACCACGATGATAGCTACGATGGTAATTACTTGATTTTTCATCGACTTTCTCCTGAATCAAAAAACAAAACCGGTGTTTTTCCGACATTAGGCAGGGCTAAAAATTGAAACCCGATTTGTTTGGCTATAGCTGATTATATTAGTTCAATCCGGTATCGGCCGCTGATCCAATCGCTGGGCAACATCCTTTTCAGGCAATTGATGTGCAATGATTTTATGAATGATACATTCGAAGTCTGAACGGGCTCGCCAGTTATCGGCCAGATCTGTCGGGAGAGGCGGGCGCCGCCGGATGGATTGATGAGAAATGGGTAACCGTGCCGGGGCTTTGGGTTATTCATGCCCAAAAGCCCCGATTTACGTAGCCTGAATTACTGTTTTTGAGGGTGCATGACAATATCGGCCTTGGCTTGCAGCGCATTTAAAACCGCTTCGAACTGAGCCCTGCCTAATGCTGTTTCAACATTTTTTCGGATCATGGCCTGCTTGATCTTGTCTGCATCGGTCATTTCGCCCGTCGTTACGGCTGTGATGCTGGCCACCACCTCTCCACCACCCGGTTCATCGACGACAAATGCACTGGGATGACTTGGCTGCGGCTTGGGCGCTCTGAACACGGTCTGAATGACTTGCGGCGGCAAATTGGGGCTATTGCGCTTTAAATCCTTGATTTTTTCCAGTTTCAAATGTTCGCCTTGCGCCAGTTGCTCCAGCGGTTTGCCGGCCAGCAATTCGGTTTTGATCTGCTCGGCTGTGGCTTTGGCCTGTTGTTGCGCCTTGTCGTGCCGCCAGTCGGCTATCACTTGCGACTTGATATCCTTCAACTCTTTGCTGGCTGCCGGCAAATGAGACTGCATGCGCAATACCACCAGTTTGTCGCCACCGATTTCGATGGGCTCGCTGTTTGTTCCTTTCAGGACATCTTCTGAAAAAGCCGCCAGACGCACTTTTTCATCCGCGGCAATACCTTCACCCTGCTGATGGGTGAATAAGCCGGTTTTGCTGATCGGCACGCCCAAAACTTTTGACGCGGCATCCAGGTTGTCCGGATTTTCATAACTGACTTCCGCCAGTTTTTCGCCCAGGGTGTTAAAGGTGTTTTCTGCCTGCGCCCTTTGATAACTTTTAATCAGCTCCGGCTTGATTTCATCGTAGGTTTTTATGTCACCCGGCGCCAGTTCGGTAACCTTGATCAAGTGATAGCCAAAAGCCGATTTTACCGGCGCGGATACTTCGCCCAGTTTGAGATTGGCGGCGGCGTCCTCGAAGGCTTTTTCCATGACGCCCACATTGAACAGGCCTAAATCGCCGCCATTTTTTGCACTTTGCTTGTCGTCGGAAATTTCTTTGGCCAGCGTTGCAAAGTCTTTGGTTTTCAGGGCTTCTTCAGCCTGCAAGGCTCGTTGCAGGGCCAACTGATCCGCCGCCGGATCCTTGGTAAAGGCAAACAGGATATGGCTGATTCGTCTCCGTTCCTTGCTGGTAAACTGGGCTTTCTGCTCTTCGTAGTAGGCTTTTAACTGCTCTTCGCTGGGCGTGATCTGGGCGGCCAGCGTATCCAGCGAAAGTTCGACGTAATCGACGGATACCTGTTCTTCAGTCTGATAGTTATCCAGATGCTGCTGGTAGTAACTTAAAATTTGGTCTTCATCCGGCAACTGGTTTTCCGGCTTTAACGGTACGGACACATATTCCAGATCGCGGCTTTCATTCTGAATTTTGAAAATGCCGCCCATTTCAGCGGGGGTGATAAAACTGCTGTCCACGATCGAGCGTTGAAACTGCTCCATCAACAGGGCTTTTTTGATCCGGCTGATGAATTCGTCCGAGCTCATGCCCTGCGAACTGAGCAGCGACTGATACAGGCCTTTGTCGAATTTGCCGTCTCTCTTGAAATAATCCAGGGTTTTGATAAAGTCCTTGGCCGTGTCGTCACTGATCAGTAATTTTCTATCTCCGACATACTGCAGCAGCACCTCGTCGCGTACCAGTTTATTCAAAGCCTGTTTGCGGAGGGTCTCTTCATCGAACTTCATGCCGCCCAGGCTTTGCACATATTGCTGATAAGCCTGATTGACATCGTTCAGAAAAAAATCCTTGTCGCCCACCGTAACGATCGGCGCTTCCTTGCCGCCGCCCAGATAGTTCTGGATTCCCCACAAACCGAATAGTACGCACATGAACACCAAAATGACGGATGCAAACACGCCATGCACTTTTTCTCTAATTTCTAATAGCATAAGCCCTGTCCTTCAACAGATTTAAACCCGATCTCTTCAGGTATTGAACAAATTAGCAAGCAAAAAAAAACCTCGAACCATTTACGGCCCGAGGTTTCTGTTTTGGCGGAGCGGACGGGGCTCGAACCCGCGACCCCCGGCGTGACAGGCCGGTATTCTAACCAACTGAACTACCGCTCCAAAGTCTGGTGGGTGCTGAGGGGTTCGAACCCCCGACCCTCGCCTTGTAAGGGCGATGCTCTCCCAGCTGAGCTAAGCACCCGACTTAAGAACGACTAGTTTACAGCATCTTTTAAAGATTTGCCAGCTTTAAATGAAGGAATTTTTGCGGCCTTGATTGTGATCTCTTCGCCCGTTTGCGGATTGCGGCCTTTGCGCTCTGCTCTTTCTTTAACTTCAAACGTGCCGAATCCAACCAGGGCGACAGATTCGCCAGCTTGCAGAGCGGTCTCTACTGCTTTAATGAATCCGTCTAAAGCGCGACCGGCATCGGCCTTGGTTAACTGGGACGCACCAGCAATTGCATCGATAAGTTCCGATTTATTCATTTGTTTCCCCTTAGGATGTTGTTGTATTAATTTTATTTAGCAATCAAGCGGTTAACCTTTCGCTACAAACCGGCTGGGCAAAGCGCCAATTCACAGCCTCTCGACACAAGAAAGAGACAGCATTTATAACAATCTGTATCTATCCATGTCAAGTGCCGCTCATGCTGAAAGCCGCGTTATTTATGGTTTTCAGCCCAGCCGGAACTCTAAATTGCAATTAATGAGCAACAACTGTCTTGGGTTTGATCTCGGTCTTGCCGACAGCGGCCGTATCGACCCTGTCATTGATCACTTCAACCGGGGTGGGCAGATATTGCAGGGCGATATCCAGCACCTCGTCAATCCAGCGTACGCATTTAATGGTCAGATTTTTTTTGATGTTCTCGGGAATTTCCACCAGATCTTTCTCGTTTTCCGCAGGAATCACCACCGTGGTAATGCCGCCCCGGTGCGCAGCCAGTAATTTTTCCTTTAATCCGCCAATTGGCAAGACTTCTCCGCGCAGGGTGATCTCCCCGGTCATGGCCACATCGGCGCGCACCGGTATTTTGGTCAGCGCCGAAATAATGGCGGTGCACATGCCGATACCGGCGCTGGGGCCGTCCTTGGGCGTAGCGCCTTCGGGAACATGGATATGAATATCGTTTTTCTGAAACACTTCATTGTCTATGCCCAGGATGTCCGCCCGGCTTCTGACCACTGTCACCGCCGCTTCGATGGATTCCTTCATGACATCGCCCAGCTTGCCGGTCGCCAGTTGCTTGCCCTTGCCGGGCATGACTGCAGTTTCGATGGTCAGCAACTCGCCGCCGACCTCTGTCCAGGCCAGACCGGTCACCTGTCCGATCTGATCCTTGTCTTCGGCTATGCCGTAGCTGAAACGGCGGACGCCGAGATATTTTTCCAGATTCTTTTCGCTGACGTTAACCTTGATTTTTTTAGCCTTCAACATCAGACTTTTCACCACTTTCCGGCAGATCTTGGAGATTTCCCGCTCCAGGCTTCTCACCCCGGCTTCGCGAGTGTAATACCTGACGATGTCCCTGACCGCCGTTTCGCCGATATGGATTTCCGCGGCAGACAGACCATTGTTTTTGAGCTGCTTCGGTATCAGAAAACGGGTAGCGATATTGATTTTTTCATCTTCGGTATAGCCCGACAGCCGGATGATTTCCATTCTATCCATTAATGGCGCAGGGATATTCAAAGTATTGGCCGTGGCCACAAACATCACATCGGACAAATCGAAATCAACTTCCAGGTAGTGGTCGGCAAAAGCATGATTCTGTTCCGGATCCAGCACCTCCAGCAAAGCCGAGGCCGGATCGCCGCGGAAATCCGCCGCCATCTTGTCGATTTCATCCAGTAAAAACATCGGATTACGGGTTTTGATCTTGGACAGATTTTGCAGAATCTTGCCTGGCATGGAACCGATATAGGTACGCCGGTGGCCGCGGATTTCCGCCTCGTCGCGCACGCCGCCCAGCGCCATGCGCACATATTTGCGGTTGGTGGCGCGAGCAATGGACTGGCCTAGCGAGGTTTTACCCACCCCCGGAGGCCCTACCAGACACAGGATAGGCCCTTTCAACTGTTTCACCCGCTGCTGAACAGCCAGATATTCGAGTATCCGCTCCTTGACTCTGTCCAGACCGTAGTGTTCGGCTTCCAGCACATCTTCGGCCAGTTTTAAATCGTGCCGCACCTTAGTTTTCTTTTTCCAGGGGACGTTGACCATCCAGTCGATATAATTCCGCACCACGGTGGCTTCGGCAGACATGGGCGACATCAGTTTCAGCTTGTTCAGTTCGGCGGTCGCCTTGGTTTTGGCTTCGGCGGACATGCCGGCGGCGGCAATTTTCTTTTCCAGTTCTTCGACTTCGTTACTGGCTTCGTCCATTTCGCCCAGCTCTTTCTGAATCGCTTTCATTTGCTCATTCAAATAGTACTCGCGCTGATTTTTTTCCATTTGCTTTTTGACCCGGCCACGAATTTTCTTTTCCATTTCCAGGATATCGACTTCGCCTTCCATCAGGGTCATCAAATTTTCCAGCCGCTTGGCGACATCCAGCATTTCCAGCATGGACTGCTTTTCTTCGACTTTCAGAGCCATATGCGCGGCCATGGTATCCGCCAGCCGGCTGGCGTCATCAATACCGGCCAAAGAATTCAACACTTCCGGCGGAATTTTATTGTTCAGTTTGACATATTGGTCAAAGGAGCTGATGGCGGTGCGTTGCAGCACGTCCAGCTCCTGTTCGGAAATCTGCACTTCGTCTTCCAGTTCCTTGACTGTCGCCGCGCAATAATTGTCAATTTCCTGATATTTGAGGATTGAACAGCGATGCGTACCTTCAACCAGGACTTTTACTGTGCCATCTGGCAGTTTGAGGAGTTGCAGAATATTCGCCAGCGTACCGACCCGATACAAGTCTTCAAAGCCCGGCTCATCGACCTCGGCCTGCTTTTGGGCGACCAGCAAAACCTGTTTATCATTTCTGATGGCGGCGTCGAGCGCGTCTATGGACATGCCGCGGCCGACAAATAGGGGGATCACCATGTGCGGATAGACTACGACATCGCGTAGCGGCAACACGGGAATCAATTCGTCTTCGGTATTGTTCTGGGTCATCATTTTGTTTCCTTTGGCAGGATTTTAGCCGGATTTCATTGTAATCCTATATGAGGACGAACATTTAAAAAACAAGTATTTTTTAACGGCCAAAAAAAGGGCCTTGTAAAGACCCTTTTGTTTAAACAGGCTAACAGTCTGCGATTAGGAATCGGTCGCAACTCGCCGTTGCTCGGACTCATAAACCAGGATGGGTTCCGAATTGCCCAAAATCACGGATTCATCGATGACAACCTTGGATATTTGGTCATTGGACGGCAATTCATACATGGTGTCGAGCAGCACATTTTCGACTATGGTTCTTAAGCCACGGGCGCCGGTTTTTCTTTCCATGGATTTACGGGCGATAGCTCTTAGCGAGTCTTCGCGGAATTCCAGTTCCGCGCCTTCCATTTCAAACAGGTGTTTGTACTGTTTGATCAGGGCGTTTTTAGGTTCGGTAAGTATCTGGATCAAGGCGGATTCGTCCAGCTCTTCCAGCGTGGCGACCACGGGCAGACGGCCGACAAATTCCGGAATCAGCCCGTATTTGATCAGGTCTTCGGCGCGAACATCCGCAAAGCTTTCTCTCGCGCCCTGACTGCTATCCTTGCTTTTGACTTCCGCCGAAAAGCCGATGCCGCCTTTTTCGGTGCGGTTCTTGATAACCTTGTCCAGACCGGAAAACGCCCCGCCGACTATGAACAGAATATTTGCGGTATTGACCTGCAAAAAATCCTGTTGCGGGTGTTTGCGTCCACCCTGTGGCGGCACGGAGGCGATAGTGCCTTCTATCAGTTTCAGCAATGCCTGCTGAACGCCTTCTCCGGACACATCCCGGGTGATGGAGGGGTTGTCGGATTTTCTGGAAATCTTGTCGATCTCATCGATGTAAACAATGCCGGATTCCGCTTTTTCGACATCATAGTCGCATTTTTGCAGGATCTTCAGAATGATGTTTTCAACATCCTCGCCGACGTAGCCCGCTTCGGTAAGGGTTGTGGCGTCGGCGATGGTAAACGGCACGTCCAGCAGCCTGGCCAGCGTTTCCGCCAGCAGGGTTTTGCCCGAGCCGGTCGGACCTATCAGCAGAATATTGCTTTTCGCCAGTTCGACACTGTGCTTCTTGCTGTTGTTGCGCAGGCGTTTGTAGTGATTGTAAACGGCGACCGCCAGAATTCTTTTGGCCTTATCCTGGCCTATGACATAACCATCCAGTTCCAGCTTGATTTCCTTGGGCTTGGGCAGGGCCGTGCCGCCAACAACCGCTTCCTCTTCCGACATCTCATCCCGGATGATGTCATTGCAAAGTTCCACGCACTCATCACATACATACACCGAAGGCCCCGCTATCAGCTTGCGCACTTCGTTCTGACTTTTACCACAAAAAGAGCAGTAAAGAAGCTTGTCTTCGTCCTTACCTTTTTTGTCTTTGCTCATGGATACCTCTACACCATTACCCGGCGCCGCTCTTCAGCCTGAAGAGCGGCGCCAATTTACAATTTTCCGAATCAGCCGCCTGCCGCGAGCGGAAAGTTACGCCACGCGACTGCTCAAAACCTTGTCTATCAGTCCATAGTCGACCGCTTGCTCGGGACTTAAGAAATTATCCCGGTCTGTATCCTGCTGGATTCTTTTGAGGGTTTGACCGGTGTGATGGGCCAGAACCCGGTTGAGCTTGTCGCGGATGGACAAAATTTCCTTGGCGTGAATATCAATGTCGGAAGCCTGGCCCTGAAAACCGCCCAGCGGCTGATGGATCATCACTCTGGAATGGGGCAGGCAATAGCGTTTGCCTGTCGCGCCGCCGGCGAGCAGCAATGCGCCCATGCTGGCGGCCTGACCGATGCACATGGTGCTGACGTCCGGTTTGATGAACTGCATGGTATCGTAAATCGACATCCCGGCAGTGACGGAGCCGCCAGGGGAGTTAATATACAGATGAATGTCCTTGTCCGGATTTTCGGACTCCAGAAATAACAACTGCGCGACAACCAGATTGGCCATGTAATCTTCAACCTGGCCAACCAGAAAGATCACCCGTTCTTTTAACAGCCGGGAATAGATATCGTATGAGCGTTCGCCTCGCGCAGTCTGTTCGACCACGATGGGCACCAGTCCACCTGCGGCATACGGCCCCATGACATCCTGATTATTACTTGTTTTGTACATATTAGGCCTCTTGCTGCTGTTTATCCATTACCTCGTTGAAACCAAGTGTTTCATCAGCGACTTTCGCCTGACTGACTATCCATTCTATGGTTTGGTCTTCCAATACCATTTGCCGGACATCGTTCAGACGATTGTCGTCTGAATAATACCAGTTAATGACATCTTCGGGTTTTTCATAGCTCTTGGCCATATCCTCTATGACCGAAAAAACTTTGGTCGCATCGATTTTTATATCATTTTTCTGGATAATTTCGCCCATGATCAGGCTCAGCGCCACACGCCGTCTGGCTTGAGTTTCGAAAACATCTTTGGGTAACTGCAGATTCTCCAGCTTTTGCCCCATAGACACCGCACGCTCTGCGAAAGGACGCATCATGGCGTCGACTTCCTGATCTATCAAGGCGTTTGGGGTGGGAATTTGGATAGTATCATACAATGCATTCAATACGGCATGCTTTAGGCGGTTTTTTAGACCTTGCTGCAATTCCCTTTCCATATTGGCTTTGACATCGGCGCGAAATTCCACATAATCGCCCGAATCCACACCATAGGATTTGATAAACTCGGCATCCGCCTCCGGCAATACCGGCTCCTCGACACTGACAACCTCCACTTCGAATGTCGCCATCTTGCCGGCCAGATTTGTGTTGTGGTAGTTTTCAGGAAATGAAATTGGGAAGGTTTTATGCTCGCCCGCCGTCAGACCGGTAACTTCCTCTTCAAAACCGGGCATCATCTGTCCGGAGCCAATTTCTATCTTCTGATTTTCGGCTTTACCGCCGGTAAAATTTTCACTTTCGGATTCCCCGGAAAAATGCAATGTAACCTGATCCCCGTCTTGCGACGCACGATGAGCCTCGTTCCAGGTTTTTTTCTGCAGTCTCAATTTTTCGATCATACTGTCGACATCGTCTTCCGTCACTTCCGCAACCGGACGACTGATCTGCAATTCACTGACTCCATCCAGCGACACTTCCGGATAGACTTCGAATTCGGCGATGTATTCAAAGTGTTCGGCCGCATCGGAGGGCAGAATATGCGGCTGGCCGGCAGGCGTCAGATTCTGTTGCTGCAATGCCTCAAAATAGGTTGACTGAATCAGATCACCGGTTATTTCGTTTCTGACTCTTTCGCCATAAAGCTGCCTGATCACTTTGGCAGGCGCTTTTCCGGGACGGAAACCGTCTATCTTGACTTCCCGGGCAAGTGATTTAAAGCGAGTTTCCATTTTTTCCTGAACGACCGTATCAGGGATGCTGACAATCATTTTTCGGTTTAACTCAGATGTCTTCTCGACAGTAACTTGCATTGCATTACCTCAAAAAAATTATAAAAGGAATTATAGTCGCCGCATTTGAAATTTTGGTAGCTGTGCGTTCCGTCAAGTGCGATTTATATTGCCGGGACGGTAGAAGACCATCAATTCGCAGTCGCGGGATTAACACAACGTCAGTCGGTTGGGACGATTTTCTGTAAAAAACATGCCCGGCCGCCAGTTGCCTGTCCCGACACTACTATTTCGTGGCGTCGTCTGGCCTTCATTCTTCCCTGTCCGGGAGATTAAACAAAAAACCGGGCATATAAACTGTCTGGCGATTGATATTGCACCACATTATATCCTTTCGAAACGCCATAACCTGTAGATGGTGCGAGCGGAGAGACTCGAACTCTCACGGGGTTGCCACTGGAACCTAAATCCAGCGCGTCTACCAATTTCGCCACGCTCGCAAATCAGCAAAGCATTATAATCAGCGCAGTTTTTAAAAACAACCTAATTAATGGCTTTTTACATGAATATTCGCCCGATTTTTAGCACAATCGCCCTATTCCTGTTTGCGCCAACAGTGTTTTCGGCGGCGGACGACCAGAAACCGGTAACAACAGGCGTGATACGTTCCGCCGACCGTCGGTTCGCCATCGCGGCGGAAATCGTCTCCACAGCGGAGCTGCGCCGGAAAGGGCTAATGCACAGAACCGGAATGGGCGAAAACCAGGGAATGCTGTTCAGGTATACCGATCAGGCCCCGCGTAGCGTCTGGATGAAGAACACCCTGTTGGCTCTGGATGTACTGTTTTTAAGTCCTGACGGCCGGATCATTTCCATCCTGGAAAATTTGCAGCCTTGCCGGCACGATCCCTGCCGAATTTTTGATTCGGCAGCGCCCGCAATGTACATGCTGGAAGTCAATGCAAATTATATAAAACACCATGATTTAAAAATCGGCGACCGGCTGTTGCTACCCTGACAGCCGGGCATTTTTGGTCAGGCCGGGCCGTTTACATCCTCAGGATCGCCCTCGTAAGGCGTGGCGTATTTACAGTCCTTTTGCGGGCAGACTTTTTCCGTACCACGACGTTTGGTGGTTTTTAAGGTCAAAATCGGCCAGTTACAATCAGGGCAACTTTCCTGGATAGGCGCATCCCATAAAGCATAATCGCATTTGGGGTAACCCGAACAGGAATAGAATATCTTGCCGCTACGCGCTTTGCGCTTGAGTATCACGCCTGTCCGGCATTGCGGACAGGTTACGCCGGTATCCAGCGGTTTCTCCAGCGGCTCTATATGTTTACAGGCCGGATAAGCGCTACAGCCGACAAACTTGCCGTAACGGCCGATTTTAATCACCAGCGGGGAAGCGCATTGTGGACAAACTCGGCCTTCCACGATTTCCGGTTCCTGAGAGGCCGCCTGATTTTCGTCTCCCAGATTACGGGTATAGGAACAGGTCGGATAATTGGTGCAGCCAATAAAACGGCCATTGCGGCCCAGCCGTATCGACAGCGCACTGCCGCATTCCGGACACTTTTCATCGATGCTTTCCTGGGTGACGTCCTTGCGCTGGACGCTTTCATCCTTTTCCTTGATCAGTTCTGTGAAAGGCCGCCAGAAATCGTTCATCAGCGGAATCCAGTCCTTTTCGCCACGGGCGACCGCATCGAGATCGTCTTCCAGATTGGCGGTAAAACCATAATCCACATATTTGGTAAAATGCTCGGTCAGAAACTTGTTGACGATGCGCCCCACATCGGTCGGGTAAAAACGTTTATTGTCGAGCGTGACGTATTCACGGTTTTGCAGGGTGCTGATGATGGTGGCGTAGGTAGACGGCCGACCAATGCCGTGCTGCTCCAGGGCATTGACCAGACTGGCCTCGCTATAGCGCGGCGGCGGCTCGGTAAAATGTTGATCCGCGCTAATGTCGTGCAAGACCACCGGCCGGCCCTCTTCCATCGGCGGCAACAGGCTTTCCTGATCGTCGGCGGCATCCTTGCTGTCATCCTTGCCTTCCAGATAAACCGCCATGAAACCGGGGTTGGTGACTGTCGAGCCGGTGGCTCTGAAAACATTTTTATCGCTGCCGCAATTCAGATCGACCGCCACCTGATTCAGGGTGGCGTGAATCATCTGACAGGCGACGGTACGTTTCCAGATCAGATCGTAAAGCTTGTATTGCTCGACGCTCAATCTGTCCTTGACCAGTTCCGGCAGTCGGTGCACAGAAGTAGGTCGAATGGCTTCGTGCGCTTCCTGAGCATTTTTTGACTTAGTCTTGAACTGCCGGGGTTCTTTGGGGACATTTCCTGCGCCGAATTTTTCGGCAATCAGTTCCCGAATATCGGCCACCGCCTCTACGGCCAGATTGACCGAATCGGTACGCATATAGGAAATCAGGCCCACTGTTTCGCCCCCCAGATCAATACCCTCGTACAACTGCTGGGCCACCATCATGGTGCGTCTGGTGGTAAATCCCAGTTTCCGGGCGGCTTCCTGTTGCAGCGTGGAGGTGATGAACGGCGGGGCCGGATTGCGGATACGCTGTTTTTTTTCCAGCTTGACCGGTATCAACACCCCATCCGCCGCGTCCAATAAGGCCTGTTTGACCTCTGTCGCCTGCGCTTCGCCGGTAAAACTGAACTGATTGAGTTTTTCGCCATTGTAATGGGTCAGTCTGGCCTTGAAAGGCTGACCCTGGGCAATGGCTGCTGCGGTATGCGTCCAGTATTCACGGCTTTTAAAGGCTTCAATCTCCAGTTCGCGTTCGACTATCATTCTCAGCGCCGGACTTTGCACCCGTCCCGCCGACAGGCCGCGACGGATTTTTTTCCACAATAGCGGCGAGAGATTGAAACCGACCAGATAATCCAGCGCCCGGCGCGCCTGCTGGGCATTGACCATATTCACCGAAAGTTCCGTCGGGTGAGCAATGGCGTCGGTGACGGCTTTTTTGGTGATCTCGTGAAACACGACCCGCAGCACTTCCTTGTCCTTCAACAGTCGTTTTTCCTTGAGATGCTCGAATACATGCCAGGAAATCGCCTCGCCTTCGCGATCCGGGTCAGTCGCCAGATAGAGGGTATCCACATTTTTTATGGCTTTGCCGATTTCCTGCAAATGCTTTTGATTGCGCTCTATGACCTGATATTTCATGGCGAATCCATTCTCCGGATCCACCGCGCCTTCCTTGGGAATCAAATCGCGAACATGCCCATAGGAGGCTAAAACCTGAAAATCTTTACCCAGATATTTTTCAATGGTCTTACATTTCGCAGGTGACTCTACAATGACTAAACTCTTGCTCATGCTATCCGTGTAATAAAAATCAATGTAAAGAATTGGGTATCAGATCATAAACGATGTCTTCCATGCGGGAAAATGCAACCCCGTCTCCCGGCTGGCTCAGCAGCACCATCAGCACGATCCACTTCAATCTTTCCAGGGTAATCTCCTCATCCTTTAAAGCCATGGCTCTATCGATGACAATTTCCCGATTGACTGCGGAAAGGATGCCGCCATGCTCTAAAAACAGCAGAAAATCCCGGCATTCAAGATCGAAAACCGCAATCTCCTGCGCGCTGAAAATTCTGAAGGACGAAGAAACGACAGCAGAAATGGTTTCAATTTCGGCCAGCGATTCCAGCCAGTCGAAAGCTTTGCTGACATCGGGCTGCTGAAAACCCGCCTCGAGCAGTTCGCTGGCGATGACATCGGTATCGGGATAGTTATCGCTATCCCCATCAAGATAATTTTCAAACAGATAAATCAGGACATCAAAAATATCTTCTTTCATTAGAGCCTTTATAAGATTCGTAAATAGCCGCCGCCTGCCGCCGCAACTATGTAACCCTGTAGTTCCAGAACCAGCAGCATCGACGAAACCACTTCTACCGACCAGCCGCTATCCTGAACCAGAGCATCAACCGTTGTTGGGCTGAATGCTATCAAATTCAATAGATTTTGCTGCTCCAGGTCAAGCGCCGTCTGCATTATTTCCGGAGTGTAGGCTATATGTGACTGATTATGTTGACCTAACTCCTCAAAAATATCCTCAGCCGTTTCCACCAATTTCGCACCTTGTCTGATTAAAGCATTACAGCCGCGCGCCAGAGGATTATGGATGGAGCCGGGAATGGCGAACACTTCCCGGTTCTGATCCAGAGCCAGACGCGCGGTAATCAGCGAACCGCTCTGCTGGGCCGCCTCCACCACCAGCAAGCCCAAACACAAGCCGCTGATGATGCGGTTTCGTCTGGGAAAATGATTGGCTTTGGCGGGTGTACCGGGCGGAAACTCGGACACCAGTGCGCCGCGCTCGACAATTTGCGTCGCCAACTGTTTGTGGCAGGCCGGATAGACCCGATCCAGCCCGGTGCCGGCCACGGCGATGGTGCGCCCCCCGACGTCCAGGGCGCCTTGATGACTGGCTGCATCAATCCCCAAAGCCATGCCGCTGGTAATGGTAAAACCGGCGCCGGCCAGCACCCGGGCGAAATCCACAGCGATCCTTTCACCCGATGCGGATGGATTTCGGCTGCCCACCATGGCGATTTGCGGATTGGACAGCAATTCCACATCGCCCTTCACAAACAGCACCGGCGGCGGATGGCTGATTTCTTTCAACTGCGGCGGATAGCGGCTATCGGTCAGGGTCAGAACATGATTGTTCGGCTGCGCCAGCCAGGCCAGATCCTGTTCCACCAGCGCCCAGTCCGGGTTTTGCAGAGTATCGATCAGTTGTTCGCTAAAACCCAGCGAACCGAGCGTGTTACGGGAAACGGAAAAAACCTGTTCAACAGCAAAATGCGCCAGCAAACGGGCCATGGTCTGACCGCCGACGCCGGGAAGGCGCAACATCGCCAGCCAGTATTTGAGATTGGGATCGATAGGCTTTATCAAGAAATTAAAGACTCAGGTTACAATCGGCCGGGTGAAATAGACAATTCGGCGTTATTAATACAGGATAATACATAAAAAACCAAACAGGTTTAGATTCAAACAGAAAACCAGCCAAAAATAAAGCGGCCCATTTTATCCCATTTGCCGAAAACAGGTTTTCACTTTTAAAAAACCCTGCCGGATCCGATACAGGCCGCTGCCGGACGGATGAATCGACACCCATAGCGAAAATCCGAAGCTTGAAGCCCCCCCCAAACCCCGCCCCATTACGGTCAAAGAACATGGCCGGTCGTTTACTGCTTGGGCTTCATATCAACTGAGATATGCGTCGGATATTGATAAAAGGCATTGTTATAACCATCAACAATACAGGCCGGGAAACATAAATCCAGCATCAAATCCTGAAACACATATTTGTCATAAAACATTGGCTCAATCTGTTTAAAACCGGCCTGGGTTTCATTTTCGCAGCGAATGCTCATTGGATTGCCGTCCCGGTTTATGGTAATGGGCGCAATTGGCGCGACAGACCAGTCGCCTTCTTCATTACTGATGTTGCAAAGCGTTTGGCGGATATTCAGATCGTCATGGGTAAACACCATGAACTGCTGCGTGGAGCCGCGATCCATACTGGCGCAACCGGCAACCAGACCGGCGGCCAGTACCGGCGTCCAAAAATTCATTTTCATCCCCAATCCCGAACATAATGTTTCAAACAGCAGCCCATCCCGGCGGCAGACAGCCGGCTTTTACGACCGCTACAATTTTGCAATGGAATATTGTATCCGATCGATTCAGGAACCATGCAGAAATTCAAATTGCCGGACACCAGGCATTTCAAGTTAAAAACCGGATAACGCCGGCATAATTTCCCTCAACAGCTTGACAAAAATCCTGCAACATAGAAACTAGCAACATGTTTAGCCTCGCGAGTCGGTTCTTTGAACGATATTTCTTTAAGCGTACTTTTTAGTGTATTAGCCGCATTACTGATCATGTCGGCTTTTTTTTCCGGTACCGAAACAGCCTTGATGACTCTCAACCGCTATCGGCTGCAACACTTGGTAAAAAAGAAACATCAGGGCGCAATCAAGACTCAGGAGCTGCTAAAACGTCCTGACCGCCTGTTGGGGCTTATTCTGCTCGGCAACAATTTCGTCAATATCCTGGCCTCGTCCCTGGCGACCGTAATCGCCATCCGCCTCGGCGGAGACGAAGCCATCGCCCCCGCCACGGCCATACTAACCATTGTAGTGCTGATCTTTTCCGAGGTCACCCCCAAAACCCTGGGCGCCGTCAAACCGGAAAAACTGGCCTACCTGTCGGCATGGCTATACTTGCCGCTGTTAAAAATCTTTTATCCCATTGTCAGTATCGTCAATTTTATTTCCAACCTGATCCTGCGCGTCTTTGGCGTCAATACCAGGAAAAGCAAAACCGAAGGCCTGAACAAAGACGAGTTGAAAAGCATCGTAACCGAGGCCAATCATCTGATGCCCAGCCGCTATCACAGCATGTTGCTCAGCATTCTGGATCTGGAGTCGGCCAGCGTTGAAGACATTATGACCCATCGTAATGAAATTGTCGGCATCGATCTGGAAGAACCCATAGAAACCATTATCAGTAAAATTCAGAACAGCCCGCATACCCGCCTGCCGGTGTACAAGAAAAACATAGACCGGGTCATCGGTTTTCTGCATCTGCGCACCGTTTTATCGCAACTCAGCCAGCCCGGCTTCGACAAACAGAATATTACCGAAAATCTGATCAAACCCTTTTTTATCCCGGCCGGCACCTCCATTCACCGGCAAATGCAGAACTTCAAGGCCGAAAAGCTGCGGATCGGACTGGTGGTGGATGAATACGGCGATGTTTTGGGCCTGCTGTCTCTGGATGATTTGTTACAGGAAATTGTCGGCGAATTAATTGTCGAAGAACCCGGCGTCAAAACCCAGCCGGATGGCGGCTATCTGGTTGACGCCGGCATTACGGTTCGCGAACTGAACAGGGTCACGCAATGGGACTTGCCCACCGAAGGCCCGAAAACCCTCAACGGCCTGATCATCGAATACATGGAAACCATACCGGAGTCCGGCACCAGCATCAAGCTGCACGGACATCCGCTGGAAATCATCCATTGCGACGAGAATGCCGTTAAACTGGTCAAGTTTCACTCCTGAAAAGCCTGACCGATCTTCACAAACCGCAAGGCGAATGGCAAAAATCACAGCCTATGAACAGACAATCAGGCTGTTGCGCTTGACTTTGCTTTCATAATTCTGTCATCTACTCTGGTTAGAATTTTGTTACTATTACCGCCCCCTCCCACTGGATCAACATAAATGATTGATGCTGAACGTATCTTGAAAGAAACCTATCCCAATTTCAAACTGGGCAAAGACAACAAACTGGCGTTAAAAGCCCTGAAAAAGCTGATACACGAAGACGATTTCAACACGGTCATCAAAAAGAACCAGCACCTGCGCGGTTTTGCCTTTCTTGATAAATTACTGCATTATTTCAAATTCAACTATCAGGTCAGCAACGAATCCATCAACAACATCCCTTCCGAAGGCCGGTTACTGATAGTCGCCAACCATCCTATCGGCACCCTGGACGGACTGGCTCTGGTCAAACTGATCCGCACCGTCCGCCCGGATGTCAGAATTGTCGCCAACCGGGTGCTGTCTCACATGGAGCCGCTACAATCCATTTTTTTACCGGTGGATGTGCTGACCGACAAAAAAAGCCTGAAAGACACCTATAAAATCATGCTGGACGCGCTGGAAAACGAGGAAGCCATCATCATCTTTCCGGCCGGCGAAGTATCCCGCATCACCCCGACCGGCGTACGTGACGGTAAGTGGCAGACCGGCTTTATCAAGCTAGCCAAGAAAGCCCACTGCACCGTTTTGCCCATCCATATCAAAGCCAAAAACTCCGCGTTTTTCTACAGCATGTCCACCATTTTCAAACCGCTGGGCACCATGCTGCTGGTTGAAGAAATGTTCAACAAGAAAAATCAGGAAATCAAGTTCAAGGTCGGCGAACCCATCCCTTATTCCGCCATTGCCGATAGCCTCGAAAACAATAAGCAGCTCAGTCAACGTTTCCGCAAACATGTGCTGAATCTGGGCAAGCGGAACAAACCGCTGCTGTTCGATACCGTCGAAACCGTCGTGCATCCGGCCGATACCAAGGCCGTGAAAAAAGCCCTGTTTCAATCCCGTTTGCTGGGAGAAACCCGCGACGGTAAAAAGATTTTTTTATATCATTTTCGGGACGACTGCCCGGTGATGCAGGAGATCGCCAGATTGCGGGAGCTTACTTTCCGCACCGTCGAAGAAGGCACCGGACTGGCGCTGGATCTGGACAAATTCGATATTTATTACAGTCATATCGTATTGTGGGATGATAATGACCTGGAAATCGTCGGCGCCTATCGAGTCGGCGAAGGGGCCAAAATCATGGCGACTCACGGCATAGAAGGCTTTTATACCCAGACCCTGTTCGACCTGCAAAGCGACTTTGCCGCCTATCTGCCCTACAGCATAGAACTTGGCCGCAGCTTTGTGCAGCCGCGTTACTGGGGACAGCACAGCCTGGACTATCTATGGTACGGCATAGGCGCCTATCTGCGCGAACAGCCGGAGGTAAAATACCTGTTCGGCCCGGTCAGTATCAGCAACGCCTACCCGCAACACGCCAAGGAACTAATAATCAGCTTTTATAAACAGCAATTCGGCTCCGACATGCTGCAGACCAAAGCAAGAACGCCGTTTGTGGTTTCCGAGGAAAGCAGACAGTTCGCCGTCGCCGAATTCAACGCCGACTACTCCACCAGCTTTAAAATCCTGAACAGCGAACTCAAAAAACTGGGCGTCAGGGTGCCGACGCTTTACAAGCAATATGTCGAGCTGTGCGTGGACAAAGGCTGCCATTTCATAGACTTCAATATCGACCCCGAGTTTAACAACTGCATAGACAGCCTGATCATGGTGGAAATCGACAAAATCGCGCCAAAAAAAAGACAGCGGTATATCGACACACCCATGGCAGGCTAAGAAAACCGACCGGCAAATTTCAGACTCATGAGCCACAAACCCTTTCCGGAGTTGGCCCTGCTTGAAAGCATTATCGCCCGCCTGGGCGACAGGGCTCGGGTGGAGATCATCGAGCGCGTAACCTATAAAGACCGGGAGTTTCCGATACACTGCATCGTGCTGGGATCCATGAGTCCCGATGTGCCGGTGCTGGCCTATTTTGGCGGCGTACACGGCCTGGAAAAAATAGGCTCGGAAGTCATTCTATCCTACCTGCAAACCATCGTGCATCTGCTGGATTGGGATCAGGAATTTATCCAGCGCCTAAGCCGTTCGCGACTGGTTTTTGTACCCATTGTCAACCCGGTCGGTGTTTATCGCGGCACTCGCAGCAATGGCAACGGCGTGGATCTGATGCGCAATTCCCCGGTGGAAAGCGTCGGCAATACCCGTCTGTATAGCGGCCACCGACTAAGCTCGCGCCTACCCTGGTACCGTGGCGATAAAACCTGCATGGAAAAGGAATCCAACGCCTTGTGTCAGGTCATTTTTCAGCACCTGTTCAATGCCCCGCTGTCCATTTCCGTGGATCTGCATTCCGGGTTCGGCATTCACGACCGGCTGTGGTTTCCCTATGCTTCATGCAAAAAACCCATTGATTCCCTGCCGGAAGTCTACGCCTGGAAGCGATTGTTTGACCAATGCTATCCCAATCATTTTTACAAGATCGAACCCATGAGCATGGAATATGTCATCAATGGCGATTTATGGGACTATCTGTATGACGACTTTACCGCGCAAAACGGCAAGGCGAAACTATTCCTGCCGCTGACTCTGGAAATGGGATCGTGGCAATGGCTGCGAAAAAGCCCGCTGCACCTGTTTCAACGCCACGGCCTGTTTCATCCCCTCTTGCCGCACCGCCAGCAACGCATTTTAAGGCGGCACTTCACGCTGTTCGACTTTTTGTACCGCAGCCTGCTTTATCCTGAACAGTGGGCTTGTTTGCAGGCATCGCAAAGAAGCGTTTATGCGCAACAGGCGCAAGAACTGTGGTATGCAAAATAAACCCGAACAGAACTGGCTGCTATTGCGTGGCTTATGCAGGGAAAGCGGACACTGGGGTGATTTTATACCGCAGTTGCAAAAGGCATTTCCATCCGCCCGCATTCACACCCTGGATCTGCCCGGAACCGGGCAATTCCACCAATACACCAGCCCCCGCCGGATAGAAGAAATTGCCGATTTTGTGCGCCGGCAGGCCGAACAGCAAGATCTGTTACAAAAGCCGCTTACCCTGCTGGCATTGTCTCTGGGCGGCATGGTGGGCTGGGAATGGCTGTCGAGGTATCCTGGCGAGCTGAATGCTGCAATCCTGATTAACACCAGCCAGGCCAGCCTTAACGCATTCCACCAGCGCCTGCGCTGGCAAAGTTATGCCGATCTGGCCAGGATATTGACGCAAGCCGATGTTTACCGGCGGGAGCTGGCTATTCTGCGTCTGGTCAGCAACCGCCGCGACAGGGATGTCGAAATAGCCGAACGATGGGGGCGTATCCAGCTTCGGCATCCGGTCAGCGCGGAAAACGGCTTGCGGCAAATTTTGGCGGCGGCAAAATACAGACCGGCGGCAAACAAACCGCAAGCGCCGGTATTACTGCTGAACAGTCTGGGGGATAGACTGGTTTCGCCGGCCTGTTCCCAGGCCATCGGCAACCGCTGGTGCCTGGAATTGCAGACCCACCCCTGGGCGGGGCACGACCTGTGTCTGGACGATGGTGAATGGGTCACCCACTGCTTACAGAACTGGGCCGGGCTAGCCTGAAAAAACTGTCCGCCAGCCTTTTCCAGCATACTACACCAGCCTTGCGAATCGTTTTCCTTTACCCCGGCATACCGGATATTCGTTCCAGGCGAATTCCAAATCCGGCATGCATATTTATACATGCCGGATTATAGACCCTGGCTTGTAAGGTATTTATTTTATTTCAAATTCACTTTTTACATGGCCGGAATTAATAAAGCTTTGCAGCCATTTCGGGGGTAAACCGCGTCCCGTCCAAGTTTGCGATGGATCCGATGGATTCCGGTATCTGGGGGCGACTTTACCCGTCCTCTTCTCGGCCGCCTTTTCACCTTCCTGAATGTCAACAATAACGCCTATTGATGCAGCAAGTTCCTTAATTTTCACAATCACTTCCTTACGTTTAGTGATTTGCTTGTCTTTTAAAACTTTTTCCGCTTTATCAATAACGGCCTGTAATTCTGTTTCAGATAGAGTAGTTAGATCAGTCATATTTTCCTCTTTCAATCAAATGACGGAATAATATTAACATCATATTCCGCGAAAGAAAAATCATTATTCAGAATAGACTAAAAAATTAACTTCGCTGTATACTTTTCCCTTTGCATCTACTAATTGAATCCGCCATAAACCCTTATCCTTATACGACAATTTCAGCGAAGATACAACCTTTGCCTTGCTATCCTGGATCTTCAGTTGCCGCATGAAAACAGTCTTGCCATCTTTTCGCCAATTGTGAAATAACAGCTTGTTCTTTTCATTCCTTATTTCATTAAAATAAAAAAGTTCAACAACCTGATTCCCGACCAGCCTGAGCGGAAGCTTTGCCTGTTCAAACGGTTCATTATCTTTCATGACGATATTCAACGATGCCCTGAATACCTTTTTATCATAAATAATCCCCTTGTTGACGACCTGGCCGCCATTCTGCGCCGGAAGATGGCGATCGAACCGGACAACCGCCTCCTCGCCTGCAGACACCCCCCCCGCCACAGGTTTTGCCGGCAATGGCACAACGGCCGCCGCCCCACCGCCACTGCCGGACGGCGCAGGCGACAGGGCTTGCCGATCGGCGGAATGCTGCTCGGCAGGCTCATCCTGGGCGTAAAAAAAAGTAATCAGCAAAACTGTGACGGCAATCACAATGCTCCCCGCCATTGCGATCCGCTCCCAATGCCAGACCACGACCGGCTTTGCCGGGACGGCATTCTTTGGACTGCTTTCCTTATCTACATTTATCCTGATAACTACTTTACTCTGTGGCATGGGTTTTTCCTGAGTGTTACTGATAAACTATGCGGGACTTGAACTAACGTCTTCTGCGCAGTGTCCAGATTTTGTTTGGCAATATATCACTTTGGTTCTAACATAGGACAGCCGATTTGACGTTCTTCTGGATATGCGTATGAGTAAACTGCTCGAACTGTTTAAAGAATCATCCCCGTTCTATGGCAGCAACGCTGTTTACATCGAATACCTGTATGAACAGTATCTGAATAATCCTGATTCCGTCACTGGTAACTGGCGGGAACGTTTCGACCTCATCCATAACGGCTCGACGGAAGACACCCCGCACAGCATCATCATAGACCGGTTTAAAAAACTGGCGATAGCCGAACCAGGCCGTCTGGCCCGCATGCAGGGTTTTACCGAACAAAGCGTCAAAAAACAGTCGGCAGTCGCCCGGCTAATTAATCAGTACCGGGTAAAAGGCCATCTGATCGCCGCCAACAACCCATTGGGCAAAACCTGTACGGCGCCAGTCGATCTGGAACCGGTTTATTACGGGCTGACCAGCGCCGACATGAATACCCTGTTCGACACCGGAGGCCTGTGCGGCATAGACCGCCTGCCATTACGCGCCATTATCCAGACCCTGAATGATATTTATTGCGGCAGTATTGGCAGCGAATATATGCATATTGTCGATGCCGAACCCAAACACTGGATCAAAAATAAACTGGAAGGCGCCAAACCGGATCTGGCCAGCCATCCGGAAAAAAAAATATGGCTATTAAAACTGCTGACAGCGGCGGAAGGACTGGAAAGATTTCTGCACCGCAAATTTGCAGGTCAGAAGCGTTTTTCATTGGAAGGCGGCGAATCGCTGATTTTAATCCTCGACGAACTCATTCAGCGCGCAGGGGAAAGCAAGGTCAAGGAAATTGTACTGGGCATGGCGCACCGCGGCCGTCTTAATGTCCTGATCAACATTCTGGGAAAAAAACCGTCCGTGCTGTTCGGCGAGTTTGAAGGCACCCACACCTCCATGCCGGGCGCCATTACCGGCGATGTCAAATACCATATGGGCTTCTCCTCCAATATCGCCACGCCGGGCGGCCCGATCCATCTGACCCTGGCCTTTAACCCTTCCCATCTGGAAATCATCAATCCGGTGGTCGAAGGCTCGGTCAAAGCCAGACAAGACAGACACGGCGCTGGCGGCATCGACGCCATCGTGCCGATTTTAATTCATGGCGACGCCGCATTTGCCGGACAGGGCATCATCATGGAAACCCTCAACATGTCGGAAACCCGCGCTTTCAATACCGGCGGCACCGTACACCTGGTCATTAACAATCAAATCGGCTTCACCACCAGCAACCCGTTCGACTCCCGTTCCACGCTGTATTGCACCGATGTCGCGCACATGGTTCACGCCCCGGTATTTCATGTCAACGGCGACGACCCTGAAGCCGTGGCCTTTGTCACTCAGATAGCCCTGGATTACCGGATGAAATTTCATAAGGATGTGGTAATCGATCTGATTTGCTACCGGCGGCTTGGGCACAACGAGGCCGACGAACCGGCGGCCACTCAGCCCATGATGTACAAAACCATCGACAGCCTGCCGACCACGCGGCAGATTTACGCGCAAAAACTGGTCGCGGAAAACATACTGGCGGCAGACGCCGTCGCCCACATGGAACAGGACTATCAGCAAATGCTGAGTCAGGGGCTGGAAGTTTCCCGCCCCATCATCGAAAACAACAGCTATTCATATTCCTCCCGCTGGGAAAGATTTTATAATCAGCAATGGACGCTCCCGGCCCATACCGCCGTGACGCTGGAGCAGATCCGGCTGAGCAATCAGCGGCTGCAATGCTTGCCGGCCGGCTTTGAGCTGCACCCCAGAGTCGCCAAAGTCATGGAAGACCGCAACAAAATGGCCGGCGGCGAACTGCCCCTGGACTGGGGGTTTGCCGAAAACATGGCCTACGCCACCTTGCTGCTTGAAGGCTATGATGTGCGCCTGACCGGTCAGGATGTCGGCCGCGGCACCTTTTCCCATCGTCACGCCATTTTGCTGAACCAACTTGATGGCGAAAATTACATACCGCTCAATCACCTCGGCGAGCAGCAGGGCCGGCCGCAAATCTTCAATTCGCTACTCTCCGAAGCTGGCGTGCTGGGCTTCGAATATGGCTACAGCTCGACCATGCCCGACAAATTGGTGATATGGGAAGCACAGTTCGGCGATTTCGCCAATGGCGCCCAGGTGCTGATCGATCAGTTCATCACCTCCGGCGAAAGCAAATGGGGTAAACTCAGCGGTCTGGTGATGCTGCTGCCACATGGTTTTGAAGGCCAGGGCCCGGAACATTCCTCGGCCCGCATCGAACGCTATCTGCAGCTTTGCGCCGACCAGAACATCCAGGTTTGCACCCCCACCACACCGGCGCAAATATTCCATCTGCTGCGCCGCCAGCTTTTACGCGACTTCCGCAAACCGCTGATCGTAATGAGTCCGAAAAGCCTGCTCAGGCACAGGCTGGCCACCTCGGCGCTTGCCGACCTGACTGACAGCGAATTTCTGCCGGTCATCGGCGAACAGGACACCATCGACCCTGCCGGCGTGACCCGGCTGATACTCTGCTGCGGCAAGGTCTATTACGACCTGCTGGAAACCCGACGTCAGGACAATCTTCAGCATATCGCCATTGTCCGTATCGAACAGCTCTACCCCTTCCCGGCGACCCAGTTCAGGGCGGAAATCGAAAAGTACCCACAGGTCGAACAGATCGTCTGGTGTCAGGAAGAACCGCGGAATCAGGGGGCATGGTTTCAAAGCAAACACCATTTTTTCGAGCACATAGACAAAGATATCCTTATCCGCTACGCTGGACGCGCAGCCTCCGCCGCACCGGCGGCAGGCAACTACAAAACCCATCTTGGCGAACAAAAAGCAGTCATCCAAAGCGCCCTATACGGCGACAACGAAGGAAGTACACATGAGTTTTGAAATTCTGGCCCCCCACCTCCCCGAATCGGTAGCGGACGCAATTCTGGTATGCTGGCACAAACAGCCAGGCGACCAGGTCAATGCCGGCGACAATCTGGCCGATCTTGAAACCGACAAGATCATATTGGAAGTGCCGGCCCCCGAATCAGGGGTATTGACCGAAATTCTGATCCGCAACGGCGAAACCGTGACTGGCGGCCAATTGCTGGCCTTGATGGAGATGAAAATTCAGCCCGCCCGGCAGGGCGGCAAGCCGGAAAACAGGGAACAGCCGCCTGCCCCCCCAAAGACCGCGCCCGCGCTTAGCCCGGCGGTGCGCAGACTGGTTTCGGAAACGGCGATCGACCCCAATGCGGTCAGCGGCACAGGCAGGCATGGCCGAATCCTGAAAGCCGATGTTTTGGAATTCCTCAACGAGCAGCAAGCCGCTCCGGAACCGGCCGCCGCCGAAATCCAGCTCCCGTCGGCGGCGCTGTCCGCCGCCGGCATGGGCAGTCTGCGTTCCGAACAAAGGGTGCCCATGACCCGGCTCCGCGCCAAAATTGCCGAACGCCTGTTGCAAGCCCAGCAGAACGCCGCCATGCTCACCACCTTTAACGAGGTGAACCTGAAAGCCGTAATCGACCTGCGCAACCA
The DNA here is from genome assembly GCA_028707085.1 of Methylococcales bacterium. Taxonomy (GTDB): domain Bacteria; phylum Pseudomonadota; class Gammaproteobacteria; order Methylococcales; family Methylomonadaceae; genus Methylomonas. Next base: position 25,436 of record JAQTUW010000015.1, on the reverse strand, counting down.
GTATAAAGACCGGTTTGAAGAAAAACATGCCGTAAAACTGGGGTTCATGTCCTTCTTCGTCAAAGCGTCCATAGAAGCGCTGAAACGCTTTCCGGCCATTAACGCCTCCATCGACGGCAACGACATCCTCTATCACGGCTATTACGACATCGGCATCGCCGTCACCACCCCACGCGGCCTGATCGTCCCGATTCTGCGCGACGCCGATCAACTGGACTTTGCCGGCATCGAAAAAGGCATACACGACTTCGGCAACAAGGCGCGCAATGGTTCGATCAGTGTCGAGGATTTGAGCGGCGGCACCTTTACCATCACCAATGGCGGCATTTTCGGCTCCATGCTGTCCACACCGATACTCAATCCGCCGCAGTGCGCCATTTTAGGCATGCACGCCATCAAGGACAGGCCGGTGGTGGAAAACAACGAAATTGTGATCCGGCCCATCATGTATCTGGCCTTGTCTTACGACCACCGACTGGTGGATGGCAAGGAGGCTGTGCAGTTTCTGGGGATCATCAAGGAAAGCCTGGAGGCTCCGGCGCATTTGCTGCTGAATATTTAGCGCCCATACGACCAGTACGCCGCACAGGCCCCTTCCGACGACACCATGCATGAGCCCATGGGGTTTTCCGGCGTACAAACACTACCCAGCAATCGGCAATCAACCGGCTTTTTTAGGCCGCGCAAAATAGCCGGACACTCGCAGCCCCTGACATCCGCCGCCTGAATCGACGGCAGGCGAAACCGCTGTTCGGCATCGAATTCCGCATATTTTGGCTGTAACGCCAGCGCGCTATTCGGGATAAGACCCAGCCCGCGCCACTCGAATTGCGGCCTGACGACAAACACTTCCCGCATCAGGCCCTGGGCCTTGAGATTGCCTTGCGGGGTGACGGCGCGGGTGTATTCGTTTTCCAGACGGCACTGGCCGGCGTTGAGCTGGCGAACCAGCATCAGCACCGACTGCATCACATCCAGCGGTTCAAAACCGGCGATCACCACCGGCTTGGCGTAATCGTCCACAAACCGCCGATAGGGCAAACTGCCGATGACGGTGCTGACATGCGAAGGGCCGAGAAAACCATCGATGGCCAGCGGCTGCGGGGTATCCAGAATGGCCTGCATGGCCGCCGGCGTCAGGACATGATTGCAAAACACCGAAAAATTGCGCAAACCCTCCGCCGCAGCCTGCAAAACCGCCACCGCCGTCGGCGGCGTGGTGGTCTCGAATCCGATGGCAAAAAACACCACCTGCCTGGCCGGATTGTCTCTGGCGATATTCAAGGCATCGCGGGTGGAATACATCATGCGCACATCGGCGCCGGCGGCCTTGATCTTCAGCAGACTGTTGCGCCCCGAAGCCGGCACCCGCAGCAAATCCGCATAGGTGCACAAGATCACATCATGCTGCGCGGCCAGCTGGATGGCGTTATCGATACGCCCGGTAGGCAATACGCAGACCGGGCAGCCGGGGCCATGAATAAACTCGATATTGTCCGGCAGCAGCCCGGGAATGCCGTGGCGGAAAATGGCGTGAGTGTGGCCGCCGCAAAACTCCATCAGCCGATAGTTTCGGTTCGGATCGGCAATGCTGGCAATATTGGCCGCCAGTTGTCCGGCCAGTTGTGGTTGACGAAATTCGCTGATGTATTTCATGGCGCATGCTGCAAAGGGCAATTGATTTTACCCGCCCAGCCCAAGGCCGTAAAAATCAACTTGATTGTAAACCATCGTGGCGAGTCAATATCCTGCCTCGCTACGGACATACGCCTAAGACGGATGGGTATAATCCCGCGTCCGCGCCCAACAAGACTACAGGCTACTCAAATACGCTTTCCAAACTATCAGCATCCAAAACCCTTATCAGCAGCCAGAGTTCAATCTGTTCCTTGCCGGCTGCGCCAATTTTAGCCACATATTCGTTTGGCAGGTTGCCGAAGCGTCTAGTTAACAGCCATTGCAAAGCCAGACCCTCTCCCTCTTGCTTGCCTTCCAACTTGCCTCGCTCCATACCTTCCCGCCTGCCTGCCTCAAGGCCCTCCTGCTTAAAAGCCAGTCTATCAACCTTGACTCGCCACACCACATCATTGCGGCGCTGCCTGTCGTCATCGCTGACGTATTCGCCCGGCATTTTCTCCAGGGTGTCGAAATCCAGACCCTGCAACCAGGGATCGGCAATAAAACCCAGCACAAGATCGCGCACCAGTTCCGGGCTGGAGAACAGTTTTTTATAGGCTGTATCGTGACTATCGATCATGGGAATATTACAATGCAGTCGTCCGCCTTGCACATCATATTGTATATGGCGCAGGGTATTGATTCATTTCCGCAAACAGGGCCAGGGTTTTCAGGGCTTCCTGTTCGTCGATCCTGCTCAACGCATAACCGACATGCACCAGCACATAATCGCCCGGCCGGGCATCATCGATCAAGGCCATTGACACCTCGACTCTGACCCCGCCTACCGACACGGTTGCGGTATCGGCGGCGGCGTCCAGGGTGATAATTTGCGCGGGCAGAGCGAGACACATGGCTGATTCTTTCCGGTTTAGCGTTAACCACTTTATACAGGATTCGCGTACCGAGGAAAAGCAGCAAGCTGTTTTGGATTGAGGAACCGGCAATCCGCCTGCCGCGGCATTTGCAATGGGCGCTTTTGCCCGGCATGCCCCAAAAGGCGAATTGAACACAACCCCCCTGTCCGGACCAATAGGTCAAAGCACTCAGTCCAGCAGGCCAAATACGTCAAATAACATAGTTTAATTAACATTAAAATTCAATTTTTTACTAACTTATTGATATTTAAATATTCATAAAATTGGCGTAAATATTGCTTTTCTTTTAAGTGCAACAGAATGCTTGATAAGCTACCCTTGACATATTATTATACAATAGCGGTATATTTTAATTGTTATAAGTATATACAAAAGTTACAAGGTTAATTGCTACTGGAGGTCGCAATTAATGCATTTTATTACTATCTTCAATTCAAACAGAGGAAATCAAGCAATGCGCAATTTATTTTTACCAAAACAGCGCGCCGCCCTGTCTGCGGCGATCCTGGGCCTGCTGGCCAGCGGCGCGGCCAATGCCGGCGGCACGCCACCCAGTTCCACGCCGGTGACCAGCCAGGGCTATAGCTGGACCATCCCCGACACCACCCTCAACACCCAGAACGGCTACACCGGCGTACTGGGCGTCACTGGCGCTTTCACCGGCATCAATGATTCGGGCGTCATCACCGGTGATTTTGTCTACAAAAGCGCCGCCACCACCATTGCCGGCCTGACCAATAGCCATTACTACGGCTTCGTGGGCAGTAGCGAAGTGGCGGTCACCAATACAACGAGTGGTCCTTTGTATGCCCCGGGACTGGGCAATAACTACTACGGTAACAACGGCGTCACCGGCGTCAACAACAACGGCTACGCCACTTACTCGTCCGCCACAAGCTCATTGCTGTCAGGCGCCGGCGCCAACTTCAGCAGCGGCGAAACTATCATCCATGACACCAACACCCTAGCCAGCGGCTCGATAGCGGCTACCTATGCGCAGGGTCTGGACAACACCCTGGTGGTCGGCTCCAACAGCGTCAGCGGCGGCACGGTCAGCTATGACGGTTTCATTTACAACAACAGCGGCGTCACCGTCGACGGCATCGTCAACGGCGCATACGGCGATTTTAATTACGGCGGCACGGTCAGCGGTTCTCTGGCGCAGACCAGCTTCACCGGCGTGCAGACCGACAGCAGCAACGGCGACATCTACGTTACCGGCAACTTCACGGACACCGCCGGCACCCACGGCCTGATCTACGACGTAACCAGCAACACCTGGACAGCAGTTAACGACCCCAACGCCACTGGCGGTACCTATGTGACCGGCCTGAACGCCAGCGGCGAAGCGGTGGGCTATTATGTAGATGGCACTGGGGATCACGGCTTTACCTACGACTATCTGACTAGCACATTCATCATGACCAGTCTCGATAACCCCAATTCCGCCGCCAACACCATCATTACCGGCGTCAACGATGCCGGCACATTGGTGGGAGCCTATACCCTCAGCGGCGGTAGCCCCATCGGTTTTGTGGCCACGGCATCCACCGTTCCGCTGCCAGGGGCCTTCTGGCTGATGTCGTCGGCACTGGCCGTACTGGGACTGGCCGGTAAACGATACAGCCGAGGCTAAGCCGGTCTTTGTTCGCGCCTGGCTTCCGGCGCTGGGCGCGGACTAAAACATGTACCCCCAGGTCGCGGCCAGCGATCCGGTTCTTTCCAGTTGGTAGCCGTTGTAATAGGTATAGATGGGTTGTAGCCATTCAAAACTCAGGCTATTACCGGCATAGCGGCCTTTGGGAATGTTCAGCGTCACGCCGAAGCCGGCATCCACGAAACTGCCGCCGTAATTGAAGGGCGCGCCGTCCGGCATGCCCATATTGCCCTGTTGGCCAACCATCTCCTGGGAATTATGCTGGTAATTGTAATCCTTGATCGCCCCCTGCTGGCTGTACACCCCGCGCACCGTGGTGCTCAGCCAGTCGCTCCACTGGTAGCCGCCCCAGGCGGTGCCCTGCAGGATGTCGCCCAGCCGGTAGCCGCGGGCGTTCTGTTGCTGCATGCGTACAGTGCCGGTCAGTTGCGCGCCCCAAAACGCCTGCTCCAGGGCACCGGTATAGGTCAAACTGGGGTTGTAGTCCCAGGTACCGCTGCCCAGTTGCATGTCGTAGCTGAACAGATTCTGCGATCCTCTATTGAGTTGGTTCATGGTGTTAATGGTGCCGGTCGGCGCGGTCATGCCCTGGCTCATGAACAGGTGCTGGCCGCCGCCATCCCAGATTTTCACCAGCGCATAGCCACCGGTATCGCCGAAACCGCCATTGGTCTGCCAGTCACGCATCCAGCCACTGCCGCCCATGTTCATCGGCCCACTGCCGATCATGGTCATATCCATGTCCATGTTCACGAATTGCGGCATCAGCATCAGATTTAGCCAGTCGGTGGGCGCGTACATCAGATTCAGCATGTGCATGTTCATGCTCATGCCGGTGGCGTACATGCCGCACGCTTTCTGCTGGGCCGGGTTCGGGTTGGTCGCTGAAGCAGCGCAGCCCAGATTCTGGTTGCTCAACCCGTCCACGCCTATGCCCTGGGTGCCATGCTGATAAGCGTTGCCCCAACTCTGCCGCATGTACCGGTAGCCCAGCATGTAATCGCCGGCCTGCTCCAGCATGTGCGCGAACATCACCCCGGCCGGCGCGCTGTGGCCGTGCTGCATATGCGCCATGCCCGCCATATCCATGCCCGCCATGTCCTGGCCGCCGTCGCCGAACAGCCCATCCAGCGCGCCGCTGCCGACCTGCGCCAGCTTGCCCAGATCGGCCCGAATATTGGCGTTGGCGACATAATAGCTAAAGTCCATGTAACTGCCTGAACCCTGACCATCCAGCGTCAAGCCGCTGGCATGGGCGTAATATTCGAAACCCAGCTCAAAGGTCAGGCCGCGGGCAAAATCCCGGCCCAGCGTCGCCCCGGCGCTCAACGCCCCGAAGCCGGCCAGCCGCTGGTCGCTGGAATAATAGCTGCTGACCAGTTGTTTGGCCGAGGGGTTAATCAGATACGGCGTGAAGAAATTGGCGGCGGTCTGCGTGTAATAACGCCCGCGCGGAGTGAATGTCCAGCCCCAACCCAGGGCCTGCCGCCATTCCAGCTCGAAGGTATGGGCGTTGACGCCCCAGTCGTCGTGGAAAAAATTGTAGTTCAGTTTGGCCGTGGCCTGCAGCGGTTCCAGGTAGTGCAAATAGCTGCCGTTCCAGGTAAACTGGTTGCGCTCGCCGGGACGCCTTTCGGCTACAATCCCGCCATTAATCAGCCAGTAACCGGCCAGACTGGAGGGTGTCGTATTATAGTCGGACACGCCTTTGTAGGGATTGGCCTGATAGCCGTTGCTGCTGGTAAAACCAAACCCTGCCGTCAGCAGGGCATTTTTGCTCAACACCTGGCTCAGCCCCAGGTTCAGGCTGTAATCCTGGCGCTCGCCGTTAAGATAGGTCAGCCCCTGCGCTCCGAAGGATTCCGAACTCTGGCTGGATGCCGGGTAGTTGGTATAGCTGACATACTGCATTTCCTGGGCATGGGTCTGGCTGGAAGTGTAACTGAAACCCCAGTTCACGCTGGTCAACTTGCGGTTGAAATCCAGCCGTCCGCCCAGATTGCCGAACCGGGACAGGTAGTCGTGCTCTATCGACACCCCAGCCCCGGCATCCAGCGCCGCGTTGTCCCAGTCGTAACCCAGTTTGAAGTCACCCTGGTTGCGCATTTCCGGCGAGGCGTAAGCCAAAGTCTGCTGCAACTGCGTGGCCGGCGCCAGTCGGGTCATGGTTTGTCCGGTCAGGGTATTGCTCTGCGTTTGCGCGGCATAGAACAACTGGTGCTGAGCGTTCATGTACAGTGTGCCGGGTTGCGCGTTTGGACTGGCACCGGAGACCAGATTGCTGTGATAGAGGTTATTGCCTCCCGCAGCCGGCGCCGTTGCCAGCGGCGTGGCCCCGGACCAGACGTCCTGATAAACATTAAATCCGAAGCGGATTCGCTCGTCCAGCCGGAAATGCCCGTAGCCGTGTTCGCTGTCGGCGGTGATCGGGTTGTAATGGTTGGGGATGCGCGTGATGTTATTATTGCCGGTCTGTAAATTACTGCCGCTGTTGCTGGTGCTGCTGGGGATTGTAGTGTAAATGCTGCGACTGCTTTCCTGGTAATGGCTATACTGGTAGCCAACGTCCTCATCGCTGCTGGCGTCATCGTCAGCCAGGGCCGTCATGCCCGGCAAGGCCAGCGCCGACAAATACAACGCCTGCAGCGCCGCGCCGCGCAGCCCGCCGCGCCGAGACCGGCCGCTCCCCTTCCGCCCGCTTGGGCGCCGATCCAGCAGGATCAACCGGCAGGCGGCGGCCAGCGTATTCAGGCTCGGCGGCGCGTCAGCCGCGGCCTTGAGGTCAGTTGCAGCCACATCCGCCTCCCGAGGACAGGACGCTGGCTGCGCCAGCCGCTTCCCGGCTGGCATAATTGTGCTGGCGCAAGCTGGCCTGCGCTGGCGACATCTCGATGGCCATGATGTTTCGGGCCAGATTACCGCGCTCCCACGGCTGCACCTCGCTACAGCCGCACAGCAGCAGCGCCAGACCAAGGCCGGCGCCGGTCAGCTTAAGGTTTGGCAAGTGTTTCATCTTCTATCTGCCTTGTTCCGGTTGTTTTATTTTGTGTTGTTATTTTAACCGCAGGGGCGGCATTCGTCCCGCTGTTGTTGTCAATTGGCGTTTGCCGCAATGGCGTCAGGCGGATTGTACCGCCGACGGCCTGTTCCGTACGCGTGATCCGATACAGCTCACAGTGGCTGGCGGCGGCATGCCCGTTCGATATAAATCTGTAAAAAAGGTTTTGCCGGTCACGTCTCTGTGTCGCAACCGGCAAATCCGGTGATACCATGGGGAGCCTTGAAAAAACCCCACTTCGGCGCGCTCGGCACAGGCTCTCCGGGCTCCCCTGCTATCCGAAATAAAAACCGGCAGGAAGCTTGCGCCTGCCGGTCAGGTTACCGAGCCGGATTAGGCGGCTACGGCCGGTTTTTGCTGGCGACGGCTGAAGCCCAGCATCGGCAGCAAGCCCAGCATCAGCAGGCTCAGTTGTTCAGGCTCGGGAACCGTGGAATCGGCGGTAGCCACAAAACCGATGGGGCTGCCGCCGCTGACGGTATAGGCGCCCACCAGCGTACCGGCATCGTTGACGCCGGTAATGATGGTGTTGGCGGCGGAGTTGGGGTTGTTGATATCGTTGTTGATGAAGCTGTCGGTCACATAATTATAGGTAAAGCCGTGATCCCCAGTGCCATCTACATAATAGCCCACCGCTTCGCCGCTGGCGTTCAGGCCGGTCACATAGGTACCGCCAGTGGCGTTGGGGTCGTTAACTGCTGTCCAGGTGTTGCTGGTTACGTCGTAGATCAGGCCGTGGGTGCCGGCGGTGTCCGTGAAGTTGCCGGTAACGTAGGTGTCGCCGTTGCTGCTGTCGGTCTGCACGCCGGTGAAGCTGGTCTGCGCCAGAGAACCGCTGACCGTGCCGCCATAATTGTAGTCGGTATAGGAACTACTGCCGATGTTGTAAATGAAACCGTCATAGCTGACCGTGCCGCCGCTGACGCTGTTGGAGCCGACCACCAGGGTGTTGTCCAGACCCTGCGCATAGGTAGACGCTATTGAGCCGCTGGCTAGGGTGTTGGTGTCATGGATGATAGTTTCGCCGCTGCTGAAGTTGGCGCCGGCGCCTGACAGCAATGAGCCTGTGGCGGACGAGTAAGTGGCGTAGCCGTTGTTGTTGACGCCGGTGACGCCGTTGTTACCGTAGTAGTTATTGCCCAGTCCCGGGGCATACAAAGGACCACTCGTTGTATTGGTGACCGCCACTTCGCTACTGCCCACGAAGCCGTAGTAATGGCTATTGGTCAGGCCGGCAATGGTGGTGGCTGCGCTTTTGTAGACAAAATCACCGGTGATGACGCCCGAATCGTTGATGCCGGTGAAAGCGCCAGTGACGCCCAGTACGCCGGTGTAGCCGTTCTGGGTGTTGAGGGTGGTGTCGGGGATGGTCCAGCTATAGCCCTGGCTAGCCACCGGCGTGGAACTGGGCGGTGTGCCGCCGGCATTGGCTGCGCCGCTGGCCAGCAGGCCCAGGATCGCCACAGACAGAACCGCGCGCTGTTTTGGTAAAAATATGTTTTGCATTAATTGTTTTCCTTATGGTTTAAATTTAAGTTACATGTGCTGTCACCGCGGCAATGTTGGAGTTCCGCAGCCCTCGCAAACCGGATGCCGATAAAGTTTTATTCGGTCATCCGCCACTCCCCCGTTAATATTTTTGTCAAGCATCCTACGGATTCCCTTCGGTATTAAGAGCAACATCTATACCAGATATTAAATATCAATATAAATCAATGCGTCAGTAGAAAATGAAATTCGTGTTTTTATTAAACTATGTTATTTAACTCATTCAAACCAAATAATTACGCTATTTGCCCTACCCGGCGAAGATGGCGCGGCAACCGCCTGCGAAGCAGAAATAAAGCCTGACGCCTCCGCGAACGAAACCCAAAACAAAACAACAGGGGATATGCCGTATTTATCCTGAAAAATTGAGTCATTTAACATAGTTTAATTATTCAGCGCACCCAATCTTATTCCGCATACCGCCAAACCGTTGACTTTAAAACGCTGGCATGAGTATTGCTATTTATACAAGGGAGCAATGGATAGGCCACAGCAAGGAAGGGGAGACAGTGTGACGGCCCAGGATGGCAAACCGATCACATATAGGAACGGTACAACAATACTTTTTATACAAGTACAATTGCTGAAAAAACCGTTCGCCGGAAACAACGGCGGCAGGTAGACAGCTTTAATCAATCAATGAGGAGTTTTTCCAAATGAACCACAACAAATTCGTAAAATCCGCACTAGTCGGCGCCATACTGACCCTGACCGCAGGCGGCGCTGACGCGCACTCCATCTTGGGCGGAGATTTGCCAGCCGATCCTTCGCTAGTAGACGTTTTCCGCACCACCTGCTTCAAAGCCGACGGCGTCACCCCTCTGAAAGACGCCAACGGCAATGCCTGGACGCTGCCCATGAATGCAAACGCCGCTACCACAGACGATACCGCGAGCGTGGTGTTTGGTTTAGGCAAAACCGACAGCCACCCCGGCAGCCTTTATGCCACCGTCGCTATCTCCAACGCAGGCAATGTCAGTTGCGACCCCAACAACACCGGCGCCTTGGGCAACGACTGCGTCAGCAACCCTGGCGCCAACGCCAACAACATTCTGCCACCAGCAGCAGGCACCAGCACCTCGGCCCAGGCAACTGCCAACACCACCGTCGCCGAATGGAAAACCCTTGCGCCCAGCTACGGCCTTACCGCCGATGACGAGCCACCTGCCAGCGTAAGCGCCATCCCCGTCGCCGGCTGGGGAAGCACCAACTTCCAGGCCACCGGTCCGGATCAGTCGACCGCTAACGGCGAATATGTGATCATCATTTCCCACGATAGCGCCGCTAACTCTCATACATATGACTTTATCCTGCATTGCGTCAACGCCAATACCAGCGGTACTGCGGATGCTGCGCATACCGGCCAGGGCAGCATGTTCCAGAAACAGACAGACGGCACCATCATGAACACTGCCGACTACGACATGGTGCTAGACAACGGCGCCGGTTTCTAAACCGTTGCAGGCGGTTTGACGCCCGAATGAAGCAATCCGCACGTTTTGCGGATTGCTGCAACGGCGTCCGATGTTGACCGGGCGCCGTTTTGTACCTGGACATTCAACAGCAATCAAGACAAATAAAAAATGAGAATTCTGACCTGTATCCTGTTAGCCCTCTGCCTGACTAGCGTAGCCCATGGCGAGGACGAAAACACGGCAACGGACAACATGGATCGCAACGCCGACTATGCGCTGGGCTGGCAGTATATGCATAACCTGAAGGAAGACGGTTTGCAACTGGACACGGCGGCGTTTCTGGAGGGCCTGGAAGACGCCGGGAGCGGCAAAGCCTCTCGGCTGACCGAGCAGGAAAACCGCAAGTCCCTGGATTATGTGCTGGCCCGCCGGCAACTGAACCGACAGGCGAAGACCGAACAAATGCTGAAGGAAGGCCATGCCTATCTGGAAGAAAACGGCAAACGGGAAGGCGTGATTACCCTGCCGAGCGGGGTGCAGTATAAAGTATTGCAGCATGGCGGCGGCGCGGCCAGCCCGACTGCGGAGGACGGCGTGAACGTGCGGTTTGTGGTACGCGACCTGCAGAACCGGGAACTGGGCCGCAACCTGGACGAACAGCCGCAAAAAACCTGGATGAAAGCCCTGATTCCGGGCTGGCGGGAAGCGTTACAACGGATGAAGCCCGGCGACCGCTGGGAAATCTCGCTGTCGCCGAATCTGGCTTATGGCGTCGGCGGCAGCCAGAACCGGGCTGTGAAACCCAACCAGACGCTGGTTACCGAACTGGAACTGGTGGACATCATACCGGCCGAGACCATGAAAGCCGAACAAGAACAGGCCCGGCAAGCGCAGCGGGACAAGCCTGAGGTGGTGCCGGGCAGCCAGTTCAGTTTCAGCAAGTAACCAGGCCAGCGGCTCAAGGCTGGCCCGGCAAAGCAAGAGCCGCCAGCGCTTGACGAACGGCGGCGACAACGCCGGGCCAGTCGCCCGGAGAGGTTTGCCGGAACAGGCGGGCATTGGGGTACCAAGGCGAATCAGGGCGATCCAGCAGCCAGCGGTAATCCGGGGTATAGGGCAGCAGCAACCAGAACGGTCTGGCCAGCGCGCCGGCCAGATGGGCTACCGAGGTATCGACGGACAACAGCAGATCCATGGCCTCAAGCAGCGCAGCGGTGTCGCCGAAATCCTCAAGCTGGTGGCTGTGCAGCCGGGGATGATTGATTTTTTCGAGCAGTCGCTGATCCGGCTCACGTATATCCTTTTGCAGGACATGGAATTCAAACGGCAGATCCAGCAGCGGCAGCAACTGGGCGAAGGGCATGCTGCGCAGGTGATCCTTACTGTGGCCGGTGGAACCGGACCACACCAGCCCTACGCGCGGCCAGGCAGCCGACGGCAGAGTCCGCCGTAGCAGCCGGACTTTTTCAGGATCGGCACGCAGATAAGGCGTCAGGGCCGGCACGGTGTTTAAAGTAGTGCTCAGGGCCAGCGGCAGGCTAAGCAGCGGACAGTAGTAGTCAAAATCCGGCAACGGCTGACCGTGGGGAACAATAAGCAGGTTATCCGCCGACAGCGTGGCGGCCAGACCAAGCAGCGAGGCCGGGGTTTGTAATATGACCTGCGTGGCGGCGGCCAGCAGCGGGAGATAACGGCAGAACTGGATAAAATCCCCCTGCCCTTGCTCCATGCTGACCAGCAGGCGCTGGCCGGTCAAGGCCGTTTCGCCCAGCCATAAAGGCTGAGTATAGGCTGGGGCTTCATGCTGACTTTCGGTGCGCCAGCGCCATTCATATAGCCGCCAGCCCGGTTCAAATTCGCCGAGCAACAAATGCAGCAGGGACTTGTTCCACCAGCCGTCGGCATAATCGGGGTTGAGGCGAAGGGCCTGATCATAACTGGCATGGGCTTCCGGGAAGCGGCGCAGTTCTTGCAGAACCAGGGCCTGATTGTTGTAAAACACCTCGTCACGGGGATACAGGCTGATAGCCTGCTGCAGGCTGGACAGCGCCTGTTGATGCTGTTGCAGAAAATGCAGCGCTGCGCCGCGGATATTGTGGGCCGGGGCGAAACCCGGATCAAGGGCCGCGGCCTGCTCGGCCACCGGTAAGGCCTGCTGGTACTGCCTGTCGAGCAGTAGCGCCTTGGCGAGCTGAGTGAGCAGATCTGCACTGGCCAGACCAAGCTGTACAGCCTGGCGGTAACTGACTATTGCCTGGGCATAGCCGCCGGCGGTGTGCAGCAATCGGCCGCGTAACGCGTGAGCCTCGGCGCGACCGGGTTGCAGGCGCACCACCTGATCCAGGCAGGCCAGAGCCTGGCGGGCATCCTGCAATGCATCGAAGCATAGAGCGCAACGATACCCGGCCTCGACATGATCCGGGCGCAGGGCCAGAGCGCGACGGAAGCTGTGCACCGCTTCGCCATGCCGGCCCAAAGCCTGCAGCGTCAGGCCATGGTTGTACCAGGCATCGAGGTTTTCCGGCCAGTGGCTCAGGGACTGATCGAAGCTTTGTAAAGCCTCTTCAAAACGGTTGAAACTGTTGAGAACGTTGCCGCGGTTATTGTGGGCCTCGGCAAAGCCGGGCTGCAGGGCGATAGCCCGATCGTAGGCGGCCAGCGCTTCGGCCAGCCTACCCTGGGCCTGTTCGGCCATAGCGATGTTGTAATACGCGCCGGCGAAATCCGGGCGGATAGCGACGGCCTGCCGGTAAGCTTCCAGGGCTTGCTGATACCGGCCCAGCCGGGCGTGGGCCTGGCCGAGATTGCACCAGGCGTCGGCGTGATCCGGCTGCTGTTTTACCAGCCTGGCGAACAGGTTGACGGCTTGTTCCGGTCGGCCCTGTTGCAAGGCCAGGCCGCCGGCCTCGAACAGTAGCAGGGCGTTCTTGGGCTGGGCTTTGAGCAGTCTGGCGTACAGGCTGGCGGCCTCGGCCTGCCGACCAGCCTGCAACAGATGGCGGACTTGCTGGTAATCGGTGAGCGTCGGCTTCATGATGGCGGAAAAGGCTGATTCCTGATTTAATAATGAACGAAATATTACAATTATAATAAAATTATAAAATATAAGATTTTAATTGGGCTGGCCAGCAGTCTGGAAATATTGTTTTTAAATCTGGTTCCGGCCGTCAGGCCGGGGCTGCTTATTTTAACTTAATCATGCAGTGGAAAAGTTTACCTAATTGCAGCGATATGAAGAAATTTGCGTTACCGCTTGGTAAATGGCCTGGAAAATACCTGCCGGCCCTAATGACCCTGAACCTGTTGTGCGGCTGCGCCGCCGAGCCGCCACGGCTGGCGGGTGCGCCGGTTTTTGCCGCCTGCCCCGCCGCCGGGCGCGAGGGGCAGGCCACCGCCCTACCCCAGCAGGGCTGCGCCGAGGATATCTCGATATATAGCCCGGTGGTTTGGCTGCCGTTTTTCGGGCCGCTGTACGATGCGGCGACCAATACCCATGCCGAACGCGCGGTGGGCCTGAGCCTGCTGGCGACCGTACTGCCGGGCATAGGCCCAATGATACAGACCGGGCTGGGCGCGAAGCAGTGCCTGACGCAATGCCTGGCGGCGGACAGCGCCTACGGACTGCCGACCGGATCTGAACAGGCTTTTTTGCAGTTGGCGCTGGACGTGAGCGACGGGAATTGCCGGCAATTTCTGGACAACCTGCCGGCCGCGCTGGAGACTGCGGCGGAAATAGCCGAGCCGCCAGCCAGGCTGACGCCGCTGCTGAGCGACACCATTCTTGCCGAGCGGCGGCAGGTCAGACGGCTGCTGGAAAGCGGCAAGCCGACGGCTGCTGACCTACCGGCACGGATGGCGGCTTACGATGTGCTGTGCAGCGTGGATCACGCCCTGGCGACGCTGGCGGACGCTGGCCGCAACCAGCTTGCCGGCAACGGCAACAGCAACGCCCAGGACAATCAGGCATGGCTGGAGCGGGACGGTTTTGTGGCCGAGGCGGCCAGCCACAAGGACAGCGGCGGCAGGCGGGACGGCAAACGCGTCTCGCATATCAACCGGATCAATAGACCGAAACAGCCCGGCGCGGCAGACGCTGATTAAAAAACGATAAAAATCGCTGAATAGGCCAAGCCTGACGGCGGCAACAACAAACAGGAAACCGTATGAGCAATCCCACCATCAGCAGCGTCAGCTACAATGCCAGCAGTGGAGTGCTGACCGTGACCGGCAGCAATCTGGGCAGCGGCGTGATTACCACCGACCTGATCCTGTACGGCAGTGCCAGTTTGACGCTGACCAAGAACGATATCGTAAGCAATGCCAGCGCAAACGGCTTCAACGTGACACTGAGCAGCGCCGACCGCGTCAAAGCCGGAACCATTTTTCCAGTGAACGGCGCCGTCGACAACAGCACCACGACGACAACCAACTCCCTGAGCATGATCACCAGCGTCGGCGTCAGCGATATTGTCTACGAGCTGTATGCCGCCGCCGGCTGGGACAGCAGCGGCAGCCTGCCGGTATATTACACCGGGCCGCTGCCGGTGAGCGGGGCCGACACACTGAGCGCACACCACTATAAAACCAGCCTGACGCTAAGCGACACCCGGACTATTAAGCCATTCGGAAACCTGACGCTGGCTGATAGCGACGGCGCGGATCGGGTAAGCGCCACGTTGACGCTGACGGCGGCCAACGGAGTGTTGAACGGCAATGGGCTGTCCGCCGGCACGCTGGCCGCCGGCATCGAAACCTACACGCTGGCGGCTGCGACGCCTGCCCAACTGGCCAGGGAACTGCGCGGCCTGACGTTTACCCCCACCGCCGAGGAAGTGGCGGGCGGCAACAACGTCAGCAACAAGCTGACGCTGAACATCAGCGGTAGCAGTTCCAGTCTGGACACGGTGAGCATCAGTCAGACCGAGACCATCAAAAGCTCTGCGCCCGGCATTACCGGCGTACGCTACGACGCCGCCGACGGCATACTGACCGTCAGCGGCGTGCATCTGCACCAGAACCCGACGCTAGGCGATTTTAGCGTGACGGCCGGCGGCTACAGCTACACGCTGAACGGCAATGGCGACCTGATCACGAAATTTTCCAGAAGCGGCTTCACGCTACAACTGGGCGCCGCCGATCAGGCCGGCGTGAACGGAGTGTTTACCAACAACGGCAACGGCAGCAAGACGGCGGCCTATACGCTGGCGGCCGCCAGCGGCTGGGACGGCGGCGGCAACCCGGCCGACACGGCTGCCGTAACGGCATCGTACCTGACTCTGAGCATGAAAGGCGTGACCGCCAAAGCCAGCCTGATGGATACGCAAACAGTGAACCCTTTCCAGCATCTGGTGCTAAGCGACAGTTATAACGGAGCCCTGGACACGGCGACGATAGGCTTTAGCGCCGCCAACGGCGCACTGAGCGGCGCGGGGCTGTCCGCGGCTACGGTGAGCTCCGGCGTGGCCAGCTATACGCTGGCCGCCGCCAGCCCGGCTGCGCTACAGCAGGCGCTACGCAACCTGGTGTTTACCCCTACCTTGCGCCAGGCGCTAGCGGGCAAGGACGTGGCGACGGCATTGACGCTAACCGTGAGCAGCAACGACAGCGCGTACGGCAATTCGGCGACGCTGGACAGCATCACCAATACCCAGACCGTGTTGACCGTGCACGGCAGCCAGCCCGCGGCGGAGATCAATGCCGCCAGTTATAATGCCTACAGCGGCATCCTGACGGTGACCGGCCGCGCGATAGGCAGCAGCCTGAACCTGGGCGAGCTGACGCTGAGCAACGGCAGCGGCAGTTATACGCTGGGCGGCGGCGACACTGTGCTGAAGGTGAGCGCCGGCAACTTCAGCATACAACTGGGCAACGTGGGACAGAGCGCGGTGAACGCGCTGTTCTCGAGCAACGGCGATCTGAACGGCAAATACCTGCTGACCGCCGCCACAGGCTGGGACGGGGCCTACACACTGGCGGACAGCAACACTGTAATGGTCTCGCACAACAGCGTGACGCTGGCCGACGCCCTGACGACAGAGAGTATTAAAGACAACGCCAGCAGCAGGCTGTTTGCCAAGCTCATGGTAAGCGGCGGAGCCAGCGGCGACACGCTAACCGCGAGCATCAGTTACCCTGCTGCGGACGGCAGCCTGCACGGCCCAGGGCTGAGCGGCAGCGCCGGCGGCTATACGCTGACGGCCGACTCGGCGGCGGCCTTGCAGCGGGCGTTGCAGACACTGGTGTTTACCCCTACCCGCTACCTGACTACCGCCGGCAACACCGTCAGTGCGCCGGTGACGATGACGGTGGCCGGCACGACATCGGCACTGGACAGCACTTACCTGCTGGACACCGTAAAGATTACCGCCACCGCCGGGCCGACGATCAGCGGCGTGGCCTACAATGCGGCGACCGGGGTGCTGACCGTGACCGGCAGCACCCTGGCAAAAGGCGTGGTGCTGGCCGATCTGACGCTGAGCGCCGGCAGCCAGCATTACACTTTGACCAACAGCGACAGCCTGAGCAAGGTTAACGCCGGCGGCTTCAGCGTGGTGCTGAACAGCGCCGGTCAGGCTGCTGTGAACGCGATGTTTGCCGACAACGGCACGACCAGCGGAGGCAGCAGCTATACGCTGGCGACGACGTTGAACTGGGACGGCGCCGGAGCCACGGCGGCCAGCCATACAGTGACTGTGAGCGGCGACAACAGCATCGCAGCCAGCGGGCTGAGCGGTGGCGGCGTTTCCGATACCACGCTGATCAACCCTTTCGCCAATCTGACGTTGAGCGACAGTAATGTGACGGAGCGCGACAGCGCGACCATTAGCTTTACGGCCGGCAACGGCACGCTGGCTGGCAACGGGCTAAGCGCCGGCACGGTAGCAAACGGCGTGATCAGCTATACGCTGGCGGCAACTAGCGCCGCGATGCTGCAAGGCGAACTGGCCGGCCTGCAATTTACGCCGACAGCCGGAATCAGCTCCAGCACCCAGTTTAATCTAAACTTTAGCGGCAGCATCTACACGCCGGCCAATAAACCAACGTTGAACCTGACGGCCAGCCTGAATAATCCGGTGGCAGTGGCGACAAATGGCGGCGACATTTTTGTGGCCAGCCACGGTGGGCTTTCCGGCACAGTGGGATCCGGTTCCGTGGCGGAATATTCGGCCAGCGGCCAATTGCTGCGGGTGCTGAGCAACGGCGTATCGCTGCCTTCGGCCCTGGCGGTGGACAGCCAGGGCAATGTGTATGTGGGCAATTACGTCACGGACAGTTACGGCCACGGTTCGGTTGAGGAATTTGCCGCCGACGGCAGTCTGGTGAGGACTTTTACCGGTATGACGGATGTGCAGAGCGTGGCGGTGGACGGCAGTGGCAACCTGTTCGTGGCCTGTCTGGCCGGCAACATCAACGCCGGCAAGGGCTATGTGGAAGAATTTGCCGCAGACGGTACGCTGGAGCGGGTGCTGACCACCGGCATCAGCAAGCCGATCAGTCTGGCCATCGACAACACTGGAGACGTGTTCGTGGCCAGTTACAGCGGCAACAGCGTACGGGAATTTTCCGCCAGCGGCACGCTGCTGCGTACGCTGAGTTCCGGGGTGAGTGCGCCTGTGAGCGTGACCACGGACAAAAACGGCGACGTGTTTGTGGTGAACGCCAATTCCGGGTCGGGCATTTATGACGTGGAGAAGTTTTCAGCCAGCGGCACGCTGCTGCTGACGCTGAACAACGGCTTCAAGAACCCGGTGAGCGTCGCGACCGACAGCTACGGCGACGTGTTCGTGGCCGATAAGACGAATAATTCCGTCAGCGAGTTTTCGGCAAGCGGGCAATTGCTGACCACGCTGAGCAGCGGTATCGCCAACCCGTGGAGCGTGAGTACCGACAGCCAGGGCAATGTGTACGTGGCCAACCAGAGCGGCAACAGCGTGGAGGAGTTCAGCCCGGTTCTGAACAGCAGCTTCCCGACCGTAACTTACAGCACTTCGGTGACGCTGAGCGTGACCGCGAATGCGACTAGCTTTAACGTGGCCCCCAACGACAGCTTGAGCAACCTGACCGTCATCAGCAAAGCCGCCAGCGGCGATACCCTGACCATTGCCGACGCCGGCAGTTTTAATACCACCGCACTGACTACCGGCGCGGTGACGGCTACTGGCGGCGACGCGACTCAACTGTCGGCTTGGGTGGCGGCTGCGCTGAGTACCGCAACCGGCGGCGGCGATCTGGCCCAGCACGGCATTGAGTGGTTCAATTTCGACAATAACACCTATCTGCTGGAACAGGCCAACACAAAAGGTGCGGCCTATGGCGGCGGAGACACGCTGATTGAACTGGTTGGCGTTTATAACGAAGCCCAGGCCAGTTTTAACGCCACTACCCATACCCTGACCTTGTAAATGATTAATGACTCGGCGTGGTGGGGTTGCATTTTATGCACCCTTAGGTCTACGCTGTATTGAACGTAGCCGCCAAACACCGTACAGTGCATCAACCGCAAACCAATCACCTTATTACATCTCAGCTCATTTCCACCATCCTCCTCTAAGCCATTGAACTGCAAAAGTTAGTTTTTGCGGCACTGCATGCTGCCAAAAAAAACCGCACAAAACACAATATATCGTGCTAATATTTAAAAAAAACACTAGATGCAGTAAAACCTAGCCATTAGCGTTTAACACAATACACATCAACATCTTAGCCCTCCGGCCTGGATGCCTGGTGTTTCTCTCCACAACTGAAAAGGATAATCAAGGTATGACCGCCAAGCTTCATGTTGTTACCCCAAACAGTGCCGACATCCCTCTGCAAAGCGCATCGCTGGACATCTGGGATAGCAAGTACCGCCTGAAAACCAAGGACGGCAAAGCCATAGATGGCAGCATAGACGACACCTACAAACGGGTGGCCAAGGCGCTGTCGGGCGTCGAGCAAAGCAAGGCCCTGCAGGAGCAGCAGTACAAGGATTTTTTATGGGCGCTACGCAAAGGCGTGATTCCGGCCGGGCGCATTGTCTCCAACGCCGGAGCTCTAGAACATAAGCCGGCGACTTCCACTATCAACTGCACGGTATCCGGCATTATCGAGGATTCCATGGACGATATTCTGGGCAAGGTGCATGAGGCGGGGCTGACTTTAAAGGCCGGTTGCGGCATCGGTTACGAATTTTCCACCTTGCGGCCGAAGGATGCTTATGTGTCCGGGGCCGGGGCTTATACTTCCGGGCCGCTGTCGTTTATGGATATTTACGACAAAATGTGTTTCACCGTCTCTTCCGCCGGCGGCCGGCGCGGGGCGCAAATGGCGACTTTCGACATCGCCCACCCCGATGTGGTGGATTTTATCCGCGCCAAACGCGAAGACGGTCGGCTGCGGCAGTTTAATCTTTCTTTGCTGATTACCAGCGAGTTTATGCATGCAGTGCAGAACAACCGGCCGTGGCCTTTGTCATTCCCGGTGACCGTACGGGAAGTCAAAACCGACAAGCTGGATGTAAACGACAGCGAAAAAGTGGTATGGCGCGATTTGCCCAACAAAAAGGGCTATGTGGTCAACGACGCCGGCCTGGTGGCCTGCCGGATCAATAAAACCATACCTGCCCGCCGCCTGTGGGACATTATCATGTCTTCCACCTATGATTATGCCGAACCGGGGTTCATTCTGATCGACCGGGTCAATGAAATGAACAACAACTGGTTTTGCGAACATATCCGCGCCACTAACCCTTGCGGCGAGCAGCCGCTGCCGCCTTACGGCAGTTGTTTGCTGGGCTCCATCAATCTGACCCGATTTGTGGAAAAACCTTTCGGCGATCTGGCCAGCTTCGACTGGGAAGCCTATCGCAAAACCATCCGCATTTTTACCCGTATGCTGGACAATGTGGTGGAGATCAACGGTTTGCCGCTGGAAAAGCAGCGCGAGGAGATAATCGGCAAACGCCGGCACGGCATGGGCTATCTTGGCCTGGGTTCGACCATCACCATGCTGGGCATGAAGTACGGGGACGAGGCGTCGCTGAAATTTACCGAGGAAGTCACCAAGGTATTGGCTGTCGAAGGCTGGAAAGCCGGGCTGGAGCTGGCAAGGGAGAAAGGCCCGGCCCCCATCATGGAACAACTGTTTGAGGTAAGCGGCGAAATGCTGCATAAACGCCCGGAAATGCTGGCGGACGGCTATAAAGTGGGCGACAGGCTGCCCGGCAAACTGCTGCACGCCCGATACAGCCGCTATATGCAGCAACTGGCGCAGATCGAACCGGAACTGGTGGCGGAACTGGCCGAAACCGGCTGCCGTTTTACCCATCACAGTTCCATTGCCCCGACCGGCACCATCTCGCTGTCGCTGGCAAACAACGCCAGCAATGGCATCGAACCCAGCTTCGCCCATCATTATTCGCGTAACGTGATCCGCGAGGGGAAAAAGTCCAAGGAAAAAATCGATGTTTTCTCCTTCGAATTGCTGGCCTACCGGCATCTGGTCAATCCAGACGCCATGCCCTACAGCGCCAATCCGGATCAGCAGTTACCGGACTATTTCATTGCCGCCGACGATGTCAGCCCCAAGCAGCATGTCGATATTCAGGCGGCTGCGCAGAAATGGATCGATTCCTCGATTTCCAAAACCGCCAATGTGCCGACCGATTATCCGTATGAAAACTTCAAGTCTATCTATGAATATGCTTTCCAGCAGGGTTTGAAAGGCTGCACCACCTTCCGTTTTAATCCTGAAGTGTTTCAGGGGGTGCTGGTGAAGGAATCCGATCTGGAAAACACTACCTATCAGTTTACCCTGGAAGACGGCCATGTCGTGGAGTTCAAGGGCAATGAAGAAGTGGAGTACGATGGCGAAATCCATACCGCGGCCAATCTGTTCGATGCCTTGAAAGAAGGCTATTACGGCAAGTTTTAACGAGGTTTTAAACCATGACACATAAAATCACCCAAAAAATCGTCGCCTATAAAGTCTTAAGCAAATCCGATGCGGATACGACAGCCGCGCAGGTCGAGCAGAAGCTGCTGGAAAGCATGCATGAAAATGTGGAGCGTCCGGAAATACTGCTGGGTTCGACTTATAAAATCAAGACTCCGCAATCGGAACATGCGCTGTACATCACCATCAACGACATGATTCTGAATCAGGGGACGCCGCACGAAGAACGCCGACCTTACGAGATTTTCATCAATTCCAAAAACATGGAGCATTTTCAGTGGGTGCTGGCTTTGACGCGGGTTATTTCCGCGGTGTTCCGCAAAGGCGGAGACGCCTGTTTTCTGGTGGAGGAGCTAAAAGCGGTATTCGACCCGCGCGGCGGCTATTTTAAAAAGGGCGGCATCTTCATGCCGTCGCTGGTAGCCGAAATCGGTTGCGCCATCGAATCGCACCTCAAGCATATCGGCATGATTAAACCTAAAACCATGACCGATCATCAAAAACGCTTTCTGGCCGAAAAACGCCGCGAGTTCGAAGCCCGGCACGGCGAAACCGAAGGGCTGGATTTCCCGGAACAGGCTGTTCTCTGCAACAAATGCAGCACCAAGGCCATGGTGCTGATGGACGGCTGCATGACCTGCCTAAATTGCGGGGAAAGCAAGTGCGGATGACGAGAGTTGAGTTGCTCTATATGCTGGTTTACCGTGTAACTGCGACTGGATATTGTCCACTGCCGCGGCCATCAACCGTGCATTACCGCACTACAGGCTAGTCCGACCATTTTTCCAGACCAATACCTGCTAAACGATTACCGGCTAGAGGTGAATGGATGATGCTTTTCACGGCAGAGCGGAAAACTGCAAAGATTGAATGATCCTTGCAGTTTTTAGAGACTTACAGGCTATTTACAGCGTTCAATTCCTGAAACGCCTGTTCCAGACGCGTCACCATACCGACTTGGCCGGCGCGTTGCCATACCCGTGGATCATAGTATTTTTTATTCGGTTTGTCCGCGCCATCGGGGTTGCCGATCTGGCCCTGCAGATAACCTTCATGTTTTTTGTAGTAATCCAGTACGCCCGCCCAGGTCGCCCATTGAGTATCGGTATCGATATTCATTTTGATGACGCCGTAGCTGATTGATTCCTTGATCTCTTCCGGTGAAGAACCTGAACCACCGTGGAACACGAAGTTTAGCGTGTTGTGCGGCAGGCCGAATTTTTCGGAAACATATTTTTGCGAGTTGTCCAGAATGCCGGGTGTCAGCTTGACATTACCAGGCGAATAAACCCCGTGTACGTTACCGAATGAAGCGGCGATGGTAAAACGGTGGCTGATTTTGCTCAGGTGCTGATAAGCATAACCGACATCTTCCGGCTGGGTATACAGCGCGGAGTGATCCATGCCGCTATTGTCCACACCGTCTTCTTCGCCGCCGGTGCAGCCAAGTTCAATTTCCAGGGTCATGCCCATTTTGGACATCCGCTCCAGATATTTTCCGCAGATTTCAATGTTTTCCGCCAGACTTTCTTCTGACAGATCCAGCATGTGCGAGCTGAACAGCGGTTTGCCGGTGGCGGCAAAGTGTTTCTCACCTGCATCCAGCAGACCGTCAATCCAGGGCAGCAGTTTTTTTGCGGCATGGTCGGTGTGAAGAATGACAGGCACGCCATAATGTTCCGCCATGGCATGCACATGGTGGGCGCCGGAAATCGCACCCAGAATGGCCGGTTGCTGACCTTCCAGTTTCAGGCCCTTGCCGGCAACAAACGCCGCGCCGCCGTTCGAAAACTGAATAACCACTGCCGATTTGACTTTTGCCGCAGCTTCCAGCACCGAGTTAATGGTGTCGGTGCTGATGACATTAACAGCCGGCAATGCAAACTGGTTTGCTTTGCAGATTGCAAAGATTTTTTGGACATCTTCTCCGGTGACGACACCGGGTTTAACAACATCAAGTATTTTCTGTGACATGCAATGAACCCTGCTAGGTATGGTAAATGAAGATAAAAATAGGTTTTTTCGGATTTGCACCCGAATGTTCGGCTGCGAAGCTTGAAGAGTCCTGACTGAGTATCGGCCATGCGGGCATGGCCGCAGTCATTCGGTACGGCGGGTTTTGCAAGCCTGCCGTACGGATTGTTTTTAGGCTTCCAGGCTGGCCAGACGCTCTGACAGCAATTTTTCCAGTGTTTCCAGGGCTTTGGTGAAGCCTTCGATACCTTCGGCCAATTTTTCGTTCGCCATGCGGTTTTCCTGATGCATGCGATCGAAAGTGGCTTTATCGACATTGATTTTTTCAATAGTTGAAGCGGCCGCATTTGCCGGATCCAGTTTACGCGGCAGTTCACCTTCCACCGATTGCAGCTCGGCCAGCAGAGAAGGCGCGATAGTCAGCAGGTCGCAACCGGCCAGCTCGGTGATTTCACCGATATTTCTGAAGCTTGCGCCCATGACTTCGGTTTTATAGCCGAATTTTTTATAGTAATTGTACACGTCGGTAACCGACAGTACGCCTGGATCTTCCGCTGCCGGGTAGGAATCACGGCCGGTATCTTTTTTATACCAGTCCAGAATTCTGCCCACGAATGGCGAAATCAGGGTAATGCCGTTTTCCGCGCAGGCAATGGCCTGATGCAAACCGAACAGCAGGGTCAGGTTGGTGCTGATACCTTCTTTTTCCAGCACCGCAGCAGCCTGTATGCCTTCCCAAGTGGCGGCGACTTTAATCAGAATACGCGATCTTGAAATACCGTTGGCTTCATATTGAGCAATCAGTTCCCGGCCCTTGGCAATGGTGGCTTCCACATCGTAGGACAATCTGGCGTCCACTTCTGTTGAAACCCGGCCCGGAATGATTTCCAGAATTTTAAGGCCGAATGATACCGCCAGCCGGTCGAAGGCCAGGGTCACGACTTCTGCCGCAGAGGCGGTGGCGCCCAGGGTCGTTCTGGCGCCTCTCAGGGTGTCGTCGACGATGCCCTGGTATTGCGGCATTTGCGCTGCCGCGGTAATCAGCGACGGATTGGTGGTGGCGTCGCGCGGTTTGAAAGTTTCGATAGCCTGAATATCACCGGTATCGGCAACCACGACGGTGACTTCACGGAGTTGCTCAAGTAAATTTTTTGCCATGATAAAGATCCTCATTATTTATTAGATTTTAATGTTTCCTTGATCCATTCGCCGCTATTTTCAGAAGCTGACAGGCACCGGCATTCAAGGGTAATGGGTAGGCAATCGTACAACCCGATTGCCGGTACGTCCTTAGACGCAGAATCGCCACTCATCGCGAACTTCCCGAACAACGATAACCGCTTACGGAAGTGCAAATTGTGGCGATTTTTTATAGTCGCTAAAACAATTGGTTCGATGGTATCCTGTTTATATGACAGGCGGATGGAACCAATACCATCGAAATTGACACTTAACCGTTTTTACGCAGATATTTTTCAACACCCGTAGCGTTTGCAGCGGCCGCTTCTCTATCTTTAATCAACTGCTTGGCCATGTATTTGGATACACCGGTCGAAGGATTTTGCTCCTGTTTGTCCAGATATTTGGCAACACCGGTTTTATTGATGCCCTGTTTTTCAAGGTATCGTTCAACACCGGTTGCACCCTGGCTGGAAGTGTCCACGGTTGCGCTCGAAGCTGAACCGGCCGCCGATTTTGCACAGCCGGTATTTTTTTTGTACAGAAAAAAACCGACGACGGCCAGCGCGATCAGACCCAGCAGGTTGTTATTCGATGACGCCTCATGCTCGCTCGGCGCGGAAGCCACTTCGGCGCTTGCGCTCTCAGTAGCCGACTTAGGTGCAGACGAAACCGGCGCGCTGGCGCTGTGTTTGTACTCGCTATCGTTATAAACCACTTTAGGCTGAAAGTTTGCAGCCGGAAAATTGGGATCCGCCTTTTCCTGTTGCGCGGCCGGCGCTGCGCTTGAAGCCGCGCTACTATCGCTAAACAGCACTTTAGGCTGAAAATCCGCCGCCGGATAATTCGAATCCGCCATGACCGAAAAACTAGCCAGCAATAATGCTGTTAACACAGATGTTGTCAATTCATTCATTTTCACGTTTTTCACCTTTGATTTCGTTGAAAACGCATTAAGGCCGGGCTTAACTCCGGCCTCAACTCGTTAGTTATTAAAGCACCGCTTCGACATTTGCGACCACATTTTCGACCGTAAAGCCAAACTCCTTGAAGAGCTGGCCGGCCGGAGCCGATTCGCCGAAACGATCCAGACCGACGATTCTGCCCTGGCTGCCCGC
>JAQTUW010000064.1 GCA_028707085.1 Methylococcales bacterium | reverse complement strand
GTAACATAACCCCGGCTGCCGAAGGCTTTGCCCGCTCCTGTGGGGTCGCCTTTGCCGATCTCAGCACCCTCGATACGGAAAAAGGACCGGTGCTGGCCTGGCGGGAAATCGAAGCAGCACGCAGCAATCACAGTCTTCTGCCTGATATTGCCAGTCAGACCATTGCCGCCCTGCCCCTGCGTAAACGTATGCACTGGGGGACCCGTCAGGATAGCTTCATTCGTCCGGTGCGCTGGTTACTATTGCGGCAAGGACAACAAGTGCTGGACTGGCAGGCATTCGGACTGCAGGCCGGCGGACAGAGCTTTGGTCACCGTGTGCATCATCCTGAAGCGATCCAGATTGATCAGCCCGCCAATTACGCTGCGGCTTTGCTGGAGGCCCAGGTCATGGCCGACTTCGACGCTCGCCGGGCGCATATTTCCCATAAAATTTCGGTCATTGCTGAAGACTTGCGCGCAACCCCCATCTTGCCTTCAGCATTGCTGGATGAAATTACCGGACTCAATGAGTGGCCAGTCATCCTGATCGGCAGCTTTGCGGAAGATTATCTGCGCATCCCTGAAGAGGCGCTGATTACGGTTATGATGCAACATCAGCGCTATGTCCCTTTACGTGACGCAAACGGCCGCCTGATTTCCCAATATCTGTTTGCCGCCAATTTACACAGCCAGGATGCCCGAATTGTCATTCACGGCAATAATCGCGTGCTGCGGGCACGCCTGGCGGATGCGGCTTTTTTCTGGGATCAGGACCGCCAAAAATCCTTGACTGCACGGCTTCCTGAATTGCAGAACGTCCTCTTTCAGGAAGGGCTGGGCAGCATTTACGACAAAACCCTGCGCCTGCAAAAAGTAGCGCGGTCATTGAGCAGCCTCTGTAACGTCAAAGCCGATGATCTGGAACGCGCTGCGGCACTGTGTAAAAGTGATTTACTCTCTGGCGTGGTGGGGGAATTTCCCGAGTTGCAAGGCATCATGGGTGGACATTACGCCCGTCATGATGGTGAAAATGCCGAGGTCGTTGCAGCCATTTCCCAACATTACCTGCCCAATGGCCGCGATGATGACACACCGCAAAGCCCTGCGGGTCAGTGCCTGGCCATTGCCGACAAGCTGGATACCCTCTGCGGTTTTTTTGCCATTGGCAAAATACCTACGGGTGATCGCGATCCCTTTGCCCTGCGCCGTGCGGCCTTGGGCGTCTTACGCATCATTCTGGATGCAGAGCTTGATCTGCCCCTGGACAAAGCCGTGACCCTGACCCTGGAAGCTTTGGGGCATGACATTGTCAAAGACCCGACGGCCATCGGCACTGGCGTACTGGATTTTTTCCAGGACCGGATGCGTGTCTATTTCAAGGAAGAGGGTTTTCGTGCCGACCAGATTAATGCCGTACTCAGTCGTCAACCCCATCAGGTTCTTGATGCCCGTAAACGCCTGGAAGCGCTGGCGCGCTTCCTGACCGAACACCAGGCGGCTGCGGCGCTCGCGGCGCTGATCAAACGCGTCAACAATCTGCTTCGCAAGGAAAATCTCGAAGCACAGCGCGAACCCGATCCACAATTATTTGAAGATCCCGCCGAACATCAGCTCTGGCAACACTGGCAAGTCATGGTCGGGCCCGTTCACGCCCATCTTCAGAACGCACAATATGCCAGCGCACTGGACCTTCTGGCCGGATTACGTCCTTCGGTCGATACCTTTTTCGACAAAGTCATGGTCCTTGCTGAAAATCCCGAAATACGCCAGAACCGGCTTGCTCTCCTCACCAGGCTGCAGGATGCGTTTCTGCGTATTGCCGACTTTACGCAACTCCAGGGCTCCTGATGGCGCAGTGGATCATCCTCGATCGGGACGGTGTCATCAACGAAGACAGTAACGCCTTCATTAAATCACCGGCCGAATGGCGACCCATTCCAGGCAGTCTGGAAGCCATTTCCCGTCTCAACCGGGCTGGCTTTCAGGTAGTCATTGCCACTAATCAGTCCGGCGTAGGGCGGGGACTTTTCGATATTCGCACCCTCACAGCCATCCATCAGCGCATGCGCCAGGAACTCGCCGTTTTTGGGGGGCGTATTGAAGCCATATTTTTTTGCCCCCACCTGCCCGACGCCGGTTGTCAGTGCCGCAAGCCCATGCCGGGCATGTTTCAGGAAATTGCCGAACGCCTGCAAATTTCCCTTGAAAATGTTCCCGCTATTGGAGACAGCCTACGGGATCTGCAAGCCGCCCAGAAAGCCGGGGCCAAACCGATTCTCGTGCTCACCGGCAAAGGCCAAAATACCCGTCGCGATGCCGAGGCTGCTGGTTTCCCGATTTTTCTGGATCTTGCTGCCGCTGTACAGGCCATCCTGGGTGCCTCTTGATACAAACACTGCGTAGCGGGATTTTCTACATCGGCTTTACCTTATGGACACTCATCTGGGCATTTTTCACCCTGTTGACCATCCCCATGCCCCTTTCCGCCCGGGTCTGGTCCAGCCGCCTCTGGGCACGAACTGCCGTCCGGTGGTTGCGCCTGAGTTGTGGATTGAGCTATCAGGTCAATGGCCTGGAAAATATCCCGGATACGCCCTGCGTCATTGTTGCCAACCATCAATCGGCGCTGGAAACCCTGTTACTCTGGTGTCTTTTCCCACGCCTGTCTTATGTCCTCAAGCAGGAACTGTTTCGGATTCCAATTATCGGCTGGGGCTTACGTCTCGCCTGGCCGATCGGCATTGATCGCAGTGCCGGTCGTCAGGCACTCGTGCAGGTCATAGAAGAAGGCAAACTCCGCCTCGCGGCCGGATTTAATGTGGTCATATTTCCTGAAGGCACCCGTTACCCCTGCGGCGAAGTCGGGCCCTTCAGCAGCACGGCCGCCGGACTGGCCCTGCGCGCAGAAGTCCCGCTTTTACCCATTGCCGTCAACAGTGGCTGCTTTTGGGCCCGTAACGACTGGCGAAAGAAATCCGGGAAAGTGGACTTATGGATTGGCCCGGCTTTCGCGCCGAACGGCAAATCTTCCACCTTGACCGAACAGGCAGAATCCTGGATTCGCAACGCCGTCAGGCAGATGCCAGGCGAAGCTTCAAAGCAGTAATGATGCGCCCGGCCACATCCACCCCACTACTTTTTTCAATCCCCTCCAGACTGGGGACGGGGTTCACCTCCAAGACCAGTGGGTTTTGATCCGCGTCCGCCATCAAATCCACACCGGCAAAATCGAGGCCTAATGCAACAGCGGCTTTCCGGGCAATTTCGGCCCAGGAATCGGGTAGATCAGGAAACGCCAAGGCACGGCCACCGCAGTGCAGATTACTGCGAAAATCTTCGGCTGCAGACTCCCGACGCATGGCCGCAACAACCTCCCCGAACAAGACTATCACTCTGACATCCTGGCGACCCGGCAAAAAACGCTGCACCATGGCTTCATGCTGCAGACTCAAAAAAGTGTCCAGCATCCCCCGCGCAGCTACCGGGGTCTCGGCCAAACTCACCCCGACCCCCTGCGAACCTTGCAATAGTTTGTGAACGAGGGGCGTGCCCAGCATCTGCAAGGCCAGCTCTTTTTGCCTGGATTCCGTGAAATAAACGGTTTGTGGAACAGCTATTCCCGCCGCAGCCAGAGCCTGCAGGGAGGCAAATTTGTCGCGTGCCAGTTGCAATGCCCCGGCAGAATTCAGACAAAAAGTACCTTTCCCGGCAAAATAACGTAATAAACGCGCACCCAAGGCCGTTATTGGTCCGCCAATGCGGGGAATGACCGCCGCGCAATGCGGAAATTTTTCGCCCTGCACATAAAGATCTGCATGAACGCCATTCACAGTCAACAAACATTGTTCCGGAGCCAACAACACGGCTTCCATTCCCGCCGCTTCCACCACCTGGAGCAATTTTTGGGTGGAATAAAGCCCAGGAAAGCGGGACAGTACCGCAATTCTTGGAGTCTCCGACATATTCAGGACACATCCGCACGAAAAGTCAGCAACGGGAGTTCACCATGGGCGATGGATCGCTCGATGAAACCCGCCCTTCCCGGCTTGATCTGCTCGAGACTGCTGCGCGCCTCGGATGTTTGCCCGCAGATTGCCGAAAACAACACCTCCAGCTCCAGAGGATTCACCCGCAAACAGCCAAAAGGATTCTCGGCATTCGCTGCGCGCCAAAATAAATTTGGTAGCCAGCCCTTGCCCTGCACCAGCGGATTCAGGTAGAGCGTCCGGCAACGCTCTGCTATGTGTAATTCAGACTGCTCATTCTGGGTAGTTTCCATTGATTTCATTTGCTCCTTAGTTTGGTCCCTGCA
>JAQTUW010000063.1 GCA_028707085.1 Methylococcales bacterium | reverse complement strand
AACGCCCGACAACCCGGTGCTTAGGGGGTCGGCCCAGAACCCTGATGTGTATTTTCAGGCGCGGGAATCGGTCAACGCCTATTATCAGGCGATGCCGGGAATCGTGCAGAGCGCAATGGATCGGTTTGCCGCGCTTACAGGCCGCTCATATCGCCTGTTTGATTATTTCGGCCCGGAGCAGGCCGAACGCATCGTCGTGATAATGGGCTCAGGCGCTGAGGCAGTGGAAGAGACGCTCGATTATCTAAATCGTCAGGGCGAACCGGTGGGTTTGCTTAAAGTGCGGTTATACCGGCCCTTCGATGCGAAGAGTCTTATTGCTGCGCTGCCTGCGGCCTGCCGGAAAATCGCCGTGCTGGATAGGACCAAAGAGCCGGGAGCGGATGGCGAACCGCTGTATAAGGATGTCCTTGGAGCCATTGTCCAGGATTATACCGGCGGCGCGTCAAAATTTTCAATAATGCCGAAGGTGGTTGGCGGCCGTTATGGTCTTTCATCCAAGGAATTCACGCCCGGTATGATCAAGGCGATTTTTGACGAATTAAAACAAGACCAGCCGAAAAATAATTTCACCATCGGCATTCACGATGATGTCACTCACACCAGTCTGGATTGGGATGCGGGTTATCGCACCGATGCGCTTGTTGAAACTTTTCAGGCCATGTTTTATGGCCTGGGCAGCGACGGCACCGTGAGCGCCAATAAAAACACTATTAAAATTATCGGTGAAGCCACCGATTGGAATGCCCAGGGTTATTTTGTATATGACTCGAAAAAATCCGGCGCGGTTACCGTTTCGCATTTGCGCTTCGGCCCGAACCCGATACGCTCCAGTTATTTGATTGGCGAAAACGATGCCGATTTTATCGGCTGTCATCAGACGATTTTCCTGGAACGTTATGACATGCTCGCCAACGCGTCGGAAAATGCGGTATTTTTACTGAACTCGCCGGAGCCCGCCGAACGGGTTTGGGCTTCACTGCCCGCTAAAATGCAGCAGCAGATGATAACCAAAAAAATCCGCTTCCATGTCATTGACGGTTATGCAGTGGCCGAACAAACCGGCATGGGCAAGCGTATCAATACCATTATGCAGACCTGCTTCTTTGCCATATCCGGCGTATTGCCTCAGGCCGAAGCGATTGCCGCGATTAAACACGCGGTCGAAAAGACCTATGGTAAAAAAGGCAGGCATATCGTTGAGTTGAATTTCAAAGCGATCGATGAAACCCTCGCCGGTTTGCATGAAGTTCCGCTGCCGGCAGCCGTCAGTAGTCAATTCGACATTGAGTCCAGGATCACCGGTTCCGCAACCGATTTTGTTAAACGGGTAACGGGTGTCATTATTGCAGGCAGAGGCGATTCGCTGCCGGTCAGCGTCATGCCGGATGACGGCACGTTTCCAACCGGTACGGCGGCGTATGAAAAACGCAATCTGGCACTGGAAATTCCGGTTTGGGAAACCGATTTATGTACCCAATGCGGCAAATGCGTCATGGTTTGTCCTCATTCGGTCATTCGCAGCAAGATTTATCCGACAGATGTTTTGGCTGATGCTCCCGAGACTTTCAAACATGTGCCGATGCTGGGCAAGGATTTTCCTGAAGGTTTGTCGATGAGCTATCAGGTTTCGCCTGAAGATTGCACGGGCTGTACACTGTGCGTTGATATTTGCCCGATCCGCGATAAATCCAACGCCAGCCGGAAAGCGATAAATATGCGGCCTCAGCCGCCGCTACGTGAAGCGGAACGGGAAAATTGGGATTTCTTTTTGGCTATCCCCGAGTATGACCGGCGCTTATTGAAGGCCAACACGATTAAAGGTTCGATGGTCATGCAACCGTTATTCGAGTTTTCGGGCGCTTGCGTCGGTTGTGGCGAAACGCCCTACATAAAATTGGCCTCGCAGTTGTTTGGCGATCGCATGGTGGTGGCGAATGCGACAGGCTGTTCCTCGATTTACGGCGGCAATCTGCCGACGACGCCGTGGGCTAAAAATGCCGAAGGCCGAGGGCCTGCGTGGAGCAATTCCTTATTCGAGGACAATGCGGAATTCGGTCTGGGGATGCGGATCGCCCTGGATAAACAAAACCAATACGCCAGGGAATTGGTTGCCTCATTGCGCGATCAACTGGGCGGCGAACTGGTTGATGCCATATTAGACGCCGACCAGTCCGATGAGGCGGGAATATACGAGCAGCGCGAACGGGTCGCTGCACTTAAACAAAAGTTGCAGTCATTGACGGGTCAACCTGCCCAAGCCTTGCTCGAGTTAGCCGACAACCTGTGCAAAAAAAGCGTCTGGATTATCGGCGGCGACGGCTGGGCGTATGATATTGGCTATGGCGGCCTTGATCATGTTTTGGCCAGCGGGCGTAATGTCAACATTCTGGTTCTGGATACCGAGGTCTATTCCAATACCGGTGGGCAAACCTCAAAAGCAACGCCGTTAGGCGCAGTGGCAAAATTCTCTGCGGGTGGAAAAGCGACGGCTAAAAAGGACTTGGCATTGTTGGCTATGGATTACAGTAATGTTTATGTCGCTCATGTCGCTTATGCGGGTAAAGATACCCAAACCCTCAATGCGTTTTTGGAAGCAGAAGCCCATGAAGGCCCGTCCATCATCATCGCCTATGCGCCTTGCATCGCACACGGTGTGGATCTGTCCAATAATCACAGGCAGCAAAATCTGGCTGTTAAAAGCGGGCACTGGCCGTTATTCCGCTTTGATCCGGGCAAAATAAAACAGGGCAAAAATCCGATGCATCTGGACTCTCCCGAACCGTCAATTCCTTACCGCGATTTTGTGAAAACCGAAACCCGTTTCAGCATGCTGTGGCAAACGCATCCTGAAGCAGCAGAGCAATTTCTGGAACAGGCGCAGCGGGATGTCAAGAATCGCTACCGGTACTACAAACAGCTGTCTGAACTGGAATGGAGCGAAGCCACCAGTATTTCAGCAGTGAAAGCCCAACTTAAAACCGACAGCGCCAAGGAGACAGATAATGGTTGATTTAACGGCAAATTACTTAGGTTTGAAACTGGCTAATCCTCTGGTGCCGTCTGCGTCGCCGCTGAGCAAGGACATGGACGCCGTGCGCAGACTGGAAGACGCAGGCGCATCGGCGCTGGTGATGTATTCACTGTTCGAGGAAAAAATCGAAGCCGAGGAACAGCAAATGGAGCGGTTTTTTTATCAACAGGCAATCGGGCATGGCGAGGCGGACTCTTTTCATCCGGTGCCGGAAAACATTCAGACCTATCAGGAACAGTACCTGGAGCAACTGCAAAAACTTAAAGGCGCTCTGGCGATTCCGGTCATCGCCAGTTTGAACGGGACTTCCCTGGGCGGCTGGGTTGAGTACGGAAAACAATTGCAACAGGCGGGCGCTGACGCGCTTGAGCTGAACATCTATCATCTGGCTGCGAATGCCGAGGAAACCAGTGATGCCGTCGAAAACCGTTATCTGGACATATTGCAGGAATTGAAAGGCCAAGTCAGTTTACCGATCGTCATGAAGCTGTCTTCCCAGTTCAGTTCGCCGATCCATTTTGCGAAACGCCTGGAGACCGCCGGAGCAAACGGCATAGCGCTGTTCAACCGTTTTTATCAGCCCGATATTGACCTGGAAACGCTGGAAGTGCTGCCGAAACTGGAATTGTCATCTTCCTCGGAAGCCTTGCTGCGCATACGCTGGACTGCTTTATTGTATGGCCGGACCAAGCTTTCGCTGGCGGTCACCGGCGGTTTTCACGAGACACCGGATGTGTTGAAAGCGCTGTTGGCGGGAGCCGATGTCGTGCATCTTTGCAGTGTATTGCTCAAGCAGGGCGTGGGCCGTTTAAGCGAAATCCTGACCGAAATGGAACAGTGGCTGGACGAGCATGAATATGAGTCAATCAGCCAGCTGAAAGGCAGCGTCAGCCAGCAGCACGCCATCGATCCCAGCGCCTATGAACGCGCCAATTATGTGCAGGTCTTGGATAGTTATTCCAGCCCGGCTGGGGTGTTGAGGTAAATTTATGCTGGTTTACGCTGGTTCTACCTAGACTGGTTCCCAATCTCCAGATTGGGAACCAGTACGCGAAGCTCCAGCTTCGCGAAACCTGAAGCTAGAGCTTCCACAAAACTGAGTTCCCAAGCTGGAGCTTGGGCACTGGCAATTTCTTAGGTTGGATAGGGGTAGAGAACGGCTTTCACCGTCCCCTCCCTCCGAACCCGGTGTGCAGTTCTCCCGCGACGGGCTCTCCAGTCAGTTGTTTCCTCATCGGGATTGGCGCGCCAATTTATGGGCTTCT
>JAQTUW010000014.1 GCA_028707085.1 Methylococcales bacterium | reverse complement strand
TGGGAAATCGGTTTCAAGCCGGCCGCCATCATTCTGGAGCCGGTCGGTAAAAATACCGCGCCGGCCGTGGCCATGGCCGCGCTGACCGCCGCTTCAGAAGACGATGTGCTGCTGATTTTGCCGGCCGATCACGTCATCGCCGACCGCGCCCGGTTTCATGAAGCGGTCAGCGAAGCCCGGCGACTGGCCGAACAGGATTTTCTGGTGACCTTCGGCATTGTCGCCACCGCGGCCGAAACCGGTTACGGCTATATCAGGGCCGGTGAGGCCAGTCATGGCAAAGCCTTTAATGTCGCGGCCTTTGTGGAAAAACCCGATCTGGAGACCGCGCAGCAATACATAGCCAGCGGCGGCTATTTCTGGAATAGCGGCATGTTCGCCTTCAAGGCCGGCCGGTTTTTGCGCGAATTGCAGAAATTTAATCCGCAGATGCTGGAAGTTTGCCGGGCCGCATTGCAGTCGGCAAAAATCGATCTGGACTTTATAAGGCTGGACAAGGCTATTTTTGCCACTTGTCCGGCCGACTCCATCGATTACGCGGTGATGGAAAAAACAGATGCTGCGGTGGTGATTCCGCTGGATGCCGACTGGAATGACGTAGGTTCCTGGTCGGCCTTGTGGGATGTCACCGCCAAGGATGCGGCAGGCAACGCCATCAAGGGCGACGTGCTGACCGTGGACACCAAAAATTCCTTTATCCATTCCAGTAATAAACTGGTTGCCGTGATCGGGGTGGAAAATCTGGTGGTGGTGGAAACCGACGATGCGGTGATGATAGCCGCCAAGGACAGAGTGCAGGATGTGAAAGCCATCGTCGATCGGCTGAAAGCCGACAAGCGGTCGGAGGCGCAGGTGCATCGCAAGGTTTACCGCCCCTGGGGACACTACGATCTGGTCGATTGCGGCGACCGGCATCACACCAAACGCATTGTGGTCAAGCCCGGCGCAAAACTGTCCGTCCAGAAACACCATCATCGCGCCGAACACTGGGTGGTGGTCAAAGGCACGGCGTGGGTGACCAAGAACGGCGAGGAGTTTCTGGTCGCCGAAAACGAATCCATCTACATCCCGGTCGGCGTGGTGCATAGCCTGGAAAACCCGGGCGTCATACCGCTGGAAATGGTGGAAGTGCAATCGGGAAGCTATCTTGGCGAAGATGATATCGTGCGTTATCAGGACAACTATGGGCGGGTGTAAGGATAAAGTCGGCCGGGTGGAACAGGCCGGTTTTTTTTCATTAATCCCCGCCTGCCGGCAGGCGGGGTAATATGACGGTTTTATGTATAATGGCCTGCGCGGCGACGATCTATATAGTCGTGCGTATAAATTTAACCAATTTATAATATAATGATCACTTTACGGTTTCCTTACCAAAGCTATACATTAAAAGTATGAGTATCCAGGCCGACGAAAACCCGAATCAGCACACTTTACAGGTATTTGACGCAGAATTAAGGCACTTGAACCGCCAGATGCTTGAAATGGGGAATTTGATTGCCGATCAGCTCGAACAGATGATGCAGGCTTTAAACGACGGCGACCTGGACAGAGCCGAAAAAGTGGTTTCCCGCGATAGCGAAGTGAATCGCTACGAACTGGAGATCGATGCCGAAGTGTTGACTGTGCTGGCCAAGCAGTGTCCGGTGGCGAACGATCTGCGCATGGTGCTGTCGGTTTCCAAAATTGCCGACGAACTGGAAAGAATCGGCGACGAAATAGCGGAATGCGGCAAAATGGTCATGGTCTTATTCGAACCGAAAAGCAGCGATCCCAATCCGAGACTGCTGACCGATCTGGTTAAAATCGGCAATCTGGTCAAGCTGATGCTGGACAAACTCCTGCAACTCATCGAGCATAAGGACGGTAGCCAGGCTCATATCCTGTTGCAGTACGACCGCGATTGCGAAAGCGAACTCCAGAAAGGTATCCGCCACCAGCTGGGCTTTGTGATGCAGGACGCCCGGTTGATCGGCCAGGCGCTGGATATCATGCACATCATGAAATCGCTGGAACGTTGCGGCGAATATTGCCGAAGCGTAGCCGAACACATGATCTTCATGATAGAAGGCGTCGATATCCGCCACCGTAGCGAGGCAACCGTCGCGCTGCAATAATGCCGCCGGCAGTATAAATCGCCGGCGACCGTTTTCCCGCCATTAGTGACACCGTCTGCCAAGTCGGTTATCATATTTTGCCTGATTAGGAGCATATCGGGTAAGCGTAGCGCATGCTTTGGCTGGTGAAAACGGATTTTACAGGTCAAATTCCGGCTGAACCGCGTCCGGCTTCATGTCGCTCCCAGCGCAATGTCGCCGTATTTGCCGGCATTTCCAGGCCTGGCTGGTTGTGTATCCACTCCGGTTGTTACCCGCCCAGCCCTCGGTGTAATCTGTTTTGTTCCGGAGTCCGAATTTGTCCCTGCAAACCGTCAATGACCTGTTGAAAAAACACCGGCTTGTCGAGAGCATGCTGCAAAATCAGCCCGTCCATCGCCGCAAGCTGGTGACATCGCTGGTTCAGAAACAGCACATGGTGGAGTTGAATACTCTGCTGAAACGGCTGACTGCAATTGAAATCGGTCAGATCCTGTCCTCGCTGGAGACGGACGACGCCTCTCTGGTCTGGGAGCAGATCGCCAGGGAGCGCCAAGACGATGTGCTGTGGGAAATCTCCGATACCCTGCGGGAGCAACTGGTCGGCGACAGGGAACCGCATTGCGGCGTGGGGCAGATGAGCGCCTTCGAATTGATCGATGGCCGGCTGTCGAAAGTGTCCATTACCTGCCGGCACGATCTGGACACCATCCGCCCGATCTGGATAGATCTGCTAAACCCCACCAAGGCCCAGCGTTTGCTGATCGGTCAGCACTACGGCCTGGAGTTGCCGGATCCGGCTGAAATGACCGATCTGGAAGCCAGCGCCCGTTTCTATGTCGAACAGGACGAGATTCACATTCATTCCGACTTTCTGCTGGACAGGGAAGGCCCGGCCAGAAGCGTTCCGGTCGCCTTCGTATTGCGCGGCGATATTCTATTTTCGGTGCGCAACGAGGAACTGCCGGTTTTCCGTCTACAGCGGTTGCGAGCCCGCACCCAGCCCGGCTTTGTTTCCGACAGCCGCGACATGCTGCTGGATCTGTACGCGACTGAGGCCGAATATTCCGCCGATTCGCTGGAAAACATTTATTCCGAACTGGAACTTGTCAGCAAGTCGGTACTCAGTCACAGCATGAGCGATGAAGACGCCGCCCGGATTCTGGCGGATATCGCCGAACAGGAAGACCTGAACGGCCGTATCCGCCGCAACATTCTCGATACCCAGCGCGCGGTATCGTTCCTGTTGCGCCGCAAACTGCTGACCAGCACTCAGCTTGAAGACGCCCAGCAGATCCTGCGCGACATTGAATCGTTGAACAGCCATACTGCGTTTTTATTCGGCAAGATCAACTTCCTGATGGACGCCACTGTCGGTTTTATCAATATCAACCAGAACAAGGTGATCAAAATCTTCTCCGTGGCTTCGGTATCCCTGCTGCCGCCGACCCTGATAGCCAGCGTCTATGGCATGAACTTTAAACATATGCCGGAACTGGACTGGATGATGGGCTATCCCTTTGCCCTGTCGCTGATGGTCACATCCGTTCTGGTGCCGTATCTGTATTTCAGACGCAAAGGCTGGCTAAGATAGGCCGACCCGGTTTACAGATATGCTGATTATTCATGTCTTCTGGAACAATGCATAAAGCCCCCCCCAATTCCATATTGAAACGGAGATAGCCTGATGACTTTGCCGAGGCATAACAAAAACAAGAATATCTGGCCGGCGATCAGTATGCTGGTACTTTCGGCCTGTAGCACGCCGGAAGAAAGCGCCCGCCAGCATTTGCAAAAAGGCAAGGCCTTGCTGGAAAAAGGCGAACCGGATAAAGCCTTGCTGGAATTAAAAGCCTCGATCCAGGATCTCAATCTTGGCGAGTCCTATTACTATCTGGCTCTGGTAAATGAGAAGCAGAACAATTTCAAAGCCATGCGCGAAAATTTGCATAAAAGCCTGGAGCTGGATGCAACGTTGCTCAACGCCAGATTAAAGCTGGCGCAACTGGATTTGCGTCTGGGCAATCTCGACGAAGCCGGCAAACAGGCCGATGCCGTCCTGATAGGCAATCCTGGAAATATTCCCGCACAACTGCTGATAGCATCCATCTATCTCAGGCAGGGTAAATATCCGGCGGCGGAAAACCTGATAAACAGCGTTTTGACCGTGCAGCCGGATAATATCGAAGCGCTAGCGGCAAAAGCAGAATACCTGTACCGGCGTCAGGATATCGATCAGGCGCTGGTCGTCATCAACGCCGTACTGCTTAAAAACCCTGACGCCGTTGGTTTATATGAATTCAAAAGCCATATCGACGCCCAGCTTAAAAATACGCCGGCCATGATAGCTGATTTCCGGGAATTGGTCAGGCTCGATCCGCTTAATAGCATTTACAGGCTGCGTCTGGCGTCGATTTACGCCCGAAACGGCGAATTGCCGGCGGCCGAAGCCGTGTTGCGGGATATGGCGACAATGGCGCCCGCCAAAGCCGGCAATAAACTGCTGCTGTTAAAATTTTTGAGCGCCAACGCCGGGCAGCAGGTCGGCGGCGAATACCAGCACTGGCAGGCGGACAAGGACATGCCTGTGACGCAGATGCTGGAGCTGTCCGAATGGATGGTGTCGAACGGCTATGCGGATTTGACTGTAACCGGGCTGAAACGGATAGCCGATGCCGAAAAGGACAGCGCGGCTGGTCTGAAAGCTCAGACCCTGCTGGCTGAAATTCCGTTTAGAAAAAAACAATTTGCGGAAGCGGATGCCGCGATTGACGCTATTTTGAAGCAGCATCCGGATTTTATTGAAGCCTGCTTGCTAAAGGCCCGTTCCGATATGCGGCAAAACAAACCCGATGATGCCATCGCGCTACTGAACAAACTGCCGTCCGCCGGCGACAAATCCGGCGATATCCCGGCCTATCTGGGGTTGGCCTATTTGCAGAAGAAGGACGCCGGGTTGGCTAGTCAGCATTTCAAACAGGCGATTGAGGTCAACCCCGGTAATTCCACCGCCTTTTACCCGATCTACAATGCCTATATGCAGGCAGGCCAAAAGGAAAACGCCTTTCGGCTGCTGGGTAAGGCCCTGATCGCCAAACCCTACGAGGATATGCTGTTATTAGTCAAGGCCGAACTGGAAATGCAGGAAAAAAACTGGGAAGAAGCGGAAAATACCGTCAACCTGCTTGCCCTGTTCGCCAGAAACAGGCTGACAGTCACTTATCTACAGGCCAGTATTTTACAAGGCAGAAAGGCGTACGATCAGGCGAT
The DNA here is from genome assembly GCA_028707085.1 of Methylococcales bacterium. Classification (GTDB taxonomy): domain Bacteria; phylum Pseudomonadota; class Gammaproteobacteria; order Methylococcales; family Methylomonadaceae; genus Methylomonas. Next base: position 72,524 of record JAQTUW010000014.1, on the reverse strand, counting down.
TGGCCTCTGTCAGCAACTGTTGACAGAAATGCCCGAGGATAAAATGTGCATGACGCTGATTGCCCGATCTTATGAGGCTATGAATGCGCGTGACAGGGCGATAGCCTTTTTTGAAGCGCAACATCACGATCAGCCGGAAAATCTTGCCGTTGTCAATGAATTGGGCGAGCTTTATATGGCGAACAAGGATTTAGGGGCTGCGGATAAATTATTGAAGGCGCAAGTGCAACGCATGCCCAAAGTTGCAGCGCTTTATCTGGATTTGGCGGCCGTTGCCGTGATGCAGCACCAAAAGCCGGAAGCGGTCAGAGAAATTTTACTGACAGGCATGGCGAACAATCCCGACGACTATCATTTGGCCATGGCTTTGGCCGGCTGGTATACGCAAAACGGCGATAACGCCAAAGCGCAAGGCATTTATGAGCATTTGCTGGAAAAAAAACCGGATGATGCGGCTGTGACCAATAATCTGGCCTGTCTGCTGCTCGATTCGAAGGTAGCCGCCGATGTTGGCAGAGGCCGGGCGTTGGCCGAAAAATTCAAGGATTCAGCCAACCCCGATTATATGGATACCTATGCCTGGTCGCTGGTGAAGGGCGGCGATACCGAAGCCGGCATAAAACTGCTGGAGGCGCTGGTGGCCAGAATGCCCGAGTTTCCGGCGCCGAGATACCATCTGGCGATGATCGACCTGCGCAATGACAATAAGCCGCTGGCGATATCCGAACTGAAGCAGGCGCTCGCCATCGCCGAAAAACAGCACAGCTATTTTGACGGACAGGCGCAGGCTAAAAAATTATTGCTGGAACTTGAAGCGGCAACAAAAAAATAAGGCATAAAAAAGCCCACCTGAGTGGGCTTCGTCCGCTTTATTATTATGTATTGATGTCAGGACGTCTGCCATAAAAAAACGGCAGTTTAATTTCTTGCGTTTATTGTTGTTGTTTTACCGGATTACCGGTCGCTTTCCTCCCCCATTGAAAGATAGGAACTCTTTCAAAAGCCGTCACCGACTTAAGGTGGGTGAATTCTATTCGATAAAAAACCGGATGTCCAGCAAAAGTGTGACAAATTGTCGCAGATTCGGGAGGGTTCCGGAATTTACCGACAACAACCGCCCTGTTGCTGGATCGGCGGGCACTTGACCGAGCCGAACGAGCAAAAAACACAACAGTCGCCGGTTTTTGGCCGCAACAGCATCCCGCAATGGCTGCATTCGTAAAAAAACAGGCAGGCATCGGTAGGCATGGTTTCCTGTTTGCTGAAACCGCAATGCGGACAGGTCAGCACGGATTCGAGAATCAGGGTTTCGTTCATGGCTTTCCTCAGTTTTTTAGCCGGATTCCGGTAAAAATCCGGACACCGACTGCTGCGTGACCTTACCGGCATGGCCGCAAAACACCGCTGTGGCCAGCCCCAGAAAAATGCCGTGTTCGACGATGCCGGGCATGCCGTTCAGCCGGTCGTTGATGTCCCGCGCGCTCAGTTCGGGGTCGAAGACTGCGTCCAGTATCAGACTGCCGTAAGAACTGACGGCCAGACCATCGCCGCCGGCATTGGCGCGGAGTTTGACGGCCGCGCCCATTTCCGACAGGCTGCGCTGCACCATCCGCCAGGCAAAAGGCATGACTTCGATCGCCACCGGGAAATTCTGGCCGATATGTTCGACCTGTTTACTTTGATCGATCAGCACCCAAAACTCCCTGCCGGCGGCCGCCAGCAGTTTTTCCCTGACCAGATCGGCGCCGCGGCCTTTGAGCAGCGTCATGTCGGCAGTCACTTCATCGGCGCCGTCCACATACACATCAATCCGGCTGACCTGTTCCAGCGCCAGCAGGGGCAGACCGGATGACTGAGCCTTGATGGCGCTGACCACGGAGCTGGATACGGTTTGGATTTGCAGATGTTCTTCGGCATGGCGCTGCGCCAGCGCGTCTATAAAATAATTGGCGGTGGAGCCGGTGCCCAGGCCGACCAGCATGCCGTCCCTGACCAGTTTCGCCGCCTGGACAGCTACCCGTTGTTTGTCGTTCATGGCTGTTTTCTCCGCTATTTTTCCAGATCGGTTACCCGGCTTTCCAGCACCTTGAATTTTTGCAGCAATTCCGGCAGCCTGCTCAGCGCAGCCAGTTCGCGCCAGGCGATTTTTTTGTCCTTGGCCGGACTGCCGAACACCTGGGCGCCGGGCGCCACATCCGCGGAAATTCCGCTCCGCGCCATCACCACCGCTCGTGCGCCGATAGTGACATGATCGGCGACGCCGGCGCTGCCGGCCAGAATTGCGCCATCCTCTATGGTGCAGGAACCGGAAATCCCGGATTGGCCGCAGATGATGACATGGCGGCCTACCACATTGTTATGACCCAGTTGCACCAGATTGTCGATCTTGCTGCCGAGGCCGATCCGGGTTGCGCCCAGCGCGCCGCGGTCGATGCAGGTGTTGGCGCCGATCTCCACCCGGTCGTCAATTTGCACGAAACCGACATGCGGCACTTTGACATGCTGATTGTCGCGGAATTTATAGCCGAAACCGTCCGCGCCGATAATGGCCCCGGCATGGATGATGACATCATTGCCGATCACGCTATGGTCATAAATTACCACATTGGGATGAATGCGGCAGTTTTTGCCTATCGTCACATGGTTGCCGATGCGTACCCCGGCCTCCAGGGTGCTGCTGTCGCCGACGCTGCTATATTCTCCGAGGCTGGCGAACGGCCCGACATGCACGTCAAATCCCAGCGTTGCGGTTTCGCTTAATACCGCATGCGCGGAGACCTGCCTTTTAAAAACCGGTTCGGGATGCAGCAGCCTGACCGCGTTCAAAAAGCCGATTTCCGGATCGGCGCAGATCAGCAGCGTCATGCCTTCCGGAATTTCGCCGCCGGCCGCAAGCTGTTCGGAAATAAAACAGGCGAAGGCTTTGGAGTCTTTGAGATACTTCCGATATTTGCCGTCGCTCAATACCGTTACCTGCTCCGGGTGCGCCGACATGATGTCGGCGGCCGAACTGACCCGGCGGCCGGGGTCGCCGCCTTTGGGGGTGGCGTTACAATGTTGGGCAAGTTCCGTGATCAGCATGCTGTTTCCTATTTCCAGATTCCAATAATATTAGTAAAGTCGTCGGTCCAGGGCTTCAGGCCGAACGATAAAGGCAGTTTCTGCCAATGGCCCAGACGGCTCTGCTGCAAAGGCAGCAGGCGTTGCGGATTTTTGGCGATTACCACCCAGTCGGTGGCCACCACCAGCGGTTCGTCATTGACGGGTTTGAATTTCTGCAACACACCGCTCAGATGCAGGCTATGCACATGATCGGCCAGCACCTTGGTCAAATCCAGATGCCGGTTGCTGATATGAAACGCCAGCAGGCCATCGTCCTTCAGCTTGCGCAAATACAGCTCGAGCGCCTCGCGGGTCAGCAGATGGGTCGGCACCGCATCGGAACTGAAGGCGTCCATGATCAGCAGATCGAAACTATGGTCGGGCTCCCGGGCCAGCGACAGCCGGGCGTCGCCAATCACCATTTCCGCCTGCCTGTTGCAGTGATCGAGATAATGAAACCAGGCCGGATTTTTAGCCACATCGACCACCAGCGGATCGATTTCGTAAAACCGCCATTCCTGCCCCTCCCTGGCGTAACAGGCCAGCGCGCCAGCGCCCAGGCCGACCGAACCGATTTTCCAGTGCTGGTCTTCCTTGTCGAATTCGGCGAACAACTGGCCGATGGGGCCGGGGCGGCTATAGTAAGTGAGCGGCGTGTTGATGGCGGCGGCGGTCAGCCGTTCCGCGCCGTGCTTGGTGGTGCCGTGATACAGTTCGTGTACGGTTTCCGGCTGTTTGTTCTCGTCGGCAATGATCGTTTCGCGTACCGACAGCACGCCGAAGAAACTACGTTGCTGATACAGGGTGTTGGACGCCAGTCCATGCAGGCCCAGGGTGAACACCAGTATCACCCCGGTCAGCGAACCCAGCGCCAGCGGCGAGTTGCGGACGGTGTAAGTCAGGCCGGTCAGCAGTATCAATGCGCCGCCGATTATATCCATGTATTCGAACAGCCTGTCGTCGGACAGCAGGCCATAGACGCCCAGGCCGAAAATCAGCACCAGTAGCGGAAACAGGATGTCCAGATACCATTTGCCGGCAAAAAAACCGGGGCGCAGCAACAGCGCCGCCACTATCATGATCGGATATTCGTACACCGAATTAAAAATGAATGGCGCGATGAAGGTATTGAACATACCGCCGAGCATGCCGCCAAACGACATGATCAGATAAAAGCGGGTCAAATGCTGCGGATGCGGCCGGCGTTTGGCCAGTTCGCCATGGCAGACCATGATGGCCAGAAAAAACGCCAGCGAATGCAGGATCAAGTCCAGCCAGTAGGGCAACACCGCCGGATTGATGAAGGAATAGGCTATAAAAACCAGCAGCAGCGCGGGTTGCGCCGTCAGCATCAGCGGATGAATGCGGTCGGCCCACTTGGAAAACACCAGGATGAAGGACAGCAGATAAAGAGTCAGCGGCACGATCCACAGTAAAGGCACGGAGGCAATATCGGTGCTGATAAACTGGGTCAGGCCCAGCAACAGGCTGGACGGCACAAAAGCCAGCACCAGCCAGTGCAGTTGCTCCAGTCTTGCCGGCGGCTCGCCGGCGTCCACGGCTTCGGCCGGCGTCGCCAGCGCCGTCGCCTGGCTCCGCCATAACAGCAGCGCACAGCCAAAAATAGCCAGGCACAGCAGGCCATAGCCGGCTGTCCAGATCAGCCGCTGATCGGCCAGGCCGATCTGCGGCTCGAGCAGGAAAGGATAGCTCAGCAGGGCCAACAGGCTGCCGGCATTACTGGCGGCATACAAAAAATAGGGATCGTGGCTGCTGCGATGACCGCAATCCGAAAACCATTTTTGCAATAAGGGCGCGGTGCTGGACACCATAAAAAACGGAATGCCGATCGCCACAAACAAAGTCCGGATCAGCCAGAACGCCGGATTGCCGTCGGTCGGCGGCATCGCCCCCTGCGGCAGCGCCACCGGCAAGGCCAGCAGGCTGAGCAACAGCAGTGCGCCGTGAATCCTGATCTGCCGCAGATTGCCGTGCCGGGCGCTCAGCCAGTGCGCATACAAATAGCCCAGAAACAGCAGGGTCTGATAAAACACCATGCAGGTATTCCACACCGCCGGCGTACCGCCGAGCAGGGGTAGCAGACTCTTGCCGAACATGGGCTGCAGCGTAAACATCAGGATGGCGCTGAGAAACAGGGTGCCGGCGTACGGAATGACCGGCGAAATGGCTGACTTGACTATGGGTTGCGACGCGCTGTTCATTATTATTATGGATGTAGCTGGTTTCAGATCCAATGATAAAACATTTGACGCGGATTGTGGCTGACAATTCCGGGACAACCCGCCGATTTACAAATCTTAGCAGGCCGAACCGGCGGCGAATAATTCCCGTTCGCGGTTCTCGGATCGGGAAGGAAATCCCGACCTTCTTTCCCGTGGAAAGATCGTAGAACAGCGTAGCCATCAGCGGCGAGGCATTGGCCGAGAGGCGTTGTTGATGTATAACATGTTTTTGCAAGGTCTTACAATGGTAAGACAAAGCATATCCGTATCGGAGCCAAACGACGAATGGTTGAAGGCTCAAGTAGCCAGTGCAGATAAACTTTCGAAAAAAGCCCGCGCCGATTTGCAGAAAAGCTGGTTATACGGCGTTAAAACGCACGGAAATCAGAGAGCCGATCAATATCAGCAAGGGGTGCTTGATCGTTTTGCACAAATCGCAGAACAGCCTTATTTAATCAGGCCGTGTGCAGGGTATAGACGTAGTGTGTATGGCGCCGACAGCATTTATTAGCGGATCAATGGCGGTATAGTCGAAATCATGCCTATCTTATATTTTATAAAACAAGTTGTTGTGAACTATATTTAAAGTAGCTTGCCGCTTGTTTTTAATGTTGAGTAAGGTAGTTTGTGAGGAGTTTCCCGTGAAACATTGCCGGGATTTTCGTTATCCGGCGGCAATTATTCGCCGCCCAGTTGCGCATGCCGGAAACACTCGACGGCATGATCGTTGACCATGCCTATGGCCTGCATGAAAGCATAGCAAATGGTTTTGCCGACAAACTTGAAGCCGCGGCGTTGCAAATCCTTGCTGATCGCGATCGACAGCTCGCTGAACGCCGGCAGCGGTTCGTGGCTGTGGAAGCGGTTTTGCAAAGGGGTGTAATTTACGAAGCCCCAGATATAGGCGTCAAAGCTGCCGTAAGCCTGTTGCACGGCTAAAAACGCCTGGGCGTTTTTAATGGCCGCCTGAATTTTCAAACGGTTACGGACTATACCTGAATTGTTTAGCAGGACGAGTTGTCTGGTCTGATCGTAAGCGGCGACTTTTTCGGGGTCAAAATGGTCAAAAGCGATACGGTAGTTGTCGCGCTTTTCGAGTATGGTGCGCCAGCTCAATCCGGCTTGTGCGCCTTCCAGAACCAGAAACTCGAACAGCCGCCGGTCGTCATGCTGTGGCGCACCCCATTCCTGATCGTGATACAGAGTAGTGGCGGAACCGCTCCCGGCCCAGTTGCATCTTTGCATCGGTTCATCCCGAAAAAAATGGTCTTTAAAGATGGAATAATTGTCGCTATCCGCTGTGGGGCGCTTTCCATGCGCCTTATCAGGCTGCGTCAAATAGTTAATAACAATTCTTTAAATAATGCTTAATATATTGATTTATAAATTCATGCATTGCGAGCTGCTGGCGTTCCGGATTTTAAAAAACCGGTTACTCCTTCTGCATCATTTTTTTCAGATCGGCAAACGGATTGAACGACCCGGCCTGGGTTTTGCTTTCGCTGCCGGTCTTGCCGCCGAACCGGCTTTGTTCCTCGTAACGCTGATGTTCATTATCGTGGCAGTACAGGCATAACAATTCCCAGTTGCTGCCGTTCGCCGGATTATCGTCATGATTATGATTGGTGTGATGCACAGTCAGTTCCCGCAGATTTTTAAGGTCGAATTCCCGGGCGCAACGTCCGCATATCCACGGGAACAGTTTCAGCGCCTGCTCCCGATAGCCTTTTTCGCGTTCCTCACGGTTACGGCGGGCTTCGGCGACGATCTGATGTGCTTTGCTGTGTTGAGTCATGGGTTTCCTCCGCGGGTTCTAGCCGCCAGTGGCGCTCATATGGCGCAGGATGACGGGTTGTTCGTGAATGTCGAATTCATGTTTTTCCGGTTTAAATTGCATGGCGTTGACTATGGTCTGTTTCAGCCGGTGCATATCGCCGGGATGCGCCCTGATCACCGCCTTCAAATCCACGGCGTCCTCATTGCCCAGGCACAGCAGCAGACGGCCTTCGGGCGTCAGGCGCACCCGGTTGCAACTGCCGCAAAAATTACTGCTGTGCGGCGAGATAAAGCCCACCCGGCTGTGGCCGCCGTCCACCTGGTAATAAACCGACGGCCCGCCACTGCCGGCCTCCGGCAATGCCGTCAGCTTGAAGCGCCGCTGCAAATCCTCTCTGATCTGCGAACCGGGGTAAAAGTTCTCGCTACGGCTGCGACCGTCGATGCGGCCCAGCGGCATTTCTTCTATGAAACTGATGTCCAGGCCGCGATCTACGGCAAACTGCAGCAGATCGCATACTTCATCGTGATTGCGGCCTTTAAGAATCACGGCGTTGATTTTCAGGCGCTCGAAGCCGGCATGGCGGGCGGCATTGATGCCGGCCAGCACCTGTTCGATGTCGCCGGTACGGGTTAGAGCCTTGAATTTGGCGGGATCAAGGGTGTCCAGGCTGATATTGATGCGTTTGACGCCGGCGGCCTTGATGTCGGCGGCCATTTGCGCCAGGTGCGAGCCGTTGCTGGTCAGCACCAGCTCCCTGAGCGGCAGTCGCCCCAGCGCCTGCAACAGGCCCACCGCGCCCTGGCGCACCAGCGGTTCGCCGCCGGTGATGCGGATTTTGCCGACCCCGAGCTCCGTAAAAGCCTGACACACGAACTGGATTTCCTCCAGGCTCAGAATCTGCCGGCGCGGCAGAAATGTCATGTTCTCCGCCATGCAGTACACGCAGCGGAAATCGCAACGGTCGGTAATGGATACCCGTAAATAGTTGACCACCCTGCCAAAGCGGTCGGTAAGCTGAGTCTGCTGCTGCAAATTAATCATGAACGCCACGCAAAAAATCGATTCGATATTTTATCATTTTATTGCATTTTGTCGGCTTCGTTCATTTTACATTTTGGCGGAATTTAAAAATCCGGATTTTAATGTCTTGATAGACCGGCTGCAAACCGAATGCCTGATTGATATAAGTCATTCGCAACAAGCCCTTCGCCGCCGATCAGGAAATGGATTTTTGAGGCATCAGCCAGGATGCGTTAAAAAAATGTCTATAATCGGCGATGCCCGGCACAGCGGAATGATCTAAAATCCGTCTATTGGTACAGGCGGTTTTCAATCCAACTCAAATACAGTAATCAGCATCGGAGCAAAGATCATGGCAAACCATGCAAGCAGTCTTATAGCGGAAATCACCGCCGGCATCGGCGAAATCCGCGCCATCCGCCATGACCTTCACGCCCACCCCGAGCTGTGTTTCGAAGAACGCCGCACAGCCGATCTGGTGGCGGAAAAACTGACTGAATGGGGCATCCCCCTGCATCGGGGGCTGGGTAAAACCGGCGTGGTCGGCATGATCAAGGCCGGCGACGCCGATAAGGCCATCGGCTTGCGCGCCGACATGGACGCACTGCCGATGCAGGAAAACAATCAATTCAGGCATGCCTCCACCTATCCCGGCAAAATGCATGCCTGCGGTCATGACGGGCATACCGCCATGCTGCTGGCTGCCGGCCGTTATCTGGCCGAACACCGCGACTTCGACGGCACGGTGTATCTGATCTTCCAGCCGGCGGAAGAAAACGGCGGCGGGGCCAGCGTCATGATGGAGGACGGCCTGTTCCGGCTGTTTCCGATGCAGGCCGTCTACGGCATGCATAACTGTCCGGGGCTGGCCGCCGGCCGGTTTGCGCTGAGCGCCGGGCCGGTCATGGCGGCGTTCAGCGCGTTTCGCATCGTCATCACCGGCCTGGGCTGTCATGCCGCCATGCCGCATCTGGGGCTGGATCCCGCGCCGGTGGCGGCGCAGTTGATTCTGGCCTTTCAGACCATCATCACCCGCAATCTGCACCCGCTGGAAAATGCCGTCATCTCGGTCACCACGGTGCATGTCGGCGAAACCGGCAATGTCATCGCCGATAGCTGCGAACTGGGCGGTACGGTCAGAACCTTTAGCGGCGAAGCCCAGAAACTGATCGAACGCCGAATGCGGGAATTGAGCGAGCACATCTGTCTGGCCCACGGCATGAGCTGTCACTTCGAGTTTTCCGCCAATTATCCGGCCACCGTCAACCATGCCGGGCAGGTCGCCATCGCCCGCAAGGCCATGACGGAACTGGTGGGCGCGGAAAATGTCGAACCACAGCAACCGACCATGGGTGCGGAGGATTTTGCCTTCATGCTGCAAAGCCTGCCGGGATGCTACTGCTTCATCGGCAATGGCGACGGCGATCATCGCAGCGGCGGGCATGGCGCAGGCCCGTGCACCCTGCATAACGGCAGTTACGATTTTAATGATGACATTCTGGCGCTGGGGGCGGCATACTGGGTCAAACTGGTTGCCGAGTGCCTGCCGATCGACAATACATAGGAGCCGCCATGGAACCCGGAAAAATCCTGATCAGCGTTGGCGTACTGATCGTGCTGGCCGGGCTGGTGTTGAACTATCTGCCCTGGTTAATCGACTGGTTCGGCAAATTGCCCGGCGATATCAACATCCGCAACGAAAACAGCGTGATTTTTATTCCCATCACCTCGATGATCGTCATCAGCTTGCTGCTGACCCTGCTGGTGAACCTTTTTTTCCGCAAATAATCAGCCATCATGAGCCGACTCGTCATCTACAACCACGGTAAAGACAGCATGCCCTGGGGCGAAAAACCGCTGGCGCTGGCCGAAGTCGCCAGACGCCATGGCTATCATTTCGAAAGCCTGGATTACCGTCCCGGCAACGACCCCGAACTGCGGGTGGAGCAGTTGCTGGCTTTCGACGTTTTGCCCTACCGGCATGTGGTGCTGGCCGGATCCAGCATGGGCGGCTATGTCGCCACCGTCGCCGCCGAAACCATCAACCCCCTGGGACTGTTCCTGATCGCGCCAGCCTTTTATCTGCCGGGTTACCAGCGTACCGAATTCAGGCCGTCAACCGCCAATATCGAGATTTTTCACGGCTGGCGGGACACCATCGTGCCGCCGGAAAACGTCTGGCGGTTCAGTCGTCTCCACCGCGCCCGGCTGCACATGCTGGACGCCGACCATCGGCTGCTGTCCGTGTTGCCGCAAATGGCGCAAGCCTTTGAGCGGTTTTTAACGGCATGAACAAAATTCCGGTCGGCGTCAGCAGTTGTTTATTGGGCCACCAAGTCCGCTACGATGGCGGCCACCAATACCACAGTTATATTGAACGCACCCTGGGTCGGTATTTTTTGTTCCGGCCCTTCTGTCCGGAAGCCGAAGCCGGCATGGGCGTCCCGCGCCCGCCTATTCAACTGCGGGATAGCGGGGCGGGTATCCGTTGCGTGGGCGTCAAAGACCATCAATGGGACGTGACCGAACAATTGCAGCGCACAGCCGGCCAGCAGGCTGAATGGCTGGCCGGTCTGTGCGGCTATATTCTAAAAAAGGATTCGCCCAGTTGCGGCATGGAGCGGGTTAAAGTCTATATTAATGACATCCCGGCCAAAATAGGCCATGGCATTTTTGCGGACTATCTGCAACAAACCTTTCCGGCGCTGCCGGTGGAAGAGGAGGGCAGGCTGGGTGATCCCGGTCTGAGGGAAAATTTTATCCGCCGGGTTTTTGTGCTGCACAGATGGCGGCAGCTCTGCGCCCAGCCATTGACGGCGCACGGCCTGATGCGTTTTCACAGCCGGCATAAGCTGATAGCCATGAGTCACGACCAGAATCAGGCCAAAGCGCTGGGCAGAATGATAGCCGGACTGCACAGCGACAACCTGCATGCCGTGGCGGAGCAATATCTGCTTGCGCTGATGCGCTGCCTGAAAATCGTGGCCACCCGTGGCAATCACGTCAATGTTTTGCAACATGTCCAGGGTTACCTGAAACGCAGTCTGGACAGCGACGACAAACAGGAGCTCACCGAAACCATAGAAGCCTATCGGCTCGGCAACCTGCCGCTGATTGTGCCGCTGACCCTGCTCAGGCATCATTTCCGCAAACAGCCGGACGACTTCATCGCCGAATCCTGGTACATGCAGCCGCATCCCGCCGAACTGTGTCTGCTCAACGAGATTTGACAAGCCGCAGAAAGTTGACTGCCTTTTAACCGACACCCGTATTCCGCTTTACTGCATACGGGCTACGCTGTTTTAATCCTTTTTTGCGGTTCTTTTACCCGACCATCACGATGGGTTGAGGGATGTAGCCTGGATGGAATGCAATGGAATCCGGGTCTCGAAGCCGGAACGCGCCCGGCGGCCGATTGTCGGATGGCCGGATGGCTACTGATCGCATTCGGGCAAATTGCCCGCTCTTTTAGGGCGTATATCCGCTTACGTTTGCACACGCATGGCATAAACTGATCTCACAGTATTAAATCGCTCACAGGAGAAGTCGATGTCTGTCATAAAAAACCGGATTACCGCCGCATTGATCGGTTTGCTATTCGCCGTCCCGCCCGGCCATGCCGAGGACAAGGCCGCTTCAGTTCAGATGTATCAGCAATTCGAGCAGCAAATTCGTGCGGATATTGCGCCATTGGCGGGGAAAGAAATCACCGGACTTAAAGTCCTGTATTTAAGTGCCGATGTCGGCCCGTGGCTGGACACCGGTCTGGCGTTAAAACCGGGTGAAAAACTCAGCCTGATTCTGAATGGAAAGCAATGGCTGTCGCGGGCGGCGAATCTGTCGCTGGAAGCGCCGTTTAGCGTATGGTCGAGGATAGGGGAAAAAGGCTCTATTTTCAGAGGAGCCCGCAATACCAATACATTTAGCGCCGCCAGTACCGGCCATTTGTACCTGAAACTCTATCCGGGCGAACGCTGGCTGGATAATAGCGGGAAATATCTGGGCGAGCCGGCCCCTGTCAATCCGGATGCCGGCGGCGGGGTCAATGTGGCCGTCATCCGATGGGCGGCGGATGTCGATATTCAGTCGCAACTGAAACGCATGGCGGAAAAATCCGCTAACGCCTGGTGGGCAAATGCCGAACTCGACCGGCTGTCCAGTCAGAAACTGCCGCCTGCGGGCTGGGATTATATTTGGGAACTGAAAACCGCTGAAATTTTTAGCGAAGCGCCGGCGTCCACCGCGCAAAACGCCCCTGACAAGGCCATCGGCCTAAAGGTGCATGACGATGCCAGCATCATGGAAAAGCCGGCCGGTTTCGATCTGACGCCGAACACGACTTTAAGCTGGAAATGGAAGGTGGATAAATTACCCTCGGTTGTCGCCGAAAACAGCATGCCCAGCCATGACTATATGAGCATCGCCGTCAAATTCGACAACGGCAGGGATCTGACTTTCTACTGGAGTCGGGCGCTGCCGGTTGATACCGCATTTCATTGTCCGCTTCCCGGCTGGAGCCATCGCGAGACGCATGTGGTCGCCAGAACCGGAGCCGCCGAACTGGGTAAATGGCTAAGCGAAGAAAAAAACATCGCCGATTATTACCAAAAGGCCATCGGCGGCCCGCTGCCAAAGCGCATCACCCATGTCTGGCTGATCGGCGTCAGTCTGTTTCAGCATCTTGAAGGCCAAAGCGAATTCGGCGCAATAGCACTGCATGACCAGACTAAAACGCTGCATGTTTATTAACCCGGAAAAGCGGTAAGCGGATATCTTGTTTCAGGTTCGGACATGGCTTCCATCAACTCAAAGCGGCCGGAGTCGTATCTACAACACCGAGCAGATCGACCGTCAGCGTATGCTGGCTAAATCGGCCTTGCTCATTCCGAAGAACCACAGAGTTTGACAGCCAGGATGGCGCTTCGGCTAAAATGCCGCCGGGAATTTAACAACCAGGAGAACGAGGATGAAAAATTTTGTTTCCATGGCGACCGTCTGTCTATTTCTGTTCATGCCCGTCGCGCAGGCCGGCACGTTACAGAATGGGGAGTGGACGGCCGGCGACTGCGGGGCCAAGCCGGTTGCGCCGCAAATCGACGCCCACGATGCGGAAGCCTACAATCAGAGCGTGACCGCCATCAATCAGTGGCAGCAGCAGGCCAATAGCTATTATGAATGCCAGGTCAGAGAGGCCAACAAGGATGCCGGGATTATCGCCGCCAAGGCCAGACTGTCGCAGGAGGAATACCGGCAGATCATGGATGGCGTCACTGCGACGATGGATGCCGCCAAGAAAAAACTCGAGCAGCCATAAACGGCCGGTTGCGCAGTGGGTGGATCGCGCCGGGCGGGCTATTTCTGCCGATAAAACCCCCGGCAATCGGCTAATTCGGTTTTTCTGCCGTCAATGCTGGTAAAATACCGGGCCTAATACAACATTGAGTCAGCGAAACACCCATGAGCACCCAGCCCAGCACCGTCCTCAGCACTTTTGAAAACCCAAGGCCAGGCCGCGATTTCACCATCCGCATCGACATTCCGGAGTTCACCTGTCTGTGTCCCATGACCGGACAGCCTGACTTTGCCAGGCTGACCCTGGAATATGTGCCGGCCGCATTGTGCGTGGAACTCAAATCGCTGAAATTGTATATGTGGACATTCCGTGAGCGCGGCGCTTTTCACGAAGCCGTCACCAACGAAATTCTGGATCATATCGCCGCCGCCATTTCGCCCAGTTTCATGCGTTTGCGCGCCGAATTCAATGTCCGCGGCGGCATTTACACCCAGGTGATCGTCGAACACCGCAATTCGGACTGGCGCGCGCCAGAGCTGGTTAATCTGCCTTAAAATAGCAGTACAACTTATTGTTTTTTATAAAAGTTCTGTATGCCGGCGCAAGACGATGGCCCAATCGCCTTGCGCCGGCCTTTCAGCTGATAATAGCGCCGAATGGCGAGCCTGACTTAAGCTTGCGCATCCAATTCCCGATTATTCGTCATGAACCTTAAAGCATGCCTGACCGTTTTACCGCAGTATATCCTGCCGCATCATCTATTATCGAAATGGATGTCGGCTTTGACGCACAGCCGGCAAAAATGGTGGAAAAATCTGTTTATTCGCGCCATCGTCCGCTGCTATGGGGTGAACATGCAGGAAGCCGCCAATCAGGATATTGACAGCTACCCCAGCTTCAATCATTTTTTTACCCGTGAACTCAGAGCGGGCATTCGTCCTGTCGAGGATGCCGGCAACGCCATAGCCAGTCCGGCGGATGGCGTCGTCAGTCAGGCCGGCATGATCGATGCGGGGCGGATTTTTCAGGCCAAAGGCCACGACTATACGGTTCTGGAATTGCTGGGCGGCGACGAAACTCTGGCTCAAAGATTTGAAAACGGCAGTTTCGCCACCATATATCTGTCGCCCAAGGATTATCACCGGTTGCACATGCCGCTGGCCGGCAGTCTGACCGACATGCTGCACGTCCCGGGGCGACTGTTCAGCGTTAACAATGTCACGGTCTCCAGCGTACCGAAGCTGTTTGCCCGCAATGAACGGGTGATCTGTCTGTTCGAGACCGCAGCCGGGCCAATGGCGCTGATCCTGGTGGGCGCCATCTTCGTGTCCAGTATCGAAACGGTCTGGCATGGCGTGGTGACCCCGCCCAGCCGGCAAGGCATCCAAAGCTGGCAATACCCGGCGCGGCAGGTGGTGCTGAACAGGGCCGAAGAGATGGGCCGCTTCAACATGGGGTCTACCATCATCGTGCTGTTTGCTCGCGACGCGGCAGTCTGGAACCCGGATTTACAGGCCGGAAAACCGCTTAGACTGGGGCAAACCATGGGCCGGATCAGCCGGGCGAACGGCTAAAAATAACGTACAGATACGCTAACAGCCTGTTATATGGCATAATATGCGGCTTAACAGCTTGCACGCCGTTGCCGAAAGGCTTTGCAGTGTGGCCTGTGGAATGAACCGCTGCTCTCTTTTCGTGGGTTAGGGTTGCGGAAGCCGGCGGCCGGCTTGTAGTGCAAAGAACTTAAAATACAATATAACGATAATAATTTAGAGGATTACGATGAGCTTTTTTATCTCTGACGCCCTGGCGCAAGCAGCTCCTGCCGCTTCCCAACAGCTTGGCATGGAAGGCATGATTTTCCCGCTGGGCATTTTGGTGTTTTTTTATTTTTTCTTTATCCGTCCGCAAGCCAAGCGCGGCAAGGAACAGAAACAGATGCTGAACGCCTTGAACAAGGGCGCGGAAGTGGTGACCACCGGCGGCATTCTGGGCAAGGTAGTGGAGCTGGACGACAATTTCGTCAAACTGGAAGTGTCTGAAAACACCTTCCTGCAGGTACAGCGCCATCAGGTCGCCAATATGATGCCGAAAGGCACTTATAAAGCCCTGAGCATCAAAAAGCCGACCAAAATCTAATGCGGCTCCACGCGCTCAAGCCATGCCCAACAGTCCGGCTGTCCTGTTTATAATGGAATAACCATGCAAAATCACTTCCCTGTCTGGAAAAACCTTCTGGTACTGATCGTACTGCTGGTCGGTATCGTCTACTCCCTGCCCAATCTGTACGGCAGCGACCCGGCCGTTCAGATCTCGTCGCTTACCGGCACACCGCTGGACCAGGCCCAGGCCGACGACATCAAAGCCGCTATCGGCAATGCCGGTTTTGCGCTTAAAAATTTTGAATTCGTCAACGGCAAGGTACTGGCCCGTTTCGGCAATACCGATGATCAGCTCAAGGCGGCCGATCTGTTGCGCGATAAAATGAACGGCAAGGCCACCGTGGCTCTGAATCTGGCGCCGGCAACGCCGGGCTGGCTGAGAGCGCTGGGCGCGGAACCCATGTATCTGGGGCTGGACTTGCGCGGCGGGGTGCATTTTCTGCTGGAAGTGGATATGGATACCGCCGTCAAACAGGCGGAAGAACGTTATATAAATGATATTCGCGCCGCATTCCGGGACGCCAAGGTTCGCTATCAGTCGGTATCCAAGGAAGCCGGCGGCATAAAAATCAGCCTGCCCAATGAAGAATCCAAAGTGGCGGCTATGGAAGTGCTGAACAAGGATTTCCGTGATCTCGATGTCAACGAAAGCGGCGAGAACGAATTTCTGCTGACCATGCCCGAACGCGATCTGCGAGAAATCAAAAAATCCGCCCTGGCTCAGAATATCACCACGCTACGCAACCGGATCAATGAGCTGGGTGTGGCCGAACCCATTATCCAGCAGCAGGGCGACAGCCGGATCGTGGTGCAGTTGCCGGGCGTGCAGGACACCACCCGCGCCAAGGAATTGCTGGGCACCACCGCCACCCTGGAATATCGTCTGGTCGATGTCGAGCACGATGTGCAGGCGGCGCTGTCCGGCCATGTGCCGGTGGGCAGTCGGCTGTATAGCGACAAGAACGGCAAGCCGGTGCTGCTGAAACGGGCGGTCATCGTCACCGGCGACCAGATTACCGACGCCTCGTCCGGTATGGATCAGGACGGCGCGGCGGCGGTGTTCATTACCCTGGATAGCGTCGGGGCCAAAAAAATGGGCAAAATGACCCAGGAAAATATCGGCAAGCCGATGGCCGTGGTGTTTATCGAATACAAGTCGGAAACCAGAATGGAAGACGGCCATAAGGTTCAGCACAAGGAAAAAGTCGAAAAAGTCATCAGTGTCGCCACCATCCGCGATTCCTTCAGCAAACGCTTCCAGACTACCGGTCTGGATAGCCCGCAGGAAGCCCGCAATCTGGCGCTGCTGTTAAGAGCCGGGGCGCTGGCTGCGCCGGTTGAAATTGTCGAAGAACGCGCCATAGGCCCCAGCCTGGGTCAGGAAAACATCGATCAGGGCACGACCTCGATTACCGTCGGTTTCCTGCTGGTCGTGTTGTTCATGATCGTCTATTATCGCGGTTTCGGGCTGATCGCCAACTTCGCATTGCTGTTCAACCTGGTATTGCTGACCGCTATCCTGTCCCTGCTTCAGGCCACGCTGACCCTGCCCGGCATGGCGGGCATCGTGCTGACCCTGGGCATGGCGGTAGACGCCAATGTACTGATCAACGAGAGGATCAAGGAAGAATTGCGCAATGGGCATAGCACGCAGTCCAGTATCTATATAGGTTATGAAAAAGCCTTCGGCACCATTCTCGACTCCAACTTGACGACTTTTCTGGTGGCCTTTCTGCTGTTTAGCTTTGGCACCGGCCCGGTCAAAGGTTTTGCGGTGGTGCTGATGCTGGGGATTGTAACCTCCATGTTTACGGCGATTCTGGGAACCAGAATGCTGGTCAACTGGATCTACGGCGGTGATCGGCACGTTGCAAAACTCTCAATTTAAACCTTTACTATTTACCAACCTAACCGGAGTTAAAAATGTCCATCGAACGTACTTTCTCAATCATCAAGCCTGACGCAGTCGCCAAAAACGTGATTGGGGAAATTGTCAGCCGTTTCGAAAAAAACGGTCTGCGTGTCATTGCATCCAAAATGCTGCAACTGAGCCAGGAACAGGCTGAAGGTTTTTACGCTGTCCACAAGGAACGGCCTTTTTTTAACGATCTGGTTAAATTCATGATTTCCGGCCCCATCGTCGCCCAGGTGCTGGAAGGCGAAAATGCGGTACTGAAAAACCGCGAACTGATGGGCGCCACCAACCCTAAGGAAGCGGCTCCCGGCACCATCCGCGCCGATTTCGCGGTCAGCATTGACGAAAACGCCGTACATGGTTCCGACGCCGCCGAAACCGCCAAAGAAGAAATTGCATTCTTTTTCGCTGCTGATGAACTCTGCGACCGTATCCGCTAAACCGGCTGCAATCAATCTGCTGGATTTCGACAGAAAAGGCTTGCAGGCCTTTTTTGCCGAACTCGGTGAGAAGCCGTTTCGGGCGACCCAGTTGCTGAAATGGATTTATCAGGAAGGCATGACCGATTTCGACGAAATGACCAACCTGAGCAAGGCCTTGCGCGGTTATCTACAGGAAAATTGCCGAATCGAACCGCCAACGCTGGTTGCCGAGCAACTGGCGGCCGACGGCACCTGTAAATGGGCGGTGGAAACCCGTTGCGGAAATCGGGTGGAAACGGTTTACATTCCCGAAGAACGGCGCGCGACGCTGTGCGTGTCTTCCCAGATAGGCTGTGCGCTGGCGTGCAGGTTCTGCTCCACCGCCCAGCAGGGCTTCAACCGCAACCTGTCGGTTGCCGAGATTATCGGCCAGGTCTATCTGGCGCAGCAACGGCTGGGCCCGGAAAAGAAAATCACCAATGTGGTGCTGATGGGCATGGGCGAACCGTTACTGAATTTCGACAATGTGGTCGCGGCCATGAACCTGATGATGGATGATTTCAGCTACGGGCTGTCCAAGCGCCGGGTCACGGTCAGCACTTCGGGCGTGGTACCGGCCATGAACCGGCTTAACGAAGTCTGCGACGTCAGCATGGCGGTATCGCTGCACGCGCCGAATGATGAACTGCGCGATCAACTGGTGCCGATCAATGTCAAATACCCTTTAAAGGAGCTGATGGCCGCCTGCCGTGAGTACGCCAGAACAGGCCCGCGCAAGCATATTACCTTCGAATATGTGATGCTGGACGGCGTCAACGATACCGCCCAGGACGCCAACGCTCTGGTAAAATTATTGAAGAACGTGCCATCCAAGGTCAATCTGATTCCGTTTAATCCCTTTCCGCAATCGCAATATCGATGCTCTTCCGGCGCCGCCATTATCCGCTTTCGGGATGTGCTGAATAACGCCGGCATAGTCGCCACCATCCGTAAAACCCGGGGGGAAGACATCGACGCCGCCTGCGGGCAACTGGTGGGTCAGGTGCAGGACAAAAGCCGCAGACACCTGAAACTGCAACTGGCCGAGGCGGCAAGACCGTAAGCCAGGCATTTTCCGGTAAACCGAATACAGCTTAGAACCACTATCCGCGATAGCAACAGAGAATATGGCAAAACAGCAAGAGGCCATTCAGGCCATACGCGGGATGCACGACATCCTGCCCGATCAGTCGCCCTATTGGCAATGGCTGGAAAACCATGCCCGGCAGGTGCTGGCCGCATACGGCTATCAGGAAATTCGTTTGCCGGTGGTGGAAAAAACCGAATTATTCAAGCGTTCGATAGGCGAAGTGACCGACATCGTCGAAAAGGAAATGTATACCTTCGAGGATCGAAACGGCGATTCGCTGACCCTGCGGCCGGAAGGCACGGCAGGCTGTCTGCGCGCCTGCCTGGAGCATGGATTGCTGCATAACCAGAGCCACCGGCTGTGGTATTATGGCCCTATGTTTCGCCACGAGCGCCCGCAAAAAGGTCGTTACCGGCAATTCTATCAGCTTGGCGTGGAGACTTACGGCATGCCCGGCCCGGACGTCGATGCCGAGATGATACTGCTGACCGACCGGCTATGGAAAAAAATCGGCATTCGCGGCAAGGTGCAACTACAGATCAACTCGCTGGGCGACAGCGCGGAGCGCGCCGCCTATCGCAGCATCCTGGTCGATTATTTCAGGCGGCATCCCGACAAACTGGACGCCGACAGCTTGCGGCGTCTGGAAACCAATCCGCTACGCATTCTGGACAGCAAAAATCCGGACATGGCCGAGCTGCTGCAACAGGGGCCGGTGCTGCTGGATCATCTGGGCGCGGAAAGTCTGGCCCATTTCAACGGCCTGACGGCCACGCTGGACGAACTGGGCGTCGAATACCGGCTCAATACCCGGCTGGTGCGCGGCCTGGATTATTACGGCAAGACCGTGTTCGAGTGGGTAACCGACGAACTGGGCTCGCAAGGCACGATTTGCGCCGGGGGCCGGTATGACGGGCTGATAGAACAGTTGGGCGGCAAAGCCAATCACGCCATCGGTTTTGCCATGGGCATGGAACGCATCCTGGCCCTGGTCGAACAACTGGATAATGTCCGGCCCGAGCCGGCGGTTGATGTGTACATGATACGGGTGGGCGCCGCCGCGGAAAAGGCCGGCATGCTGCTGGCCGAACGGATACGCGATCAAATTGCCGGTCTCAGGCTACAGGTCAATTGCGGCGGCGGCAGTTTTAAAAGCCAGTTCCGCAAAGCCGACAAATCCGGTGCGGCGTACGCCATCATTCTGGGCGATGCCGAAGCGGAACGCCATGAAGCTGCCTTGAAATCGCTACGGGTGGAGCAAGAACAAAGCACGCTGAATCATGCGGAACTGCTGCGGACTCTCGGCGACTGGCATCACAATAAAACCTTTAACTGAAGAGAATCGACGTGGCAATACACGATACTGAAGAAGAACAGCTCGAACAATTAAAAAAATGGTGGGAAGTCAATCACACCTCGGTGGTGGCCGGCGTGGTCGGCGGTCTGGTGCTGCTGGCCGGTTTTAACTTCTGGGAGCAAAACAAGCTGCAAAACCGCACCCAGGCTTCGCAGTTGTATCAGGAATTACTGGACAGCGCAGCCAACAGCAAACCGGAGTCGGTGGAAAAAATCGCCGAAAAGATCAATACTGAATTTCCGTCATCGGCCTATGCCGATTACGCGACCTTGCAGGAAGCCAAAGTGAAGGTCGAAAAAGGCGATCTGGCCGCCGCCAGAACCCTGCTGGAAGAAGAAATCAAACGCACCGGCAGCCCGGAATTGCGGCATATCTGCCGGTTGCGGCTGATTCAACTGCTGTTGGCCGACAAGCAGTACGAGCAGGGCCTTAAACTGATAGCGGAAGTCGATCCGGCCAGCAGCGAAGGTTTCTCTGCGCTGTACGACGAACTGCAGGGCGATCTGTATGTGGCGATGGACAGGCCGGACGAAGCCCGTAGCGCCTATCAAAGCGCCATCAGAACCGGCCTGGCGACACAACTGGTGCAGTTCAAGCTGGACGACATTACCGCGCCGGCATTCGATCAGAACGGGGCCAAATAAGATTGGATAGCCATTCCCACACTAAATCAATGATCAGGATACGCCGGTTCAGTTTTATTTTCAGCCTGATCATCTGCCTGCTGACGCTGAGCGGCTGCGCCGGCATGGAAGCCGTCAACGACATGATGTCCAGCGTCACCGATCTGTTTGCCGATGACGACAACGCCGACCCGCCGGCCGTGCTGCCGGAAGAATTCCAGGGCGAGATCCAGATCGATATGCTTTGGAAGGAATCAGTGGGCGACGGCGCCGATCAGATCAAACTGAAACTGATTCCGGCAATCAGCGCCAGCCGGCTGTATGTGGCCGATCATAAGGGCCTGCTGCAAGCCAGACAGTTGGCCGGCGGCGATTTGATATGGGAAACCCGAACCAGCTATCCGTTTGCCGCCGGCCCGGTCATAGGCCAGCAGTATCTGATCATAGGCAGCAGCCATGGCGAGGTGGTGGCTTATGATTTTGCGACCGGCGAACAAAAGTGGAGCACCACGGTATCCAGCGAGGTGCTGGCCGTGCCGGTGGTGACCAAAGGCAAAATTATCCTCCGCACCACCGACGGCAAGATCATCGTGCTCAGCGAAAGCGACGGCGCGCTGTTATGGTCGGCGGAACACAGCGTGCCGGCCCTGAGCATCCGCGGCGCCGGCGCGCCGCTGGTTCAGGACGACGTGATGATCTTCGGCTGCGCAAACGGCAAGCTGATGGCGCTGCAATTGTCCGACGGCAAAACCCTGTGGGAAGTCACCATCACCATTCCCAGCGGTCGTTCGGAAGTCGAACGGCTGGTGGATCTGGATACCGACCCGATAGCGGCGCACGGCACCCTGTTCATTTCCAGTTATCAGGGCGGCACATCAGCGGTATCGTCCGCCGACGGCGAAGTCATCTGGCGCAACGACAATGTCTCGACTTACACCGGCATTACCGCCGACTACCGCTATCTATACCTCAGCGACAACCGCAGCGAGGTCTGGCAACTGGATCAGCGCAATGGCGCGGCGCTGTGGAAGCAGAAAGAACTGCATAATCGGCAACTCACCGAGGCCGTGGTCTATCAGAACTATGTGGTGGTCGGCGACTTCGAAGGTTATGTGCACTGGCTATCCACCGCAGACGGCAGACTGATGGGCCGAATCAAAATTTCCAAGGAGCCCATAGAGGCCCGGCCCGTCATTGTTGACGGCATCGTTTACATTTATGCAAAGGACGGCACGCTTGCCGCCTTGAGAACAAAATAATTTATGCTACCCGTTATCGCTCTGGTCGGTCGTCCCAATGTCGGCAAATCCACGCTTTTCAATTATCTTACCCGCAGCCGTGAAGCGCTGGTGGCCGACTACCCCGGCCTGACCCGCGACCGGCAGTACGGCCGCATCAGGCGCGGCGAACGGGACTGCCTGCTGGTCGATACCGGCGGTATTTCCGACGAAGGCGACGGCATAGACGTCTTCTCCAGAAAACAGGTGGAAATCGCCCTGCAGGAAGCCGATGTGGTGTTTTTTCTGGTTGACGCCCGCGACGGCCTTAATGCCTCGGACGAGGCGATTGCCGTCTACCTGCGCAAGCTGGACAAACCGGTGGTGCTGGTGGTCAACAAGATCGACGGTATAGACAGCAATACGGTGGCCAACGACTTTTACAGTCTGGCCCTGGGCGAACCGGTCGCCATTGCCGCCAGCCATGGCCGTAATGTACACGATCTGCTGGAACGCATAGACGAACTGCTGCCGCCGCAGGAAGACGATCCTGAAGAACAGGACGCCGGTATCGCCATCGCCATCGTCGGCCGGCCGAATGTCGGCAAATCCACGCTGGTCAACCGGCTGCTGGGCGAAGAGCGAGTGGTGGTGTTTGACGAAGCCGGCACCACCCGCGACAGCATTTATATTCCTTTTGAACGCAACGGCCAGAAATTCACCCTGATCGATACCGCCGGCATGCGCCGTCGCGCCAAGGTGTCGCTGGTGGTCGAAAAATTCAGCATCATAAAATCGCTACAGGCCATCGAGAAAGCCCATGTGGTGATTTATCTGATCGATGCCCAGGAAGGCGTGACCGATCAGGACGCGCACATTCTCGGCCTGATACTGGAAGCGGGCAGGGCGCTGATCATCGGCCTCAATAAATGGGACGGCCTGAGCGCCGAACATCGCGATTTCGTCAAAAAGCAGATCGACATCAAATTAAGCTTTCTGTCTTTCGCCGAAAAACATCCGATTTCCGCCCTGCACGGCAGCGGCGTCGGCAAGCTGTTCGACGTGGTGCACAGCCTGTACGATTCGGCGATGATAGACATGTCCACGCCTCTGCTGACCCGGATATTGAACGATGCGGTGACGGCCCATCAGCCGCCGCTGGTCGGCGGCCGCCGCATCAAGCTGAAATACGCGCATCAGGGTGGACGTAATCCGCCGGTGGTGGTGATACACGGCGTACAGACCGATTCCCTGCCCGGCGCTTACAAGGGCTATCTGATGAATTATTTCCGTGAACAGTTAAAGCTCAAGGGCACGCCGGTACGGCTGGTGTTCAAGTCGCCGGAAAACCCGTTTCTTGGCCAGCGCAATAAACTGACCGAACATCAGGCCAAAAAACGCAAACGGCTGATAGATTTCAGAAAGAGCAAAAAATAAAAGTCACTCACCCGGAACCGGAGGCAGGCATGGCGACCATCACCTTTCAAGGCAAACCCATTAACACCCTAGGCGATTTGCCTGCTGTCGGCGAAAGCGCGCCGGATTTCAGACTGACCAACCGCAAAATGCAGGATGTCGGATTGAGCGAATTCAGTGGAAAACGCAAATTACTGAATATCGTGCCCAGTCTGGACACGCCGACCTGCGCCACTTCGACCCGCAAATTCAACGAAAAGGCCGCTCATCTCGATAATACCGTAGTGCTGGTGGTTTCAGCCGATCTGCCTTTTGCCCAGGCCCGCTTCTGCGAAATCGAAGGTCTCAAGCATGTGCAGGCGTTATCGACCTTCCGCTCCACATTCGCCAGGGATTACGGCGTGGAGCTGCTGGACAGCATTCTGGCCGGACTGACCGCGCGGGCCATCGTCATCATCGATGAAAGCGATCGGGTAGTCTACACCCAACTGGTGGCGGAAATCAGCAGCGAACCCGATTACAACGCCGCCCTGGAAGCCCTGGGCTGAGCTGGCATGGCGGACAGGCTGCTAGGAGCCTGTCCGAGAATAGAAAACCTACTGCGGAAAAGCCCTTTTGGCCGGATTTCCTGCGCATTTTCGTTAAATAGCGCAACTATTCCGCCTCAAATGCCCAAAATCCAACTCAAAATGGCTTGCCCTCGCTACGGCTTTTATTCTCGGACAGGCTCCTAGTAGTCCGCCAATTTTGTTTTGACGAATAGGCTAATCTGCCGCCGGGGTATTTTGACAGAGGTTTAGGCGGCATGGATGCCGACTCAAGCCTGCATGGATGCATTCACGGCGTCCTCTGGCGGAATACCCCGGCGGCAGATGGGTAGCGCCTAGGCCACCAGTTTAAAATCGCCAATACTTAAGGCCGCCGGATGGCTGTTGACGCCTATGATGGCTATTTCCACCGGACTTTTCGGACTACCCGCCCCACCTGCGTCATAGTATAGACCGCCGGTATGGGAATTGTAATACAGGTAATCCATGGGGCTTGCAGATGCCGTTGAGTTACTAAAATTTGTCGTCTGCACGACGCTTTCGCGGGCAAAAGCGGTATAGATGGTTTGAGACAGTTCGATTTGGCCGTCACCTTCCAGCAAATTGCTGATCACAACCGGTTTTGATTTGGGCTGGGTGTCAAACACATCCAGAGCGCTGGCCGTTACCGCCAGCTTGCTGATGGCTTTGCCACTGTCGCTATCCCAATTGGCGGAGACGACCAGCGCGTAGCTTGTTCCACTCAGCGGACTGCCGCCGTTGTTGTTGACGATATTGTTTACGGCGGTTTTATCCGCCCCGCCAAGCGTGAGCGTAAAACCTCGGGCGCTGAGATTGCTGACCACATCATTGCCGGAATCAAAGGCGTAACCGCCGGTGACGCCACCGGTGAGTTTAAAGTCGTCAAGGTTTACGCCACTGGCCGTAGCGTAGTTGTCGAGATGGGCGCCAGTGATGGTAAATACGCCTGTGGCGGCATTATAGGCAACTTTACTGATTGTCGGCAGCGTAACATGGCTGACAATAATACTTTGCCCGGTAATAGCGCCAGCCCCACTATCCCAACCGCTTTGCGCCGAGAGAAAATAACGGGTTACGCCATCATTCGCTTTGACGCCGTTGCTGTTTAATAAACCATCGACCGCCAGTTGATCGGCGACGGACAAACTGATGACGGCCTTTGTGCCGCCAGAGGTAGTGCTTATGGCGCTGGACTTGCTTAATGTATAGACATTGCCTCCATCGCCGGTAAGGCTGATATCCGTGATGCTATAACCGGACGCCGTGGCGCTAAGGCTGTGTCCGCTCAAGGTGAGTTTCCCGTTCGCCGCATTATAAGCAACACCTGAGATAGATGGCGCTACTCCACTGGCGGTAACCGCCTTGGTTTTAATAGCTGCTCCGCTGTCGCTATCCCAGTTGGCGGAGGCGGTAAAGTCATAGGCGATTCCGGCAGTGGTTTTGAGACCATTATTGTTGACGATGGCATTGACCAGATTTTGGTCGACATTGCCAAGGGCAAGCGTAAATCCGCTAGAGCTAAGATTGCCGACCAAATCATTACTGGCGTTGAATGCAAAACTGCCGCCGGCGCCGGCTGTCAGCTTAAAGTCATTGACTGCGATGCCGTTTGCGCCGCCGTGATTATCCAGATGGGTTCCGGTTATGCTAAACACGGCGCTGGCGGCATTGTATGTCACAGCGGTAATTTTGGGCGCGGTCGCATTGCTGACAGTGACATTCTGGGTGAAAAACACGCCACCCCCAGTGTCCCAGCCGCTGGCGGCGGTTAAACTGTAATTGAAAGTGCCATCGTTGGCGGTTGCGCCGTTTTTATTCAGCAACCCGTCCATGGCCAGCTGGTCGGCGGCGGAAAGCTGGATAACTGCGCGGGTGGCAGTCGGCACGCCCTTGACGCCGCTGCCGCTGGTTAAGGCGTAACTGACGCCGCCATCGCCCGACAGACTGAAGTCCGCTGGAGTAAAGCCCTGGACGTTGGGCGTGAAGCTTGAACCGCTCAAAATCAGTTGACCTGTCGCGGCATTGTAAATAATGCGGCTGAGTATGGGTTGATCTGAACGGACCAATATCAACGCGCCACCATATCCATCAGGTTTTTCGGAGAATAAATCGTTATTGTAATGGCCTGTCAGAGCCAGTTTTTCAATGACGCCCTTCGCATTGCTGACAAGTAACTGATTTGCACTGTTAACAGCAACCGACGTAACGGCAATATCAGCAAAGTCCAAAGTAGCGCCCACGTTAAGAACAAGACCTGACACGGAAGCAGAAGCGCCTTGGATCGTTAATTGTCCACCGTTTGAAAGTTCGACGCCACTAGCGTCCCCGCCACTGACAATGTCCATCAATCCGCCACTGTTAACTACCGTGCTACTGGCGATCCCGCCAGAAAAGATATAGACATGTCCACCTTTGTTAATTACCGTACCAATGGTATCGCCACCGAAATGGATGTCTTGCTCGCCACCGCTGTTTACCTGCGCGCCGCTGGCTATTCCGCCAGAAACGACCTCAAAGCCCCCATTGTATATTGTCGAATTACGGGCAATACCTCCGGAATCGACGTCTTCATGGCCTCCGCTGTTAACCACTGTGCCGTTGGCGACGCCTGCGGCATTAATATGCTCCACGCCCGAGCTGGTAAGCGTTGAGCCAGTGGCGACGCCTCCGGAGTCGATGTATTGCCTGCCACCGCTGTTGATCAGTGCGCCGCTGGCAATACCTCCGGAATTGACATATTCATAGCCGCCGTTGTTTACCCGTGAGCTACTGGCTACAGCATCGGAAGCGATATATTCCTTGCCTCCGTTATTAACCACTGTGCCGCTGGTAATGCTTCCGGAATTGATATACGCATCGCCTCCGCTGTTCACTGTGGTCGCGCTTGCCAGGCCACCCATTTGGACGAAAATCGTTCCGCCGCTGTTCACTATGGTGTTGCTTGCCGAGCCGCCACTGTCGATATTCAAAGACCCGCCGCTATCGACGGTTATATCATTAGCCACGCCACCACTCTGTATTTCATCTATGCCGAGATAGTTTACGGCAGTATTACTGATAACTTGACCGGCGCTAATATAATCGATATTGGTTATGCTGGTATTAAAACCCAGGACATTTAACTGCTGTAGGTCTAGAGCGGTAATCTGCTGTAAAGTATAGGCGCCATAAAACTCATTAAATGGGTCGCTCGGGCCTTGTACGCCAGTATTAAGAAAGTCGGATGGATCCGAAGTCATGCCGTAATCGGCAAGCTTGGTTACGCCGCCATCCACGGAAAAATAAGCGGCAGGCGCAGGGGTATCCCCGGTAAATAGCATGGTGCCGGGACTGGTAAACCTAAACAGGTCAAAGACACTGTCAGCTTCAAGACGTCCCATCGCATGGGTTAACTCGTGGAGAGCAACTCCGACCAGATCATTGGCTGGTATCCCGGTATCGAAATGAACAGAACCATCGTCAGTCGTGGCGTCATTCGGGCTGATAATGCCGAAAGCCTTTAATTCGGCATTGCTGACATAAAGTTGACTATTACCCTGTATGGATGAGCCTGTCGGTAAACTGTTAAACAATGACCGGTCGGCTGGTGACGCGTTATTGATCAACTCGGCGCGTATGGTGGAATAATCCAGATATTGCCCACTATCGGGGCCGCCATCTGCAGATCCACCCTTGCCGCTATAATCAACATTGACATTAAATGTAATCTTGTTGGAGATTTCCGTTGACAGTATCGTGGCCGCCTGCGCTACCCCCTGGATGAAACTGGCCGGGGCCGATTGCGCGGCGCTGTCAAATTTAAGGTCAATGGTCAGATTTCCTGCCGATATGACAACGGTATCAGTCGTCGCGGCTAAAATTTTGGCGGCGGCGGTATTATCACTTGCAAAACCAGCTGAATTGCCTTCGACAACGGCGCTGAGGGCATTCATTTCTGCATCATCAGTATTGTTTAAAATAATTCCGTTATCGGTTTGGCGCGCCGAAACATAGTATGTGACCATTACCCGTCCTTTTAAGATATGGCAAAGATGAAAAAAATCATTCCTAGGACGCGGATACTGACGGTCGCGTTCCTGTTCTATTTGTCAGAATCAGCGAAAATAACGCCAGATTACGGTTAAACCCTAATAATCGATCGGATTGGACAGCAGCGCCGGGTTGTTGACCACGATGCCGCCATTGCTGACGTCGCCGGCCTGTTCAGTATGATACAGATAGACCGAGCCCTGATATTTGAGGACAAACGGGTCGGCGGCCTGATTGTGGTTCAGTTCCACATAAGGGGTTCTGATCGGCGTGGGTACGCCGTCCGCATTGACCGAAGGCCAGCGCCAGTTGACGCCGTCCGTCGATTCGGCGGTATAGACTTGCGAGGGTACGTTCCCCAGGGCGACCGGCGCGGCATGGTAGACCATGCGGAATTTGCCGCCCGTCCACTCCACCCAGGGGCCGTCCGTGGCGCTGCCGTCGGCTACCTGCAGGCTGGTGAGCGGGAAACCGCCAGGAACCTGAGTAAACGGCCCCAGCGGGTTGCCGGCGGTGGCGACGCCGAGCTGCCAGAGGCCGGTTGCCTGGTACAGCCCTTCGTAAAACAGGTAATAAGTGGCGTTCGGCCCCAGCACCACGGCGCTGTTTTCCAGAGACCGCAGCGGATCCGCGGCGGTGAGGATGGGCGCGGGGTTCAGGGTCAGGTGAGCCGGATCGGCGCCGTGGGCGACATACAGATTGCCGTCCTCCTGAGCGAAATACACATATAAAACCCCGTTCTGGTACAAAACCGTATTGCGCATAGCCGCGTCCGGGGCCAGCGCGCCGCCGCCTATCACCGGGTTGGCGGCATACTTCGTCCACGGCCCGGCCGGGCTGGTGGCCGTGGCCCAGCCGGTATGATTGCTAGTGCCGCCGGTGTACAGCATATTGAACAGGCCGTTGTTGTCCACCCATACCGAAGGTTCCTGTTCGGAATTTCTCTGGCTGCCCACTTTGCCTTCCCAAGGCTGGGAGTCGGTCAGCACATAGCTTTGCGAATTTTGATAGTTGACGGCCTGTGCGTAAGACGGATTGCCGCTGTTGTCCGCGCCCAGAAAAGTATGCTGCTGCAAACCGGAGCCGGTGGTGTTGATGGCGTACAGCCTGAGGGTGACGTTATTGTCGCTGTCCAGATCGGTCGGCAACACCCGGTTGGCGATAGTGGCGTCCACCGGCTGCGCATTGCCGGAGTTGACTACATAAATGCCGGAATTGTTGCTGAGCACGGTCGTGCCGTCCGACCAGCAGCGAGTCACTGCGCCGCCTATGCTCCACACCGAAAAGGCCAGACCGCTGGCGGCGTTGACGCTGCCGTGCAGATGGTAGCTGATGATGTCCAGGGTTTTGGCCGGAACCACCAGATCGAATCCGCCGCTGGCGTTCAGCGGCGAGGGCAGGCCATAAGCCGGGGTGCTGGTGCTAAAGCGCAGGCTGCTCAGAGCCCTGTTGCCGGGATAGGCGGTATAGGTTTCCGCAATGGCGGCGGCGGAAAAGCTTTTGAAATTGACGCCCCTGGCCTGATTGATGACGCCGTTGCCTTCATAGTCGATAAACAGGGCTTTTTGCAGGCCGGAACCGGCGGTATTGGCCGCATACATGCGTAGCGTCACCATGCCGTTGGCGTCTATGTCGCCGGCTTCGACGGTGTTGGTCACGGCTGCGTTGATGGAGCCGGTGTTGGCCGCCGGAACCGTGGCGACGCCGCTGACCGACTGTAGGCCGGTGGCGTTGCTAGACCAGTCGCGAACCGTGCCGCCGCCTATGCTCCACACCGACAGCACCAGGCCGCTGGTAGCGGAGGTATTGATTCTGCCGCTGAATTCATAGCGGATGGTGTCGCCGGCCTGGGCAGGCAGGATCACGTCGAAGGTACCGTCCGGGCGAATGGTGGTCGGCGCGCCGCCGGGGGGATTGGCGTTGCTGTAGTTCCAGTTGTCGCCGGGCGGGTTGGGATAGGCATAGGCGGCGACGATGCCGGTATTGGCGGCGTTTTGCGCCGTTGTCTGATTCGACGCGCCGGATACTGGCGTATTGGCGACAGGCGTTTGCTGCTTGCCGCCGGTTTTGGCCGGAGTTTTCGCCGGTTTGGCCGGCGGCGGCGCGATATGGGTTTTCTGCTTCAGCAGCTTGAGGAAGTAATACAGATTATAATCGGCCGGCGCGGCATGGCTCGCGGTGACCACCAGTAGCAGCGACAGTGTCAGGATGGATGGCTTCATAATTGGATCATGCGCATGGTTGGCGGTGGTCAGGCGGATGGCCGAAGCCTGCCAGCCAGTGCGGACAGCAGTCCCAGACCGGACAGAAACAGCCACGCCGCGCCGGGCGCAGGGGCCACGATGGCGTTGCCGGGCAGCACGGCCAGGGCCGCCATCTGCGTGTCTTTAAGGCTGGAATTCTGGTCGCCGGTCAAGGCGTTGAAATACCAGGCCTGGGTATAGTCGGCGCTGTATTCGCTAGCCGACCAGTAGATGGACAAATTGTCGAACAGGCCGTAATAAGGGTTGCCGCCGCCGATACCGGAACCTGCGGTCAGGCCCAGGGCGGTATAATAGAGCTCGCCCATTTCGCTGCCGGTCTGGTTATAGCCGGCGACCGGGTTGCCGGTGACGGGCAGTCGCCAGTCGCTATAGCCGTCATAGCGGATGCTGTCCAGATAGGTGATCCAGGCCTCGGCCCCCCACCAGTCCATCGTGCCTTTCGCGGCGTCGAAGTCGCTGGTGGACAGCGTGTAACCGCCATTGGATTCGGTATCGGCCGGATTGTCATGAATGACGCCGCCGCTTGCGGCCATGATGTCGTTGACCAGATTGGCGTTGCCGCCAGCCATGCTTTGAAACAGATTGCCGTTTTGCGCCGTCCAGGTGATATTCAGCACGCTATCGTAAACCAGACCGTCGCCGTTGTCGGTCAGGGCGGCCAGCGCGTTCCGACTGAAGCAGCCGAGGACTATCGGGATCAGTATTGCCGCGAGTGTGCGTCCGGTCATGGCGGTTTGTCCGTTGATTTTGTTTGGAAAAATGTATTCTTAGTCTAGCATGGATTTTTGAAATCTGAACAGAGGATTATGCGGCCAGGAAATTGTATGCGTTTGCGCTCGGGGCAGCCGCTCGTAGGGCTAAAATTCGGTGTTTCGAGCATGCCATCCTGTCGCCTCGGATGCGGAAGTTCCGGGAAGGCATTGGAAAATTCAGCTTGCCCTGGCGAATGTTTTATAAAATCGTCCTGTCGCGTGATGAGGAAAACATAATGAAGCTAGAAAGCAAGGTCTGGTTTGTCTATCTGCTGGAGTGCAGCAACGGCAAACTGTACACCGGCATCACCCTCGATCTGGCCAAACGCTTCAGCCAGCACAGCACCGGCAAAGGCGCCATGTTTACCCGGCTGAACCGGCCGGAAAGAATGATAGCCGCCCAGCCATGCGAAAACCGTTCCGAGGCCAGCAAGCTGGAATGGCGCATCAAAGGGCTTACGGCGGTGCAAAAACGGCTGCTAGTGGAGACATGGTCTTTAACGGCGGGCTTGCCGGGACACAGCCCGGAGGCGGCGGGCCAGGCCGAAGGCGGCGAGTGAGTCGTTTAAGGCGTTTTCGCAGGCGGCATTCATCGGCATAGGGATGCATAAAATGCAGCCTGCGCCGAGTACTCGGAAATTTCGCCAACCTAAAACCCTCTTTCTTCCCTCCATGCCGCCAAGAATGCTAAAATTCCCAATTTATCAACGCTTCAGAGAAAAATAATGGCAGGGCATAGCAAGTGGGCCAATATCAGGCATCGTAAAGGCGCGCAGGACGCAAAACGCGGCAAGATTTTCACCAAGCTGATACGGGAGATCAGCGTCGCGGCAAAAGGCGCCGGCGGCGGCGATCCGGCCAACAACCCCAGTCTGCGCACCGCTATCGACAAGGCGCTGGTCGCCAACATGAAGCGCGATACCATAGATTACACCATCAAAAAAGCCATCGGCGCGCTGGACGGCGTCGCCTACGAAGAAGTCCGCTACGAAGGCTACGGCCCCGGCGGCACGGCGGTCATGGTTAACTGTCTTACCGACAACCGCAACCGCGCCGTGGGCGATGTGCGCCACGCCTTTACCAAATCCGGCGGCAACCTCGGCACCGACGGCTCGGTGGCCTATCTGTTCCGCAAGGTCGGCATCATCAGCTATTCCGCTGAAGCGGACGAAGACGCCGTCATGGAGGCGGCGATGGAAGCCGGCGCCGACGACGTGCTCGTCAACGACGACGGCTCGATTGACGTGATGACCAGTCCTGAAGCCTATCTGAGCGTCAAGGATGCGATGACGGCGGCCGGTTTCGAGCCGGAAAATGCCGAAATAACCATGCATGCCGACGTGAAGACCACGCTGGACGCCGAAACCGCCGAAAAAATGCTCAGACTGATAGACAGACTGGAAGACCTGGATGATGTGCAGGATGTATACTCTAACGCCGACATCAGTGACGAGATCATGGCGCAGCTCGACGCCTGACGCCTGACGCCATTCACTCAGCAGCGCATAACAGACTATTGACCAGAATCTTAGGCATAGACCCAGGCTCGCGCATTACCGGCTACGGCGTGGTGGAAACTTCGGCGCACGGTTTGCGTTATGTCGCCAGCGGCTGTATTCGCATCCAGGCGGACAACTTTCCGCAACGTCTGAAACAGATATTCGACGGCGTCACGGAAATCATTGCCCTGTATCAGCCCGGGCAGATGGCGATAGAACAGGTTTTCATGCACAAAAATGCCGATTCGGCCCTGAAACTCGGCCAGGCGCGCGGCGCAGCCATCTGCGCCGGCATGAACCGGAATCTGCCGGTACACGAATACGCCGCCCGTCAGGTCAAACAGGCGCTGGTTGGTAAGGGCGGCGCCGACAAGCAGCAGGTACAGCACATGGTGAAAATATTGTTAAGCATTCAGGGCGATATGCCGATAGACGCCAGCGATGCGTTGGCTATCGGCCTCTGCCATTGCCATTATCAGGAAACCGCCGACCGCTTGAAACAGGCGGGTTTATGATAGGTTTTCTGCGTGGCGTCCTCATCCACAAGGCCCCGCCGCAACTGGTGCTGGACGTGCAGGGCGTCGGTTACGAAGTGGAAGCGCCGATGACCACCTTCTACGATCTGCCGGCGTTGGGTCAGGAAGTTCGCCTTTATACGCATTTAATCGTCCGCGAAGACGCCCACATTCTGTTCGGCTTCGCCAGTGAAACCGAACGCATGCTGTTCCGGGTGCTGATCAGGGTCAACGGCGTCGGCCCCAAACTGGCGCTGACCATTCTCTCCGGGCAAAGCGTCGCCGAATTTTACCGCTCGGTCAACGACAACGACGTGAAAAGCCTGGTGCGGCTGCCGGGCGTCGGCCAAAAAACCGCGGAACGGCTGATTATCGAAATGCGCGGCCGGTTGCCGGCCGCGGATCAGCCCGTCATGGCTTCCGCGCCCGGCTCTGGCGGCGCTTCGCTCGCCAGTCCCCGGCAGGAAGCCGTTACCGCGCTGTGCGCGCTAGGCTACAAACCGCAGGATGCCCAGCGCATGGTGCAGGCCATCGCCACGGAAGACAAAAGTTGCGAAGACATTATTCGCCTGGCTTTGCGAGGCGCCATTAAATGATAGACAGCGACCGCCTGATCACCGCCCGCGGCAATAACGACGAAGAACGTCAGGATAGGGCTATCCGCCCCAAACGCCTCAAGGATTATATTGGCCAGGATGAGTTGCGCCTGCAAATGGAAATCTTCATCCAGGCCGCCGTCAGCCGTTCGGAAGCGCTGGATCATGTGCTGATCTTCGGCCCGCCGGGGCTGGGCAAAACCACGCTGGCCAACATTGTCGCCGCGGAGATGAACGTCAACATCCGTCAGACCTCCGGGCCGGTGCTGGACAAGGCCGGGGATGTGGCGGCGCTGCTTACCAATTTACAGGCCCACGACGTGCTGTTCATAGACGAAATCCATAGACTCAGCCCGACGGTCGAAGAGGTGCTGTATCCGGCTATGGAAGACTACCAAATTGATATTATAATAGGCGAGGGGCCAGCCGCTCGTTCCATCAAGCTGGATTTGCCGCCGTTTACCCTGATCGGGGCCACTACCCGGGCCGGACTTTTGACCTCGCCCTTGCGCGACCGTTTCGGTATCGTCCAGCGGCTGGAATTTTACAGCGCGGCCGAACTGGCCTGCATCGTGGATCGCTCCGCAAAATTGCTGGGCGTCAGCCTGGACAGCGGCGGCGCGGACGAAATCGCCCGCCGCTCGCGCGGTACGCCGCGTATCGCCAACCGTCTGCTGCGGCGGGTGCGCGATTATGCGCAAGTCAAGGCCAGCGGTAGCGTCAACCGCGACATCGCCAGACAGGCGCTGGCGATGCTTAAAATCGACGAACACGGTTTCGACCTGCTGGATAGAAAACTGCTGCTGGCGATGATAGAACATTTTCAGGGCGGCCCGGTCGGCCTGGATACTCTGGCCGCCGCCATCAGTGAAGAGCGCGGCACAGTGGAAGACGTGCTGGAACCCTATCTGCTGCAACAGGGCTTCATCATGCGCACCCCACGCGGCCGGGTGCTGACCCATAAGGCTTACAGTCATTTTGGCCTGCAGCCGCCCCGGCAGCCGGCGGCGAGCGAGGATATTTTTGATATATAGATCTGGCCGCGGGGTCAGATCATTGCGGCAAGCAGCAATTTACCCGGCAATGCCGTTTTAGCGGTTTCGGGCCAGGAACAGGCGAACTGAACAAACATGATCCCTAAAAAATCCCGCAAGGGTAAAAAATGAACGAATTCAACTGGCCGGTGCGGGTATACTATGAAGATACCGACGCTGGAGGCGTGGTGTACTACGCCAACTACCTCAAATTTTTCGAGAGAGCCAGAACGGAACTGCTGCGCAGCTACGGCTTCGAACAGGACAGCCTGCTGGCCCTGGAAAATAGCCTGTTCGTGGTGCGTTCCGTGCAGGTTGATTATCTGAAACCGGCCCGGTTTAACGAACAGCTCGCGGTTAGCGCCAAAGTGATCGAACAGAAAAAAACCAGTCTGATATTCGAGCAGGTCATCAGTCGCGGCCAGGATGTTCTGTGCAGCGGCCGGATCAGAATCGCCTGTCTCGATGCGCAAAGCATGAAACCCAAACTCATACCCACAGCCATAATGGAACAAATAGCCTAATGAATATAGATTTATCCATACTCCATCTGGTTCAGGAAGCCAGCATCGTGGTGCAGTTCGTGCTGCTCATCCTGCTGGCGGCATCGCTGGCCTCATGGACATTTATCTTCAGCAAACGCAAGGAACTCAAGCAGGCGATCAGCATCACCGACGATTTTGAAGCCGAATTCTGGTCGGGTCTCGGTTTGGCGGAACTCTACAAAAAAATGGCCAGCGACCGGTTCGACCCGGAAGGCATCGAAAAAATTTTTCTGGCCGGCTACCGCGAATTCGCCAGAATGCGCCAAAAAGGCGAAGTGGAGCCGGTGGTGCAGGTGGAAAGCGCCCAGCGGGCCATGCGTATCGAGCTATCCCGGGAACTGGACAGACTGGACGAAACCCTGCCTTTTCTGGCCACTGTCGGCTCCACCAGTCCATACATCGGCCTGTTCGGCACGGTGTGGGGCATCATGAACTCGTTCCGGGCGCTGGGCGAAGTCAAAAACGCCACCCTGGCCAATGTCGCCCCAGGCATTTCCGAAGCATTGATCGCCACCGCCATCGGCCTGTTTGCCGCCATCCCGGCGGTCATCGCCTATAACCGCTTCTCGACCCGCCTGGACAGGCTGGCCAGCCGCTATGAACTGTTCATAGACGAATTCGTGGTATTACTGCAAAGACAGGCGCACAGCAAATGAATGTAGGCAACAGTCATCGCAGATCCCGAAAACGCCGTGGGCCCATAGCCGAAATCAACGTCGTTCCCTATATCGAT
Source organism: Methylococcales bacterium (assembly GCA_028707085.1). Classification (GTDB taxonomy): domain Bacteria; phylum Pseudomonadota; class Gammaproteobacteria; order Methylococcales; family Methylomonadaceae; genus Methylomonas. The sequence continues at coordinate 36,309 of JAQTUW010000014.1, read as the reverse complement.
GTCACTTTCGTGTTGCTGATGATCTTCATGATCACAGCGCCGCTGGTGCAAACCGGCGTCGATGTGGATCTGCCGCAGGCCGACGCCCAGCAGGTGGATTTAAAGAACGATCCGCCGGTTATTGTTTCCATCAAAAAGGATGGCGATTTTTATATCGATGTTGGCGACCGCCAGGACGAACCGGTCAGCGAAGACGAGTTGTACAGCAGAGTGTCCACGGTATTAAAAACCAATTCCCACGCGCAGATTTATGTGCGGGGCGACCATGCCGTCGAATACGGCAAAATCGTCACGGTCATGGCCGCAATCAAATCCGCCGGCGCGCCAAAAGTGGGCCTGATGACCACGCCGCCACCCGAGAAGTAAGATCAAAACCACTCCCATGCCTAGATTCGGAATATCGTTTGCGTTTGCGCTGGCGTTGCATATTATTCTGGTATTGCTGTTCATCCTCAGTTTTCAGCCGGTTCCGGAGATGGAGAAGGCCGGGCCGGAGCCGGAAATCATCGAAGCCACCATTGTGGATGGCGCAACCATAGACGCCGAGGTCAAACGCCTGAAGCAGGAAGAAGAAAACCAGCGTCAGGCGGAATTGCAGCATCAGCAACAACTGGAAGAAGAAGAAGCCAGAATATCGGAACAACAGTTGCTGCAACAGGAAAAAATACGCCGCGAAGCCGAAGCCCAAAAAGACCGGGAAGCGGCGGAAAAACTGGCGCAGGCAGCCAGGGCCGAGCAGGAAAAACAGGCGCAACTACGGGCTCAGCAACATGCCGAGGAAGAAAAGCGCATGGCTGCAATACGCGAGAAACGCGCTCAGGAAGAAGCCAGGCAGGCCGAAGAAAATCAGCAGCAGGAACAGGCTCGGCAAAAGCAGGCCGAACAGCAGAAAAAGCTTCAGGAACAAAAAGCCGATGAAGCCAGACGCCAGGAGCAACTCCAGCAGGCCAAAGCCGAAAAGGAAAAGCAGTTGCAAGCCGAAAAATCCCGGCAAGCGGCTTTGTTAGCCGAGGAAAAGGCAAGGCAGGCGACGGATGCGGCCGCCAGGGCCAAGGCCGAGAAGGACAAACAACTGGCCGTCGAAAAAGCCGATAAGGCCGAAAAAGCCAAACAGGCCGCGGAAGCCGCCGCCAAAGCCAGGGCCGAGAAGGACAAGCAACTGGCCGCCGAAAAGGCTGAAAAGGAAAAACAGGCCGCGGAAGCCGCCGCTAAAGCCAAGGCCGAGAAGGACAAGCAATTGGCCGCCGAAAAGGCTGAAAAGGAAAAACAGGCCGCGGAAGCCGCCGCCAAAGCCAAGGCCGAGAAGGACAAGCAATTGGCCGCCGAAAAGGCTGAAAAGGAAAAACAGGCTGCGGAAGCCGCCGCCAAAGCCAAGGCCGAGAAGGAAAAACAATTGGCCGCCGAAAAGGCTGAAAAGGAAAAACAGGCTGCGGAAGCCGCCGCCAAGGCCAAGGCCGAGAAGGAAAAACAATTGGCCGCCGAAAAGGCTGAAAAGGAAAAACAGGCCGCGGAAGCCGCCGCCAAGGCCGAAAAGGAAAGGCTGGCTGCGGAAGCTGCGGCGGCGGCCAAGGCCAGCGAACAGGCCAGCAATGCCGCCAAACTGGCCATAGCCCGAAAAGTGGAAGGGGCTTGGACCCGGCCGATGAGCGCGACGCAGGGCTTGAAATGCACAATCCAGGTAAAATTACTGCCCAGTGGCGATGTCATGGATGCCGTGGTGGTCAGCAGCAGTGGCGACAGCGTATTCGACCGCTCCGCGGAAAACGCGGTCAGAAAAGCATCGCCGCTGCCGGTGCCGCAGGACAGAAATCTGTTCAATCAGGAGTTTCGGGTCTTTACCTTTATTTTTAATCCGAACAATTAATAGCCTAACCGCTTTCCGTACCAAGCCGGAATAGCTAAAATAGACGCCATTATTCAGCGGATTTGCGGCATGTCGAGGGAAACACTGTGAACAGGGTTGCCGGCGGATGCGTCTCGCCGCCCCAGGACAGTTTCCCGGGCGTGCCCGGCAAGCCGGAATATCCCCGCCGGAGCGGAATAATCGGCGGATTAGCCGGATAGCCAGCGTTTTTTAAAGTGATAACCCTAATGTTTTTTAACCGGAATAAATAGAATCGGAACTAGCAGAATGATCTTAGCAACAAGAATTATACTCATCAGCCTGATGGCGGCGCTGTTTTCGCTGGCTCAGGCAGCAGGTCTGACTATTGAAATCACCAAAGGTTCGCAAACCGCAGTGCCGATTGCCGTGGCGCCGTTCGCCCAGCAAGGCTCGATAGGCCCGCTCAAGCTGACGGACATCATCAATTCCGATCTGGGCGGCAGCGGATTTTTCAAAACCCTGCCCGAAGACGACATGCTGGTCAAGCCCAGCGATCCGGCCAAAATCGACTTCAAGGACTGGCAGGTATTGGGGCAGGATTATCTGGTCATCGGCCAGGTGGTTGGCGTGGGCAACACCTTCAATATCCAGTTTCATCTGTTCAATGTCCATGACGGCCAGTTGCTGATGGGCTATAAATTGACGGCCGGCGCCAATGAGCTGCGCAGGGCGGCGCATCACATCAGCGACCTGATCTACGAAAAACTCACCGGCCGCAAGGGTTCGTTCAATACCCGCATCGCCTACGTCACCAGCGTCGCCAAACCTTCCGGCAAGCAATACATGCTGCAGGTGGCGGACGCCGATGGCTACAACCCCAGAACCATAGCCGAATCGCCGGAGCCCATCATGTCGCCGGCCTGGTCGCCGGACGGCGGCAAAATCGCCTATGTGTCATTCCATACCAAGCGTTCGGAAGTTTTTATCCAGACACTGGCCACCGGCCAAAGAGAAAGCGTCTCCGCATCGCGCGGCATCAATGGCGCGCCGGCTTTTTCGCCGGACGGCGGCAAGCTGGCGCTGACTCTATCCAAGGACGGCAGCCCGGACGTTTATGTGCTGAATTTGTCCGGCCGCAGCCTGACGCGCCTGACCAACAGCATGTCCATAGACACCGAACCCAGTTGGTCGGCGGATGGTAGCAGCATAGTCTATACTTCCGATCAGGGCGGCAAACCCCAGTTGTATCTGATTCCGGCTACAGGCGGCAAATCCACCCGTTTGACTTTCCAGGGCGATTACAACGCCAGGGGCCGATTCTCCCCGGACGGCAAAAGCCTGGCGATGGTCACCGCCAGCAATGGCGGCTACCGTATAGCGGTGATGGATCTGGCTACCCGCACAGTCAATGTGTTAACCGATGGGCCGCTGGATGATTCGCCCAGCTTCTCGCCCAATGGTAGTATGATACTGTTTTCAGCCAACAGCGGGGGCCGTTCGGTGCTGGAGGAAGTCGCCACCGACGGCGCGATGCAGCAGAAACTGGCCTTTGAAAGCGGCGATGTGCGCCAGCCGGTCTGGGGGCCTTGACGTAGCGCATTTTGTTGCCGGGAACGGGCGAAAGCACGGCGGCATGCAAGATCTGAATTAATTTACCCAACCCAATTTATAAACTGCGGAGATTTACATGAATTTTAGAAAAAACCTGTTTGCACTGGTCGTTGCCGCCTTATTGGTATCCGGCTGTAGTTCGGACGATGAAAAGGATAATCTGACGGATACCGCGCAGGGCGCCGACGCCTCGACCATGCCTTTGAACGACGGTTCGATGTCCGGCAGCCAGTTCGGCTCGGAAACGGGCGCGGGCGGCGGTTACGGTTCCGGCTCGGCGGCCAATTTGGGGCCTGAATTTAGCGATCCGAACAACCCGCTGTCCAAACAGGTGATTTACTTCGATCTGGACAGCGCCCAGGTCAAACAGGAATATGTGCCGGTGGTTGCCGCGCACGCCAATTATCTGGTCGGTCACCCTGCGCAACATGTGATTCTGGCCGGCAATACCGACGAGAGAGGCTCCAGCGAATATAATATTTCCCTGGGCGAACTGCGCGCCAAATCCGTAGAGCGGATGATGAGAGCGCAGGGCGTTTCGGCTTCTCAACTGGAAGTGGTTAGCTATGGCGAAGAAAAACCGGTGGCGACCGGCCATACCGAAGCCGCATGGCGTCTGAATCGTCGCGTGGAAATAGGTTATCAATGAAAAAACCGCGCTTAGTCCAATATGGCGCGGCAGGCGCCAGCCCATTGCGCTACCGCAGTCGACCGCTGGCGCTGGCCTGCTGTCTGGCGCTGGGCGTCGCGGCGCAGGCCTGTGCCCAGACTGTCAATCCGGCGGGCGGCAATCCGCCCATCGCGGCGCAGGGCAATAGCGCCGTAATGGACATGGAAAGCCGGATCGAGCAGTTGCAAAACGAAGTGCAGCAACTGCGCGGCAGCGTGGAAGAGCAGGCGCAAACCATAGCCGAGCTGCAACGCAAACTGAATAATATGTATTCCGACCTGGACAACCGGGTGCAGGCGCTGACCCCGGCTGCGCCGGCGCAACCGCAACCGCCGGTCGGTACGGCCCCGGCTCCAGCTCCAGCCTCTGCTCCCGCAGCCGTTCCCGCCCCTGTAGCCGTGACGACGCAGTCGGCCGCCACGGCGCAGAGCCCAGCCGCCGTTGCCGGCAATAATGAAAAGGATCGTTATCAGCAAGCCTACGATACCTTGCGCAACGCCCATTACGATCAGGCCGTGCAGCAGTTCGAAGCGCTGCTGGCCGATTTTCCGAATGGCGAATACGCCGACAACGCCCAATACTGGCTTGGCGAAGCCTACGGCCGCAAACGGGATGTCGAAAAGGCCAAGGCGGCGTTCGCCAAACTGGTCAGCAAATATCCCAACAGCCAGAAAGTGCCGGACGCCCTGTTAAAACTGGGCTATATCGAATATGAACAGCAAAATATGGCAAAATCCAGAGAATATCTGAATCAGGTCGTCAAAAACTACCCGGACACACCGGCTGGCTATCTGGCGGCAAAAAAACTGGCTCAATTGCCGTAACTGTCGCCGGCATGGATCAAACGCTACGCATTACCGAAATTTTCTATTCGCTACAGGGGGAAGCCGATACGGTCGGCATCCCCACCGTTTTTATTCGCCTGACCGGCTGTCCGTTGCGCTGCAGTTACTGCGATACCGCCTACGCCTTTAGCGGCGGCGAAAAACTGGAGCTGCCGCAAATCATTGCCCAGGCGCAGCGCTACAATACCCGCTACGTCACCGTTACCGGCGGTGAGCCGCTGGCCCAGCCCGGCTGTCTGACGCTGCTGGAACAACTGCTGGCGCTGGGCTATCATGTTTCGCTGGAAACCAGCGGCGCACTGGACGTGTCCGCGGTGGACAAACGGGTGGTGAAAGTCATGGATTTAAAGACCCCGTCTTCCGGCGAAATGCCGCGCAACCGCTATCAAAATCTGGCCAGCCTCACCGACATCGATCAACTGAAATTCGTTATCGCCGATGAAGCGGATTACCAGTGGTCGAAACAGCAACTGGTGGAACACGATTTAAGCCAGCGCTGCCGGATTCTGTTCTCGCCGGCAGCCGGGCAAATGTCGCCCGTGGAACTGGCGGACAAAATCCTGGCCGATCAGTTGCCGGTGCGCTTTCAGATTCAATTGCACAAATTTCTGTGGAACGATGCAAAAGGCAAATAAATCCGATAAAACCGCCATTATCCTGCTGTCCGGCGGGCTGGACTCCATCACAGTGCTGGCTCTGGCACGCCAGCAAGGCTACAACTGTTACGCCATCAGCTTCGATTACGGGCAAAGACACAATGCCGAGCTGGAAGCCGCCAAAAACATCGCCCGCCGCTATCAGGTGGCGGCGCATAAAATCATCAGGCTGGGGCTGGACAATATCGGTGGTTCGGCTTTGACCGATGACAGCATCGCCGTGCCGATGACGCCGCAGCAGGGCATTCCGGTGACCTATGTGCCGGCCCGCAACACCATTTTTCTGTCGCTGGCTCTGGGCTGGGCGGAAGTGCTGGACGCGCAGCATGTGTTCATCGGCGTCAACGCCGTCGATTTTTCCGGTTATCCCGACTGCCGGCCGGCCTTTATCGAAGCCTTTCAGGCCATGGCCAACCTCGCCACCAAAGCCGGCGTGGAAGGCAGGCAGATCAGGATTCACGCCCCGCTGATCGATTTGAGCAAGGCGCAAATCATCCAGAAAGGTTTGGAGCTGGGCGTGGATTACAGTATGACCGTTTCCTGTTACGCCGCCGACAGTCAGGGCAGAGCCTGCGGTAGTTGCGACGCTTGCCGGCTGCGGGCCGAAGGCTTCAAAAATCTGCATGTAGCTGATCCGACCCGTTATCAGATATAATATCAACAATTTAACCGAATGCATCTGGCCGGCCGCAAGCCTTTTCGGTATGCCGGCCAGCATTAATTTTTCACAAAACCCATTGCAGCCATTGATTTTTCAGCTTTCAGGAACCATGCTGAATTGACGGGTTTTTTGCAGTTTCGGCATTCTCCGGCCCATGCCGGAGAATGTGGCGGGCGTCACAGACAAAAAAGTTTATAAAACTTGGGAGTAATCAGCAAAACAGCATGATACAAAAACTATACATACAGACTAACGGCTGTCAGATGAACGAGTATGATTCCGGCAAAATCCAGGATCTGCTGCTGGCCGCGCACGGCATGGAGCTGACCGACATCCCCGAACAGGCCGACGTGCTGCTGCTGAATACCTGTTCCATCCGCGAAAAAGCCCAGGAAAAAGTGTTTTCCACCGTAGGCCGCTGGAAAAAGATCAAGGACAAGCGTCCCGGCGTCATCATTGGCGTGGGCGGCTGCGTGGCCAGTCAGGAAGGCGCGGCGCTGCAAAAACGCGCCCCCTGCGTGGACATCGTGTTCGGTCCGCAGACCCTGCACCGCCTGCCGGAGATGATAGAGCAGTCGCGCCAGGGCGGCCAATACATAATGGACATCTCCTTTCCGGAAATCGAAAAATTCGACAGCCTTCCGGAACCGCGCGCCGAAGGCCCCACCGCCTACGTTTCGGTCATGGAGGGCTGTAGCAAATACTGCACCTATTGCGTGGTGCCCTATACCCGCGGCCCGGAAATCAGCCGGCCGCTCAATGATGTGCTGGCCGAAATCCGCGCCCTGGCGGCGCAAGGCGTCCGCGAAGTCAATCTGCTGGGCCAGAACGTCAATGCCTATCGCGGCGAAATGGAGGACGGCGATATCGCCGGTTTTGCATTGCTGCTACATTATGTCGCTGCTATCGACGGCATAGAGCGTATTCGCTTCACCACCTCGCATCCCATGGAATTCACCGACGACATTATCGAAGCCTATGCCGAAATCCCGCAACTGGTCAGTCATTTGCATCTGCCGGTGCAAAGCGGCAGCAACCGGATACTGGCTGAAATGAAGCGTGGCTACCGGCGGGAAGACTATCTGGAAATCATGCGTAAAATCAAGCTTGCCCGTCCCGGCATCAGCCTGTCCTCGGACTTCATCGTCGGCTTCCCCGGCGAAACCGAACAGGATTTTGCCGACACGCTGGCGCTGATAGACGAAGTTGGTTTCGATTTTTCCTACAGCTTTGTATTCAGCGCCCGCCCCGGCACGCCTGCCGCCGCCTTCCCGGACAATCTCAGTCTGGAAGCCAAGGAGCAGCGTTTGCAAATCCTCAAAAACCGCCTCAACGACATGACCATGGCCATTTCGGAACAGATGATCGGCACGGTGCAGCGGGTTCTGGCGGAAGGGGTTTCCAAAAAGAATCCGCTGCAATTGACCGGCCGTACCGAAAACAACCGGGTGCTGAATTTTGCCGCCCATCCCAGGCTGATAGGCCAGTTTCTCGATGTGCTGGTTACCGAAGCCCTGCCCAACTCATTACGAGGCCGGGTTGTGGAATCCTCGATCGACAACCTCGTTTAGCCGCCATCGTGTTACTCGCAACCAGCATCTCTCAGGAAATCACCCTGCTACCGGCCGACAACGAACGGCTGTCCAACGTCTGCGGCCAACTGGACGTGCATTTGCGGCAGATAGAACAACGCCTGCAGGTGGAAATCGCCAACCGCAGCAACCGGTTCAGGGTATCCGGCGTCGATGCCGCCGTCAAAGCAGCCTGCGCCGTGGTGCAGAAACTGTTCGAAATCGCCGAAAAGGAAGAAATCACTCCGGAACAGGTGCATCTCAGCTTACAGGACGCCAGCATCGACTTGTTGCTGCAAGGGTCGGCCGCACACGTCCAGCAGCCGGTCACCATCAAGACCAAGCGCGGCGTCATCAAGGGCAGAGGCCAGAACCAGCAGGATTATCTGCGCAAGATTCTCAGTCACGACATCAATTTCGGCGTCGGCCCGGCCGGCACCGGTAAAACCTATCTGGCGGTGGCCTGCGCCGTGGAAGCCCTGCAAAACGAAACCGTGCGCCGCATTATTCTGGTGCGTCCGGCCGTCGAAGCCGGCGAAAAACTGGGCTTTTTACCCGGCGATCTGGCGCAAAAGGTCGATCCCTATCTGCGGCCGCTGTACGATGCGCTCTACGACATGCTGGGTTTCGAACGGGTGGAGAAAATGCTGGAAAAAAACGTCATCGAAGTCGCGCCGCTGGCTTTCATGCGCGGCCGCACCCTCAACGACTCCTTCATCATCCTGGACGAAGCCCAGAACACCACCACCGAACAGATCAAAATGTTCCTGACCCGGGTGGGCTTCGGCTCGACCGCGGTGATAACCGGCGACGTGACCCAGATCGACCTGCCCAGCGAAAAAATGTCCGGACTCAAGCATGTGCTGAAAGTCCTGAAAGACGTGGAAGGCATCAGCTTCACCTTTTTCGGGGTGCGCGACGTGGTTAGACACCCGCTGGTGCAGCGTATCGTCGCCGCTTACGATCAATACGAACAACAATTTCCGACATGAACTATCTGGAGCTGCAAGTCGCCACGGCGTCCGCCGATTACCCCGCAGAAGCGCAGTTCCAGCTTTGGCTGGATACTGTGCTGGCCGGCAGGGAGCAGGACGCCGAAGTCGTCATCCGCTTGGTCGATGACGAAGAAAGCGCCGAACTGAATGGTCAATACCGGCATAAATCCGGCCCGACCAATGTCCTCAGCTTTCCGTTCGAAGCCCCGCCCGGCATGGCGCTCGATCTGCTGGGCGACCTGGTGATCTGCGCACCGCTGATCGCCGCCGAAGCCGCCGCCCAGCACAAACCCGTACTCGATCACTGGGCGCATATCACTGTACACGGTATCCTGCATTTGTTAGGGTATGATCACGCCGACGACCGGGAAGCAGAGCAAATGGAAACACTGGAAATCCAAATCTTAAACAGCCTGAACATAGCCAACCCTTATCTGGAAGAGAGTACGCAATGAGCGATGGTAGCCCTTCGAGTAGTCAGCCCCATCAGAGAAGCCTGCTGGAGCGCATCAGCTTTTTTCTGACCGGGGAGCCGCAAGACCATCAGGATCTGCTGGAAATACTTAGAGACTCGCAACAAAAACACCTGCTCGACACCGACGCCCTGAACATGATGGAAGGGGTGATGCAGGTTTCGGAAATGCGGGTCAGGGACATCATGATCCCCCGCTCGCAAATGGTGGTCGTGCCCCGCGACGCCGAGCTGGAAACCATTTTTCCATTAGTCGTCGAATTCGCCCACTCCCGTTTCCCGGTCATCGAGGAAGACCGCAGCAAGGTAGTCGGCATCCTGCTGGCGAAAGACCTGCTGGCCCACGCCCTGCACGAAAAAAATCTCAAGGTCGAGGCCATCATGCGCCCGGCCTATGTGGTGCCGGAAAGCAAGCGCCTCAACGTGCTGTTGAAGGAATTTCGCACCGAACGCAACCACATGGCCATCGTGGTTGACGAATACGGCAACGCCGCCGGCCTGGTGACCATCGAAGACGTGCTGGAGCAGATCGTCGGCAAAATCGAAGACGAACACGACGAAGACGAAAATCAGGAATACATCCTGCAACGTAGCGAACGCGAATACATCATCAACGCCCTGACGCCCATAGAAGAATTCAACGAATACTTCTCCGCCAGCCTGGAAGACGACGACTGCGACACCATAGGCGGTCTGGTCGTTCAGCGCCTGGAGCATTTCCCAAAAAAAGGCGAAAAACTGGAGCTGGACGGCTTCAGCTTCGAAGTGCTTCGCGGCGACACCCGCCGCGTCCACCTCTTGAAACTCAAGCTGCGTTAAAGCCATCCGCCCCGATGCAAGGCGGAAATTGCCCGAATCAAGTTTGTCTGGCGGCGGGGGTCCAATGCAAAATAAGCGCATTATCAATCAGGAGATATTCCCATGCTATGCCTATTTGAAAAACCGAACCTGCTGTTAAGACTGGAAGGCTTGGCCGTATTTGGTCTGGCGCTGGCCGTGTATTGGCATTACGGCTTCGGCTGGGGGCTGTTTTGGTCAACCGTCCTGCTGCCTGATCTGGCGTTGCTTGGCTACCTTGTCAATGCCCGAATTGGCGCGGTCGCCTACAATGTCACGCACGCTAAAATCCTGCCCTGCGTGCTGGCTGTCGCCGCCCTGGCCGCAGACAACGACCTGCTGATCAGCCTTTCCTTAATATGGTTTGTGCATATCGGCATCGACCGCCTGTTCGGTTACGGCCTGAAATACCCGGACGGTTTCAAAATCACCCATCTCGGGGTGATCGGCCAGGCAGGCCATGGGGTGTTCGGCCGTTATTCGCCTTGTACAAAGTAGCGGCGCAAGGCGATTTTTGGAATTTACAATTCTAACGTATGGGCGAGAATGACCTAACAGTCCACGGTTTCTGCTCCAGCTTTCGTGATTGGGCGGCGGAAACCACCAACTACCCAAGCGAGGTGGTTGAAATGGCGCTGGCTCATACCATCAAAAATCAGGCTGAAGCAGATTATCGGCGTCGCGATTTAATGGAAAAACGCGCTCAGCTTATGACGGCTGGCAGTTATTTTCTTCAGCATAATGAAATGGTTATCAAATATTATTCCAGCTCTCAATAATACAGCAGGATTATCAACCATGATTCAAGACCAACTGATTGAAGAAATAAAACTGATACCTGAAGATAGACTTCCGGAAATTTATGATTTGATTCATTACTTCCGACTTGGCCTGAAACAGGATTCCACGGCAGCACCCATAAAATCAGAGCGCCCTATTGGCTTGGCTAAAGGTGGTTTCCAGGTACCTGCCTCATTTTTTGAGCCATTGCCAGCAGATTTACTGGATGCTTTTGAAGGCCGTTAAATGCAACTTCTTCTGGATCTGTGCATTTTTATGGTTAACGACCGATGAGCCGGAACTGAGCGAAAAAGCTATAGCATCGTTTCGCAATCCTGAAAACCAGATTTATTGTGGGTGTTGAACACGAGCCGTCTCATCCGGTTGAACGTAGCAAACATGATGTTTAATCAGCGATGAGAGTTCGCCCGATGATGCGAGCAAAGATATTCGCCAGGATAGCCCTATGTGTTGGTAGCGGATTATAACGCGAAACCAAACTGGGCGCGCTGAGCGATGCCCTTCAAATTCCGGAAGCGTATCCTGATGTTGCTACGAAATTATTTAGTGCGCCGGTGGCGGCTTGGGGGGGATAATTAAAAACGCCCATATCTTTAAGTTGTTAAAGCTAAAGGAATATAAGGTTTTTGAATAATGGCGGAGAGAAAGGGATTCGAACCCTTGATACGTTGCCGTATACACACTTTCCAGGCGTGCGCCTTCGACCGCTCGGCCATCTCTCCATTATTTCGACTGTCAGCTCTGAGCTGAAGAGCGGAAATCATAAACGATATAAAGCATATTTGCAATGTCCGGCAGGATATTCTCGGCAATACCTTGCGGTTTCTTGCCGGGCGTGTAGCATGTCTGTCCGGTGCGGCGATGCAGCAGCAGGGCAGCGCCCAACCTAAAAATAATTGCCGTTTATATTTTCATGTTTCCATTCAGGAGGATCGCCATGCAAAAAACCATTCTGATTACCGGGGCCAATCGCGGCCTGGGGCTTGAATTTTGCCGTCAGTATGCGACGGATGGCTGGCGGGTGATTGCCGCCTGCCGCTCGCCGGCGGGCGCAGCCGGCCTGCTGGCGCTGGCCGGGCAATATCCCGACCTCAGCATCCACGCGCTGGATGTGGCGGATTTTGCGCAGATCGACAGCCTGGCCGAGCAACTGGCCGACGAGCCGATAGACGTGCTGCTGAATAATGCCGGGGTGTTCGGCGATACGGCGGGCAGGGGCTTCGGTAATCTGGATTATGCGGCCTGGGCTTCGACATTGCAGATCAATACGCTCGCCCCAGTCAAAATGGCGGAGGCGTTTCTGCCGCATGTCGAGCGTGGCCAGAGCAGGCTGATTGCGTCCGTCAGCAGCCTGATGGGCAGTCTGGCCGATAACACCAGCGGCGGCAGCCTGCTGTACCGTTCCAGCAAGGCGGGGCTGAATGCGGCGATGAAAACCCTGTCCTTTGATTTGCGCGATCGCGGCGTCGCGGTGCTGATGCTGCATCCTGGCTGGGTCAAAACCGATATGGGCGGCAGGAATGCGCTGATAGAGGTGGAAGAAAGCATCGGCGGCATGCGGCGGGTGATGGCGGATTTCAGCCTGGAACAGACCGGCAGTTTTATCCGTTACGACGGCAAGCCCGCGCCCTGGTGAAGGCGGGGCGGTTTAGCGGCCGTCTATCTTTTCCAGGCAGATTACGATGGTATGGCGCATCACATAAAAGGTGACCGCCATCGGATACAGGGCGTAATGGCGGGTGATCAGCAGGCTGACCAGCACGAAGACGATGTTGACGCTAAAGTCGAAGCGGGTCAGCTTGTTCATGTACCGCAAATGCTGGATGGATTCCTGATCGAAATAGGCGCTTTTATTGATCAGCGACAGGGTGACGACAGCTGTGATCAGGCTGAAATACAGCGGGTAGAAAATAAACATCGGCGCGTCGGCTTCGAATAACGGTTTCCAGCTCGCGTACCAGACCAGAAGCGTGGCGGTGATAAAGCCGTCGTGCCAGACCTGGGTGGGCAGTTTTTTCAGATAGCCCAGCAGCAGGCTGAGGGCCATGACCGTCAGGCCGACGCCCAGCGCGGCATCGCCGGTCAGCCAGGGCAGATAAGGGTTTTTGCTCAGTTCCAGAATGGCCAGCAGCAGATTGCAGAGGATAAAGGCGGTCATGATTCCTGGGGTTGCAGGCGGGCCAGTTTTTTCAGGCTTATGGTGGGCGCGGCGCCGAAGGTTTTACGGTAGTCGTGGCTAAAATGCGCGGAGTCCGAAAAACCCGCCAGATGCGCGGCGTCGGTAAAGTTGTGGCCCTTGATGATTTCGCGGATGGCCAGCCGCATCCGGTTCCAGCTCCGGTAACGGCGGAAAGGCACGCCGATCTGTTCGCTGAACAGGTGTTGAAACCGCGAGGCGGAGAGGCCGACGCTTTCCGCCAGCACTGCGACCGGGCTAAGATCGTCGCCGTGTTCGAACAGAAACTCCACTGCCCGGGCGATGCGCGGGTCGGTCTGCGCATCGCCCGACCTGCGTTTGCCAAATCCCAGCAAATCGTCAAGCGGCTCCGCACTCCATTCAGAGTTATAGCGGTCTTCGTAAAGCGCGCGCATGAAGGCCAGTTCGCCGCCGCTGCCGACCAGCGCCCCGTTCACCTCGCGGGTATGGCGGCTAAGCGGAGTCAGGGCGCGGATACCGGCGACGTTGGGTTCGATATACAGCACGGTCAGCGGGTCGCCGCCGATCTCCAGTTCATGCACCGCCCCGGCCGGAATCACCGCCGTGCGGCAACCTACCCAGTCGCCGCCCTGCATGCGCAACCGGAAGCTGCCGTAGATGCCGGCCAGAAACACCGGCGCGCCGTGCTGATGGTGGGCATTGTAGTATAGCGGCCCGGTAAAAAATGTTTTGCCGTTATGGATGTCCCATAGCGCGTCGAAGTGGGCCTTGTCCTGCGTAGCACGTTTATACAAGCTTGGAATGTCAGACATGGTTTAAGCTTCCGGATGTTGTTTCGGGTGTCGGCCGCCAAGGCCGCGTAGTTCAGGCAGCCATGATAATGATGAATGGGCTGATAAACAATAAATAATCCGCTAGATCAAAAAAGGCCGGCAGCCGCCGCTCTGTCATTAACTAAATCAAGACTTTCCGGGAATCATCATGGACAACATATACGGCGAACAGCATCGGGCCTTGCAGCAGACTTACGATACCGTACAACTGGCGGACAAGGTCGGTGAGCTTATCGTATTGACGGAAATCCCGGAAATGCACAAAAACTTCATCGAAAACCGCGACATGTTTTTTCTGACCACGGTAGACCACCGCGGCTACCCCACCTGTTCCTACAAGGGCGGGCGGCCGGGCTTCGTCAGGGTGCTGGACGACAAAACCATCGCCTTTCCAAGCTATGACGGCAACGGCATGTTTTTGTCGCTGGGCAATATTACCGCCAACCACAAGGTCGGCATGCTGTTCATCGATTTCGAGCATCCGCACCGGTTGCGGGTGCATGGCGTGGCGGCCACGACTGAAAACGACGAACTGCTTGCAACTTTTCCGGGGGCCGAGCGGGTGGTGCGGGTCACGGTGACCGAGATTTTCATCAATTGTCCGCGTTATATTCACCCGCACCAGCGGCTTGAATTTTCCCGCTACGCGCCGGGAGCCGGTTGCGAAGCGCCGCCGCCGCAATGGAAGCGCATCGACGCGCTACAGGAGGCGTTGCCGGCGGGGCAGAAACAGATCGTCGAGGAAATGGGGGGAACCATTACCGCTGAAGAATACGCGGCGTTGCTGATGAAGGGCGAGGGCTGAAGAAGGGTTGCGGGCGTTGTCGCCCGCAACCCTTCAGTAGGTTTCAGGCAAGCCTAGCGGTTTTTCCCGAATCGCGCAGCATCTTCCGAACCGGCGGTGGCGTTGCCGGCGCTATAGGAATGAGCGCCGACGCCCGCCAGCTTGCCGCCATCGACGACCAGATATTCGTTGCGGATCGGACGGCCTTCGAAATAGCATTCCAGCACCTCGCGCACTCCGGCGGCGTAACGGGTCTGGGCCGACAGGCTGGTGCCGGAGATATGCGGCGTCATGCCGTGATGCGGCATGCTGCGCCAGGGGTGGTCGCCGGGCGCGGGTTGCGGAAACCAGACATCGCCGGCATAACCGGCCAGTTGCCCGCTTTCCAGGGCGCGAACGATAGCGTCGCGGTCGCACAACTTGCCTCGCGCAGTATTGATGAGGTAGGCGCCGCGCTTCATCTTCGCCAGCATGGCGTCGTCTATCATGTGCTCGGTTTCCGGGTGTAACGGACAGTTCAGGGTGATCACGTCGCAAACCTCGGCCAGCGATTCAATATTGGCGTGCCAGGTCAGATTCAGTTCCTTTTCCACCGCTTCCGGCAAACGGTGCCGGTCGGTATAATGCAGATTCACATCAAAGGGTTTCAGGCGGCGCAATACCGCCAGGCCGATGCGGCCCGCCGCCACGGTGCCGACCGCCATGCCTTCCAGGTCGTAGGAACACGCCACGCAATCGGCGATGTTCCAGCCGCCCTTGACCACCCACTGGTAGGCCGGTATGTAATTGCGCACCAGACCCAGTATCATCATCACCACATGCTCGGCGACGCTGATGCTGTTGCAGTAGGTGATTTCCGCCACGGTAATGTTTCTGTCGATGGCGGCCTGCAGATCGACGTGATCGGAGCCTATGCCCGCCGTCAGCGCCAGTTTCAATTTCGGGGCCCTGGCGATGCGTTCCGCCGTTAGGTAGGCAGGCCAGAAAGGCTGGGAAATCACGATTTCGGCATCGTGCAATTCCCTGTCCAGTCGCGAGTTTTCGCCGTCCTTGTCGGCGGTGACCACCAGCGTGTGGCCCTGGCTTTCCAGATATTGCCGCAGGCCCAGTTCGCCGGAAACACTGCCCAGCAACTCGCCCGGCCTGAAATCGATGGCCTTGGGCGAGGGCGCGGTTTGTCCGTCCGGATACGCCTTGATTTCCGGTATGCCGTCGCGAGCGTAGGATTGCGGATAACCGTCTATGGGGTCGTCATAAAGAACGCAAACAATTTTAGCCATTTTATTTTACCTTGGTATGGATGAGATGAAGGGCAGGGCCGCCTGGGCGGACTTGCCCGGATTGACGCCGGCCGGGTGAGCTATTGTTAGTCCCGGCGGGGTACATCGTCCAATCGTTTTAAGGTATGGTTTAATAGCTTGCGGCTATCAGCGAGTCGAACTGCGGCTGCAAATCCAGTTGCAGCGCGATTTGCCAGGCGGCGTCCAGAATGGGCGGCGGCAAGTCCCGGTTGCGGACTATCAGCCCCACCTGCCGCGAAAGTTCGGGACTCAAGGGCATCGCGGTCACTTCCCGGGCGGTTTCGAACTGGATCAGCATGCTGTGCGGCACAACGCTATACAGGCCGGCGCTACGCACATGGGCGTACAAGGCAAAGATGGAATCGGTCTCCAGCATGATGTTGGGGGTGACGCCGGCTTCGCGGAAGGCGGCGTCGATCAGCCGGCGGTTTTGCATGTTTTGGGTCAGCAGACAAAGCGGCAGACCGGCCACATCGCGCCAGCCCGGACTGTTTTTCAGCAGGCCGGGGTGCGGATTGCGGGCCAGCAGCACATGCCGTTCGCAATACAGCGGCAAGGTTTTAAAGCCCTTTAGCCTGGGGTCGTCCAGATAGGTCAGGCCCAAATCCAGTTCGAAGCTGTCGAGCTGGCGGATCAGTTCCTCGGCGCAAAGCGAAACCAGTTTCACGGCCATGCCCGGATAGCTGCGCTGGCAAGGCCCGGTTATCAGCGGCGTCACCGCCAGCGTGGTGGGGATGGCGCCCATTTTCAATATGCCGGTGAGCTGGTTGCTGTTTTGCGAGGCGGCCTGGCGCATGCCTTCCCAGTTTTGCGCCAGAAGCTGCGCCCATTGCAACACTCTTTCGCCTTCCTCGGTAAAGCCTTGAAAGCGCTGGCCGCGTTTAATGATGGTCACGCCCAGTTCTTCTTCGAGATGCTGGATGGCGGTGGACAAAGCCGGCTGGGAAACATGGCTGATTTCCGCCGCCCGGCCGAAGTGTCCGGTTTTGGCCAGGGCCAGCAGATAATGCATTTGGCGGATAAACATGGCTAATTCCGGAAGTCGGGTCGGCTACAGGTTTCGGCGGCCATGTTCAGACATCGAAACCCGGCAGAAAAAACTCGGCCACCAGCAAGGGCTGTTTGTGGATGGCGTACAGCGTGCGTCTGCCCCAGACCGCCTGTTCCCGGGCGGGGCGGGTTTCCGGCCGGCCAGACCAGTTGCCCGGTTCGGCCAGGCTGAATTGCCGGCGGCGGCGTTCCAGATCCGGATAGGCGAAAATAACCTCTCCCAGCGGCCGGCTGCCCAGATGGGACAGGTTGCGGCGGGCGATGCGAATGGTCTGGGCGGGCAGGATGGTGCGGGCCAGCACCAGCGGCTTGTCGCCGGCGTGCAGCAGGACTTCCCGCAGCAACTGGTAGCGGGCGGGGGGCTGATCCAGCAGCCGGCATTCGTCGATGAAAGCCGGTTTCCAGCAATTGAACAGTAATTTGACCCGCAATTGCCTGCCGTAAAGGCCGCGCAGGCGTCTGGTCAGCGAGCCGGATTCGTCCAGCCAGGATTGCAGATCGTCCGGCAGGCAACTTTGTTGGCCCAGCACATGGTTTTTCCAGTGCGGCGGACGGCGGAATAAATAACTGTTGTCGGACAAGGCTCAAACCTCGGCATAATGGTGGTTATCGCCGATCCAGCGGCGGATCAGGGCGGGTACGGACTCGGGATGCCGCGCCAGCAGCAGTTGCGCCGCTTCCGGCACCGCATCCAGCAAATCGGCGTCACGGTTTAGTTCGGCTATTTTAAACTGCATCAGGCCGGTTTGCCGGGTGCCCATCACTTCGCCGGGGCCGCGCAGCTCCAGGTCTTTTTCGGCAATCACGAAGCCGTCCCCGCTTTCCTTGAGGATGGCCAGCCTTTGTCTGCCCAGTTGCGACAGCGGCGACAGGTACAGCAGCAGGCAATAACTTTCCTGATCGCCGCGGCCGACCCGGCCGCGCAACTGGTGTAACTGCGACAGCCCAAGGCGTTCCGGGTTTTCGATGATCATCAGTCCGGCGTTGGGTACATCCACGCCGACTTCAATTACCGTGGTGGCGACCAGCAGGTCGCATTCGCGGTTTTTGAAAGCCTGCATCACCCGGTCTTTTTCGGCCGCCTTCATCCGGCCGTGCACCAGCCCGACCCGCGCCTCCGGCAGAGCCAGGGTCAGATTGGCGGCGGTTTTTTCCGCCGCTTCGCATTCCAGTTGTTCGGATTCTTCTATCAGGGTGCAGACCCAGTAGGCCTGGCGCCGCCCGGCTATCCAGTGGCGGATGCGGACGATGACTTCGCTACGCCGTTCCGACGGTATGACGCTGGTGGTGACCGGTTTGCGCCCCGGCGGCAGTTCGTCGATCACCGAAATGTCCAGATCGGAATATTGCAGCATCGCCAGGGTGCGCGGAATGGGGGTGGCGGTCATGATCAACTGGTGAGGATGCAGGCCGGCAGGCTGGCCTTTTTCCCGTAGCGCCAGACGCTGGTTGACGCCGAAACGGTGCTGTTCGTCGATGACGATCAGGCCCAGGCGCTGAAATTGCACGCTGTCCTGAAACAGGGCATGGGTGCCGATGATGATGTTCGCCGCGCCGGAGCCGATGGCCTCCAGTACCGGCTGCCGGGTTTTGCCTTTCATTTGCCCGGTTAAAAACTGCACGCTGGTGGCCGTACCGGCAAACCAGTTGCTGAAATTGCGGAAATGCTGTTCGGCCAGTAATTCGGTGGGGGCCATCACCGCCACCTGAAAGCCGGCGGCCAGCGCCGGCAGGGCGGCGACGGCCGCCACCACGGTCTTGCCGGAGCCGACATCGCCCTGCACCAGCCTGAGCATGGGTTGCGGCCGGCCGCAGTCGTTTTCGATTTCCGCTATCACCCGGTGCTGGGCGGCGGTCAGCCGGAAGGGCAGGGCTTTGACGAACTGCCGTCTGGCGGCTTCATCCGCCGGAAATACCGGCGACGGCCGGTTTTTGTAGCGCAGCTTGCCCTGAAGCAGGGCCAGATGATGAGCCAGAAGTTCTTCGAACGCCAGCCGCCGCAAGGCAGGCGGTCTGTTGTTGTCCGCCCGTTCGGCGGCAATCGCCGCCGGCGGATTGTGCAGGGTCAGCAACGCTTCCTTAAGCCCGGGATAGCCATGACGCTGCAACAGTTCGGCCGGCAGCCAGTCGGTGACGCCGTCCTGCCGCGTCAGGCACAGGTCTATCGCCTGTTTGACGGCTTTTCTGAGCACGCTCTGGCTCAGGCCGTCGGTCAGCGGATAGACCGGCCGCAGTTCCGGGTCGAGCAGTTGTTCCGGGCTGCGCACGATCCTGTATTCCGGATGCACCATTTCCGGGCCGGCGTAGCCGTAGCGCAGTTCGCCGAAGCAGCCCAGCAGCACGCCGGGTTTGAGTTGCAGGCTTTGCTGCACGGAAAAGTGGAAGAAGCGCAACGACAGGCTGCCGCTGTGGTCGCGGATGCGGCAGACGATGCTCGGCCTGCCGCGTTCCAGGCCGTCGGTAAATTCGATCTCGCCGCAGACCAGCGCCGGGTCGCCGGGTTGCAACAGGGCGATGGGGGTAATCCGGCTGCGATCCTGATAGCGTAGCGGCAAATGAAATAACAGATCCTGCACCGTGTGGATGCCGATTTTTTGCAGGCGGGCGGCGGACTGGGGGCCGATGCCGGTCAGGCTGCCGACCGGCAATTGCTGTGCATGTTCAAAATCCATGGCGGCGGGTTGCGGCAGGATTCCCATCGGCGTTGAACCGGACGAACAGGTCGGACGGGTATGAACCGGCAATGGATGAAGGGGTTAATAATATTCGTTACGCAACACCATGACCGCATCCATTTCCACGCCCACGCCTTTGGGCAGTGCCGCCACGCCGACCGCGGCGCGGGCAGGGTAGGGCTCGGTAAAATATTCGGCCATGATCTGATTGACCAGCACAAAATGCCCCAGATCGGTCAAAAACACGTTCAGCTTGACGATGTCGGCCAGATCGCCGCCGGCGGCTTCGGCGACGGCTTTCAGATTGTTGAAAACCTGATGGATATGCGCGCCGATGTCGCCGCTGACGATCTCCATGGTTTCAGGATCCAGCGGAATCTGCCCGGACAGGTAGACGGTATCGCCAACCTTGACGGCTTGCGAATAAGTGCCGATCGCCTGGGGCGCCAAAGGGGTGGAGATGATTTCCTTGCTCATGATTAGGCCTTGATGCGGGTAATTTTTAAAACGATGGAAAGATTTTTGAGTTTACGGATAATCTTCGCCAGATGCACCCGGTCGCGCACCGCCAGGGTCAGCAGATCGACGGAAACCCGGTTGTCCTGGCTGAGCACGGTGATGTTCTCGATGTTGGAGTCCAGGCTGGAAATGGTGGAGGCGATGGTGGCCAGCGAGCCGCGCTGGTTCATCATTTCGATGCGGATTTCCGCCGGAAACTCGCCGATGACTTCAGTGCTCCATTCCACATCCAGCCAACTGGTCTGCTTTTTACGCACATCGTTGCTATTGCGGCATTCGTGATGGTGAACCACGATGCCCTTGCCGGGATTGAAAAAACCGATAATCGGATCGCCGGGGATGGGGCGGCAGCATTTGGCCAGGCTGACGACGATGCCTTCCGTGCCTTTGATGATCAGCGGCGAACTGATCCGGGTTTCGCCGTCGTTAAGTTTGACGGCGGCGTTGCTGTCGGGCTGGATCATCGATTTAGCCACCAGAAACGGCATTTTATTGCCCAGGCCGATGTCTTCCAGCAGTTCATCCACGGTGTTCTTTTTCATGGCGTGCAGAACCTGCTGGATGCGCAGGCTGTCCATGTCTTCCAGTTGGGTGTCCAGGCTTTGCAGTTCCTTGTCCAGCAACCGGCGTCCGAGATTGATAGCTTCCTGCTGCTTGAAGTTTTTAAGATAGGAGCGGACGCAGCTTCGCGCCTTGGCGGTGGCCACATAGTTCAGCCATAGCGGATTGGGCCTGGCCCAGGCGGCGGTGATCACTTCGATGGTCATGCCGTTTTCCAGCTTGGTTTGCAGCGGCACCAGCTTTTTGTCTATGCGCGCGGAAATGCAGGCGTTGCCGACATCGGTATGCACCATATAGGCAAAGTCCACGATGGTGGCGCCGCGCGGCAATTTGATGATCTTGCCTTTGGGGGTAAAGACAAACACTTCCTGCGGAAACAGATCGACCTTGAGGTTATCGATGAACTCTAGCGAATCGCCTGCTGTTTTCTGGATTTCCAGCAGATCGCGCAGCCATTCGTTGGCGCGGGCGCGGATGGTTTCGCTCTTGTCCTTGTCGGTTTTGTACAGCCAGTGGGCGGCAATCCCGGATTCCGACAGGCGGTGCATTTCATGGGTGCGAATCTGGATTTCGATCGGCACGCCGTAAGGGCCGATCAGGATGGTATGCAGGGATTGGTAACCGTTGGCCTTGGGCAGGGCGATATAATCCTTGAAGCGGCCGGGAATGGGTTTAAACAGATTATGCACGCAGCCCAGCGCCCGGTAACAGTCGTCCACGCTGGGACAGTAGATTCGAAAGGCGTAGACGTCGAACACGTCGCTGAACGATATTTTCTTGGTCAGCATTTTGTGGTAAATGCTGGCGATATTCTTTTCCCTGCCGGCCACGGTACAGTTGAGCCCGGATTCGCTGATCCGGGTCTGTATCGAGTCCATGATGGTATCTATGATTTCCTTGCGGTTGCCGCGCGATTTCCTGACCGCGTTGTTGATGGCGTCGTAGCGGTGCGGGTAAAGCGCCTTGAAACCCAGGGATTCCAGTTGATGGCGAATATCGTTCATGCCCAGCCGATTGGCGATGGGGGCGTAGATTTCCAGGGTTTCCTTGGCGATGCGGCGTTTTTTGTCGCCCGGCATATTGCCTATGGTATTCATGTTATGCAGGCGGTCGGCCAGCTTGACGATGATGACCCGCAGATCCTTGGCCATGGCCAGAAACATTTTTCTGACGTTTTCCGCCTGGGCCTCGGCGCGGGAACGGCTGTCGATCTGCGACAGCTTGGTGACGCCGTCCACCAGTTCCGCGACTTCCGGACTGAACAGTTCGCTGATTTCCTGCTTGCTGACCGGCGTATCTTCAATCACGTCGTGCAGAATCGCGGCCATGATGGCGTGCGAATCCATGCGCATCGAGGCTAGGGTGATGGCGACCGAAACCGGATGGCAGATATAGGCTTCGCCGCTTTTGCGGAACTGCCCGGAATGCGCCGCCGCGCTAAAATTGTAGGCGCGGATGACGTCGTTGACCTGGTTTTCGTCGAGATAGCTGCGCAGGATGTCGCAGAGTTGCTGAAGCAGTTTGTCTTCAGGATGCTCTGTGGCGAAGGCGATGGATTTGACAGCTATCTCGGGCATATGGGCGTTTAAATCTCTAAGTGGGTTTCAGAGATGTAACCGGCGCGGTGCAGCCGGTCGATGTTTTCTTCGGTCACGAAACCGGCGGCAATTTCCCGTAACGCCAGCACAGTATCCTTGTCTCGGCCGCGCGGCAAGAACTCGTCGGCGCCTTTTTCCAGTTGCCGGGCTCTTTTGCTGGCCAGCAGCACCAGCTTAAAGCGGTTTTCAATGTTTTCCAAGCAATCTTCAACGGTAACGCGTGCCATTTTTTTAACCTTCTGATGAATTTCTGAGACGGGGAATGCCGAGCAGGCTGTTAAAGCCATGAGCAGGGGGCGGATTATAAGCTAAATGCCAGACATAGCCAATATTGGGACAATCGGCCCGCCGGTAAGTGCCATGCCGGATGCATTAAAACCGGAATCCGGCTGAACGCCGGACAATAAAAAGCCCGCTTGTAGCGGGCTCGTCCTGTGTTCTATTTTTATTGTTGTTATATGGACGCCTGCCGGATCGGCAGTTTAGTTAAGCAGTTATTATTGTTGTAGTTATTGTAAGCCTTGATTACAGGCCGCTTCCCTCCCCTTTAAGATAAACAGCCCAATAAGACCGTCTCAACACTATCAAGGTTGGGGAAGTTTATTGAAAAAAAATTACGCTGTCCATTAAAAAAATCAATTTCGGGCGCAAATAGTTTCGTGTCGAAATTATAGGGAAGCAAAACAAAAAGTTATGAGTATTATATTATGCTAATATTTGATCAATTCTTGGCTTTTCGCTTTTCATCCTGCTCGCTCATATAAAAATTCAGCCGTTCGTTGATAATGGCCAGCATCTGATAATTGAGATCTTTTTCTTCTCTGGCCAGCCGAATCTGCATGATGGCCTCCTGGGTTTGGCCGGTAACATAGTAATATTCAGCCAGATAACGGTGCGATTCGCCAGGGCGGTGCAGGTCGGAATAGGTTTGCGACAGCAGTTCGAAATACTGCGGCTGTTTTTTAAGCTTATCGGACAGGCTTTGCAGCACGTCCAGGGCCTGTGCGGGTTGCGCGCTTTTTAACAGGCTGCGGACATATTCGATTTTAAGCGGCTGATCGCTCGGAAATTTACTGACGGCGGCAGCGTACAGTTTATTGGCTTTCTCATAATCGTGGCTTTCGGAAGCGGTTCTCGCCAGGGCGGCGATGTATTGCGGCTGATTGGGATACTCCGCCGTCAGATGCGCAAACAGGCGGCTGGCCTGATCGTATTGCAGGCTTTCCAGATAAACCAGTCCCATGCCGTAGCTTGCCACCGCCCGCTGTTCCGGGGTACCCTGCAAGGCTTGTCCCATGAAATACTGGCCGGCCACTTTTTTATCGGCTTCCAGCATCACCCGCAGCTTGGCCTTGGTCAGTTGATAGCCTATCGAATCGGGATATTGCCGAAAGGGATAGGTCTCGGCGCGGCCACGGGTATCGGCCACCCGGCTTTCCGACATGGGATGGGTGCGCAGAAATTCGGGAACGCCATTGCCGTAGAAACGGGTGGCCTGCTGCATGCGCTCGAAAAATATCGGCATGCTGCGCGGGTCGTAATTGGAGTCGAACAGGGTGCTCATGCCGACCCGATCCGCTTCCTTTTCGTGGTCGCGGGTAAAATTGATCTGAAACTGCACGTTTCCGGCCTGTACGCCCATCAGCGCGGCCTGACCCATCATCGGCGACTGGGTGCCGATCAGAATGGCGGCCAGGGTCGCGGCGATGCTGGGGATGGACATCCGGTTGGCCGATTCGGCGGAGCGGTACAGATGGCGCTGGGTTACATGGGCAATCTCGTGCCCCAGCACCGAGGCCAGTTCGCTTTCCGCTTCGGTCAGCAGTATCAGCCCGGAATTGACGCCGATATAGCCGCCCGGCCCGGCGAAAGCGTTGATATTGGGATCCATGACCACGAAAAAATGAAACGGGCTGGAGGGCGACAAGCTGTGCGACGCCAGTTGATGGCCTATGCTTTCGATGTACTGCTGGATTTCCGGATCCGCATTGATGGTGGTCTCGGCATGCAGATTGCGGAAAAAGGATTCGCCCAGCTCCTTTTCCTGGTCGGGCGAAAGCAGGGTGCCGGACGAGTCGCCCATGTCCGGCAACTGAATCTTGTCCGAATCCAGCACCGTGCCGGAGCCTGAACCGCCGCCCTGCGTGGAAGGAGACTGCTGAGAATTGCCGTACACGTTGACCGTATCCACTGCCGGGCGCGGCGCGGAAAAACAGGCAAGAACGATGGCGAGTGCTAAGGGTTTGGATTTCATTGGCAAATTGGACGGAATTGCACGTAAATGGTTCAACAATCTACTAAAACACAGGCGGATACGGCTTGTCCATATTAGAATGCGGTTTTACAATTTTTAGAATTTCAACATGCCGCCGGGTTTCGCCGCCGGCAGTTTGCCGATTCGATTTTCAACCTTAGTATTTTACCTTTTCATGAAATTTGCCGTACAGCTTAATAGCAGCCCCTACGCCGCCGTGGCGGGGCTGGACGCCTACCGTTTCGTGCTGGCGGCGATTCAGGCCGGCCATCAGGTTCTACAGGTTTTTTTCTATCGGGAAGGCGTTTACCATGCCTTCCGTTACGCCACCCCGCCCGACGACGAAATATGCATCGGCCGCGACTGGTCCGCACTTGCCGAACGGCACGGGATCGATCTGCTGGTCTGCATCTCCGCCGCCCAGCGTCGCGGCCTGCTGTGCCGGGACGAAGCCGCCCGCCAGGGCAAGCTGGACGACGATCTGGCCCCCGGTTTCCGCATTGCCGGGCTGGGGCAGTGGCTGGAAGCCGGTTTGCAGGCCGACCGCTGCCTGGTGTTCGGTTAAGCGCATGAAAAACTATCTGTTTATCATGCGCCAGCCCCCCCACGCCAGCGGCCGCGTCCAGGAAACCCTGGACATGATACTCACCGCCGCCGCCTTCGACCAGCAGGTCGGCGTACTGTTTTGCGACGACGGGGTGCTACAGCTTGCTAGCGGCCAAAATCCGGCGGCGATCGGGCTGAAGGACACGGCGCGGATTTTTACCGCGCTGGAAATTTACGATGTCGATGCGCTATACGCCGAGGCCGAATCGCTGGCCGCCAGGGGGCTAACCGCCGCCGATCTGATCCTGCCCGTCCGGCTCGTGTCGCGCGCGGACGTCAATCAACTCATGAATCGGCATCAGTTGCTGATACCCGACTAGACATGCAAATATCGGACACCCTCAAACGGCTGCTAATCCTGCTGGCCGACGGCAAATTTCACTCCGGCACCGAACTGGCCGCCGCGCTGGGCGTCAGTCGCTCCGCAATCTGGAAACAGTTGCAGGCCCTGAACGAACTGGACGCCGAACTCATCGCCGTGTCCGGAAAGGGATACAAGCTGCCGCGCGCCATGCAAATGCTGGACGCCGCCGCCATCGTCGGCCGGCTTTCCCAGCCAGCCCGGCAGTGGCTGGCTGGGCTGGAAATTCATGATGTCATCGCCTCCACCAGCGGTTATTTGCAGGAGCGAGCGGCGGCCGGCGCAGCATCCGGCCTGGTCTGCGCCGCCGAATACCAGACCGCCGGCAAGGGCCGGCGGGGCAGGGCGTGGGTCTCGCCGTTCGGGCATAATCTTTACCTTTCCCTGCTCTGGCGCTACCAGGACAGTCCGGCCGCGCTGGCCGGTTTAAGCCTGGCGCTGGGGGTGGCGGTGATCCGCGCATTAAAAGCGTTCGGCATCGACGAGGTGGGCCTGAAATGGCCCAACGACATTTACTGGCGGCAACGGAAACTGGCCGGCATTCTGGTGGAAGTCTCCGGAGAGAACGGCGGCCCCTGCCATGCCGTGGTCGGGCTGGGCGTCAATTTCTACCTGTCGGAACAGCAGGGCCAAAACATCGGCCAGCCGTATGCCGACATTCAGAGCATCCTCGGCGAATCCGTCCATCTGCGCCGTAACGAACTGCTAGGTCTGCTGCTAAACCAGTTGCTGCCGGTGGTCGCCTCCTATCAGGCCGGCAGTCTGGCCGGGTATCTGGACGAATGGCGGCAATACGACTGTGTGGCGGGCCGGCAGGTGCAGGTGCAGGTCGGCGAAACCCGCCATAGCGGGATTCTGCACGGCATCAACGACGAAGGGCTGCTATTGTTAAGGCATGAAGATGGCAGGCTGCAAACCTTCGCCTCCGGCGAAGTCAGCCTGAGAACGGCATGAACATCCTGATAGACATCGGCAACAGCCGGCTGAAATGGGCCATGCAGCAGGACGGCGTCCTGCATCCCCAGGCCGCGCTCGCCTATCGGCAAACGGACGCCATTGGCGCATTGCAACAGGTCTGGCAAAACCTGACGCCGGATGCGCCGCAAAAAATCGGCGTCTCGTCCGTCGCCGATCCCGCCGTCCGGCGCGAAGTCATCGCCCTGGCCGCCGCGCTGTGGCCGGCCGCGCAATGCAGGGTTCCGACGGCTACGGCCAGCGGATTCGGCGTGCGCAACGCCTACCGGCAACCGGAAAAACTGGGCGTGGATCGCTGGCTGGCCCTGCTGGCTGCCCACCGGCATTATCCGGGCGCATGTTGCATCGTGGATTGCGGCACAGCCATCACCCTGGACATGCTGGCGGCGGATGGCCGGCATCAGGGCGGCCTGATCTGCCCCGGCTTGCAGATCATGAAAAAATCCCTGTCCGCCGGCACAGCAGCGCTGGCCTATGACAGCCAGGCCCGGACGCCGGCGCTGGCAAGCGACACCGCCGCCGCCATCGACAGCGGCGTCCGCTACGCCGCCATCGGCATGATGGAAACCGTGCTGGCCGGCCAGCAACCCCCCTGCCGGCTGATTCTGACCGGCGGCGACGCCCCTGGTCTGTCGCCATACCTGCGCCAGCCCCATGTAGTGGATGCCGAGCTGGTGTTCAAGGGCCTGGACATCATCCTGACCGAAACCTAAAGTCAGTCTGTCAAGCAAGCGCCATTCTAACTCGACCCTTTTTATCTCAATGGAATCCGAGAATCGAAGCCTGTGCGCCGCCGGCGGCTGACGCATTTAATGGCTGGCTACCGTTTTCGACGCCAAGAGGTGTTGACTACCTTTTAAGCCGCCCCCGTATTCCGCATTTGGCAAATCAAGACGGGCAAGGCGAGCCATAGTGACCACTGGTTCAATAAGATAAGGGGGTAACATAAAAAATTAAACTAACCTGACCCTTTTTTGCTTAAGTTTAGAGGATTGAGATTTGATTCCATCCTCCCGCGGAACTATCCTGAAGGGTCATTGACCTACATGAGAGATGTTATCTACCGAGATCCGACATTTCTGCTATCAGAATCAAGGAAGGATGATATGCTATTATCCATCTTGAATAAATCGAACGATGCGCCTGACGGCGGCATCCTATAGCGCACGTTATCGCGTTGAAAGTTAGAGATTGACAAATGCCGGAAATATGCCGTTTTCTTGGAATTGTGATTAGCATGTACTTCGATGAGCACAATCCGCCGCATTTTCATATCCGCTATAACGATTACAGGGCTGTCATGAATATTCAAACACTTAACGTAATCGACGGACATCTGCCGGCAAAAGTACGCGGCTTGGTTGAAGAATGGGCCGAATTACACCAGCTTGAGCTGATGGAAATGTGGGATACCAAAGAATTTCATAAACTCACCCCATTGGTTTAGATGCGTATATGATAGCAATTGCAGACGCTCACTACGAAAACGATTATCGAATTAAATTGAAATTTAATACCGGAGAAGAAGGGGTGGTCGATCTTTCCGATTTGATCGAACGTTATGCCATTGCGCACTCTTTAAAAAATATAAGTCAATTTAAACAGTTTTACCTGGATGAATGGCCAACATTGGCCTGGCCATGCGGGTTCGATATTTCCCCGGAAACGCTTTATGAACGGGCAACAGGCAAATGCGTTGCCTGGATTGAAAAACCTATATCATCGACGAATGTTTAGACACTGCATACGGGCTACATTTGGGCGATTTTCGAGCGACCTTTTGCGAACTGACCGCCTATTCGCCTCGAACCTGACCATGTGTTCGACCAGGACATAGGGCGCAATAGCGAAAGCGTATTGCGCCGCATGATTCTTTGTTCGGATATGTCTTTATCGCTTCAAGATCATGGCTTGTCAAAGGTTCTTTGCATAACGGGCTACATGCCAGCAGACGTTCATCCGCACCGGCGGCCTTTGCTGTCGTAATTTAGCCATGTGTTATTGCAAGACCCGACCCCCTGTGGGTGGATTCGACACAGCTTCCCTCGCTCGATCAATCACGGACTCAGGCCCAGCTCTACGATAATCATCCGCCAATTTTTCCAAGGCTTCTTGAACATTATTTCTTGTGTCGGGTGGTAACTTTTTCCAGGCAATTTCCGGCAAAGCCCCAAAGCTCTGCCGAGCTTTTAGGGTTACCAGTTCTTCACCAGTAGAAATTGTTTCAATTCCAATAATTGACCACACAGCAGAAGCAGTGCATGAACCAAGAATGACCAAACTTTGCGAAGATGCAACTGTTGTTAGGGGAGGTTTATGTGGCGCATACCCAGTCAGTTTTACTACAATATATCCATTAGAAGTGGCTGAGCCAGAAGGGGTAATGTGGAAATGCGGTGTTGGTATAACATGCCAATTGTCTTCACGCACCTCGGTTATATAAAAACGTCCACGCCGAATCCGGCTAACTGGATCAAATGAATCTTCACGAAAATAAGAGTGTGGATACTCAGAATCATTAACAGGTGTAAGGGTTTCATCTGTCGATTTTACAAACTTTGCCTTAGTCATTACTGGTTGCGGCCATACCAAATGCGCCCTATATTTATACTCGCATTCGAAAATCATGCCGGTATCATTAATGCCTATAAATAAACTCATGAGTTTTTTCCTTGTTATCGCAAAAAGGTATCAGATTAATTTTTGCCACTCGTTTTCAATTTCTTCAAAACAACACAATACCTACTGAAACTTGTTCGCCATGATCACCTGTAAAGCCCGTATGTCCGGCACATAGGGATAAGCGGCCAGGCCGGCTTTGCGGCGGCTGGTATATTGCAGGTTGGCGTCGCCGTAATCCACGTCCTCATTGGAAACGATCAGGTTTTTAACCAGTACCGGGGCGATGGAGCCTTCTTTTATCTGTAGCAGATGATTGGGGCCGGTTCGTTCCAGAATAATGATATTGTTCTTGAGTATCAAATAATTATTGCTGAAAGCCATGCCCTCCAGGCCATAGCCGATAGCCGTGCCGTTGACCGATTGCCGGCCTTTTTCCAGCACAGAGTCCTTGATGGTCACCAGACCGCCGTTCGGTATATCAATCAGCCGGCTGTCGTGAGAGCCGAGCGATGCCACCACGGTGCGCTGTATTTTGGTGACAGGGGAGCGGGATTTGATTTCGTGGCCCTCGTTTACCGAGGCCAGAAACAGGCTGTCCTGAATGTCCAGTTCGCCGCCGCCGGTATAAATGCCGTGCGCCTGGCCGTTCATGCCCAGCAGTTCGAAGCGGCTGTCGCGGATGCTGACCAGGCCCGGCTGCGGGCCGGTGAGAATGCCTTCTTCGCTGTCGTGAAAATAGGCGTGATCCAGGGTCAGGTTTTCGCCTTCCATTCTGATGCATGCGCCGTTTCCGGAAGGCACCTTGATGTTTTTGCATTCGATATTGACGATGCGGGTATCCTTGCCCCTGACGATGATGGCCGCCTTGCCTTCGGCCGTCGGGCCATCGAAGACCACACGCCCGTGTCCGGCAATGGTCACCTGGCTCTGGCTGATCACCAGGGGCAATTTGTAGACGCCTGGGCCCAGATCCAGGGTGTCGCCCGGGTTGAGCGCTTTGGCGGCATCCTGTAGCGTTGCAAACGGCTTGCCGCCGATGCTTATGCTCAGCGCGGCGGCGGGGGCCGTGCTACGCGGCGTCCAGACCCCGAAGTTTTCGGCTATCTGCTTTGCGATATCCGGCGTTTCGTTCACCACCGGTTCTTCGGGCCATATTGCCGCTATGACCGGGGCCAGCTTGAATTTGACGATAGCCCTGTCTTTGGCGAGCGTTAGCCAGTCGGTAAAAAAGAATAACCCCACCAGCACCACATGCGCCGATACCCCGGCGGCGACGAGATAATAGACGATCCATTTTTTAAACAGACTGATTCTTTGTGCCCGGATGGTCATGCTGTAAACCTATAATATTGATGGAAGCCCGATAAATCGGCCAATGTCGCCATGCTGGGCCCGGAGCGCGGTAGCTTATATCAGACCACAGATTATAACGGCCGCGCAATATGCAGGCTGAGCGGCAGGCCCGTAGCATAGGCCGCGCCGGAAAATAACCCGGAATTCAGATAAGGTATTTTCAGTCCGCGCCGAGTGGTACAATCCGGCCATTACCAACCAAGTCATTAGACCGGATGTCAGTGGATCTAGAATTTCCGCCTCTTGTTTCCGATGCCGCGCCGCCGCGCTTACGGGAAATCCCTTACAATTACACATCTTTCTCGGATCGTGAAATAGTTATCCGTCTATTGGGCGAAGAGAACTGGCAGATCCTGGATTCGTTACGCAGCGAGCGGATCACCGGCCGTTCCGCGGGCATGCTCTACGAAGTGCTGGGTGACATCTGGGCCGTACAGCGCAATCCCTACCTGGAAGACGATTTACTGGATAACCGCAAACGCCGCAAGGCCTTGCTGGATGCCTTGCGCCATCGCCTGCAACAGATGGAGAACCGCCATGGCGAACTGGAAGACCGGCCGGCGGAACGCGCCGGTCGGGTGGCGTTGCTGATAGAGTCCGCCTATCAGGCGGTGAACGCCTTTGCCGCTCATTTCGACCGCACCCGGGCGATGCGCGGCAAGGTGCTGGCGCTGCTTTCAAAACATACCCGCAAGGATAATATCCGCTTCGACGGTTTCGCCCGGGTGTCGCATGTCACCGATGCTACCGACTGGCGGGTGGAATACCCGTTTGTGGTGCTGTATCCCGATAGCGAGACGGAAGTCGGGCATCTGGTGCGCGATTGCATCAAATTGGGCTTAAGCATCATACCGCGCGGCGGCGGCACCGGTTATACCGGCGGCGCGGTGCCGCTGACCCCGTTCTCGGTGGTGATCAATACCGAAAAACTGCTGGACATCGGCCCGGTCAACCCGGCCGCCAGCCTGCCTGGGGTGGCGCAACCCTACGCCACCATCGCCACCGGCGCCGGCGTGGTCACCCGCAAGGTAATGGATGTCGCCGAAAGCGTCGGCCTGGTGTTCGCTTGCGATCCCACCTCGGCGGATGCGTCCTGCATAGGCGGCAACATCGCCATGAACGCCGGCGGCAAAAAAGCCGTGCTCTGGGGCACAGCGCTGGACAATCTGCTGTCCTGGCGGATGGTGACGCCGGACGGCAACTGGCTGGAAGTGGAGCGTCAGCGGCATAATCTGGGCAAGATACACGACCAGGAGCAGGTGACGTTTTTGCTGAAGCGTTTCGACGCGGATGGCCGCAGCCTGCTTTCCGAAGAATTGCTGAGCCTTTCCGGCTCGCTTTTCCGCAAGGACGAACTGGGCAAGGACGTGACCGACAAGTTTCTCGGCGGCCTGCCGGGCATCCAGAAAGAAGGCTGTGACGGCATCATCACCTCGGCCTGCTGGATATTGCATAAAATGCCGCCGCACACGCGCACCGTCTGCCTGGAGTTTTTCGGCCAGGTCAGGGAGGCTGTGCCGGCGATAGTCGAGATTCGCGATTATCTGGCCGCGCTGCCCAAACAGGGCGAGGCCAGGGTGATGCTGGCGGGGCTGGAGCATCTGGACGAGCGTTATGTCAGGGCGGTGGGTTACGCCACCAAAGCCAAACGCCACGGCCGGCCGAAAATGGTGCTGATTGGCGATATCGTCGGCGACGACGAAAACCGGGTGGCCATGGCCGCTTCGGAAGTGGTACGGCTGTGCAACGCCCGCAGCGCGGAAGGCTTTATCGCCGTCAGCCCGGAAACCCGCAAGACCTTCTGGCTGGACAGGGCGCGGACGGCGGCCATCGCCAGACACACCAACGCCTTCAAAATTAATGAAGACGTGGTGATTCCCCTGCCGCGGATGGGTGACTACTGCGACGGCATAGAGCGGATCAACGTCGAGCTGTCCCTGCGCAACAAGCTGCGGCTGTGCGATGCGCTGAGCGAATGGCTGGCCGGCGATCTGCCAGTGCGCTCCTATGAAGACAGCGTCGATAAGGCCGAGATCATCGGCGACCGGCGCGGCATGGCGCTGGACGCCATCGCCGTGGTGCGCGGCCGCTGGCAGTGGCTGTACAAGCATCTGGACATGCCTTTGCCGCAGGCGGAAGCAGAATTCGCCAACTACGGCATTCAGGTTGCGGAACTCACCAACAAGGCGGCGCAGCCCACTCTGTTTCATCGGGTGCAGGATCATTCCCTGCGAGTGTCCTGGAAACAGGAGCTGTTGCCCAGGCTGCTGGAAATATTCGAGGGCGACAACTTCCGTCCGGTCATCGAGCGCATCGAGGCGGTGCATAAGGAAGTCCTGCGCGGCCGGGTGTTTGTGGCCCTGCACATGCATGCCGGCGACGGCAATGTGCACACCAATCTGCCCGTCAACTCCGACCATTACGAAATGCTGCAGGAGGCCAACGCCGCCGTGGTCAGAATCATGGCTCTGGCCCGCTCGCTGGGCGGCGTGATTTCCGGCGAACACGGCATCGGCATCACCAAATACGAATTTCTCGGCAGCGCCGAACTGGCGGATTTTCACGCCTATAAACAGCGGGTCGATCCGCACGGCTATTTCAATCGCGGCAAACTGATGCCGGGCGGCGATTTAACCGCTGCCTACACCACTTCGTTCAGCCTGATGGGCTTTGAATCGCTGATCATGCAGCAAAGCGACATCGGCGCGATTTCCGATTCGGTGAAAGACTGCCTGCGTTGCGGCAAATGCAAGCCGGTCTGCTCCACCCATGTGCCCAGGGCCAATCTGCTGTATTCCCCGCGCAACAAGATTCTGGCCACCTCGCTGCTGATCGAAGCCTTTCTGTACGAGGAACAGACCCGGCGCGGCATCTCCATCACCCACTGGAACGAGTTCGAGGATGTAGCCGACCACTGCACGGTTTGCCACAAATGCTTCAACCCCTGTCCGGTGGATATCGATTTCGGCGATGTTTCCATGAACATGCGCAATCTGCTGCGCAAAATGGGCAAACAAAGCTTTAATCCGCTGAAAAGCGTCGCCATCGCCTTCCTGACCAGCACCCACCCCAATACCGTGAAGCTGATGCGCAAGACCATGGTCGAGTGGGCATACAAGGCCCAGCGTCTGACTCATGTGCTGCTCAGGCCGTGGGGCCGGGCGCAGTTACGGCAGCCGCCGTCCTCCACCGGCAAGCCGCCGTTGCGGGAACAGGTCATTCAATTTTCCAACCGCAAAATGCCCGGCAAGCTGCCCAATCAGACCGCCAGAGCCTTGCTGGATATCGAAAGCGACCATATCGTGCCGGTGATCCGCGATGTCGGCAAAACCCGGATCGACTCGGAAGCGGTGTTTTATTTCCCCGGTTGCGGTTCGGAGCGGCTGTTTTCGCAAGTCGGGCTGGCGACCCAGGCCATGCTCTATGAAATAGGCGTGCAAACCGTACTGCCGCCCGGCTATCTGTGCTGCGGCTACCCGCAACGCGCGGCCGGCCAGTACGACACGGCGCAGAAGATCACCACCGATAACCGGGTGCTGTTTCACCGGGTGGCGAATACCCTGAATTATCTGGATATCAAAACCGTGGTGGTCAGTTGCGGCACCTGCCTGGATCAATTGCTGGATTACGAATTCGATAAAATCTTTCCCGGCTGCCGGCTGATCGACATTCACGAATACCTGCTGGAAAAAGGCGTGAAGCTGGAAGGGGTAAACGGTGCCCGCTATCTGTACCACGACCCCTGCCACAGCCCGCTCAGACAGCAGGACGCCATCAAGACCGTCAGCGGTCTGGTGAGCGCGCCGGTACTCAAATCCGAGCGCTGCTGCGGCGAATCCGGCACGCTGGCCGTCTCCCGGCCGGACATCTCCAACCAGGTGCGCTACCGCAAACAGGCGGAATTACAGGACAACGCCGCCCGGTTGCGACTGGACGGCTACGAAGGCCCCATGAAAATGCTCACCTCCTGCCCATCCTGCGTACAGGGCCTGCAACGTTTCGGCGACGAGTTCGAGCAACTGGAAGTGGACTATGTCGTGGTCGAAATCGCCCGCCATGTCCTCGGCGAAAACTGGCTGAAAAACTACGTCCGCAAAGCGGCCAATGGCGGGATAGAAAGGGTTTTGGTGTAGTCGCCAGGGACTCATGCGTGTCAAGGTATACGACAAGGGAAAAACATGATGCCTGTTCGAGGCTATTCATGGGTGAAAATACCGATCGGTAATCTTTAGTTGGCAAAGTGATGGCGCATCATCTAAAATTCCTGATCGGTAATATAACGACAATACGACGCCATGACAAACCCAAAGCCACCGCTCGGTAATATTCAGAATGCCATGGAGTTAGGGGAAATTGTTGCCAACCAACGCAAGGCGCAAGGATTGACGCAAGCCGAGTTAGCAGGACTCGCGCAAACCGGTACCCTTGAAAAACAAAAGGTCAGCATCTCTGATTTTAGATTAAATGGGTAGGTGGGGCGGTTGGACGCTTACATTGATTGCGCCGGGCTTGTGCTTTGAAATGTCGATAGACGCTGCTTCTAGATCGATTGACCTGGTCGGCTAATTCGAGAAAACTTTTTTGCCAATTCTCGCAATTTCATCGATAATCAGACGGGGCGTTATTCGGACTTCTAGTGTTGTTTTGTTTTTTTAGTCAGTGCCATAGGAAACAGAACTGGACAGCGAGATTCAAATGTTGTCCCGGCTTAAGTGGGTAGCCGTGTTCGGCAAAGGGATTAGTACTGTTCGAATTAAAAATCAAGATATTGCACTGATTACGAATTTTTTTAAATATCCGTACTCTCGAGCGTATTCACTGTAGACCCACTTATCTTCAGGAGCGCTCATGTCAGTTGCAAATACCGCGGATTCAACTCAACTCATTCGGCTGGTTGACAGTCACCAGTGCTCAGTGTGGAAGAATTCTGTTTGGGATTTGCTAGATACGGCGTACCGAAACGTAGCGGGGGGGCTGCATTTTGCATCGCCCGATGCCATGCTGGATGAAACCCAAGAGTGGGAGATTTTGCATGATAGCGGCCAAATTCTGGCTGCTTTGCTATACAAGCATAAACATGGTCGCAAAATTATTGCATTCGGTGTAACAGAGCAAGAATGCCGTCGCCATGAAGTTATTTCAACGCTAGGCGAGATCATTCGGCACAGGTTAACGGATGCCTGGATTGAAGTATCAGAAAGAGCAGAATCCTTCGTGTTGCGCAACGGCGGTGATCATCGTCGAATTCCTAACCGTTACGCGAGTCAATTAACGGGTAAATCAATACTGAGTTTGAAGGACGATGGATTTCACTATGTAAGAGAAATTTGTGGAATCCGTAAACAGAAACTAATTGTAGGAACCCCTCGAATAAGTTTGCAACAAAACAGCAGAATAGAAAAACATGAAAACCGGACAGGCAGGAAGTCGTTCCAATGCATCGCTAGTTGTCATTAATCAGGCTTTTATCAAGGAGTTTGAATCGTGTATTTTATTAGTGCCATACATGAGCAGAATTTTGATTTATTCGACATGTTTAGATTAGACCTGAATCCGTGTTCAAATCCAGACAATTCCATGTAAGACAGTGATAAATAAGGTATAATACGGGCTTTCCGCATTCACCTGTTTTCATTATGGCACGTTTTAAGCTTAAAGAATCCGCCAAGGAACTCACTTCCTATGCCGGGCTGTCGTTGATCGGCCAGTGTCTGG
>JAQTUW010000013.1 GCA_028707085.1 Methylococcales bacterium | reverse complement strand
TGCCCAATACCTTAACGAGGCCAGGGCAAAACTCTTTCAATTAATCAACAAATCCCAACAAAGCGCCGCCTGACCCATTTCCCATAAATCGTCTTCGCTCAGGCTCATCTCTGGATTGGAAAATACTGGCCGGAAGCATGACAGAAAAACAAAAAGGTAAGGTTCAGGACTTGGAAACGACCAAGGCCGCGCCGGATACAACAGAATTTCAGCATAGCTTGCTATGCGCTTTAACTCTTCCAAGAAGCCGCCAGACTAGCCGCGAGTATCGCCGCGACTATCAAGGCCGAAGCCTGAAAATAGAAGCGGGGGAGCTATGGAACGGGCGCGAATGGACAACGTAACCCTTATCAACCCAACCCATAAAGCAATTTAACGCATGGATACACAACGAAGGCGGGCAGCGCAGTATATGGGGCGCAGAATTGCAGCTTTCGGACGAGTTTTTTAGAGACCTGATTAAACACGCTGTACCGCTTTCGGGTACCCATGTAAGCAATGTGGTTGCCAGTATGAATGCCAAGATTTTTGGCAACGCTCAATAAGCCCCTGAATTACCTATCATCAACCGAGAACTGACCATGATGACCTTAGAAATAGACGATGAAACCGCAGGTGTATTAAACGAGTTGGCAATACAGCAACACCTAAGCCCTGCTCAACTGGTTAAAACTGCCCTGCTGGAATACCTGGAAGACTGCCAAGACTCAAAACGCGCTGAGGCCGCTTATATTCGCTATGTGGACGGCGGCAAAATTGCTCACAATCTTGATGACGTGGTGAAAGCTCTTGGCCTGGACAGTTAAATTATCAGATGACGCCAAGCGGGATTTGGAGAAACTGGATAAACCGATTCAGAAGCGGATTGTCAGCTTTCTACAAGAGCGAATCCAGCCCGCCGACAATCCACGCACCAGCGGCAAAGCCTTGCAGGGTAAGCAATGCCAACATTATTCACTGTTAATCAATTCACAGACAAACACCAAGCTTTCACGAATGGCGGAGTTCGCTCGCTGATTTTCAACGAACGCAAGAACGGCCTTGCCAAGTCCGGCGCGATTGTCCGTATTGGCCGCAAGGTGTTAATTGATGAGATTAAATTTTTTGCATGGGTTGAAGCTCAAAACCAAGGGGGCGCGAAATGAGAACCCCTACACTTCCAAAAACCAACACACTTATTGCCCGTGCAGGTAGCCGATAAATTCGCCGCAAGGCTGGCCGCGATGGATGAGGCGTTAAATCAAGTGTGCAATGCGCTAAACGTCGATGTTGGCGCGGTTAGAAAAGTGGCTGAATGTTTGGATGATATAGAGCCGATTCCGCAGGGTGAAAATCACGCTGAATTAGTCAAACACTATGTGGACTTGTTTTCTAAAATAGCCGACTAAGAGCTAAGAGCTAAGAGCTAAGA
The DNA here is from genome assembly GCA_028707085.1 of Methylococcales bacterium. Lineage (GTDB taxonomy): Bacteria > Pseudomonadota > Gammaproteobacteria > Methylococcales > Methylomonadaceae > Methylomonas. The sequence continues at coordinate 76,904 of JAQTUW010000013.1, read as the reverse complement.
GCTAAGAGCTAAGAGCTAAGAGCTAAGAGCTAAGAGCTAAGAGCTAAGAGCTAAGAGCTAGCTCTTAGCTCTTAGCTCTTCAGCGATTTATTGCCGTTTTTTGTGGCCTTTTATTTTCAACTGCGACAAAATTGCGACAGACATAAAAAAAGACCTAGGATTTTAAGCCTAAGTCTTTGTTTTAACTGGTAGCGGGGGCAGGATTTGAACCTACGACCTTCGGGTTATGAGCCCGACGAGCTACCAAGCTGCTCCACCCCGCGATTAAGCTGTGCATTATGGCATGATTTTTTTATGCTGACAAGTTTTTTCTTTGTATCCTGCGATTCCCGCCATGGTTGCCTAAGCTGTGGCCCCCTAAAACTCAGCCACCGGGCGAGAAATCCCGCAGTTCTGAGCCCGTCGAAGGACAAGCGGGATTTCTCAGTCTTTCCTCTCAAGCGGTTTTCCAGATTAAACCCGCCGGCAAGTATTTATTTTGCTCTTTTGGCGTTGGAAGAAATCGACAGTGCGTCACCGTCCTGGGCACGTGCGCTGCGTAGCGCACGAACCGCTTCGGATATGGCTGAAACACGCGATCTTTTACCGCGGGTTACGCACGCCCCTATTTTGAGCGGCGCTTCGCTCAGGCCTATGGTTTTGCGATGGTCTTTCAGTTTGTTATAGAGTTTTTCCGTGAGATCTTTGGCCATTTGCGTGGATGACAGACCGCCGATCATCGTCATGAAGTGCGAATTATCCAGCATAAAGGTCATATCCTTGGCGTGCGTCTCCTTGGCGCGCAGCGAATCGGTATCCAGCGAATCGGTCAACAGGGATTCGGCAACCAGGGTCTTGATGTTTTTCAGGAACCCGGCATCCAGACTGAATTCATCTGCCTGAATGACGATGACGACTGACAAGCCTTGCCGTTTCAGCGATCGGTCTGCTTTCAGGATGGTTTGAACGCGATTCGGATAACCCAGGGCCTTATCGTATCGGGCCAAGGTTTTATTGGTTTCGTTCTGATTATAAAACCGGATGCCAAAAACCGTCATGACCAGGCTGGCTAGGCCTGCGACCAAATATGAAAAGATTTCCTTGGGACGGTCGTGAACAGGAGCCATTTCAACCCGCCATATTCCCAGCAAGTCCAGATTGAATATTTTCTTGTCGGGCAGCATGGTGAAGTTGGGGCTGGAGCTGATGATGACCATTTCATTGCGCTCGGAATCAAAACGGGCAATCCGGTAAATATAGTCCGAGCCTAGGCTGCCCTGAATTTCCGATTGCTTGAAGGTTTCGGAAAGCTTGATGGTCAGGGTTAGAAATCCCCACGGCTCGTTCTTACTGGCGGAAACCGGTACGAAAAGCTTCATGCCCCAGTTGCCTGGCGTCAATTCTACCGGTCCGACCATGACCGGTTTTTGATTGCGTCGCGCCAAGCCAATGATGCTGGCGTATTGTGGCGAGTTCGATAAATCGAAGCCGACAATGCCGTCGTTACTTTCCAGAGGATACATCTTGGCGATGATCTCTTTTGGCGCGATACCTATGGATCTGATCATCGGCTGCATTTGCAGGACATGATTGGCAATCGGATCGAAACTATCTAGCCCGCTCTGATTCTGAACGGCGAATACCCCCAGCATTTCGGCGTCGGAAATGACTTCCTTCAGCCTTGACTCCATATATTGAATAACCTGCCTGCCATTGCTATTTAATGCCTGCCGGTCGACTTCCGCATAGGAAATATGCTGGAAATGCAGCGCGGTGAGTAGCAGGCCGAATATTGGGAAAAAAGTACCCAATCCGATAAGGCTGCGCATAAGTAAGGGATAGTAAATACTCTTTTTCATTGATTAATTACACACTATTTTGTAAAAAAAACCGTAGTTTTGTAACTATTCAGCACGATACTTTATGGTCAGTTTATGTCTGCCCTGCTCGCGGCTGAGGGATAATTTTAGGATCGACGACAGAACTGACTTCATCTTTTGCGCACGGCCACCTAAAAAGCCATCCCGGCATTGTATAGGGCTATGATAAGCTCAGGATTATAAGGTACGCATCTGCAAGATGCCAACATAAAAACCGTTTCGGTGATGCTGGCGCCTTGGATGCAGTGTGTTTTTGCCTGATTTAAAACTCGAAAGCAACTCGGATCAAAATAGCGACTGAACAGATAGTCGGCTGTTAAATAAGGATTTTTCAGACCCTGTAATTGGCAAATTTCTATTTACGCTTGGACACTCAAAAACGCTCGGTAGCAGGTTATCGATATTTTTCTTTTCCATATCGGGCAGAGTTAAAGGGCAGTTTGTTATTTTGCGAGCCAATTCGGTAGGGAACCTATCAAACCGCATTATTGGTATCCTTCGCTGTTTTTTTCAACCCATCGCGTCCGGCCGGTTGCCAGTGTTTCCTTTTTCCAGAAAGGAGCCTGTGTCTTTAATGTTTCCATTATGAATCGGCAGGCGTCAAAAGCATCCCCGCGATGAACCGCCCAGCAGGCGACCAATACCAGGGTGTCATTGGGCGCCACTGCGCCTACCCTGTGCATGATCAGGCAGTCCAGAACAGACCATTGCCGCATGCCCTGTTCGGCTATATGCTTCAATTGCAGCTCGGTCATGCCGGGGTAGTGTTCGAGATACATGCTTTCCACGGTATCGCCCTGATTAAAGTCGCGCATCACACCGGTAAAGATGTTGCACGCGCCGTATTTCCCTTTCAGTAACGTACTGTTTTTTTGGTAGGCCTCCAGCTCTTTCCAGGGCTCTATGGGTTGTTCGCAAAGAATAATGGACATGTTATCCTCCTGTTACCGGTGGAAAAAAAGCCAGTTCGGCGCCATCGCTCACTAGGGCGTCCAGGCTGACATACTCCATGTTTATGGCGGCCAGCATGGTTTCCGGGGCTGCCTTGTCGGGGTTGAGAAGGCGCCATATTTCTCTGGCCGTCAGCGGTTCCTGTATTTGTATCCGATCTTCGCTACGACCGGCTGTTTCTTTTAAACTGGCAAAATATCGGACTCTGATCGACATGATTATTAACCCGGTAATACAATGGACGGCCGAAGAACCGCCGGATTCAGATATGCAAAACGCACCACTTACTCATTTTAATGCCGCTGGCGAAGCGCACATGGTCGATGTCGGCGGCAAACCCGTCTCGCAACGCACTGCAATTTCCGAAGGCTATATCGCCATGCAGGCGGAAACCTTGGCGTTGATTATGGCCGGCAGCCACAAAAAAGGCGATGTGCTGGGAATTGCCCGCATTGCCGCCATCATGGCAAGCAAAAAAACCGCCGAGATGATTCCTTTATGCCATCCCGTTCCGGTCAGTCATGTAGATGTCCAGCTTCTGCCTCAGCCGGAACGGCAACGCGTTTATTGCAAGACCACTGTTAAAACAACCGGTCAGACCGGAGTGGAAATTGAAGCGCTGCTAGCCACGCAGATTGCTTTGCTAACCATCTACGATATGTGCAAGGCAGTCGATCGCTGCATGTGCATGGAATCTGTCCGACTTCTGGAAAAGAGCGGGGGCAGCTCCGGTCTTTGGCAAAGAAAGAGCGGTTAAGCAAAAACTGCCGCTGTTATTATCGGCAAGGCGCTTAAATCCGTGCATCCAGGTGCCGGCCTGCTTTTTCCACGCACGGCGCATGGCCGTCCGGCCGGCCAAACTTATTTTTCCAGGTCGGCTATGATGGTCTTATGCAGCAGTTTAATCAGGCTGGCCGAGTCATCGCTATTGACGGTATCCACCGCATTTGCCTGTTCCTGTTCTGCAGTCACCCGTTTTTTAACGTGCACTTCGGTTGTTTTTTGATCCTTATCGACCTTTATTGCATATTCGGTGTCGGACGGATTGCCGAAAAACGAGAAAATCGAACGCGGCCCGCCGCCGCCCTGTCTATTGGCGACATAGTGTACCTGGAGCGTACCGTCATCATGGCTTTTATCGAGAACCTCAATTTCGGCCAGATCCAGGGCTCTTTCCACCAGATCCCAGGTTCTGTCGAAACCGGCCTTGATCAGCAGCCTTGGTTTTGCATCTGTGCCGACCAGCATAACCAGTTTTTCAAGCTCGCTGGTTTCTTCCGCCAGCCCGGCCGCTTTTCCGATTCTTTCTTCTGTCCGGCCCGCATTGGCCTGGAAATTGGAGGAATGCTCGATCGCCAGGGTCGGCGGTATTTCCAGATGCTTAAGGTCGCGGTATTTATCCGGCACAGACGAACAGGCCGCCAGCAAAAAGCAGATCAGACAGGTGTTAACCTTTTTATGCATTGGGTTTACTCGCAAAAAAACCGTCGATGCTGTAGAACCGGAAATGAAACTCTGGTTTTTTCCAGCCGGGTTTTATCGATATTGCCGCAAACGAAGCCGGCTCCAGTTTTATAGCAATCCAGCACCACGCCCCATGGATCAACAATCATGCTATGCCCATAGGTCTGGCGACCATTTTTATGAAAACCGCCCTGATTCGGCGCGATGACATAACACAGGTTTTCGATGGCGCGAGCCCGCAATAAAACTTCCCAGTGCGCGGCGCCGGTTTTGGCGGTAAAGGCGGAAGGAATGACGATTATATCCAGTTGCTGCTTATTCATTGCCCGAAAAAACTCGGGGAAGCGCAAATCGTAACAGACTGCAATGCCAAGTCTGCCGAACGGCGTGTCCAGTACGCAGGCGGCATCGCCTGGTTCCACAGAATCGGACTCCCGGTATTCTTCACTGTTGTCCGGCAGGCTGACATCGAAAAGATGGATCTTGTCATAACGCGCCACTCGCTGCCCCTGTGCATCGTAAACCAGGCAGGCTGCGCGAACCTTGCCTTCAGCATTGGCGGCAAGCGGCATGGTGCCGCCCACGATCCAGACATTGTATTTTTTGGCGGTCTGGGCTAAAAAGTCCTGAATTGGGCCGCGACCTTCCTGTTCGCAGGCTTTCAGTTTATCGAATTCGTTCATGCCCATCAGTGCAAAGTTTTCGGGCAGGGCTACCAGTCTGGCTCCGGCGGTGGCCGCTTCGGCTATCAATTTTTCGGCTTCAAGCAAATTGGCGCTGACTTGGGGGCCGGAAGCCATCTGAATTGCTGCACATATTGTCATGGTTGATCTCTTGAGTGTACTAAAGTGTAAATTTCAAAAATTAAAGCATGCCTGGCATGGCTTTTTATGACAGTCTTTTGGGATGCCTGTCCGGGAATAGAGAACCTTCTGCGAAAAATCCGGTTTGGCCTCTATTTAAGCCAGTCGAAATCGGTCAGATCATGCAGGGTTTTATTCATCAGGCCGTCATGTTCGTTTACCGGCGTTACTTCGACATTTCCCCAGCGACCGGCAACCTTGTATTCCGATCCGAAAAAATAGCCTTCCTTATAATCGCTGATGATCGCATCGGTGATAAATTCGGCCACTCCGCCGATGATTGTACCAGCAATAGGCAAGGCGTCGGAACTCTTGGGGATAACCGTCACATTATGATTTAAAGTTTTGCTGATTAAATCGGCTGTTCCGGCGATGCGCATCTTGGCGATCACCGCATCGATCAGTAGGTTGTCTGTAAAGGCCTTGCCATTGCTTATTTTAAAATCGCCGGTAATTTCATTGAAGGCTAGACCCTGGGCGTAAATATCGCTGAAATCAAGGCTAATGCGTTTGACCCACTGCTCCATGGCTATCAGTCCCAGTAAACGCCCGAAACCGGGGTCAATGCTGGAAATTCGGCCATCGGTCAGGTCGACGTGCAACTGACCATGTAGCCTTTCCAGTGAAAACTGTTGCGGCGTACCGTTCCAGCCCCCGGAAAAACCGATGTTGGCGTGGGTTTCCTTAAAGTCGTCACCGCAACCCAGTTCCGACAGGAAACGGCCAAAGTCATTCGAATTCAGGTTGCCGCTTATCAGGGTGGAAGAGCCATGCGGCAGCTTAATCCAGTCGGCGTTGAAGTCGATGGTTTTAGTGGCGTCGCTCAGCCTGATTGTCTTGAAATGGACGCCGTTGCTGCGGCGCTCGGTCTGCAATTTGAGTTTGCCCAGATCGACCGAACGCCATCTTAATTGCCGGCTATCGATATCAATCAGCGGCAGATACTCAATGACCTGTTCCGCAGCAGTAAAGTGCAGGGTATTTAGGGCGGAGAGGTCAAGGTAGTCCATTTCCAGTCGGATCGCCTCATTACCGTTGCGCTGATCGGGAATGATCATTCGCCCCTTGGCCATGTTGCTATCCACAACGCCTTGCCACGCCAGATCGCCATGCCGGAAATGACTGTGTAACGGGCCAAGGCTTTGCCCCTGCCAAATCAGGTTATCGGTTTCCAGTTGCAGCTCCCGTAAGGCCGGCCAGCGGTTTTCGCCATCGTTTAAGGCGCTTAATTCTTGCGCTAGCCTGAATTCCGGCTGTCTGATTTCCACTTTGAGCCCCGGTTGTTGTTCGGTATCGGCTTCATGTCGACCCACCACCACATCTCCTGAATACAAACGATTGCCGACAAGATCCACCAGCAATGCGGCATTCAATTCGTTGCCGTAATGAACCCTGAGGGGCAGCAACGGTTTGTTGTTAAACTGAAAATCCAGCCTGAATGGCCGCAGTTCCTTGGCCGTTTTGCCTAGAAAATCATGGCTGTCAACCGTCAGCCCCTGCAGGTTGCTGCTAATGCTCAAGGTTTGCGGTTGATTTACCTGCTGCGGTACGGTTAATTCCGTCTGAAAATTGAAACCCCCGCTGGCAATTTTATTTTGTAGAAAAGAGAATTGTTTTTGCAGCGCTTCGGCGCTGCTAGCGCCTTTTGCCTGCAATCGAATGGCGGAGCTGTCGCTAGCCACAGTGCCGTGAACCGGATAACCCAGCAACTGGGCCGTCAGTTGCTGGCTGCTAATCCTGTTTTCGGTAAAATGCAGAACTCCGCCGATCTGGCTGAACAGCAGATTGATGGGCTTAAAAGTCAGGTTGGCATTATTAAAATGGGCGTCGACATTGACGCCGAAAGGCATGTTCGCATGATAGGGGATGGAAAGATCCAGATCGACCTGCGTGCTGCCTTCCAGCTCAACCAAATTCAGCAGCGGCGTCACTTGGGCATGCAGCGGCGTTTTTTGTAGAAACAGCAGGGCGTTCTGCAAAGGGCTCTGCAACTGGCCGGTAATCTCGGCGTGTTCGCTGACCGGCAGGGAATGAATGCTGACCAGCAATTGTTTGATCTCGACATTTTCGCCATGGCCGCTGTTAATGGCGACTCGTAAATCCTTGCCTAGATAATGAATGTCCGCATTGATGTCTTTGGCGTGCGGCCAGTCCGGGTTGAATTGCAGTTCGCCGTTTTCGACCGAAAACAGCGTTTCGAACAGGCCCTGTCCGTTATCGAACGGAAACTGATCGAGATGGCCGCGCATCGTTATTTCGCCATGCGCTATCCTGCCGGCAATGAATGCCTGATCCATCCATTTGAGGGCGTCTCGATCCATTACCCTGGCCGGATAATAGAGAGGTAGCTTACTGATGTCGGCTATATCGCCAAACTGTAATCGGACATCCACATAAGGTGAAGCCCGATTTTTAGGCAGGACAATTTCAAAATTGGTTCGTGTGCGGAAATCAGGGCTGTCTATTACAAACCCCTTGCCGCCGAAACGCCAGTCGCCGTCTTGTTGCCGCCAATCTATCCCGCCGTTTAGAGCTTTGATATGCAGATTGTTTCTAAACAGCATGGGGGCGTCCAGTTGCGCATCTTCGCTGGCGAATTCAATCCGTCCGTGATCATCGCTACCGTTGATTCTACCGGAGAGGCCTTGCAGGCCCGGTATTGAATGGATGGTGGCGATGCTTAACCCGCTGAAATCGCCGCGCAAGGCGTAGTGTTCCGAACCGGGCTGCGTATAAAAGGACAGATTGCTGAGCAGGCCGCCCGGATTGAGCTGTAGCCACGGCTGATATTGGTTTTCTGCGGGTAAAAACAGCGGGGCGATATACGCCACCGCACCCAAATCCAGCCGTTTGATTAACCCGAACCAAATGTTCTGTCCGCCGTTTTGCAGATAAAATTCGGCATCATTCCAGAGCCGGCCGCCGGCGGCGGCATCCAGGTCATGGACGCCCAGCCGCCAGCCGTCCTGTTTTGCCAGCCAGCTGGCATTAGCCTCGATCGTATCCAGTTGCAGGCTTTTGCCTAGCGGATTGGCGATGCCGATTTGCCGGGCCTGAATATGGCCTGCAATTCGGTACGGGCGAGAATGTCGCCATTGGCTCCATATTTCGACATTCCCGGAACCGCTCAGGATTTGATAATTGAATGGCAAGCCACACACCGTCAGCGCGGCGGCTTGCAAATTGACGCCTTCGACATAGATTTGGCCGGCCAGATCGTCCGCTTTGAAAATATCGCCGTCAATCAGCGCCGAAATGCGCAGGCTGTCGCCATATAGTTTATTCAGGGTTGTCAGCACATGTATTTCGTGGCTGGCGCTTCTGTTTTTCAATAGAAGATTGAAATTTCGCAACGCGGCTCGGTTGCGGTCATGTTTCAAATCCTGCCAGTCGATCTTGCTTTCCAGAATGGCGTATTGCCTACCCTGTAGCAGCCAAAGCGGCTGTTCGCCGTTGGTCGGCAGGCCTTTTATGAAAACCTTGCCATCCGAATTGCGGATTACCTCGGCTTTAGCCCCGAGCAGCGTGACTGTAATGGCCTGCATCGGATTGCCTGTCATCAGCAGATGCAGCAGGTCAACACGAATTCTCGCCTCTTTCAGCGTTATCGCAGGCTCTGCACCCGAATCGGTCGCCTCGACGACAACATCCTGCAGGATTATGCCGGGACTAAAAAAATGCATGTGACCGCTTAGTTTGCCGATTTGTATCGGAATATGGGCGGTTTGCCGGATTTTTTCCTCCAATTGGGTCTTATGGCCGGCAACGTCGGCCAGAAAAAGCCGCATGGCTGTCAAAGCCAGTGCCGCGGCAATCAGACTCCAGAACAAAAATCGCCGCATTATCCGCGTCAGGTAGAGGATAAACAAGGGCGACCTACAATAACACCACGTCGTAATGTTCCTGATTGTATTCCGCTTCCGCGCGGATTTTTATACCAACTCCTAGAAACATTTCAAGTTCGGCCAGCATATCGGCTTCTTCATCCAGCAGCATTTCGACCACCTGTTCGGAAGCCAGCACCATGATCTGTTGAACACTGTATTGCCTGACCACGCGTATGATTTCCCGGAAAATTTCCAGACAGATGGATTCCGCCGTTTTCAAGACCCCGCGCCCGCCGCAGGTGGAACAGGGCTCGCACAGAATGTGCTCCAGACTTTCCCGGGTACGCTTGCGGGTCATTTCCACCAGCCCCAGCGCAGAAACTTCGGTGATTTTGGTCTTGGCGTGATCCTTGTCCAGATTGCGCTGCAAAGCCATTAGCACCTGTTTTTTGTGATCCTCGCTCTGCATATCGATAAAATCGATGATGATGATGCCGCCCAGATTGCGTAATCTGAGCTGTCTGGAAATGGTCTGCGCCGCTTCCAGATTGGTTTTGAAGATAGTCTCTTCCAGATTGCGGCCGCCGACATAACCACCGGTATTGACATCGACGGTGGTCATGGACTCGGTCTGGTCGAAAACCAGATGGCCGCCGGATTTAAGTTTGACCTTTCTGTCCAGCGCCTTGCTGATTTCGTCTTCAACATTATAGATGTCGAATACCGGTCTTTCACCGGAATAGTGTTCAATAATCGACACCATTTCAGGCACGAAGATCTCGGCAAATTCGACCAGCCGCAGAAAGGATTCCCTGGAATCGATCCTGACCTTTTCGATACCCTCCTTATACAAATCGCGCAATGTGCGGATGCTAAGCGGCAAATCTTCGTGTATGAGTGTCTTGGACTTGGCTTTTTTGCATTTTTCCAGTATCGATTCCCACAATTTGTGGAGAAAAGTCATGTCCGAATACAAAACCGCTTCTTCCACGCACTCGGCAGCCGTTCGGGCAATGAAACCACCGGGCACGACGTGCTTTTGCAGATAGCTTTCTATGCAGGCCCTAAGGCGCACCCGCTCCGCTTCGCATTCTATGCGCTGCGAAACGCCGGAATTGCCGGCATAAGGCATATAGACCTGATAGCGGGAAGGGATGGAGATGTCGGTTGTCAGCCGGGCGCCTTTGTTGCCCAGCGGATCCTTGGTGACCTGAACGACCAGTTTCTGACCGTCTTTCAGATAGTGTTCGATATTGTCCGAGCCATTTGCCTGCGCCAGTTCCTGGCTGCTAAAGTCGGACAAATGTAAAAACGCCGCCTTTTCCAGGCCGATGTCTATGAATGCGGCCTGCATACCCGGCAATACTCGGCAGACTTCACCCTTGTAAATATTGCCGACCAACCCTTTCTGTCTTATCCGCTCGATGATCAGCTCCTGCAATACACCGTTTTCGATGACGGCAACACGGGTTTCCGGCGGAGTAACATTGATTAAAATTTCTTCACTCATGCAATGACGCTAATCCCTTCTTGGGCTAATAATTGGGCGGTTTCAAACAGGGGCAAGCCCATCACGCCCGAAAAACTGCCGGTAATCGATTCTATAAAGACGCTGCCCAGGCCTTGTATGGCGTATGCGCCGGCCTTGTCGCAAGGCTCTCCTGTCTGCCAGTAGCCAATAATTTCGGCTGGATCAAGCTGTCTGAATCTTACTTCGCTGACGCATAATGCCTGCCGATGCTGTACGCTACGCAGGGACACGGCGCTGTATACCAGATGGGAACGGCCGGAAAGTGTACTTAACATTGCCAGCGCGTGTTGCAAATTTTGCGGCTTGCCCATAATTCGATCGTCACAAACCACGGTTGTATCGGCAGACAATACCGGCAGTCCTTGGTTCAAAGCCGCCTTGCAGGCAGCGGATTTTTCGGCCGCCACTCGTTGCACATAGGCTGGAGCCGATTCGTCCGGCAGCGGCGTTTCGTCTACTTCCACGGCGCTGACGATGTGGCGGATGCCGATCTGGTTCAGCAGTTCGCTGCGGCGCGGGGACGCGGAGGCTAGGATCAGTTGCGGCGGCATTGATTTAGTGTGATTCAAGGTTAATCCGGGCGCTCAAAACGCTGTCAACGATGATAAGGATGGTTATTCAGCAAACTCCAGGCGCGATAAATCTGCTCGGCCACGATGACTCTTACCAATGGATGCGGAAAAGTAAGCGGCGAAAGACTCCAGCTTTCCAGTGCCAGATTCCTGACTTGCTGTGACAAGCCTTCCGGCCCGCCCACCATCAATGCAATTGGCTGCCCATTGCCCAGCCAACGTTGTAAAGCCTGGGACAACTCCTGCGTCGTCCACGGCTTGCCGGGTATGTCCAGTGTCACCACATGCGCCCTGCCGGGTAGGGCCGCGATCATCCGCTCGCCTTCATCTCTGGTTATACGCGCGATATCTCCTCCTTTCCGCTTGTCCGGGGCTATTTCCTTCAAGACCAGTTCACATTCGCGGGGTAAGCGTCTGGAATACTCATTATAGCCCTGCTGTATCCAGTCCGGCATTCGATTTCCCACTGAAATAAGATGTATTTGCATGGAAGGCAGGATACAGTTTTGGCGGATTGCTGGCAATCACAGACTTGTCCGAACTTGTTCGGAGCCCGGTAACGCCGTATTGTTTGACCGGTTCCGGGCATTAACATGGTATGATTCAACACAGAAATGAACCACGCAGATCTAAATCCCCGCCCCGGCAATCCCGACATGTCCAGTTCGAAAATCTATCTGAATGTACCGTATGCGGAAAAGGATGCGGCAAAATCCCTGGGTGCAAAATGGGATGCAGCTATTAAGAAATGGTATGCCCCTACCGGTGCGGATATCAGCCTTTTTTCAAAATGGTGCGAGCAGGCCGCCGGTGGACAATCCGATTCAGCGCCGACTGGCAATTTCGGCGTGTTTACCCGACCGGCAATTAAGGATTTTGTCGCCTATGACGGCGATTTACCGCCCTGGGATTAATAACGGATAATGATAAAAATTTGCAGACATATTCGATTTTTGGACTAGAATTATTGAGTCGGGCCTGGCGGCTGGCTGCGGTAATACCCTGATTTCGTCGGAATGCCAGGTTTACCGGCGCGGCAGGCTCTGATATATTTCCAGAAAGTGACACAACCGATCGTAATATTCTTAAAATTAAAATAAACGAAGAGGATGGATTATGGGCGAATTGCTTTTTATAGCGACTACAGTGTTTGTTGCTTATGTAGTGTTTGTAGTGCTGGCTGAAAAAAAGGATGTTTCAAACCCTGAAAAACCGGAAATCGCAAAAGCGGAAGCAAATAAACCGGTTGTCATGGAAAAATCCGAAAAAATCGCGCCGCCGTCCACAGTCGTAAAATCCGCTGCTAAAAAACCTGCACGCAGCAAGCCGGCTGCCGCTAGACCGGTTACCGTAAATGGCAGCATTAAAAATCCCAAAACCGGCGAAGTTGCAAAAATCCCCGCCAGTTACAGTTTCGCCAAGCGCTGGATCAAGGATGCGCTGGTTGAAGAAGGCCTGCTGGAAAAAGTTTACAAGAACAATGAACTGGATGACGACACCACGGCTAGAATACACGCGGCCCTGCAGCAGTTGAAAGCCATGGAAAAATACAGCTGACTGTCTGGAAGGAATAGAATGCGGGGACGGAGTTTGGCGTCCATGCGATGCCGGGTTCGAGTCGAGAAATGCTCTCCTCCCTGTACCGTCCGAATATTTGAGGCTTTTTAGTCTCCCGGGCCGGCGCCTGCCGGGGGGGACGGAGATTACTTGTCCGGTATCCTGCCAGCTCACAGCATAAAAAGCCCTAACACGCGGAGTAGTAGATGAATATTCATGAGTATCAGGCGAAGCAACTGTTCCGGACTTTTTCGGTGCCGGTTCCGCAGGGCTATCTGGCCTGCAGTCCACAGCAGGCTGTGGAATTTGCAGAGTCTCTGCCCGGTTCGGCCTGGGTGCTCAAGGCGCAGATTCATGCCGGCGCCCGCGGCAAGGCCGGTGGCGTCAAAGTGGTGCAGAGTCTGGCCGAGGTCTACGAATATAGCGCCGCCATGTTAGGTAAACATTTGATAACGCATCAGACCGATAGCGCCGGACTGCCTGTGAACGGCCTATTGGTTGAAGAGGTTTCGGAGATAAAAAACGAGTTTTATCTGAGTCTGGTGATCAATCGCGAGACTGAACGCCTGTTATTCATCGCTTCGGCCGCGGGTGGCATGGACATAGAACAGGTGGCGGCGGAAAGTCCGGAAAAAATTGTGCGGGTAGCCGTGCATCCGGCCGCTGGTCTGCAACCGTATCAATGTCGTCTGGTCGGCGCGGCGCTGGGATTGGGCAAGGATCAGCAATCGCAACTGCAAGGTGTCATGTCTGGAATGTATCAACTGTTTCTGGCCAAGGATGCCAGCCAGATCGAGATCAACCCACTGATTGAAACCGAACGGGGTCATTTGCTGGCGCTAGATGCGAAAATTAACTTCGACGATAACGCCATCGCCACGCATGCCGATATAGCAGCATTGCGGGATGTCACCCAGGAAGATCCCAGGGAAGCCGAAGCCAGGCAGTTCGACCTCAACTATATCACTCTGGGCGGCAATATAGGCTGCATGGTCAACGGTGCCGGACTGGCGATGGCGACCATGGACATGGTTAAGCTCAAGGGCGGTTCGCCGGCTAATTTTCTGGATGTCGGCGGCGGTACAAACAAGGATAAAGTCAGGGAAGCTTTCAAACTGATACTGGCCGATGGCGTGGTCAAAGCCGTGCTGGTGAATATTTTCGGCGGTATCGTACAGTGCGATGTGATTGCCGCCGGTATTCTGGCTGCCATTGAAGAAATGCGTCTGCATATTCCGGTGGTGGTCAGGCTGGAAGGCACCAATGCCGAGCTGGGTCGGGCGATGTTGGCCAATTCCCGCCTGGGGCTGATTGCCGCAGACGATTTGAACAGTGCGGCCGAGCAGGTCGTAGCGCTGGCGGAGGCTGCATGAGCATTCTGATAGACAACGATACCCGGCTGATTTGTCAGGGATTCACCGGTAAACAGGGGACTTTTCATTCGCAGCAGGCTGTGGCGTATGGCAGTAAATTACTGGCCGGAGTCACGCCCGGCCGTGGCGGCGGCGTCCATCTGGATTTACCGGTGTTCGACACCGTGCAACAGGCGGTAAAAGCCACCGCAGCTAACGCCAGCATGATTTATGTGCCGCCATTCTACGCGGCCGACGCGATACTGGAAGCGGCCGACGCCGGCATTGAATTGATCGTCTGTATTACCGAAGGCATTCCGGTTCTGGACATGCTGAAAGTCAAGGCTGCCCTGCAGGGCAGCCGCTCTTTGCTGGTCGGTCCCAATTGTCCGGGCGTGATTACCCCGGGACAATGTAAAATCGGCATCATGCCCGGTCATATTCATACGCCGGGAAAAATCGGCATCGTTTCCCGTTCCGGCACCCTGACCTACGAAGCCGTACACCAGACCACTCGGCAGCAACTGGGGCAAAGCACCTGTGTCGGCATCGGTGGCGATCCGATCCGCGGCATGAATTTTATTGATGTGCTCAGCCGCTTTCAGAGCGACCCGCAGACGCAGGGTATCGTCATGGTCGGTGAAATTGGCGGTAGCGACGAAGAGCTGGCGGCCGAGTTTATTAAAGCCGGCGTCAGCAAGCCGGTGGTCGGCTATATCGCCGGCCAGACGGCACCGCCCGGCAAACGCATGGGCCATGCCGGCGCCATAGTCACCGGCGGGGCCGGCACGGCGGCCGGCAAAGTCGCCGCCTTGAAGGCTGCCGGAGTGGAGATGGTCAGTTCCCCATCCGATATCGGTGCGGCAATGAGGGCCTGTTTTTCCGTTTAAGTCATGACCATAAAAATCGCTCTTGCTCAATTCAATTTTACAGTTGCGGATATTGCGGCCAATACCGCCAAAATTATTGCCGCCGTAGAACAGGCCAAACAGTTGCAGGCCGATGTGGTGGTATTTTCCGAATTATGCATTACCGGTTACCCGCCGGAAGACCTGCTGTTTCGCAATGACTTTATTCGCCAGGCCGAACAGGCCGTGCTGGATATTGCCGCCGGTATCGAGGGTATTCATGCGGTAATCGGTTATCCAGGTTATCGGGACGGGCTTTTATATAATAGTGCGGCTGTTTTAGCCGACGGCAGAATTATTGCGGAATACCATAAAAATGCGCTGCCCAATTACGGCGTTTTCGATGAACAGCGGTATTTCAGCGCCGCTACGCAAACCACATTGTTCAGTATCAAAAACACCCGTCTGGCCCTGACTATCTGCGAAGACATCTGGCAGCCCGGCATTATCGAAAAAAATCGTCAGGCAGGCGCCGAGATTATTCTCACCCTGAACGCTTCGCCGTTTCATGCCGGCAAGGTGCATCAGCGTGAAGAGATTATTTGCGGACAGCTTCAGAGCGCAAAAACTCCGCTCGTTTATGTCAACCAGATTGGCGGTCAGGACGAGCTGATTTTCGACGGCGCATCCTTTGTAGCCGACCGGAACGGCGAGATCGTGTTTCGCGCCGCCGAATTCGAAGAGCAGTTGAGCGTGGTTGAATTTATCGATTGCCAGCCGATTGCCGGCCAGATTGCCGCACATTATCAGCCGGTGATTAGCGAATACAAGGCGCTGGTGCTGGGTGTCAGGGACTATGTCAGAAAAAACGGCTTCCAGGGGGCCATACTGGGTCTGTCCGGCGGCATCGATTCCGCGTTGGTGCTGGCGCTGGCCGTTGACGCGTTAGGTGCGGACAAGGTGGAAGCGGTGCTGATGCCTTCGCGTTACACGCTGGATATGAGCATCGAAGACGCCTGCCTGGAAGCGGATGCACTGGGGGTAAAATGGCATATCATTCCAATCGAGCCGGCGGTCGAGGCCTTCAGCCGGATGCTGACGCCGCTGTTTGCCGGCAGCCGGCAGGACACCACCGAAGAAAACATTCAGGCCCGCTGTCGGGGCGTGGTGTTGATGGCGCTGTCCAACAAACAGGGTAAACTGTTGCTGACGACGGGTAACAAAAGTGAAATGAGCGTCGGTTACGCTACCCTGTATGGCGACATGGCCGGCGGCTTTGCACCGCTAAAGGATGTATACAAATTGCTGGTCTATCGTCTGGCGGAATACCGCAACAGCCTGTCTCCTGTCATTCCGCCGCGGGTGATCGGCAGACCGCCGTCCGCCGAACTGGCTCCAGATCAAAAAGACGAGGACTCCCTGCCGCCCTATGCAGTGCTGGATCCTATTCTAGCGCTGTATATCGAACAGGATTTGCCCGCAGACGAGATTCTGGCCAGGGGTTACCGGCTGGAAGATGTGAATCGGGCCATTACCCTGGTCGATAGAAACGAATACAAGCGCAGGCAGTCGCCGCCCGGTATCCGCATTACCCCTAAAGCTTTTGGTCGCGACCGCCGCTACCCGATTTCATCCGGCTATCGGGGTATTTATAAGGGCTGATGTTCATATGGGCGCAAGCAACAATATTACAATTTTAGCGGTTAACATTTCGGCATGAAATCTTCAATTTACAGGCAGGTATGTTTATGACTTTTTTTCGTATCACCATGCTTGCCGCCGTCCTGGCAGCATTTCAGCCTGCTGTCTCGCTGGCGGCAGGCAAGGATCTGGCGCGCATTGAGCATATTGTTGTCATTTATCTCGAAAATCGCAGTTTTGACAGCCTGTTCGGCTGGTTTCCGGGCGCGAATGGCATAGCCAACGCCAAAAATGCGGCAATCCAGGTGGATGAATACGGACGTACTTATCAATATTTGCCGGCGGTGATGGACGATGGCCAGCCGGACAACCGTTTTCCGCGGGATTTGCCGAACAAGCCTTTCGATATTGCCGCTTATGTTCCTGCAAATGAAAAACACCCTGATCTGACGCATCGGTTTTTTATTCATCAGATGCAGATCGACGGCGGCCGCAACGACCGGTTTGCCGCCCTGTCTTCGGCCGGCGGTCTGGTCATGGGCTATTATCGCCAGCCGGAATCGGCATTGTGGCAGTATGCCAAAGCGTTTACCCTGGCCGACAATTTTTTTCAGAGTGCTTTCGGCGGTTCCTTTTTGAACCATCAATGGCTGATTTGCGCCTGCACCCCCGAATTTAAGGATGCGCCGCCCGAGCTTAGGCAATGGATATTCGATACCGTCACAGGCAGGCCGTTAACCGATCCGGCGGTAACCGAAGACGGTTATGCGGTCGGCACCCTTCAGCCGTTTTATCCGCCGTTTGACACCGGGCATGCCGACAATCGCCTGCCGCCGTTGCTTCATGCCACCATTGGCGACCGGCTGTCCGAAAAATCCATATCCTGGGCCTGGTATGCCGGCGGCTGGGATGACGCAGTGGCCGGACGAAAAACCGCGGATCATTTTCAGTTTCATCATCAGCCTTTTGTCTATTACAGCAATTATGCCCCCGGTACCGCTGCGCGCAACGAGCATTTAAAAGACCGATCCCGGCTGTTGACCGATCTGAACGGCAGCTTTCCACAGGTAGCGTTTTACAAGCCGGCGGGCAGCGAAAACCAGCACCCTGGCTATTCCAGTGTTGCCGAGGGCGACAAGGATGTCCGGGAGATTGTCGAGGCCATTCGCAATAGCCCGATCTGGCCCAGTACCGCAATTGTTATCACCTACGATGAATATGGCGGCTTCTGGGATCACGCTGCACCGCCGGTCATCGACCGCTGGGGGCTCGGGAGCCGGATTCCGGCGATTATCGTTTCGCCGTTCGCTAAGAAGGGTTATGTCGATCATACGCCTTACGATACCACCTCTATCCTGCGTTTGATCGAAACCCGCTTCGATTTGCAACCCTTATCGGAGCGTGACGCCAAAGCCAATAATCTATTAGAGGCGTTCGATTTCAGACGGCGGGCCGGGCGTTAATTCAGTCTGTTTGGCGGACGGCCTCCTAGGAGGCCGTCCGAATCGGCTGCGAGTCAACGTCCGTCCAATAATCGTTGAAAAAGCCGTCGCCCTGCCTATTCAAACCACTCCACTATGTTATCGATGGGTTGCCGGGTTTTGGGCCAATTCGGATCGGCCTTGCGGTAACCGAATGCCAGCAAATAGGCGACGCCCCAGCCCTGCCGGTCTATCCCCAGTTCTTTTGCCAGCAGATTTTCCAGGCTATTCTGATCGAAGCCCTCTATCGGACAGGTGTCTATGCCGATCAGCGCCGCGGCGGTCATCATATTCGCCAGCGGCAGATAGGTTTGTCTCGCTGACCAGTCGGCCATGCTGCGCTCGGAATTCAGCAGGTCAAAGTCGTCGGCCTGAAATTTTTCCAGGATGGAAGTACGGATTTTGCAGGCGAGTTCGGAAAGATTTTGCACCTGTCGCATAAAATTCTGGATATAGGGGCTGTCGTAACGCATAAAAGCGCTCTTGCGCAGCAGGGCGACAAGGACATAACTGGCGGTAGGCAGTTGCAACTGCCCACCCCAGGTATATTGCCTCAGTTTTTCGCGCAGATCGGGATTTTGCACCACCAGAAATTTCCAGGGTTCAAGGCCGAAGGAACTGGGTGACAGTCGTGCGGTTTCCAGAATAAAATCAAAATCCTCCCTGCTCACCGGTTTGGCGACATCAAACTCCTTGCAGGCATGGCGAAACCAGAATGCATCGATAATGTCCTGCTTTGATATACTCATGATATTAAATAACAGTTAGCTACTAAAAACACTGGTTTACCACATGAAGGCCGAAATCAAGTTGACTGACACTCATATCGTAGACCTGATCCCGTCCCCCTGCATCAGAAGTTGTTGCCTGGACGACAATAATACCTGTCTGGGCTGTTTTAGAAGTCTGGATGAAATCTGCCAGTGGACACAAGCGGATAAGCGGGCTAGACAAACCATCCTCAACAACTGCCAACGGCGGCGGCGAGATTATCATACGCAGCCGCCATAAAAAAATCCACAACTGCGGGTTATCCGATAGTGGTTCAGTTTGAAATTTATAATGTTAAGCGTTCCGATACAATTCAGTATGCAGTTTGCCGACAAAATTTCAAAATTACCGTTATATCTCAACTGCGTTTCAGCAGCGGTCTGATATCCATTAGCCCCGCGACCATCAGATAAGTCAGCAAGCCGAGGCTGCCGGTCAGCCAGACATTCCAGCCCTGTATGGCTATCAGATACCGGTCGGCAAAATACAGGCCCAGCCCCAGGCTCGTATACAGGCCGATTCTGGCCAGCGGGTAGACCACCGGATAATAATGGCGGCCCAGCAGCCAGGACAGGCAGGCCATAAACCCGTAACAGGCTAACGTCGCCCAGGCCGAACCCATGTAACCCCATCGCGGAATCCACAGGATGTTGAGCGCTACCGTCAGGCCGGCTCCGGCAATTGATACCCAGGCGCCCAGTCCGGTGCGGTCGGAAAGCTTATACCAGATAGATAGATTGACATAAATGCCCAGACATAGATTGGCCAGCAATAAAACCGGCACCACCTTTAGCCCGGCCCTGAATTCGGCGCCGATAAAATATTGAAAAAAATCGATATACAGTGTCACCAGCAGAAAAATGAAAACCCCGGCGATGACAAAATACTGCATGACCAGCGCATAGGCGCGTTTGGCGTCACTGTGGCCGGCATAGGCGAAGAAAAACGGCTCGCCTGCATAGCGGAAGGCTTGCACGAACAGACTCATCAGGATAGACAGTTTGTAACAGGCTCCGTAAATGCCCAGCATTTTCAGATTGGTCGCTAGATCGTAAGGCAGCAGAATTTTCAAAACGGCTCTATCCAGCATTTCGTTAATCATCCCGGCAAAGCCTATCACCACCATAGGCAGGGAATAGCGCAGCATGGGTATCAGTACCGTCGGCGGCAGCGACAGGCGTAAGTCGCGGAATTGCGGCAGCAACAGCAACAACTTGATGAAGCTGGCGGCCAGATTGGCCAGGAATATATAGCCGACGCCGATTTGCGGCTGGTAATAGTCGATTAGCGGTAAATCCGGCCATTCCGCCTGCAACTTGGGGCAGAGCAGTAATAAAAACAGATTCAGGCCGATGGTGACAAAAATTTCCGCCATTTTGATGCCGGCGAAGCGCCAGGCCCGATTTTCGGCGCGCAGCCGGGCAAACGGCAGCGCGGTCATGGCGTCCACCGCCAGTATGCCGGCAAACCAGCACAGATAGTCGGGATGATCGGGATAATGCAGCCAGGCGGCCAGTGGCTGCCGCCAGAACAGAATGGCGGCTAGAAAGCCCAGGCTGGTCAGCATCAAAAAACTCAGACCGCCGCCATAGACGGCTGCTACGTCCGCCGTCTGTTTTTGCCGAAAGCGGAAATAGCCGGTTTCCAGTCCAAAGACCAGCACCACAGCCAAAAAACCGGCGTAGGCATAAAACTCCGACACCACGCCGTACTGCTCGGCGCTAAAGGTATAGGTGTAAAGCGGAACCAGCAGATAATTCAGAAAGCGGCCCAGAATGCTGCTCAGGCCATAGATTGCGGTTTGAGAAATTAATTGGCGTAAGGGACTCAAGGGAAACGGCTTAAACTTTACGGAAAATCAGATCCCACACCCCATGCCCCAGCCCTAGCCCCCGATTCTCGAAATTGGTCAGGGGCCGGTATGCCGGGCGCGGGCAAAACTGGTTGTCGGGGCTGGTGTTGCGCAAGCCTTGCCCAGTCGCCAGCACTCCCAGCATATGTTTGGCGTAATTTTCCCAATCGGTGGCGGCATGAAAATAACCGTCTGCGGCCAGTTTTTTATATAGCAATTCCACGAAGGCCGGACGCACGATACGGCGTTTGTGATGGCGGCGTTTTTGCCAGGGATCGGGGAAAAACAGATGTACGCCTGCCAGACTGTGATCGGGAATTTTCTGCTCCAGAATCTCGATGGCGTCATGGTGATAAATCCGGACGTTGCCGATGCTGCGCTGCTCCAGCAACATTAGTAGATGACCGATGCCTGGCCTGTGCACTTCCACACCCAGATAATTGACATCGGGATTGGCGGCGGCCATCTCCGCCAGACTGGCGCCATTGCCGAAACCGATTTCCACGATCAGCGGCGCCTGGCGGCCGAAAGCCGCTGCCATGTCGAACGGCAGTTCGGGCGGCAGACAGTATTTGTGCCAGTAGCTTTCCAGCGCCAGTTTTTGGCCGACGGTAGCCCTGCCCTGGCGGCGGATAAAACTGCGGATTCTGGCGGGATCGATCTTATGCGGTTCGGACATGAGGAAAAACCCGTATGACGGATATTGTCGAATTTATTGTAATCAAGTGGATAAATTTAAAAGTTCTGTTCCCCAGCCGGCGCCGCTTTACCTTGATATTTAGCATGGATATGAGGCAGGTTGTGCTTTTCCGTATCATGGAAAAAACATCCCGATCAGGATGATGTCATGGAACATGGACAAAGCAGGCTGTTGACTTACAAAAACAGACCATCGATCGGCGAAGACGCCGAGGCAAAACGTTTGCGAGGCATGCGTCCGGCCAGATAAGCCTCGCGCCCGGCTTCTATGCCTTTTTTCATGGCGCTGGCCATCAGCAGCGGATTTTTGGCGGCGGCAATCGCGGTGTTCATCAACACCCCGTCGCAACCCAGCTCCATGGCGATCGCGGCATCGGAAGCGGTTCCCACTCCGGCGTCAACCAGAATCGGCACCCGGGCGTTTTCGACGATGGTCAAGATATTATAAGGATTACGGATGCCCAGCCCGGAACCAATAGGTGCGGCCAGAGGCATCACAGCCACGCAGCCTATGTCTTCCAGGCGTTTTGCGGCGATGGGATCGTCATTGGTGTAAACCATGACCTCAAAGCCATCCTTGACCAGCGTTTTCGCGGCAATCAGCGTTTCGGCGACATCCGGAAACAGCGTGAGCTGATCGGCCAGCACTTCCAGTTTGACCAGGTTATGCCCGCCCAGCAGCTCCCGCGCCAGACGACAGGTTCTTACCGCATCTTCGGTGGTATAACAGCCGGCGGTATTGGGCAGTATGGTGTATTTGTCCGGTGAAACCACATCCAGCAAATTGGGTTCGCCGGGATTCTGGCCGATATTGGTGCGGCGTATGGCCACGGTGACGATTTCCGCGCCGCTGGCTTCGATGGCCAGCCGGGTTTCTTCCAGATCCTTGTATTTGCCGGTTCCCACCAGCAGCCGGGAACGATAGTTTTTTCCGGCCAGGGTAAAATAATCGTCCTGCCCGCCGCCTATGGCCTGTACGATTTCCAGGCGGTCGGCTTCGTGCAGGCGCTGGCTGGCGAACTGGTTGAAAGGCAGAATTTCCCTGTTCAGTTCCACCGCAATTCGTTTGCCGGTCAGTCCCAGATCGGCTATCACGTCCGCGACGGTGCAGTCTTCGCCATATTCGCGCTTGTCGCCATTGACCTGTATGTTCATGCTTTAAACCTTGCTTTGTAAAACGGCGCGGCGGCGTTGCACGGCGACGGCCAGATTGTTCAGTAATTTGACGCTATCTTCCCAGCCCAGGCAGGGATCGGTAATACTTTGCCCATATACCAGTTCCTTGCCTTCCTCCACGTCCTGGCGGCCGGCCTTGAGATTGCTTTCCGCCATGGCGCCCATGATGCGAATATCGCCGCCGGCAATCTGTTCGCCGACATCTTCGGCGGCCACCAGTTGCCGTTGGTATTGCTTGAGACAGTTGGCGTGGCTGAAGTCGATCATGATATTGGGCCGCAATCCGGCGGCTTCCAGACCCTCGGCAACCTGTTCGACGCTGACGGCGTCATAGTTGGGTTTGTCATTGCCGCCGCGCAGAATGATATGCACGTCTTCATTGCCTCTGGAGGAGAAAATGGCTGTGCGCCCTTCCTTGGTCACGGACAGAAAATGGTGCGGACTGCGTCCGGCGTTCAGAGCGTCGATTGCGATCTTGATGCCGCCATCGGTGGCGTTTTTAAAACCGACCGGACAGGACAAACCGGAGGACAGCTCTCGATGCACCTGACTTTCTGTGGTTCTTGCTCCTATCGCCCCCCAGGAAATCAAGTCGGATACATATTGCGGAGTAATCAAATCCAGATATTCGGTCGCCGCAGGCATGCCCAGGTTGTTGACATCCAGCAACAACCGCCGCGCCACCCGTAAGCCTTTGTTGATGTTGAAACTGGAATTGAGATCGGGATCGTTTATCAAGCCTTTCCAGCCCACCGTGGTGCGCGGCTTTTCAAAATACACCCGCATGACGATCAGCAGGTTCTGCTGCAACTCGTCACTGATTACCTTGAGACGCCGGGCATATTCAACGGCAGCCTGCGTGTCGTGAATCGAACAGGGACCAATCACCACCAGCAAACGATCATCTTCGCCAGCCAGTATCTTGTGGATAGCCGCTCTGGTTTTCAGAATTGTGTCGGCGGCGGCGTCGGTCATCGGAATCTCATCGTGAACCTGAATCGGCGCGACCACTTCCTTGGTTTCACTAATTCTTAAATCATCGGTGTTATAGTTTGTTTGCATGACACTTGGTTTGTGGCTTTAATAGATGGACGGAAACCGCTATTCTAACCAATTTATACGCATTGCTCTGCAAATTTCGGCTCCATTGTTTTCTCTCCCCGCCGGAACAGGGCGGCATAAGGGGATATAACGGGAACCGCCGGGCAAATATAATGAATGCCAGTGTTGCAAACCGATGCTTTTTGCGCCCAGAGTAAACCACTATGCCACAAACCCGAACCATCAAGCATTGCCTGACCGTGTGTCTGGCCCAATCCTTCCGCTTTTCGGAATTAAGGGAAAAACTGCTGGATAGCACCCGCGCCCAGGTATTCAGAAATGCGCTGATCATCGATTACAAGGAGGGTTGCTCCATCGTGTTTTCGTATGGGGTGGCCGTACACTGGAACATGACGCTGGATGAGCGCCGCGGCCTGCACGCCCTGTTGCTGGAGTATGCCGTCAGACCGGACGCCACCCCGCAGGAAGATAATTTCAGTTACGAATTTGGTTGCGAACAGGATCGATTCCAGTACGATCACATTGAGCTGAAATCCAGCGATTCCAAGGTGTTGCTGGCCATGTCGCACGCCATGGCGCAATCCATCAAGCTGGCGGCTTTCGAAGGCCACGCCATCGACACCATCCGCGCGACCAGCCATCTGCCGGAATCGTTGGCGCGCGAGGGCAAAATAAAGCTTAACCGCAAAGCCATGGCTAAAATCCGCGGGCAGCTGTTTTTAACCAAGAGCGATATCATCCTCAACTACGATTTGCTGGATACGCCGGAGTTTTTCTGGGAACATCCTGAATATCAGGGCATTTACTCCATGGCCGCCAATTATCTGGAAATCAGGCAGCGCACAGATGTGTTGTCGAAAAAACTGGAAACCATCCACGAATTGCTTGAAATGCTGGCGGACGAACAAAAACATCTGCATTCCTCGATACTGGAATGGATTATCATCTGGCTGATTGTGGTGGAAATCGGGATGTCGATTTTCGGAAAACTGCTTTGATGATAGAATCCCCGATCCTGATTTACATTTATATTCGCCGCACATCGAATTGATCTATTCACGGCCTTTCTCCTGTTGGACAGGGAGTGCGCGCCGGCGGCAAAATTCGAGGTGCTATGAGTATGGAATCAGACGGCTGACCGCTGCAACCTTTCCTGAACATCCGGTTGCCTGTTCGTCTGGCGGCAATACCCTAACTTACGCCCGAATGTTGCGCACTATCCATTATGACCATAGATTATAAACAAACCCTGAATCTTCCCAATACCGAGTTTGCCATGAAGGCCAATCTGGCCCAGCGCGAGCCGGAGATGCTGAAAAAGTGGCGCGAAAACCGGCTGTATCAAAAAATCAGGGAACATTGCGCCGGCCGTCCCAAATTCGTGCTGCATGACGGCCCGCCTTACGCCAACGGCGCAATTCACATCGGCCACGCCGTCAACAAGGTGTTGAAGGACATCATCATCAAATCCCGAACCATGGACGGGTTCGATGCGCCTTATGTACCCGGCTGGGATTGCCACGGCCTGCCTATCGAACTGATGGTGGAAAAATCCGTCGGCAAGGCCGGCGTCAAGGTCAGCGCCGCCGAATTTAGGAAGGAATGTCGCGCCTACGCCGGAAAACAGGTCAATATTCAGAAGGAAGAGTTCATCCGTCTGGGTGTACTGGGTGACTGGGAAAACCCTTATTTGACCATGGACTTTGCTTTTGAAGCCGACATTGTCCGCGCCCTAGGCAGAATTGCCGCCAAAGGCCACCTCAGCAAGGGCGCAAAACCGGTGCACTGGTGCACAGATTGCGGTTCGGCGTTGGCGGAAGCGGAAGTGGAATATGAGGACAAACATTCGCCAGCCATTGATGTGCGCTTCCAGGTTGTCGACGAGCATGCTTTCATGGCCTGTTGCCACCACGCCCTGGATCATGAGGGTAAAGGCCCGCTGTCGGTGGTGATCTGGACTACCACTCCCTGGACTTTGCCCGCCAATCAGGCCGTGGCGCTGAATGCCGATCTTGAATATGCAGTGGTGCAATGTGAAATCGACGGTCATAGCGAACGGCTGCTGGTCGCTGAACAGTTGCTGAAAGATGTAGTGTTACGCTACGGCATAGGCGAACATCATATCATCGGTTACTGCAAGGGCGGCGCACTGGAGCACCAGTTGCTGCAACATCCGTTTTACGACCGTCGGGTGCCTGTCATTCTCAGCGACCACGTCACTACCGACGCCGGTACCGGCGCGGTGCATATCGCTCCCGGCCACGGTCAGGAAGACTATGTGGCGGGCATGAAATACGGTTTGCCCATCGATAATCCGGTTGGCAATAACGGTGTTTTCCTGCCGGCGACCGAGCTGTTTGCCGGACTGCATGTGTTTACCGCCAACGATAAGGTTCTGGATGTGCTGCGCGAACGCGGCAAGCTGCTGCACCACCATGCCTTGCTGCATAGTTATCCGCATTGCTGGCGGCACAAAACCCCGATTATCTTTCGCGCCACGCCGCAATGGTTTATCGCCATGGACAAAAACGGCTTGCGCGATACGGCGTTGAACGAAATCAAACGCGTGGACTGGATACCCGAATGGGGCGAAGCCAGAATTGAAAGCATGATCGTCAATCGTCCGGACTGGTGCATTTCCAGGCAGCGTACCTGGGGTGTGCCGATTGCCTTCTTCACCCATAAGGAAAGCGGCGAACTTCACCCGCGCACCACGGATCTGATCGAACAAATTGCGCTACGCATCGAACAGCAGGGCATAGATGCCTGGTTTGAGATGGATGCCGTCGAACTGTTGGGCGGCGATGCCGAATATTACGACAAGGCGGCGGATACCTTGGATGTGTGGTTCGATTCCGGCGTCACCCATGCCGCGGTGCTGGATAGGCGCGAACAGTTGCACTTCCCGGCCGACCTGTATCTGGAAGGCTCCGATCAGCATCGCGGCTGGTTCCAGTCCTCATTGTTGTCTTCGGTGGCGATGAATGGCGTCGCCCCTTACCGGGAAGTGCTCACTCACGGCTTCACCGTCGATGCCGAGGGCAAAAAAATGTCCAAATCCAGAGGCAATGTGGTGCTGCCGCAAACCGTGATGAAATCGCTGGGTGCCGATGTGTTGCGGCTGTGGGTGGCCGGAACCGATTACCGTAGCGAAATGTCGGTTTCCGACGAAATTTTGAAACGCACTGCCGACGCCTATCGACGACTGCGCAATACCGCCCGTTTTCTGCTCTCCAATCTGGACGGCTTCGATCCGGCGCAACATCTGCTGCCGGCCGGCGAGTTGCTGGCCCTGGATCGCTGGGTGGTGGACAAAGCCTGGCAGTTGCAGGCGGAAATCAAGGAGGCTTACCTGGGCTATCAGTTCCAGGCCATTTACCAGAAAGTATTGAATTTTTGCAGTCTGGATCTGGGCGGTTTTTATCTGGACATCATTAAGGACAGGCAATACACTGCAAGGCACGACAGTCTGCCGCGGCGTTCGGCGCAGACCGCCCTGTATCATGTGATTGAAGCGCTGGTGCGCTGGCTGGCGCCTATCACCAGTTTCACTGCCGACGAAATCTGGCAGGCGATTCCCGGCCAGCGTAGCGAATCGGTGTTTCTGGAAACTTGGTATACCGGCCTGTTCCCGTTGGACGCCAATGCGGAAATTAACCGCGAGACCTGGAGCTGCGTCATGGCGGTTCGCGCTGCGGTCAGCAAGGAGCTGGAGCAGTTGCGCGGCAAGGGTTCCATAGGCGCGTCGCTGAATGCCGAAGTGGAGCTGTATTGCGACCAAACCTACCTTCACGAGCTGAACAAACTCGGCAATGAACTGCATTTTGTGTTCATTACCTCCGGTTCCGGCGTTTTCGCCCTGCAATTTTGCCCGGATGACGCCGTCGCCACCGATCTGGAAGGGGTCAAACTGAAAGTCCGGGTTTCCGAATACCCGAAATGCATACGCTGCTGGCATCAACGCTACGACATCGGCGAACATCCTGATCACCCGGAACTGTGCGGCCGGTGCGTGGAAAACGTGGTAGGCGACGGCGAGACCAGGCATTATGCTTAAGTGGTTATGGATTTCGCTGTTGACCCTGCTGCTGGATCAGGCCAGCAAGCTGCTGGTTGACAGTAGCATGCGGCTGTATGAATCGATTCCGTTATCGCCGTTTTTCAATCTGACTTATGTACACAATACCGGCGCCGCCTTCAGTCTGCTCAGCGAGGCCGGCGGCTGGCAGCGCTGGCTGTTTGCCGCCCTGGCCATCATCATGAGCAGCGTCATCGGCGTCTGGTTATGGCGACTGAAGCCGCATGAAACCCGGATGGCGATTGCTCTGTCCTTGGTGCTGGGCGGCGCCGTCGGCAATCTGATAGACCGCATTGCCTACGGCTATGTCATCGATTTTCTGGATGTGTATTACCGGACATGGCACTGGCCGGCGTTCAATGTCGCCGATTCGGCCATTTGCATCGGGGTGGGGCTGATGATACTGGACGGGATTGGCGGTGGCCGCAAGGCTGTCTGATCGTTCCTGCCGGATAAGGCGGCAGGCGCTTAAAAAAATAATTATGACTAAAGCTTAAGGGGACAACCATGCCGGTCATTTCATTGACGATATTTTTTTTAATTGCTTTGTTCTTAGTGGCAATGGTGCAGATCGAAGTGCTGGAAGTGGCTTTTTCAAAGCTGGGTCTGACACCGGAAAGCTCGTTGATGATACTGCTTGGCACACTGATAGGCAGCGGCGTCAACCTGCCGATTTACGCATTGAAAGCCAAAATAACCGGCCATTTCGTTGAGTCTCCCGGCAAGGCTCCGACCTGGGAAATTTATCAGCCTATCAGGGAAGGCAAAATTGTCATCGCAATCAATGTCGGCGGCTGTCTGATCCCTCTCGGTTTGTGCCTGTTCTTTTTTTCCCAGCAGGCGCTTGAGCCAATAAGGCTGGTGCTGGCGATTCTGACGCTGGCCGTCCTCAGCTATAAGATCAGCCAGCCGATTCCGGGCCGCGGCGTCGCCATGCCCATTTTCATTGCGCCTCTGGTCGCAGCGGCGCTGGCGCTGACTCTCGATCCTGCTCACGCAGCCCAGTTCGCGTATATTTGCGGGGTGCTAGGCGTATTGCTGGGAGCCGACATTCTGCATCTTAAGGATATTTCTGGTCTCGGCTCGCCTATCGCTTCCATAGGCGGCGCCGGCACCTTCGACGGCATTTTTCTGACCGGCATCATCGCGGCGCTATTGGCCTGAAGTTTTCAGGGCCGGAGCCTTTGCAATGTTGCGGGGCGGGCGCAAAGGCAATGCCTGCCGGTGATTATCCAGGCATGCCGGACAAGGTCAGGCCATCCCGGTCAATACGGATAAATTCCGGCAAAGGCCGCTATCGCCTATAATGTTCAAAATTTAGTCCGCAGCAACTGTCCAGATAATCATGACCGATACCCCTGATATTTTAAAAACCATCCTCGCCAGAAAAGCCGAAGAAGTCGCCCGCCGCAAGTCCAATTTGCCTCTGGAAGCGCTAAGGGAGCTACAGGGCGCCGCCAGTAGTCCCAGAGGGTTTTATCACACCCTGCGCAGCAAGGCCGACGCCAGGAAACCGGCGATTATCGCCGAAATCAAAAAAGCCTCGCCCAGCCAGGGCGTGATCCGCGAAGACTTTAAACCTGTCGAAATCGCCCTCGATTATGCGATGAACGGCGCAAGCTGCCTGTCGGTACTCACCGACAAGGAGTTTTTCCAGGGTTCTGAAGCCTATTTGCAAATGGTCAGGGAACGCTGTCCGTTACCGGTGATCCGCAAGGATTTCATGATAGATCCTTATCAAATCCACGAATCCAGAGCGCTGGGCGCCGACTGCGTGCTGTTGATAGCCGCCGCCCTGGATGACGGTTTAATGAAGGAGCTGGCCGATACCGCAAGCGGGCTGGGCATGGACGTGCTGCTGGAAGTACACGACGCCGCCGAACTGGAGCGGGCCTTAAAACTGGATACCCGGCTGATAGGCGTCAACAACCGCGACCTGCGCACTTTTCAAGTGTCTTTGCAAACCACTCTGGCGTTAAAAGACAGCGTGCCCGCCGACCGGCTGGTGGTTACCGAAAGCGGCATTCATAGTCTGGACGATGTCCGGCTGATGATGGAAAACGGGATTTATACCTTTCTGGTGGGCGAGGCGTTTATGCGGGCCGAGCATCCTGGCCAAAAAATGAGGGAGCTGTTTGCCGTGTGAACCGCACCCACCCTTAACAGAGACAGCCATTAATAGGTTTCATGCTCAATTTTAAAAATATCGCAATTCGCCGCGGCAACCGCCAGTTGTTCAGCCAGACCTCCTTCATCATCCATAAGGGTCAGAAAGTGGGTCTGACTGGGGCCAATGGCGCCGGCAAATCCAGTTTGTTCGCCATGGTGCGCGGGGAGTTGCATAGCGACGAGGGCGATTTTTCCATGCCGCCCAATCTGGAAATTGCACATGTCGCCCAGGAAACGCCGGCTCTGGAATGCTCGGCCATCGATTATGTGCTGGATGGCGATATGGAATTGCGGCGGTTGCAGCGGCAGTTGCATAGCGCGGAACAGGCGCATGACGGCCTGAAACAGGCGGAACTGCATGCTGCGCTGGATCATATCGGCGGTTATACCGCCCAGTCCAGAGCTTCGCGGCTGCTCAACGGGTTGGGATTTTCCACTCATCAGCAGAGCCATCCGGTCAATTCATTTTCCGGCGGTTGGCGGATGCGGCTGAATCTGGCTCAGGCGCTGATGTGCCGTTCAGATGTTCTGTTGTTGGATGAGCCGACCAATCACCTGGATCTGGACGCGGTGATCTGGCTACAGGACTGGCTGTGCAAATACCCAGGCACCCTGTTGCTGATTTCGCATGACCGCGATTTTCTGGATGCGATTACCGATCATATCGTGCATATCGAGCAGAACCGGGCGGAAATTTATACCGGCAATTATTCCGATTTCGAGCGGATGCGCGCGGAAAAACTGGCGCAGCAGCAATCTGCATTTGAAAAGCAGCAGCGGGAAATTGCTCATATCCAGAGTTTTATCGACCGCTTCAAGGCGCAGGCCACCAAGGCCAGACAGGCGCAAAGCCGAATCAAATCTCTAGAGCGCATGGAAATTATCGCTCAGGCGCATGTGGATTCGCCGTTCGGTTTTAGTTTTCCGTCGCCCGGCAAATTGCCTAATCCTCTACTCAAAATCGAACATGCAGACATTGGTTATGGCGATAAAGTAGTGGTCAGGAATGTGTCCCTATCGATTTCTCCGGGGGATAGGATCGGTTTGCTTGGCCCGAACGGCG
This sequence comes from Methylococcales bacterium, assembly GCA_028707085.1. Classification (GTDB taxonomy): domain Bacteria; phylum Pseudomonadota; class Gammaproteobacteria; order Methylococcales; family Methylomonadaceae; genus Methylomonas. The sequence continues at coordinate 46,088 of JAQTUW010000013.1, read as the reverse complement.
CTGGCAAATCCAGCCTCATCAAGGTGCTGTCCGGGCAGATGGCGGCGCTGAGCGGCAAATTGCAGACTGCGGAAGCCTTGAATATCGGTTATTTTGCGCAGCATCAACTGGAGCAGTTGCGGCTGGAGGAAAGCCCGCTATGGCATTTGCAGCAGTTGGACAGGCTGGCGGCGGAAAAGGATTTACGCAATTTTCTAGGGGGCTTCGATTTTCGCGGCGATAAGGTGAATGAACCGGTAGGACTGTTTTCCGGCGGGGAAAAGGCCAGACTGGTGCTGGCGTTGCTGGTTTATCAAAATCCCAATCTGTTATTACTTGATGAGCCGACCAACCATCTTGACCTGGAAATGCGGCATGCCCTGAGTGTGGCCTTGCAGGAATATGAAGGCGCGCTGGTGGTAGTTTCGCATGACAGGCATTTACTGCGTTCGGTGACAGATCAGTTACTGCTGGTGGCGGATGGCGGTATTCAGGCGTTCGACGGCGATTTGGACGATTACAGATTGTGGCTGGCCGAACAGAAGAAAGGCGGCGACGAGGCTCCGGCAGCCGATAGCGGCGCCGGCCTGTCGCGCAAGGATCAGCGCCGATTGGAAGCGGACAGGCGCGTTCGCCTCAAACCATTGCTGGATGCCGTCAAGCAAACCGAGGCCGCTGTCGAAAAGTTTCACCTGCAACAACGGGCGATGGAAGAGCAACTGGCCGATCCGGCAATTTATGCGGAAGACAGCAAGGAACGGCTAAAAAGTTTGCTGGTGCAGAAAGCCCAGGCGGATGCTGCGCTGGAGCAGGCGGAAATCGCCTGGATGACGGCGGAGGAAAATTTGCAGCAGGCCGAAGTCGAGATGGATTCGTAGGGTAGCTTCATGCATAGCATTCGGCTGACTCCGAGCTTATGAAGCGTTTTTACTGCCGTTGCGGCAATGAAGTGTTTTTTGAAAATATTTTCTGCAACGTCTGTTTTGGGATTTTGGGCTTCATACCTGAACAGCAGACTGTGATCAAGCTGGAAAAATTCAGCCCGTACCGGGTATGCGCGCATCGCTCGAATCTGAATTGCAACTGGCTGGTTCGCAATACGGACGCCAACAGCCAGTGCCTGGCCTGTCGCCTGACCCGTACCATTCCCAATCTGGGCGTCAATAATAATCTGCAGCGCTGGGCTAGACTGGAGGCCACCAAGCGCCGGGCGTTCTATATGCTGTTGCGTTTGCAACTGGCGATTCCCGACCGATTTTTCGGAGAATTGGTTTCGCCCTTGTTGTTCGATTTTCTGGAAGACAGACGCAGCAACCGGTTGAGCAAACTGGATATGGTGTATACCGGGCATGCTGGAGGGGTGATCACCATCAATGCCGCCGAGGCGGACGACAGTTACCGTAGCGCAGCCCAGCACAAAATGAAGGAGGCCTATCGAACCTTGCTGGGCCATTTTCGCCATGAAATGGGGCATTATTACTGGATGCAACTGGCGGCGGAAAATCAGACGCTCGGTGCTTTCCGGCAGATTTTCGGCGATGACCGCCAGGACTATCAGGCTGCCCTGAAGTATTTTTACCGGCATGGCGCGCGTAGCGACTGGCAGAATCATTTTATTAGTGCTTACGCTAGTGCTCATCCGCTGGAAGACTGGGCTGAATGCTGGGCGCATTACCTGCATATCTGCGAAACGCTGGAAACCGCCTGTACTTTTGACCTGGTCAATCTGGAGATGGCCGGCGATGATTTTACGGAATGGCTGTGCATCTGGAAGCGGTTTTCAGTGGTTTTAAATGCCTTGAATCGCAGTATGGGGGTTGGAGATCCTTATCCGTTTGTGATTAACGCTACTGTTGAATCCAAACTGCGTTTTATTGAAAGATGGGTTAAAACAGGTCGGGTGTAGCGAGTTCGGAATCGAGTCAGGCTTGCCGCCTATCGTGGTTTTTACCGCCGGGAATCGAAGAATAAAATTTTTAAATAGCACAGATTAAACGCCTGGCGAATAGTCGAGATATAAGCCTGTTGCATGCTGTTTCTGCCGATTGCCTAGCGGCTAATTAAGGGCAATTGTCACAAATACTTAACTTAATAAACAATAGCAATTTGTTTATTGCTGTCCTATACTCATTGCTTGTCAGGAATACTCGAAAAACACGGCCTTGGCCGTTTCGCTCGGCAGCGCCTTGTCGAAGGCCGGTTTCTCGGACAGGTTCCTGGAGGCGTCCAATTAAAAAACCGGCAAGGTCGTCGCCGCTCTATGTTTCATACCAAGGGGCTTAAAATAACCGGCAACCTGCGCTCTTCCGGGGTAATGAGATCAAATAAAAGCCATTTTTTTCTTAATTTAACGGCATTGCCATTCATGGAACGAGGCGGATTAAGGCGATGAAAAAACCGAAATCTGTCTTGCGAATCTTAAATACTGACCACGCAAAATAAAAATTTATGAACTTTTTATTAGGAAAATTTCCAGCGGTAAGTTTTTTGTTTGTTGGCGTTATTGTTTTCAAATTTGCGTTTTTGGCTTTTAGTCCATGGATACTGGGTTTATTGGGCAATCATTATATGGCGGGTAATTTTCCTGATCATTACGACTCGATCGCATCCAACCTGATTGCCGGCAAAGGTTATCGAATAAACGACGACACCAGCCTTACCATGCTGAGAACGCCGGGCTTTGTGTTTGTGCTTGCAGGCATCTTTCTTTTATTTGGGAAAAATATTTTTGCCGTGCAAATCGTGCAATTCTTCATGTCATTGGCGACCGGTTTAATTGTCTATCGCATTGCCGATCGATTGTTCGGCGAGAGACAGGTTTCAATTGCCGCCTGCCTGATATTTCTGCTTTATCCCGGGGTGTTGATAGCCGAAACCCGTGCCGGCTTCGAGTGTACGCTGATGCTGTGTTTCAGCGGCTGCATTGCTTTGTCCTATCAAATTCTGGATGATCCCCGTTGGAGAAACTTTCTGCTTTTTGGGCTGTTGTTCGGATTGACCATGCTGGTCAGGAGTTCTATCAGCATTTATTTTCCGGCTATGGTGGCGATGATTTGCTACTGGCGCCCGAAAGGCTTATCCGTTGGCGCATTGCTGCTGCGCTTTTTTGTGGCGGGATTTGTCTCTGTAATCGTTATGTCGCCGTGGATAGTCAGGAATTATCAGATATCCGGTCAATTCGTGCCGACAATGACCGTAGGTGGGCTGGTGCTATTTCAGGGGGTGGAACTGATCAAAAATCTTGATAGCGGTAGAGATTCCGCTGATGTGCTAGGCGAGGCTTCGGGAAAGCAGCTTGTGATTGCCCATGGCATGAACCTGAAAACCCATGACGCCTTTTTTCCGCAATTTTATTCGCCTGCGGATGAAGTAAAATTTTATAATGAACTATGGCGTCTTGGTGTCGATGAATATAAGCGCTCACCGGAGCTGATCATTAAAGCAGTCATCCATAACTTTTGGGCGTTCTGGTTTCTGGGCCGGACGCAAACCTCGGTTTATTTGAATTATATTGTGACCCTGCCGCTGGTTATTTTCCTGGTATGGGGTAGCGTGCTGGCTGTAAGAAGCAACCGTTACGCCAGTCTGCTGCCGATGGCGCTGATTGTTTACATTTTACCGCATTTGTTTTTTCTGGCCGTGGCCCGATATCATGTTTCTGTGTTGCCATTAATTGCCATACTGGCGGCGAACCCGGCGATTCGTTGTTGGCAAATCCTGCAAAACCGATTGCGGCAGAAATATCGGATTACCGTCCTCTAGAATAAATTCCAGCCTAAGCAAATTGTCTACCTGTATCCCCGCCGCTCTTTCCTGCGCCAAAAACACTTAAAAAAGAGCAGGATCCGCCTGCCGATCTGTAGCACAAAGCCCTGTTTTTGAGATTCTTCATCGTTTCAGATGGATTTGTTTACGTTTGGCGTGTTAATTTGGCGGGCACGGCAAAAATCGTTGTCCGCTTACATTTTCACCCTCTACATTCAGGCCGCCATTATGAAACCCACCATGCGTCAGCTACTGTTCCGCCCTGTTATTTTTGTCAGCGTCGTCCTGGGATTGCTGGTCATTGGCGAGTTGCTGGCGATCGGCCGGCTGACATGGGTGAATGCTCAGCGTATTCATACCATAGAAGACGGCATAGTCCGCAGCCGGCATATGGAAAAAACCATTTTCGAACTGCTGGAGTTGCAATTGAAACTCTCCTCGCATAAGGCGACCGGTGTGGCGGAGGCAAATGATATTGCCGATGTCCGCAGCCAGTTGCTGGATATTCTGTCTCAGAACAATCAGGTTTTTCCTGTGCCGCTGGATTTGGAAGCCCTGCAAAATGTGTTTGCCCTGGCTGTACCGGGCGACCAGTCCAGCATGTTGCGGGCTTTGGAAGTGATCGAGCAGGTGCTCGACAAGCAGGCGACCGAAGAGGAAAAGCTGCTGAGTAGCGTCAAGGACGATAATCAACTGGAATTGCAATTGGCCATTGTTTTACCGCTACTGTTATTTTGGGTCGGGCATAATTTTTTTAGATCCAATGTGCTCGAGCCGCTGGACTCCTTAAAAGAATTGCTTTCCCGTCTGGCCGAAGGGGAAATGAGGCCGATTGCCAAAGACACCACCGATCCGCTGCTGCATTCGCTGTTCGACCGTTACAACCATTTGGTGTCAAGATTAAAAGAACTGGAGCAGGAACATCTTACTTATACGACTGCGCTGGAATTCAAGGTCAGGCAGACCAGCCATGCCTTGCTGGATCTGAGCCAGCAGCTCGCCAAGGCGGAACGACTGGCGGCGGTGGCGGAACTGGCGGCCAGCACGGCTCACGAGTTGCGCAATCCTCTGGCCAGTATCCAGTTCGCTCTGGAAAACATGTTGCAGGAATGTTCCGATACCGATCTGGCCGAGAGAATGCATCTGGTTTATCAGGAAGTGCAGCGGTTGACGCGAAATCTCAACGATTTGCTGGCTTCGGCCTGCAACAGCGCGGAATCGTCGCAAAAAATCAATATTCGTCAGGTACTGGAGGAGCTGCTGATGCTGTTGAAATATCAGGCGCAGGAAAATATTCACTTTAGCTATGATATTGAACCGCAATTGTATGCCTTTTTACCGGAGAGCGAGTTTAGGCAGATGGTTTTAAACCTGCTGTTGAATTCGATTCAGGCCATAGGCCCGAACAGCGGCGAAATCAGAGTGGTCGCTACTCATGCCAATAATCGCCTGTTCATGACGATTACCGATTCCGGGCCGGGCTTCAGCGAGGATTTTTTGCGGCACGGCATTCGCCCCTTCGTCAGTCTGAAGGATGGCGGCAGCGGCCTGGGGTTGGCCATGGTGCAGCGTTTTGTCAAGGATCATCATGGCCGCCTGCAGTTACAGAACATTCCGCCCGGGCATGCTTGTGTCTCCGTCAGTCTGCCGATTGCATGAGGATGTGCGGCGGGTAGCGTTTGAAATATTGAAATTTGCGGCGCCAAGGCAATACGCCATCGGCCGGTTACGCTAACTCTGGTAGACTATCCGCCTGTCTTGAAATATTGACCTTAATGACTGCCAAACAAAAATCACTAACGCTTTATGGCTGGCTGTCTCTGGCGACAGCAATGTCCACCATTGCCCTGAAAAGCTATGCATACTGGCTTACCGATTCTGTCGGCCTTTTGTCCGATGCGCTAGAATCGGTGATTAACCTGGTTGCGGCTGTCATCATGCTGTTCGTTCTCAGTATCGCCGCCCGTCCGCCCGATCATCGGCATGCCTACGGCCACGAGAAAATCGAATATTTTTCCAGCGGCGCGGAGGGCATCATGATTTTGCTGGCGGCCTTCAGCATCATCTGGTCGGCAGTGGAGCGCATGGAGCATCCGGTTACCTTGCAAAAGCTGGACGTCGGCATAGCCATTTCGGTTTTTGCTTCCCTGATCAATCTGTTTGTGGCCAGAATTCTGATTCATGTCGGTATGCTCCGCCGATCCATTACCTTGGAGTCCGATGGTCGGCACCTGATGACTGATGTCTGGACGACAGTGGGCATACTGATCGGCATTGCCGCAATTTCAATCGGCAATCATTTTGAAACCACGCGAGTTCTGGCCGGTAAACTGGGTATGAACGGCTGGGAAATTCTCGATCCCGTCATCGCCATGCTGGTGGCGGTCAACATCCTGCTGGCAGGTTTGCAACTGATCCGGCGGACAATTTCCGGATTAATGGACGCGGCGTTACCGGCGGAGGAACAGGCCGCCATTATTGCCGTGCTGGAACAGTTTGTCGCCTCCGACCACATTATTTATCATGCCTTCCGCAGTCGCTATGCGGGAGCCAGACGGTTCATGTCGGTACATGTTCTGGTTCCCGGCGACTGGACTGTTCAGCAGGGCCATGATCTGGTGGAAACCATGGAACTGCATATCATGTCATTATTCGACAACATCGATATTGACACTCATCTGGAACCAATCGAGGATATCGCCTCTTGGCGTCATTAAAGCCTATGTCAGATACTATATTAATTATTGAAGATGAAGAACTGTTGGGTTCCGAACTGGCCCGGTTTTTCAGCAAGCGCGGTTGGGAGACCACGGTAACCAAATCCATTCGGGAGGCGGAAAGGCATTTGTCGCAACAGGCTATCGATCCTCTGGTGGTACTGTCGGATATGAATCTGCCCGACGGCAATGCTCTGGATCTGCTGGAAAGGATCAAGAATAAAATCAGCAGCAGTGAGTGGGTCTTTCTGACTGGTTACGGCAGTGTCGCCGATTCGGTCAGGGCTGTGCGGCTGGGGGCGTATGATTTTGTGGAAAAGCCCTGCGAACTGGAGCGTCTGAATTTACTGGTGGAGGGCGCGGCGCGTAGCGCCAGGGCGCAACGTCGCCTGCAGGATCAGATGATTGCCCAGAATAGCCGACATACTGTTGAGGCCCTGATAGGTAAAAGCCAGGTTGCAACGTCCTTGCGCAACATGATCTCGCAAATGGCCAACGTACCGTTTTCCAGCCTGATTATCACCGGCGAAACCGGTACCGGCAAGGGGCTGATCGCCAGAATCCTGCACTGCACCGGCAGCCGTGCGCTTGCGCCGCTGATAGAAGTCAATTGTGCGGCCTTGCCCAGGGATTTGCTGGAGTCGGAGTTGTTTGGCTACGAAGCCGGTGCTTTTACCGGCGCCAAGAAGCGGCATCGCGGCCTTTTCGAACAGGCCCACACCGGCACGCTGTTTCTGGATGAAATCGGTGAAATGGATCTGGATTTACAGACCAAACTGTTAAAAGCTGTGGAGGATTTTTGTATCCGCCGCCTAGGCGGCGAAAGCCTGATTGCCATTGATGTACAGATTATTGCCGCCACCAATCTGGATCTGATACAGAAGGTGGAGCAGGGCCTGTTTCGTAGCGACCTGTACCATCGTCTGAATGTCATGAGTTTGCGGGTTCCAGCTTTGCGGGAACGCAAGGAAGATCTGGATGAACTGGTGCCGCGGTTTATTGCCGACAGCAACCGCAAATCCGCCAAGAATGTCAGGATTATTTCCCAACAGGCCTGGGATATGCTGAAACGTTACGATTGGCCGGGCAATATTCGCGAATTGCGTAATGTTCTAGAGCGTTGCGTATTATTGTCTACCGACGAACATTTTCCAGAGCAGTGGCTGCAGTTGCCCAATATTTCCAGCAAACCGGTCGAACATGCGACTGGAAACGGCATATTTCTGCCGCTGGACGGCAGTCTGAGCCTCAATGATATTGAAAAATATCTGATTCAGGAAGTGCTGAACCGTACTGACGAAAATGTGACTGCGGCCGCCAGAATGCTGGGCACCACCCGCGAAACCCTACGCTACCGGGTTCAGAAGTATAATTTGCGCTGCAAGTAACACGTCAGGCCAAGGCGGCGATGGCTGTTATCAGTGACCTTGCGGGCGCCGGTTTTTGCTTTTTCTTGAGGCGGGCTGCAAATCCAGATAATCCTCTACTGGCGGTTGGCCGCATTCCGGGGATGCTTCGCCTTCGTCCTGAGCGGAACAGATTACCCTGTAGGTCACCCTGGGTTTGTTGGTAGGGGCGGTTTCAGTTTCCTGCGCGGTGGGAACAGCCGTCTCGTCCGAGATTCTGCCTAGCAGCTCGGCGCTGTTTCCAGGCAAGCCATACAGCAAACCGGCGGCAAGCAATACATATCCGGTAGTTTTATTCATGTCCTGTCACAGGGGTGAATGTAGGAGGGGGCCGTGCGGAAACTAAGCCGATGGCTTTTCCAGCCGTTTGGCTTCATTCCATAGGCTATCGAGTTCCGCCAGTTGACAGTCGCGTAGCGTTCGGCCGGCGTTTTCCACTTGGTGTTCGATATGGTTGAAACGGCGGGTGAACTTTTTAGTGGCCTGTTTTAAGGCGATTTCCGGGTTAACTTTCAGATGCCGGGCCAGATTGACGGTTACCAGCAGTAAATCGCCGATTTCTTCCTGGATATGCGGCTGGTTGCCGGACTGCCAGGCTTCGTGAACCTCTTGCAATTCTTCCCGAACCTTAGCGAATACCGGCTCCACTTCCGGCCAGTCAAAGCCGTGACTGGCGGCCCGATTTTGAATTTTTTCGCATTGCACCAATGCAGGCAGGCTGGCGGCAACACCCGCCAGGACGCTTTCCGGCGTTTGCCCGGCGTTTTTCTGGCGTCTTTCAACCGCCTTGGCCTCTTCCCAGGCTTGCTGGCGCTGCTCGTCAGTTTCATAGCGGATACCGGCAAACACATGTGGATGACGTTTGACCAGTTTTTCGGCAATTGCCGCCGCCACCTGTTCGAAATCGAACAGCCCCCGTTCTTCGGCAATTCGTGCGTGGAAAACCACCTGCAGCAGCAAATCACCCAGTTCGCCGCGCAAATCGTCAAAATCGTTGCGCTCTATGGCGTCTGCGACTTCGTAGGCTTCTTCGATGGTGTAGGGTATCAGGCTGTTGAAATCCTGTTTTATGTCCCAGGCGCAACCCGTGTCGGGATTGCGGAGTTGCGCCATCAGCGCTAGAAGTTCGCGGGTTTTGCTTAAATTCAAAATGATGACCCGAAAGTGTCTTGATAACGCTGTTTGAACTCGGACAGGGTAAACAGATGATTTTGGGTGCCATTGTGTTCGATTTTTATGCCGCCCAGCAAAGAGGCTATGCGTCCGGTGACCTCCCAGTCGTAATCGTTCATTAGCCCATACAGCAGGCCTGCCCGGTAGGCGTCGCCGCAGCCGGTCGGATCCAGCACCTGTCCGACTTCGACCGCAGGAATGTCCAGGCACTGGCCACCGGTGTAAATTCTGGAGCCTTTGCCGCCTAGGGTAATAATCAGTGCATCCACTTTTTCGGCAATGTGCTTCAGAGTCAGTCCTGTGCGCTCTTGTACCAGTTCCGCTTCATAATCGTTGAAGGTTGCGTAGCTGGCCAGATCCAGAAAATGTAATAACTCTTCGCCATTGAACATCGGCATGCCCTGGCCGGGGTCAAAGATAAACGGGATGCCCAGTTCGGCAAACTGTTCGGCATGTTCCTGCATGCCCTGTTTACCATCTGGCGAAACGATGCCGATGCAGATGTCTTCGTTTGGCGGTACGACGTTATGATGGGAATAATTCATCGCGCCGGGATGGAATGCGGTAATCTGGTTATCGTCTTCGTCGGTGGTGATATAGGCTTGGCCGGTATAGTGGTCGTCCATCACCATGATATGCCGGGTGCTGATGCCGCGCTGGCTGAGCCATTGCGCATAAGGTTCGAAATCATGGCCTACTGTGGCCATGATCAGAGGCTCTTCCTGCAGCAACTTCAGATTATAGGCAATATTTCCGGCGCATCCGCCATATTCGCGGCGCATGACCGGCACCAGAAAAGACACGTTCAGGATATGCATCTTGTCCGGCAAAATGTGGTTCCTGAATTTGTCGCGGAACACCATAATGCTGTCATAAGCCATGGAGCCACAGATTAACGCACTCATTTTGTATCCTTATTTTTTTAAAACAATATGTTTTTATAACAGTATGATCGCCCATGTGACGGCGGCCCAGATCAGGGACAGCATAACCGCTGCCGATCCGATATCCTTCGCCCGTCCGGATAATTCGTGATGCTCGAAACCGACTCTGTCAACCACGGCTTCCACAGCCGAGTTCAGGAGTTCCACCAGCAGCACTAGCACCACGCTGCCGATCAGCAGCACCTTTTCGATATTGCTGCCGCCCAGCCATAACGCCAGCGGCGTGGTCAGTAGAAACAGACTGACTTCCTGACGGAAAGCTTCTTCGTGTTGCCAGGTCGCCTTGAATCCGGCGAAAGAAAAAATACAGGCATTGATTAAACGTTTAAAACCTTTTGCATTTTGATTTGCCATCATTAACCCGCTATTGTTCGATCATTTTTAAATAAGCTCCGACATCCATGAGCTGCTCCAGTTCCGCCGGATTATCGGCCTTGATACAGAACAGCCAGGCCTGATAGGCGTTTTCATTGACCTGTTCCGGTTCGTCCTGCAGCGATTCGTTGACGGCAGATACCGTGCCGTTGACCGGACTGAACAAATCGGATGCGGTTTTGACGGACTCCACCACCGCGATCTGTTCATTGCATGCTACCCGACGGCCTACCTCCGGCAAGCCAATGAACACTATATCGCCCAGTTCGGATTGCGCGAAATCGGTGACGCCAACCCGAACCATCCCGTCTTCTTCCAGCCGCGCCCATTCATGGGTACGGGCATATTTTAAATCTTCAGAAATTTCATTCATTCCATTCCTCTGTCTGTCTTAGCTTTAACCTTGATTAAGTGCTGAGCATAAAGTTAAAAATGATCCTGAGATCGTCCTTTCCTGCTGAATTTTTCAACCTTGCCCGGGAGAACAGTGGCCGGATCATGAGCAGATCGCCGCACGCGCCAACCTATGCTCCCCTAAACTGATGGCTACCCCGCAAAGCATAACCGGCTATTATTTTTACACAATAAAAAAAAATATTTCTTCCTATTTCAAACCTTATAATCGGCAACTGCTTTCAACATTCCTCGGTTCCATGCGTATTTTAGTTTTTCTGCTCGGTTTTCTGAGCTGTTGGTTCGGTATTTCGGCATTTGCCCTGGCCGGCGATAACAACCAGCCAGCAACGGTCGCTGGCGGAACCGCCCTGTCGAGTGATGAGGCGGACGTGATATTGAATGTCGATTCCCAGCAACTGGCCGGTATTAAAACCAGTGTACTGAAAGCCGTAAACCTGCAGCCGGAATTCGTCGCATACGGCTTGGTTGTCAGTCTGGAGCCGCTACTGCAACTTCGCCAGCAATTTCTTGCCGTCCGCGCTCAGCAGGATGGCGCCAGAGCCAAATACCAGGAGGCCAATCTCAATCTATCTCGTACTGAAACTCTGCATCATCAGGATATTGTTTCCACCCGCCGTTTGCAGGAACAGCAGGTTCAATGGCAGGCCGATAAGACCAATCTGGCTGTCAGCAGTTATCAGCAGCAAGCCATACTTGCTGTCAGCCGTCTGGAATGGGGCGAAATTTTAACCGGCTGGTTTGTATCGGCGCCACAAAAACCCGCCGAGCAGTTTTTACGGCATGATGCGCAGTTGCTGCAAATTACCCTGCCCGGCGGCGTCAGCCTCAATCCGGATATCCGCAATATAGCCATAGATGAACGGGGCCATCGCAATTCGGCGCTTAACGCCACGCTGATTTCCGCCTCGCCCAAGGTGGATCCAGTCTCTCAAGGCGAACGCTATTTTTTTAAGGCCGAAGGCCGCCATATATCCGCCGGCGCCCATGTCACCGCCTGGATAGCCAGTCGGCAGCAGGCGGTTGGCGGCGTAGTCATGCCCGCATCGGCGCTAGTCTGGCATCTGGGCCAGGCTTTTGTGTTTGTCAAAACCGCCGGATACCAGTATAGCCGCCGATCCGTGCCTGAATATACCCGGTATGGCGACGGCTATTTTGTAACCGGGTATTTGCAGCCGGAAGAGGAGGTTGTGGTAACAGGCGCGCAGACCCTGCTGTCGCAACAGTTGAAAGCGCTGATTCCGGACGAAGACCGGGATTAGGAGCCTGTCCGAAAATAGAGAGCCTTCTAGGCGCTTGCGGTCGACCATGCCTCCAGCCGGCCGCAAGACAACATAAAACCGCCATGAATTCAAAAGCCTGCTGCAACCCATTCGCCCAGTCGAAGGCTGGACAACGGCCGTTTTTTCTCAGGTATGTTTGATTTTCAATACTTCCACGTTATCCCAGACCTGTTCAGTAAATGCCCAGTCCATTTTTGGCATGCCGTCCCTTAGCCATTGCACCAGTACCCTGGCAATATTGGGATAAGTGACATGTACGGCATGAGGATCATGCAGCCAGTCTTCTATCATGGCGCTGTCCAGGTTGAACATGCTGCGGCCATAACCCAGTTGCTCCAGGGCCGAGGCGTTGGATATCTGCTCCATTTGCGAATGCAAAGGTTTGACCAGTATTTTTTTACCCAGTTGCAGGGATTCGCTGGCAAGCTCGAAACCGGCATTGCTGATGATGCCTGCGCAATGATATAGATCGTTTTGAAAGCCGTGTCTGGACAGTGGCTTGGAAATGACATGTGGATATTTTGAAATGGCCGGTTCCGGCGAATAGACGTGGAATTCAAAGTTCTCGAACGGACACAATAGCCGGATGACAGCGTTTGGATCCTCGAAAGGCAGATAAACCACGATCTTGTTGGCCTGACTGTAGGCCGGGAATTCCGGGGTTTCGATAATGGGCGGCAAAATAGGTTGGCCGAAGTGGTGCCAGTGCAGACCTATGCTGATGTCGGCGGGTGCGAAATATTTCATTACCTGATTGGCGATCGGATCGGAACCTTTCCGCGGAATATTGTGGTTGAACGCATACTGATGGCCGATTCCCAGCACCGCTTTTTTCTGTTTTCTCGCCGCCCAGGCGGTGACTGGTTCGAAATCGCTGATGACCAGATCATAACCGCTGAAGTCCAGTGATGAAATATCTCTTAGAAAGCGGATCGGACTGGCGTCCATCGCTGTTTTCAGATAGGACACCTGTCCCTTCGAAGTATTAAAGGTCAGGCCTTCCCTGATCTGATAGCCGTTGAACACGTCCATGTCGAAATATTTATCGGCCGGACGGCCGGTAAACTGGAAGGTTACATCGAAACCGGCCGCAAAAAGTTCTTTGGCCATCACTCTGGCGCGGGTAATATGACCATTGCCCGTGCCTTGTACACCGTAAAAAATCTTCATCATAAAATGTGGTTTATACTAAAAATTGCTGAACTTAAACCTAAAGCCGCGCCTACCAGCGTATCGGTCGGGAAATGTACCCCCAGTACGACCCGTGAAAAACCCACCAGCGCCGCCCAAAGGTAAAGCCCAACCATCAGCGCGGGGAAAAAATAGCCAACCAGGGTCGCCATCATGCAGGCGGCGGAAGTGTGGCCGGAGGGAAAGCTGAAGTGGTCGGAGGGGGTAATGACGCTACGGAAATTTTGTAGCGCCTGTTGAGGGCGGTGGCGTCTGAAACCGTTCTTCAACACAAAGTAGACCGGTCTTTCTATGGCAAACGCCAGTAGCATGGCTTGCAGCAGGGGGTCGTTGAAGCCTTGGATCAAATATAGCCAGCCTGCAAGTAGAACATAGAGAAAACCGTCTGCGGTTTTGGAAACATAGCGTGATATGCGCACTAAGGCTCTGTGGATGCTGACATTGTTTAACCAGATAAACATGAAAACATCGTATTTATGTATGGAATTAATCAGTTTCATGGTACAGCCCTCAAATGTGCCGGGCATGTCGACCGCGATCATGCTACAGCAGTGAAAATCATGGATTTTCCGTTTGTTATTGATTCCTTGATCCAGCTTGTGAAGCTTAGGCGAGATGTGTGACAAGCAGATGACGTTTGTTTTAAGGTTCCATGACAATTTGATTTGTCGATTTTTTCTGCAAACTTTTGCCGCAGGGACATTTTTTGCGTTAAGCATAGAAACCAGGGAAATTTGCCAATTTTTTGTTACAATTCGCCATAGAAACCTGATTCTGGTGGGCTGTAACGGTCAAATTCCGATTCTTTTCCCTCTTCTTCCGGAGGCAAGGCCGGTAGTCAAGCGACAATCCGCGCCCTCTGTTCGGGAGGGATCAAATAACGGCGTTTCCCTTCACCTGGCGGCATTGTCCCCGGCGAAATGGGGGGTTCCAACTTGTTTTATCATCCGATTTTCCTGCAGACAATCGCCATGCAACGTTTTTGTACACTCGCATTTGTTCTTGGTCTCATCCTCATGATTTTTGGATTGGCCTATGCCTTGCCCATCGCCGTGTCATTGTATTTTTCAGATGGCATGGTCAATCACTTTCTGCACGGCATGTCGCTGAATATCGGTCTGGGCGGCATGCTGGCGGGATTGTCGATGCGCTTTCGCGGCGATGTCAAAACCCGGGACGGCTATCTGCTGGTTGCCTGCTTCTGGATACTGATGGCCAGTGCGGCGACCCTGCCGTTGATGTGGGGCATCCCAGAGCTGAGTTTTACCGACGCCTTTTTTGAAACCACTTCCGGTCTGACCACGACGGGCGCGACGGTGTTTAGCGGTCTGGACAGTCTGGCGCCGTCGCTCAATCTCTGGCGGCATGAACTAAGCTGGCTGGGCGGGCTCGGCATCATCGTGCTGGCTGTCGCCATTCTGCCCTTGCTGGGAATAGGCGGCATGCAGATCTATAAAGTGGAAATTGCCGGCCCTATCAAGGATAGCAAGCTGACGCCGCGCATCAACGAGACAGCGCGTTTGTTATGGATGGTTTATGGCGGTTTCACCGTGGCCTGCATCATCGCTCTGAAATTGGCCGGCATGAACTGGTTCGATGCCGTCTGCCATGCTTTTTCCGCCATGAGCCTTGGCGGTATGTCGACGCACGACGCCAATGTCGGCTATTTCGACTCGGTCGAAATCGAGCTGGTGCTAAGTTTTTTCATGTTGGTTTCGGCCATGAATTTTGCCGTGCATTATCTGGCGATACATCGTTTCAGTCTGAAACCATACTGGCGCGACCCGGAAGCCATACCCATGCTGATGGTGATTGCCGGCAGCATCCTGGTCTGTAGCGCCTACATCTGGTATTACAATATCTATCCAGATTTTGCAGCCTGTTTGCGGCATGTGAGTTTTAATTTGATTTCCATTGGCTCATCGGGCGGTTTTGTCAGCGTGGACTTTCAAAAATGGCCGCCGTTCGTACCCTGGTGGCTGCTGTATTTAAGCTGCATCACCGCCAGCACCGGTTCGACAGGCGGCGGCATCAAAATGTTTCGCACTTTACTGTTATGGAAGCAGGCTGGACGGGAAATGTTCAGTATTCTGCATCCTAGCGCCATTAATCCGATCCGGATGGGCGACATGCTGATTCCCAACAAGATCATTTTTTCGGTTTTGGCGTTTATTTTTCTGTATTTTATCTCTATCGTGGTTTTGACTTTTTCCCTGCTGTTTTCCGGCCTGGATCCTTTGTCCTCGCTCAGCGCCGTTCTGGCATGCATCAATAATGCCGGGCCGGGCCTGAATATTGCCGGAACCGGTAACAATTACCAGAATCTGACGGATTTTCAGACCTGGATCTGTACAGTCGCCATGTTGCTTGGCCGATTCGAGGTTTTTACTCTGCTCATGCTTTTTACCCCGGCATTCTGGAGAAAATAGTACAATTCACCCTATTCAAAGTCGCTAACCATCATAAATCGCCAACCAGTAGCGTAGATCGCTGGCAAATCATCAATTTTTTATCAGGAATCCCGGCATGAGCTCTGTTCGACAAATCGATTTTCTTAGCAAAAAAAAACTGGCCTATCTGTTTTCAGGCTCGCTGTTTATCATTTCGATTATTTCGTTTTTCGTCAAAGGCCTGGAACTCGGTATCGATTTTACCGGCGGCAGTGTTTACGAGATGCATTATGATCAGTCGGTCGATCTTGACAAAATGCGCGCCACGCTGGAACAGCAAGGTTTTGCCGACGCCAATCTCCAGCATTTTGGTAATTCTCAGGAAGTCCTGCTACGTCTGAAGCCGGTGTCGAACATCAGCCAGAAAGATCTGACCGAAAAGGTGCTTGCTGTGACCAACAGCAGCCAGACCGCGCCCGGCGAAATACGCCGGGTCGAATTTGTCGGGCCGCAAGTCGGCGAGGATCTTGTCAATGATGGCGGTCTGGCTATGTTATTCGCCTTTATCGGCGTCATGATTTATGTCAGCATTCGCTTCGAATGGAAACTGTCGGTGGCCGCCATCATCGCCCTGTTTCACGACTCGGTGATTACCATGGGTTTTTTCTCGGTATTCGGCTGGGAGTTCGATCTGACCGTGTTATCAGCCATACTGGCGCTGATCGGCTATTCAACCAACGATAAAATCGTGATTTATGACCGTATTCGCGAGATTACCCGTAGTACCCGGATTCAGTCCATGAACGAAATCGTCAATCTGGCCATCAATGAAACCTTAAGTCGTACCATCCTGGTGTCTTTTACGGTTTTTCTGACATTATTGGCGCTGGTGTTCCTGGGCGGCAAAATCATCCACGGTTTTGCGATAGCCATGCTGATCGGGGTGGTGAAGGGCACCTATTCTTCAATTTATATCGGTAGCGCGCTGGCGCTGTCTTTCGGATTAAAACGTGAAGACCTGATGCTGGCGAAAAAAGACGCGACGATTGATCAGCTTCCCTGATTCACTACAACTTCAAGAGAACACGCACGGAAAAAACTTGATGACTCAACAGTTAAACACTCGCCATCCTAGCCAACTGACATTAGGCATCCCCGGATTTGCTTACCCCGATCTTTACGACACACGACGCCTGGCGGATCTGCTTGAGGTGTTCGATCAGTCTGTGAAATTGCACGATCCGGCTCTATTTGCAGAAATTGCCGCCTATCGAGACGCTCAGGGCGAGGGCCTAAAACCGGAACAGATTTCCGAACTGCTGGTAAGACAGGCTCCTCTACTGGGTGCTTTTATTGCCCGCCTGTTCAATGTCGGCGATGTCCGCGATCGGCAGATAGCTGAAATTAGCGGTGAATTTGACGCGGTTTTTGTTTACCGCACCGAAATTGTTGGCAAACTGCCCGGCCGGTTCAAAGGCCAGATTCTGGCGGACTGGGATATTGCCGGGCTGGAACGACAACTGGACGCCTTGTTGGCCGTCACCGGCCGGCAGATGCTGTTTGGTAGCGACCCTGAGCTGGCGGTCAGCCAGACGGCCGCCGAACTTTGGCGTCTGTCGCAACAGGCGGAAATCGGCGACAGTGATGTCGCCGCCTTAAAAGCAGCTCTGGGCGGCACGGTTCTGGCGGATATCGACAGCAGCAGTCCTGCCGGACTGGTGAACGGCCTGCTGGATATCGTTTACCGCTGGAGTTTCGCCGCCTTGTCCGCGCCCGGGCCGCAGGCTGTGGTCAGGAACTGGCTAAGTTTCAAGTCACCGCAAAAAACCAATCTGGATAATCTGGTCAAACACGAACAAATCGAGCGCGAAGACCATGATGTCTGGGCCTACGAAGAACATCACCACCGCCGCCGCGACGGTTTCGGGTTGACCGATAAGCGCTTTTCGCAACGCCAGGTGCTGTACGAAGTGGATCATTGCATTTATTGCCATGATCGCGACAACGATTCCTGCTCCAAAGGCATCAAAAATAAAAAAGACGGCAGTTTCAAGGCCAACCACCTCGGCCAGGCAATGACCGGTTGCCCGCTGGAAGAAAAAATTTCCGAGATGCATGTCGTCAAACGCCAGGGTGACAATATTGGCGCGCTGGCGTTGATCATTATCGATAACCCGATGTGCCCGGGTACCGGCCATCGGATTTGCAACGATTGCATGCGCGGCTGCATTTATCAGAAAACCGAAGCCGTCAACATTCCGCAAATCGAAACCAATGTGCTGACCGATGTGCTGTTCATGCCGTGGGGTTTCGAGATATACAGCCTGCTGACCCGCTGGAACCCGCTAAACGTCAAGCGCCCGGTCGCCCTGCCTTACAACGGCAGGAACGTACTGATAGCCGGCATGGGCCCCGCCGGCTATACCCTGGCGCATTACCTGCTCAACGAAGGCTTTGGGGTAGTCGGTATCGACGCCCTGAAGATCGAACCCTTGCCGTTGCATCTGACCGGCGACCGCGAGAATCCGCCGCAGCCGATCGCCGATTTCAAAACCCTATACGAGGATCTGGATAAACGCGTAATGCTGGGTTTCGGCGGGGTCGCCGAATACGGCATCACCGTGCGCTGGGATAAAAACTTTCTGAAAGTAATCTACCTGACCCTGATGCGCCGTTCCGCTTTCAAATGCTACGGCGGCATACGTTTCGGCGGTAGCGTCACCATAGACGAAGCCTGGGAGCAAGGTTTCGATCATATCGCCATCGCCAGCGGCGCAGGCAAGCCTACCATCATCGATCTAAAAAACAACCTGATCCGCGGTATCCGCAAGGCGTCAGACTTTTTGATGGGCTTGCAACTGACCGGAGCGGCCAAATATTCTTCCCTAGCCAATCTACAGGTTCGCCTGCCGGCCGGGGTGATCGGCGGCGGACTGACAGCCATCGACACCGCTACGGAATTGCTGGCGTATTATCCGCTGCAGGTCAGCAAGATTCTCGATCGTTATGAGAAGCTGGTCGCGCGTTATGGCGAACAGGCGGTACGCAAGCCTTACGACCAGGAGGAGCTGGAAATCCTTGAGGAATTCCTGGCGCACGGACGTATCGTCGCCCAGGAACGGCAGCGCGCCGCCGCAGTCGGCGAAACCCCCAATTTTCTGCCCTTCCTCAAGCAGTGGGGCGGCGTAACGCTGTTTTACCGTAAAGGCATCAAGGATTCGCCGGCTTATCGGCAAAATCACGAAGAAATTCACGAGGCTCTATCGGAAGGCATCTGGCTGGCGGAAGGCGTCAACCCGCTGGCGGCCATTCCGGATTGTTACGGCCATTTGCAGGCGGTACAGTTCGAACAGCTTGTCCAACAGGATGGGAAATGGCGCAAAACCGGCGAAATTGAAGTCAAGCTGCGCGGCCTGTTTATTGCGGCCGGTACCGCACCCAACACCATTTATCAGTCCGAGCATCCCGGAACGTTTGTGATGGATCATAAATTCTACAAGCGTCATGAACCGGCAAGCAGCGGCTGTAAAACCGAACTGGTGGCGACTGACGATGAACTATTGGTTAAAACCGGTAAACCGGCGCCCTTTACATCTTACCGGCACAATGACCGTTACATTACCTTCTATGGCGATAATCATCCGCTCTATGCGGGGAATGTCGTCAAGGCGATGACCAGCGCGAAACACGGTTATCCCTATATCGTCAACCTGTTTGCCGAAGAAATCGCCAGGCAGGATGCATCCGGCCAGGCGCAGCGCGACGCGCAACTGCAGGACTTTCAGCGGCGACTGGATCATGATTTTCTGGCGTACATCGTCGCTATTAACCGGCTGACCCCGACCATTATCGAAGTCTTGGTAAAAGCGCCGGCCGCAGCCAGAAACTTCAACCCCGGCCAGTTTTACCGGGTGCAGAATTTTGAATCGCTGGCCCCGGTCAGGGAAGGCACCGTTCTGGCCGCGGAAGGGATTGCCCTGACCGGCGCATGGGTTGACAAGGAACAGGGACTGGTGTCGCTGATAGCCCTGGAGATGGGCAGCTCCACCCGGCTGTGCGCGACCTGGAAAGCCGGGGATCCGCTGGTGTTAATGGGCGTGACCGGCGCGCCCACCGAGATACCCAGCAACCAGACCGTGCTGTTGCTGGGCGGCGGGCTGGGTAACGCCGTGCTGTTTTCCATAGGTAAAGCCCTGCGTTCAGCCGGTAACAAAGTGCTTTATTTTGCCGGTTACCGTAACCGTGAAGACCTGTTCAAGGTTTCAGAAATCGAGGAAGCTTCCGATCTGATCGTCTGGGCGGTAGACAATCATCCCGGAAACGAGGCCATTCCCATCACCCGGCCGCAGGATAAAACCTTTGTCGGCAACATCGTTGAAGCCATGCTGGCTTTCGCCAAAGGTGAACTGGGCGAAACCGCATTGCGTTTGCAGGATGCCGACCATCTGGTGGTCATCGGCTCCGACAGAATGATGGCCGCAGTCAAAGCGGCGCGTTTCGGCGTGCTGAACCCCTATCTCAAGGCCGGGCATGAAGCAATCGGTTCTATCAACTCGCCCATGCAGTGCATGATGAAAGGGGTTTGCGCGCAATGTTTGTGCAAGCATGTCGATCCTGAAAGCGGCGAAGCCAGCTTTATGTATTCCTGCTATAACCAGGATCAATTGCTGGATTACGTTGATTTTGAAAATTTGCATGCCCGCTTGCGACAAAATACCGTGCAGGAAAAGCTGTCTTCCCTGTGGCTGACGTATTTGCTGGAAGCCGAAAACGACCAGTAGGATGCTGCCCGGGAATAGAAACCGGCTTTTCCGAAGCCGGTTCTCTATTCTCGGATAGCCTCCTGATCGGTCAAATTGAAACGACAACCCGAAATGCGCACGACCGCTGAAGTTGGAATTTGGTTTTGGAAAGCGATTTCTGGCCTAAACATTAATGGTTCATTGCCGCTACGACTCGACAGTAGTCTCCGAGGTGTTTTATTTTTTCGGCGTGACTATCAGCGCTTGATTCGTGTGGACAGCATTTTTTGCGCATACTGTCGATTATGATTCGTCAGCTTATCTGTTTTCGTTGTCCGCTTTCTGTCACAAACGGGTAATATGACAGGGTTAGACTAGAAGGGTGACTTGGCTGGAATCAAATGAATATGTCAAATTTAAATATCTTGGTTGTGGAAGACGAGGAAGCCATCCGCGAAATGTTGGTGATGGCGCTGGAACAGGCGGGATTGGGCGTCGTCGCCGTTTCCACTGCGGAGCTGGCCCAGCAGGCATTGGCTGAAAACATGATGGATCTGATTCTGCTGGACTGGATGCTGCCGGGTATCAGCGGCATAGAACTGGCCAGACGCCTGAAAAACGATTCCGGTTACAAAGAGCTGCCGATCATTCTGCTCACCGCCCGCGGAGAGGAGGAAGACAAGATTCGCGGCCTGGAAATCGGCGCCGACGATTATGTCACCAAACCATTTTCGCCAAAAGAATTGATTGCTCGAATCAAGGCCGTTATGCGCAGAAGCGGCAAACTCTCCGAATCCGGACTGCTTAATGTCGGCGATCTGATACTGGATTCCGAACAGCATAGATTAACGATTGCCGGGCATACCCTGGAAGTCAGTCCGACCGAATTCAGGCTGATGCAGTTTTTTATGACCAATCCCGATAAAGTCTATAGCCGTACCCATTTGCTGGATCAGGTATGGGGCCGTAGCGTTTATATCGAAGAACGTACCGTCGATGTGCATATTCGCCGCCTGCGAAAGATTCTTGCCGAATATGAACGCGAAGAACTGATACAAACCGTAAGGGGTTTTGGGTACCGGTTTTCAATGGAAGGTTGATTGCCATGAACCGTTGGCAGAGAGAAATCAATCTGCTGCTGGCTTTGCTTGTCCCGGCGCTGCTGATGGGCTATTTCACGGAGCATCTATCGCTGATTCTGCTCGCCATCACCACCACACTGCTGCTCATCCAGACCCTGCATATAGACCGGCTGGAGAAATGGCTCAGCCGCGGGGCTTTTGGCGACAAGCGCGAACATAAAGGCATCTGGGGCGATATTTATCATCATATCTGGAAAATCAGAAAAATCGATAAAAAGCGTAAAAAGAAACTCAGCCGGATGATAGACCGGTTTCGCACCTCGACCGATGCCCTGCCGGACGCTGCCGTAGTGCTGGGAAGTTATGCGGAGATTGAATGGACCAACACGGCGGCGCGCGAGTTGTTGGGGCTTAAAAAAACCGATAAGGGCCAGCGTATCCCGAATTTGGTTCGTGCGCCTTTGTTCATTCAATATTTAAAGTCCAACAATTATCAGCAAAAAATCAGCATCCCCTCTCCGGTCAACGAAAACATTATTTTGCAGATCAGCATCGTGCCATATGGCGCGGGGTTAAGGCTGTTGCTCGCCCAGGATATTACCCATCTGAAAAAAATTGAGCGGATGCGTACCGATTTTGTCACCAATGTTTCGCATGAGTTGCGCACCCCTTTGACGGTAGTGAAAGGCTATCTGGAAACGCTACAGGAAATGGATGATATTCCCGAGGTATATTTTAAGACTTTTCAGAAAATGTCCACTCAGACCGAGCGGATGCAATTGCTGATCGATGATTTGCTGTTACTGGCTCGCCTGGAAACCAAGGCCAAAAAAGCGGATTGTGTCCGCGTCCCCGATCTGCTGAAACAGATTTGCCGGGAAAGCGATTTGCTGGAAAAGGACGAACGGCGGATTGAGCTGGTTATCGGCTCCGATAGCTGTCTGCAGGGTGACGAAGAAGAATTGCGAAGCGCTTTTACCAATCTGGTGGTCAATGCGCTGAAATATTCGCCCACCGACAAACCGGTCAAGGTCGGCTGGTTCAAAAGTGAGGACAATGGGGTTTATTTTGAGGTTCAGGATTTTGGCGAAGGGATCTCTAGTGCCGAAATTCCGCGGGTTACCGAACGTTTTTACCGGGTCGAAGTCAAGCGTAACCATAAGATCAACGGCACCGGTCTTGGGCTGGCGATCGTCAAGCATGTGCTGGTCAGACACGACGCCAAGCTGGATATAGAAAGCCAGCTTGGCAAGGGCAGCCGGTTCCGCTGCATGTTTCCGGCCAAACGGATTTGCTGACCGGGTTTGCGCGGAGTGTCCGACGGGTGGTGTGCGCATTCTGTCGCGGCCTAAACGCTTCGCGCCGCCTTAAGGATACAGCGCAACCGTTTCCAGACCCTGCCTCTCGGGCAGGCCGGTCATCAGATTCATGGCTTGCACGGCTTGTCCTGACGCACCCTTGACCAGATTATCGATCACCGACAAAATCACCAGCGTATCGCCGCTTTGCGGCTGGTGAACGGCGATCTGGCAGCGATTGCTGCCGCGGACATTGCGGGTATCGGCGTGACTGCCTGCCGGCAGCACATCCACAAAGTATTCCGCCTGAAAGCGTTGCTCAAACAAAGCCTGTAAATCCAGCGGTTTGTTCAGGCGGGCATAAAGCGTGGCGTGGATGCCGCGTATCATCGGCGTTAAATGCGGAACGAAAGTCAGGCCGACGGCCTGTCCGCAGATCTGCGTCAGGCCCTGGCGGATTTCCGGCAAATGCCGGTGGCCGCTGACGGCATACGCTTTAAAGCTTTCCCCTGCCTCACTCATTAGCGAACTGATTTCCGCCTTGCGCCCGGCCCCGCTGACGCCGGATTTTACATCGGCGATCAGATGGTCGGTGTCGATGGTCGCCTGTTCCAGCAGCGGCAGGAAACCCAGTTGCACCGCGGTTGGATAGCAGCCGGGGCAGGCCACCAGTTCGGCCCGCCTGATTTGCTCGCGGTTGATTTCCGGCAGGCCGTACACGGCTTCGGCGATTAAATCGGGATTGGCATGCGGCATGCCATACCATTTTTCCCATTCCTGCGCATCCCTGATTCTGAAATCTGCCGATAGATCAATGACTTTGATGCCGCGCCGGAGCAGGCCGGCAGCCATGTGCATGGCCGTGCCGTTGGGCGTGGCGAAAAACACTACCTGGCAATCCAGCAGGTTTTCCGCTTCGGGCAGGCTGAAAGTCAGGTTGCACAAACCTCTAAGGCTGGGATAAAGTCTGTCCACCCGCTGTCCGGCGTCGGCGCGGGAAGTGACCGCCGCAACTTCAACCTGCGGATGCAGCGCCAGAATTCTCAATAATTCGACGCCGGTATAACCGGTGCCGCCCACGATGCCTGCACGTATCATTTTGCGTATATCCTGCTGGTTGTTAATGCCGGGTTATTATTAGTATGCTGTTGGCGCAGATAATCCGGAAAGTGAGCGTCTAAACTTCGGCCTTCTGATCGCGAGCAAGCAGATTATTTACCGCCTGCTTGGGGTCGAGCTGATTGAACAGTACATTGTAGACCTGCTCGGTAATCGGCATTTCCACCTGGTTTTTTTGCGACAGCCGATAGGCTTCGCGGGCTGCGGAAATGCCTTCGATTTCCTGGGCGATTTCCGCAGCCGCCTGTCGCCTGTTCCGGCCCTGCCCCAGCGCCAGGCCAAAACGCCGGTTTCGCGACTGGTTGTCGGTACAGGTTAGAATCAGGTCGCCCAGCCCGGCTAGCCCCATAAAGGTATCGGCTTGTCCGCCCAGCTTAACGCCTAGACGGGTAATTTCGGTCAGGCCCCTGGTAATCAGCGCGGCGCGGGTATTGGCTCCAAAGCCAAGGCCGTCGGCAATGCCAGCGGCAATGGCCAGCACGTTTTTGCCGGCCCCGCCCACTTGTACGCCCACGATGTCTGTGCTGGTATAGGTTCGAAAACGCTGGTTATGTAACACGGCGGTCAGTTGCGCAACCAGGCTTTCGGTCGTGGATGCGATGGTAATGGCGGTTGGCAAACCCGCCGCGACTTCTGCGGCAAAGGTCGGCCCGGCCAGTACGGCAGTGGATACATCTCCGCCCAGCACATCATACACCACTTCGCTCAGCAATAAGCCGCTTTCGCCGTCAAAACCCTTGGTTGCCCAGGCAATTTGGGGGGTGTGGTTTAAAAAAGGCCTGATTTGCAACAATGTATTTCTAAAAGCGTGGCTGGGCACGGTCACCAGCAACAGCGGACTGGCGCCGATAGCCTCCGGCAGGTCGGCAGTCACTCTCAGCTTGTCCGGAAATTTGCAGCCCGGCAGATAACGCCGGTTTTCGCCGGCCTGTCCGAGCATTTCAATATGCTGCCGATTATGCCCCCATAGCAGCGTGTCGCAACCATTTCTGGCCGCCAGAATCGCTAACGCGGTTCCCCACGAACCGGCGCCCAGAATACTGATTGCGGAAGACATTCAACTTAATTTAAAGTTTTGGACTCGGGAGTCGTTTGCTGCATATGTTGCACATAGAGGGCGTCAAAATTGACGGGGGCCAGAATCAATTGCGGGAAGCCGCCTTTATTGACCAGATCGGATACCACTTCCCTGGCGTAAGGGAACAGGATATTGGGGCAGAAGCTGCCCAGCATCGGGCCCATTTCCTGTTCGCTAAAACCGGCAATGGAAAAAATGCCGGCCTGATTGACTTCGACCAGATAAGCGGTGTTATCGCCGATCTTTACTGTAACGGTAATAGTCAGCGATACCTCGAACGTGGATGTTTCCAGTGGCGCAACCTGGGTGCCGAGGTTGAATTCCATGGCCGGCTCCCATTTTTGGGTGAAGATTGCCGGGGCGTTAGGCGTTTCAAAGGAAATATCTTTGGTGTAGATTTTCTGGATGGCAAACTGCTTTTCGCCTGTTTCCGCTGTTTCGGTAATTTCTGACATGCCTGTTTCTCCTGTTGGTTAAGTTAATCTTTAATTTTGCTGCTAATTTTGATCGGAAGTTTATTGTCCTCCCAGGATTGCATTCCGCCCAGCAGGTTGTAGACCTGGGTAAAACCGGCTTTGGTCAGGGTTTTACAGCCGTTTACGGAGCGGGCTCCGGTCTGGCAGACGACCAGAACCGGATGATTTTTATGCTTTTCCAGCGACGGCAATTTCTCTTCCAGTTTGCCTAGCGGGATATTGACAGCCTCTTCGATATGGCTTTTTAAAAATTCGTGCCCCTCTCTGACGTCAATGATCAGGGCGTCCTCGCTGTTCATTTTCGTGACCGCAATCAGTGGCGACACGCTTTCATATTTGTTGAAAGAGTTGGATAGCAGATCCTGAATCAGCAGGAAAATAACGCAAACCAGAGAAAAGGAAAGCAGGTAGTGGTTGGTGGCGAATTCGATATATTGATCCATTGCAAAAACTATTGAGTGGTTATTTAAAAAATCAGGCGCCGCAAAAAACGCTACGCATGGTTTGAATCAGGTGAATGACCCGCTTGTCATCTATAAAGTAGTAGACACGGTTGGCTTCTTTTTTGAAGTCGAGTATACCCTTGTCCCGCAGAATGGCCAGGTGCTGGGAGATATTGCTTTGACTGGTGCCAACCTGTTCCACTATTTCCTGTACGCTGATCGAATTGTCGCCGAGTACGCAGAGAATTTTCAGGCGCAGAGGGTGAGACATGGCTTTCAGACAGCGCGCCGCATGGTTAATCTCCGCGTCGTCGTAGAGTATGGTGTTGTTGCTGGCTTCCATGAAATTAAGAGATAGTCTAGTGATTAAGTGCTGGGTTAAGTGGTATTTTCACGCTACGACAGCGTGCGGGTACTGTTATAATGTCATAACCAGCAAGTTTAATCACCTGTACCACTCAAAAAGATAGGCAAATCTAACAGAGTGCGCTTTATTGTTCAAGAGCCAAGTCTGTTGGGCTGCCTCGGGGCGGCATTTGCTTCGGTTAAACTTTCCTGAACAAATAAAACCTATGATTGGAGTTCATAAATAATGGCAAACCGACCAAAACCCTTGCTACTTTTGATTCTGGATGGCTTTGGAATCAGAAAGGAACGTGAATACAATGCAATCGCCCTTGCCGCTACCCCGTGCTGGGACAGTCTGCAACAGGATTATCCGATGACTGCGCTGAACTGTTCAGGCGACGTAGTGGGTTTGCCCGGCGATCAGATGGGCAATTCCGAGGTCGGGCATCTGCATATTGGCGGCGGTCGGCTGCTGCGTCAGGAGTTGTCCAGAGTCAGCTACGAAATCGAGGCAGGTATTTTTTTCGATAATCCGGTTCTGATCCGCGCCGCCGATGAAGCGTTGCAAAAGGACAAGGCTCTGCATGTCATGGGTTTATTATCCCCGGGTGGCGTTCATAGTCACGAAACGCAGATCATGGCCATGATCCAGTTGGCCGCCAGACGCGGACTGAAGAGAATTTATCTGCACGCATTTCTTGATGGTCGCGACGTGCCGCCGAAAAGCGCGGCGGCATCCCTGAAACTGGCCGAAGAAACCTTCAAAACGCTGGGCGTAGGTCAAATTGCCTCTATTTGCGGCCGATTCTATGCAATGGACAGGGACAATCGCTGGGAGCGCGTACAATCTGCCTATAATCTGATCGCCAAGGGCGAAGCCGAATTCAGCAGCGCCTCGGCGTTGGAGGCGCTCGACGCCGCGTATCAACGCGATGAAACCGATGAATTCGTGGTGCCAACCGCCATTATGGACGCGCAGGGCCGGACGATAGCCCTGGACAGGGATGATTCGGTGGTGTTCATGAATTTCAGGGCTGATCGGGCCAGAGAAATTTCCCAGGCATTGACCGGCAAAACCTTCGACAAGTTTGAGCGCGGCTGTGAGCCACACCGCGGCTATTTTGCAACGCTCACAGAATATCAGCAGGATTTTGATTATCCGGTCGCCTATCCATCCATAGAAGTCAGGAATGGCCTTGGCGAAGTACTGTCCGCTCAGGGGTTGACACAGCTCAGACTGGCCGAAACCGAAAAATACGCACATGTCACCTTTTTCCTGAATGGCGGGCGGGATGCGGTATTTCCCGGCGAAGAGCGTATTCTGATACCATCTCCCAAAGTCAAGACTTATGATATGCAGCCGGAGATGAGTGCGCCGGAAGTCACCGAGCAATTGGTCAACGCCATAACCGGCGGAAAATACGATGTGATTATCTGCAATTACGCCAACTGCGATATGGTGGGACATACCGGCAAACTGGATGCCGCCATTAAAGCCGTGGAAGCAGTGGATAGCTGCCTGCAAAAAATTGTGGACGCCATCAGGCGGACGGGCGGTCAAATGCTGCTGACGGCGGATCATGGCAATATCGAACTGATGCAGGATCCCGAAACCCACCAGCCGCATACCGCTCACACCACCAATTCGGTGCCGCTGGTTTATGTGGGGGGGCACAAGCCTTTGTTGGCGGGCGGCAATCTGGCGGATATAGCGCCGACCATGCTGGCAATTCTGGGTATAGACCAACCTGCTGAAATGACCGGCCGTTCGCTTATTTAGCCGGTATGAAGGCGGAGGTCTGTTTATTGACGGCTGTGATGAGTGTCAGCCCCGCCTCTGCGGCGGCTGACACCGAAAAAAGCCGGGAATTGACAGAGGTTCGATCCAGGCTGCAGCAGGTCGGCGCGGACATGAAACATCTGTCTGCCGAAAAATCCCTGCAGCTTGAACAACTGGAAAAGCTGGAAAAGCAGTACGGTGTATTGGTCAATGCCCTGCATGACATCAAGTTGCAGATCCGGCGGCAGGAAGAGAATTTGCGTATAGTGCGCGGCAAGGTTTCGGTGACCCAAAAAAACATTCTGGCTCAGCAGCGCAGTCTGGAAGGTCTTGTCAGGTCGGCTTACGCCATGGGCAATCAGGCCGGGCTGAAAGGCATTCTGAACCAACACGATCCGAGTTTGTCTGGGCGGATGCAGGTCTATTACGATTACATAGGCAGAGCCCGTCTGCAAAAATTGCTGACAATCCAGGATGATTTCAAGACCCTGCAGCAACTGGAAGCGCAAAAGGACGCCGAATCTCGCCTGCTGCAAGTTTCTCTGGATAAGAAACAGCAGGAAACGGATGAGATTCAGACCTTAAAACTGCAGCGAAAAAAACTGCTGGCGCAAGTCGATAACGATTACCTGTCAAAAAAAGGTCAGATGCAAAGACTGGCCAGTGACGAGAAAAAATTAACGGCCCTGGTGGCGTCATTACAGAAAACTGATGATAATGCAGACCGGGAGTCTGCGCCGACGGTTGAAAAAGAGCGAAATCAGCCCCATAAGGTTCAAAGTGCGCAGGATACTCCAGTTGTGCAGAAAACCGAAAATGAACATTTTCCGAACAGGTCGTTTGCCGAGATGCAGGGTCAGTTGCCCTGGCCTGTGCAGGGAGCGATAGGCGAGCGTTTCGGCAGCCGCAGATTCGAAACGACCTGGGACGGCACGGTCATCAACGCCAGAGAGGGTGCGGCTATTCATGCCATTGCGGCTGGGCGTGTAGTGTATGCCGACTGGCTGCGCGGATACGGTTTAATGGTGATTGTGGATCACGGCAAAGGTTATATGAGTTTGTACGCCTTCAATCAAAGCCTGTACAAAAGCGTTGGCGAGCATGTCTCCGCCGGCGAGGCCCTCGCTTCGGTCGGTCATAGCGGCGGGCGTTCCCAAGCCGCCCTCTATTTTGGCATTAGAAAGAACGGTAGACCGGTGAACCCGGAGCATTGGTGTAGAAAATCGGTGCAAGATTAATTTTTACAGGAAACAGGTTGTTGGAGTTTTATAAAATATGCAAAAACACAAAAATGGTTTAATTTTACTGGTTGGCTTTATTTTAGGCGCCACCCTGAGCTTATGCAGTAGCGTGCTGGCGGAAAAGGAAGCGCCGCCAGCGCCTCAAAAGGCGGAAGAGACTTTACCGTTTGAAGAATTACGTAATTTTACCGAGATTTTTGGGCGTATCAAACAGGATTACGTTGAACCGGTATCAGACAAGAAACTGCTGGAAGACGCCATGAGAGGCATGCTGTCCGGCCTGGATCCGCATTCCGCCTTTTTGAACAGTGAAGAATACAAGGAATTGCAGGAAGGAACCACCGGACAGTTCGGTGGCCTGGGAATCGAAGTGGGCATGGAGAACGGTTTTATTAAAGTCGTTTCGCCTATCGACGACACGCCGGCGCAAAGAGCGGGTATAAAATCGGGTGACCTGATCGTTCGGCTTGATGATAAGCCGGTTAAAGGCATGTCGCTGGCCGATGCGGTAAAAATCATGCGCGGTGAACCGGGGAGTGAAATTGTCCTGACGGTGGTGCGCGAAGGTGCGGAAGCGCCGTTAAAATTTGCCCTGACTCGCGATATTATCAAGGTTAAAAGCGTTAAACAGCGCTTGCTGGAAAAAAATTACGGCTACCTGCGGATTAGCAGTTTTCAGTCGGGTACCGGCCAGGGCCTGGTCGAGGCAATCAATAGCCTGAAAAAAGAGAACGAAGGGCCGTTGAAAGGTCTGGTGCTGGATTTGCGCAACAACCCCGGCGGCGTTCTCAATGCTGCGGTTGAAGTAAGCGACGCCTTTCTGGATTCCGGACTGATTGTCTATACCGAAGGCAGGATCAAGAACTCGGAAATGCGCTTCAACGCCGCTTCCGGTGATGAGTTGAACGGCGCCCCGATTGTGGTGCTGATCAATGGCGGTTCGGCGTCTGCTTCGGAAATTGTCGCCGGCGCCCTGCAGGATCATAAACGCGCCATCATCATGGGAGAGAAATCATTTGGCAAGGGTTCCGTGCAAACCATATTGCCTACCAGTAACGGCACTGCCATCAAATTGACTACGGCCCGTTATTTTACGCCATCGGGCCGTTCCATACAGGCTGAAGGGATTGAGCCGGATGTCAAGCTGGCAAGGGTCAAACTGGAGTCTCTGGAAAATCCAAAGATTGAATCCGTTAAAGAAGCCGATTTGAGCCATCACCTGACCAATGGCAATGCCGATAAACAGAAGCCGTCCAAGGAGAAGGAGCAGGAAGAAGATAAGGACGTCGACAGCGACAATGTCGATGAAGGTGACGAAAAGGCGGCTGAGGACAAAACCATCCGTGATTATCCATTGAGTGAAGCGCTGAATTTACTGAAAGGTATCGGCATCCTGAAAAATTAAACCTGTTCAAGGTCGGGCGGGGCATGACGTCCGCCCGGTCTTGGGATGGGATAGCGCCATGCATGCCGTGCTAATTTGTCCGGTTGGGGTTAAATCTCTTGTCTGATCGGATAAACCGGTTCAGGCTGCGATTTTGCCTTATCTGCCCGCCTGTCGTCAAAACCGAGCCTTGCAATGAGCGGTATTGCATTGGTATCCTGCCAAATTTGAAGCGCCTGTCGCCCAGCTTATGAAAATCACAGCTATTTATCCCGGAACATTCGACCCTGTTACTAACGGGCATCTTGATCTGGTGTATCGCGCATCAAAACTTTATCATAAAGTCATTGTCGCGGTTGCCGCGAGTCAGGGCAAAAGACCACTGTTTTCACTGGATGAAAGAGTGGCGTTAATCCGGGAAGTCACTACCGGATTTACCAACGTCGAAGTAATCGGTTTCGATACGCTATTGGTGGAATGCGCCAGGAATTATCATGCTTCCGTCATTATCCGCGGTCTGAGAGCCGTTTCGGATTTTGAATATGAATTCCAGTTGGCAGGTATGAACAGGCGTCTGGATCCGGAAATCGAAACGGTATTTTTGACGCCGGCGGAACAGTATGAATTTATTTCTTCCAGCATGATCCGGGAAATCGCCCAATTCAGAGGCGATGTATCCAGTTTTGTACCGGAATCCGTCAAACAACGCTTAATCGAAAAAATTTCTACGGAGTAAATATGGCGCTGCTGATTAGCGATGAATGTATTAACTGTGATGTTTGCGAACCGGAATGCCCGAACGGGGCTATTTCCCAGGGTGATGAAATTTATGTCATCAATCCTGCCTTGTGTACGGAATGCGTGGGCCATCACGATCTGCCGCAATGCGTAGAAGTGTGTCCGGTTGACTGCATAGACAAAGATCCCGATATTGTCGAAGATAAAGACAGTCTGTATCAAAAATATTTGAAACTGATCGCCTGATAAGGGCTGATGCCGGTTTTTACCGCTTGCAAACATGTCGCCTTCAATCTTTGTTTTTGCCGCCCTGCTCTGTGAGGTAAAGCCCCTCATTCAGTCAGAACGGTTAAAGCCGCTCCCTGGCAAACACCCGTTTACAATTTACGCCGGCGATGAGTACCGGGTGGTGGTCAGCGGCATGGGTAAAGTCGCCATGGCCGGTGCAGTGGCTTATACGCTGGCGCTGTACCCTGATGCCTCGCATCCGCTGCTGCTCAATCTTGGTATTGTCGGTAGCCGGCATGAAAGTCTGGGTATGCTGTTTTTGGCCGATAAAATTTTGGATTGCGAGACGGGCAAAAAATTCTATCCGCCATTAGCCTTCAAGATCGCCTGCAGAACGGCGGCGGTGATGACGGTGACCGCGCCGCAGACCGGCTATGCCGAAGCTGGCTTATACGATATGGAGGCGTCGGCTTTTTACGAAATGGCCAGTCGGTTCGGCAGTAGCGAACTGATACACAGTCTGAAAATCGTCTCGGACAACGCGCAATCTTCTCCGGAAAATATTAGTCCGCAGCGGGTCGAAGCCTGGGTGGCCGGCAATCTGGTGCCGATCAGGACGCTGGTCGCCGATTTGCTGAATTTGCGACTATGTCTGCCGAGAGGTGATGACAGCCTGTATCGGGAATTGGCCGCCCAATATCATTTTTCCGCCAGTAATGCGGTGAGATTAAAGGGTTTGCTGCAAAACTGGCAGGTATTGAATCCCGATTGCCGTCCAAACCTGGATGGTGTCGGCATTGCCAATGGCAAGGCGTTAATAGCCCATATGGAACAATTGCTGGGAACGGCGGAATTTTATCTGTGAGTGTCGCCGGAAGGCGGGTGAGGCGGCTGCGAAGGGAAAAAGAAACGGGGCGCTATTTTTTGCGCCCCGTGACAAAACCGATCCTTAGATCAGTTTTTTCAAGTTTTCCAGAACTTCCTTGGCTTTTGCCAGGTGTTCTTTGGCTTCTTGGAAGTTGTCGGCTTTTGCAGATGCCGAGGCGGCTTTCAGATGTTTGATAACTTTGGAGTTTTCTCTGGAAACTCTGTCGTTGGCATTGATTTCTTCGCAGGTATCAGCTGCTTTTTTGATATGAGCAACAACTTCGGTGCTAGGCGCGCCGTTGTTGATAGCTGCTTCAGCCGCAGAGATATGATCTTGAACGGCTTTAACTGCATCTAATGGCTTAAAGTGGACTCTGCCTGCTTCAGCAACTGCCGCAGTAGAAAAAGAACCCATGGCGACAGCTAAAGAAAATGCAACTAAAGCGCTTTTTAAAATTTTCATGTATGAACCTCACAGTTATTTTTATTAAGAACACATAGCTGCTAACCCAATTGTTTTAACCGGCTACATGCAGCCGCGATAATAGCACAATTAATATGGTTTGATAGCATGTTTGTTGCACGTTTATGACATTTTCTGGCGCAGAGCCGAGTTTAAGCGCAAAAATCACTCGATACTGACCAGAATTTTATCCAGCCATGCGGTCGGAAGCAGACGCTTTAGGCAGGCGAATAAATGAGTCGGAAATGTGACAGGATATCGGCTTTTTGGCTTGTGCGCCTCCAGGGCATGAATGACTTTCGCCGCAACCGCTTCGGCAGGCAAAGTGAAAGGCGCGGCAGGGCCAGGCTTTTGCAGGCGCGCAGCCATGGCCAGATAGGTTTCCTTATGGAAACTGTTTTCGGCGTCGATATATTCCTTGTACTTGATCAAGGCATTTTGCCGGAACAGGCTGGCGATGGGGCCGGGTTCGATCAGCACGATATCAATGCCGGAGCCGCGCAATTCCAGACGCAAGGTGTCCGCCAGGCCTTCCAGCGCGAATTTGCTGGCGTTATACGCGCCCCGATATTTCATGGCCACAAAGCCCAGAATCGAACTGTTGTATATAATCCGGCCATGGCCTTGCCGCCTCATCAGCGGAATAATCAGATTGGTCAGCTCGTGTGTTCCAAACAGATTGGTTTCGAATTGATTTCGCAAGGCGGCGCGGCTCAGGTCTTCGACGGCGCCGGGCTGGCCAAAAGCCGCGTTATTGAAAAGCGCGTCCACAGCGCCGGCTGTTAGGGCCGTCAGAAGCTGTACCGCCTGCTGTATGCTGGCGGAGTCGGCAAGATCCAGTTGCAGGCATTCAAACCCTTCCGCCTGCAAGCATCTGACATCATCACTTTTGCGTGCGGAGCAGATTACCCGGTGGCCGCGTTTTCGTAACTCGATTGCGGTGCTGTAGCCTATGCCGGATGAACAGCCGGTAATAAAAACAGTTTTTGCGGTAGTCATGATGATCCAGGTGGTTTTTCGTTAAAATGCTAACATGGGTGGCCGATGCGGCAAGCGTTTTTAATGGTGTTTCTGATCAGTCCTCGGTTCGCCATTTAAGTCCCATGCCCGGCCTGTCCTGACTGCTTATAGGTTTAATTCCGAAATGTTCATTTTGCACAGTTCCAACAAAACGGAAAATCTGCTGGAGCACCTGGCCATTGTTCTCAAGTCGGCTCCCCTGTCTACGCCATTTGAGAAAGAAGTGTTTCTGATACAGAGTCAGGGTATGGAGCGCTGGTTATCACAGCAACTGGCCCGGCATTTTAAGGTCTGGGGAAATTTTTGCTACCTTTTTCCGGGTAAATTTTTCAGCAATCTGAGCGGGAGACTGCAGCCGGCCGGAGATGAAACCGCATTTGACCGGCATCGGCTGCTGTGGCGGATCGAGGCATTGCTGCGGCAGATTGACGCCGATGTTTTCAAGCCGTTACAACATTATCTGCGCGGCGAGCAGGTTGAGCT
Organism: Methylococcales bacterium; assembly: GCA_028707085.1. Lineage (GTDB taxonomy): Bacteria > Pseudomonadota > Gammaproteobacteria > Methylococcales > Methylomonadaceae > Methylomonas. The sequence goes on along the minus strand of JAQTUW010000013.1, from coordinate 11,661 downwards.
CAAACGTTTCCAGCTGGCGCAGGAGCTGGTTGGGATTTTCGATCAATACCAAATGTTGCGTCCGGAATTGCTTGAGGCATGGCGGCAGAATCGCAGCGTCTATCAAACCGAAAGCGAGGCATGGCAATGCGCGCTGTGGCAGGGATTGCTTAAAGAGCTGGGAAGCCAGCATCGCGGAGAAAGCTGGCGGCAGAGCATTCTTTGTTTGCAGCAGGCAGAAAGCGGCCAATTTTCGCAGTTCCTGCCGGAACGGATTTCGGTATTCGGCATTAGTACCATGCCGCCTTTATTGCTGGCCTATTTGCAGGCCCTGTCGCGGCATTGCGATGTGCATTTATATCTGCTTAACCCGGTACAGGGCTACTGGGCCGATTTGCCGGGCAAGCGTTTGCTGGCGCAACTTGCGGAATTCGACGGCCATCCCTTGCTGGTCGGGCTGGGGCAGCAAGGCCGTGAATTCCAGCAATTGTTGCTGGAAATGGGCGAGTTCGAGTTCGAGCCCAGCAGTTTCCAGGCCGGCTCCGCCGGCAGCAATGTCCAGATATTGCAAAACGATATTCTCGCCAACCGGATGCCGCAAACCCGTCTGCAGGTCGATGGAACGCTGAGTATTCATGCCTGCCATTCCCGCTGGCGCGAAGTGCAGATATTAAAACAGCAACTGCTGGAGACGCTAGAAAATGAAGCGGATCTGGAGCTGCGCGATATCGTGGTCATGGCGGCCGATATTCAGCTCTATGCACCCTTTATCGGCGCTGTATTCGCCGATATTCAGCACTCGATCGCCGATCGTAGCTTGCGAGCTGATAATCCGGCGATGAATGTGCTGCTGGATTTTTTAAATGTCTCCCAAAGCCGGCTGGGCTGGCAAAGCGTGCTGGATTTGCTGGAGCAGCCACTGGTTTACAGTGGTTTTGGCCTGACGGCCGCCGATATGGAGCTGATACGTTATTGGATTGCGGACACCCATGTGCGCTGGGGCAGGTCAGCGGCGCATAAGCAGGCTCTGGGGCTGCCGGCTTTGCAGCAGAATACCTGGCAGGCGACACTGGATCGCCTGTTCATGGGTTATGCGGTGGGCAGCGATGAGGCGTTTGTGGATGCTGTGCTGCCTTATCTCGATATAGAAGGTTCCGCCAGTCAGGCGCTGGGCGGGCTGGATGAATTTCTGCAATTGCTGTTTAAAGCCGCGGACGAACTACGAACCTCAAAAACCCTGTGCGAATGGCAGGCCGTATTGGCCCGCTACGCCGACAGGTTGCTAGGCGGGGCGGAGCCTGCGGAACGCCAGCCGGTCAGCGAACTGCTGGCGGAAATGGATGACATCACCGCCATTCATCGGCAGCCCGTCAGTCTTGCGGCGATGCTGGCCTGGCTTGATGGGCGGATGGATGAAAGCAAATCCAGCGGCGGATTTTTGCGTGGCCAATTGACATTCTGTTCCATGCTGCCTATGCGATCCATCCCGTTTCAGGTCATTGCCCTGCTGGGCATGAACGATGGCGAGTTTCCAAGGATTGAACGCAGCGCCGGTTTCGATTTGCTGATGCAGCAGCCCAGACTGGGCGACCGCTCCCGGCGAGCGGATGACCGTTATCAGTTTCTGGAAGTGTTGATGTCCGCCCGCCGCCGATTAATCATCACCTATATTGGTCTGTCTCAGCGGGACAATAGCGAAGTTCCACCATCGGTTATCGTCAGCGAATTACTGGAAGTCCTGCGCGACAGCTATCAACTGGATAATCTGCCAGTCAGGCATCCCCTGCATCCGTTCAGCAGCCGTTATTTCAATGGCGAACATGCCCGGCTGTTCAGTTACGAACAGTATGATCTGGCAATCGTCCGCCAGCTTGGCCAGCCCCAACATCAGCCGGCGGCGTGGTGGCAAGGCAGTATTCCGCCTGAAAATGATACAGTGGTCGGCATAGCCGATCTATTGCAGTTTTTTAGCCATCCGCAACGCCATTTTCTCCGGCAGCAGCTCGGCGTCGGCTTGCCGCAGCCGGCCATGGAAAATGACGAACGCGAGCCTTTTGCGCTGGATGGGCTGGAGCGTTATTTGATCCAGCAGCAATGGGTGGCGGAAGCGCTGGCCGGCAATCCGCCGCCGTTGGCTCAGTTGCAGGCCCGCGGCCTGTGGCCGGCCGGGGCGCTGGGCGAACTGGAATGGCGTCGGCAGCGGCCGGGCATAGAACGGTTTGTGGAAGCGATTCAGGCTAGGGCGTTGGGCGCGACGCGACCCGCACTGGCGATCGATTTGACGCTGGGTGGATACAGGCTGTCGGGCAAGCTGAACAACCGCTATGCCGACGGTAGCCTGTTTTACCGCTACAGCACGCTGAAAGGTGGCGATTTTATGGTCGCCTGGTTGCATCATTTATTGGTCAACCAACTGGAGCAACAGACGACCTATCTGCTAGGGAAGGATCGGGAGCTGATTTTCAGGGCGGAAATTGCCGATGCCGGCATTCTGCTCGAACTGGTGGATATTTATTTGCAAGGCAGGCAGCGGCCGGACGCGTTTTTCACTCAGGCCGCTTTCTATTACCTGCAGCAGCCCAATCCGGATACGGCGCTCGATGCCGTGATCAGGAAAATGCGGGACAGCATCGAAAAAGGTTATGAGCCGGAGATCGGCCAACTATTGCTGAACCAGGATTTGAATGCGGTATTTAATAACGAGTTTGTCCGGCAGTGTGAAAAACTCTTACAGCCGGCATGGAGCGCCGCACATGGCTGTTAATCCGTTTGACGCCGCCGCCAGCCAGCTTCGTACCGACGTCAATCTCATCGAGGCCGCTGCCGGCACAGGCAAGACTTACGCCATTGCCATGCTGGTGCTGCGTTTTGTGGTCGAGCAAGGGCTGGCCATACAAAATATATTGGTCGTCACGTTTACCCGGGCGGCGACGGAAGAATTAAAAGACCGCATCCGCAAGCGTCTGCTGGAGGCCAGGCAGGCGCTCAAGGCGGACAATGCGGTAAAAGCCGATGACGGCTTGCAGCGCTGGATGGATAGTCTGACGCTGGATGTTGCACAAGTCCGTCAGCGACTGGATCAGGCTTTGCTGAATATTGATCAGGCGGCGATTTTTACCATTCACGGTTTTTGTCAGCGGGCCTTGGCCGAGCATGCCCTAGAAAGCGGGCAAATGTTCGACTGCGAACTTAGCGGCGACATCGCCGTCATCCGTCGGCAGTGCGCGGATGATTTCTGGCGCAGGCAGTTATATCTGCGTCCGGCATGGCAGGCGGGGCTGTTGACGGCGGTGTTCCGTACCCCGGACGAACTGCTGTCCAGCGTTGGCCGGGTAAATTTGCAGCATAGCGTCTATCCTGACGCCGCTGATCCTGGCGAGACGCTGGAGAGCATGGAATCCCTGATAGCCCGGGCGAGCGAAGTATTGCCGGGGATGATTGAAACACTGGCGGCGGCGTTTAAGGACGGGTTGTTTAATGATTCGTTCGTCGGCGGTATCCACGAAAAAAGTACCGCTTTATTGCAATGGTTGCATGAGCCCGATACCGAGATGGCTGATTTCTTCTGGCTGACCAGTCCGGGATTGCAGGCTGGACTGAATGGCCGCAAATTTTTAGCCAGCAAAAAACAGCCGCTGCCCACCGATCAGCAAAAACGGCAATATCTGGCCGAAATCGGTATCGACTGCAGCCTGTTCGATCAACTGGCCGAGGCCATGCAGGAACTGCAAGTGAGATTCCGGCGGGCATTGCTGGAAGATTTGCGCAATGAACTGGACAAGACTCTACAGCAGCACAATGTGCTGTCGTTCGACGATCTGATCAGCCGCTTATATCAGGCTTTGAGCGCCGATATAGGGCCGATGCTGATTTCCGGTTTGCAGCAGCGTTTTGCCGCGGCGCTGATAGACGAATTTCAGGATACCGACAAGCTGCAATGGCGGATATTTGCACAGATTTTTGCCACGCCGCAGCACTTTCTGTATCTGATCGGCGATCCTAAACAGGCGATTTACAAATTTCGAGGCGCGGATATTTATTCTTATTTTGCGGCTCAGCGCCTGGCCCGCCACCGTTACACCCTGCTGCGTAACTGGCGTTCTCATCCAGGACTGGTCGCCGGCGTCAATCAATTGTTTCAGCGCAATGCGCCATTTTTATTGCCGGAACTGCCTTTCCATCCGGTCGAAGCGGCTCGTAGCGCCGAAAACGGCAGTATCGGCAGTATTCCGCCCTTGAGCATATGGCAACTGGATAGAAACCGGGGCAAGCTGGAACACTGGACTGCCGGCAAGGCCGCTATTGCGGTGCGGGATGCCGTTGTGGAGGAAATTCTGCGCCTGCTGGCGGATGAGGGCGTCATGGAAAGTGGATTGAACCGAAAGCTGCAGCCCAGGGATATGGCTGTTCTGGTGCGCAGCAACACCCAGGCCGTGGAATACAGGGAAGCATTAAATGCGGCTGGTATTCCGGCGGTGCTGAACAGCAGACAGTCGGTATTCGCCACTCGCCAGGCGCAGGCGCTGTATACGGTATTGCAGGCCGTAGCGCAACCCGGCCATATCCTGTCATTGAAACAGGCCCTGACGGTAGACTGGTTCAATCTGGATGGTCGACAACTATACAGCCTGTTTAATGATGAAATCGGTCTGGATCAGTGGTTAAGTCGCTTCCAGCAATATAACCAACTTTGGCGGCGGGAGGGCTTCCTGGTCATGATGCAAGCCCTGCTGCAACAGGAGCAGATCGAATTGCAACTAGCCGGCCAGCCACAGGCCGAACGCCTGCTGACCGATCTGCATCAGATTATCGAATGCCTGCAGCAGGCCGGCAGCGAAGAACATCTGACGATCAACAAAACCCTGGACTGGCTGCTGCACGCCATGCAAAACGCGGAACTGGACAGTCAGGAAGACCGGATGTTGCGTCTGGAAAGTGATGAGGATACCGTCAAAATCGTCACGCTGCATAGTGCCAAGGGGCTGGAATACCCGTTGGTGTTCTGCCCCAATCTCTGGCAGCGTAGCGACAGGCTGAAAACCGAGAAAAACCTGGTGCAGTGTCATGAAAATGGCGAAATGATAACCGATCTGGGTTCGGAGCGTTTTGCGCAGCGGCGTAGTCAGGCGCTTTATGAAGAATTGGCCGAAGACTTGCGGTTGTTCTATGTGGCTGTCACTCGCGCCAAATACCGTTGCTATATTGCTTGGGCGGATGTGCGAAGCAAAGATAATGCTAACGATTCGGCCATGGCCTATCTGCTGGAATTGGGCGATGCCGATTTTGCCGCCCAGCAGCAAAAGTTCATGGCGCTGGTTCATGCCCGGCCCGAGGCTTTTCAATATCGCGTGCTTCCCGCCGAAACCGGGGTCAGCGGCTATTACCGGCCGGAAGCCTGCCGGCAGACGCTGGCCTGCCGGCGGCGTCGGCGGGCGTTGTCGAGTCATTGGCAAATGAGCAGTTATACCGCTCTGTCGGCGTTCAGTTTGACTGATGCGCCGGAATTGCCGGAGGACAAGGCGGCGGAGCCGGAGGATGCCCGGCAGTCGCTAACCGATGCCGACGAAGGACTGACAGAGCGCGCCGCTATTTTCGCGGCGGAATTGCCCAAAGGCCCGCAGACCGGCAATGTCCTGCACAGTCTGCTGGAAACCTGCAGTTTTCATGTGCTGGCGACCGGCGAGGATATCAGCCGGTTTCGCGATCAGGCCATTCGCCGCTATGGTCTTAAAATCGACACCCCGGCCGTGCTGGATCGGCTGTTGCAGACAGTGGTCTCCGCGTCGCTGGAGACGGGCGGGGATTTTTGCCTGAAAAATCTGGTGGACAGTCGTTGTCTGAAAGAAATGCCGTTCTATTTGTCCATGCAGGCCATGGATACGGCGCTTATCAATCGGGTATTGGCCGAAAGCCCTACTTTTCAGCCATTGTCCGCCAAACAGATGAGCGGGTATCTGACCGGTTTTATTGATTTGATCTGCGAATATCAGGGCAAATATTATGTGATGGATTACAAGACCAACAGTTTGCCCGATTATCAGCCGGAAACCTTGCTACAGGCCATGCGCGAGCATAATTACGGCCTGCAATACTGGCTATACAGTCTGGTGCTGGACAGGCTGCTGCTACAGCGGTTGCCGGGATACGAACACGCCAGACACTTTGGAGGGGTCAAATATCTGTTTTTGCGCGGCATGCGGGCAGATGCGCCGGGCAGCGGCGTATTTGCGGATTTGCCTTCGGAAAAGGCGCTACGCTGTTTGGGGCAGGTGTTTTTCGGGTAGAACTGATTTGCCCATGCAATCCGGCAAGGCTGGTCGGCGCAGGTGTTTTTTAAGGCAAAAAGCGTATGCTTCATTTAGAGTGTTCATCTATTGGTATACTTTTGGCGCAAGATTGCCTGACAGCTATTTGCGTTGCCAGCCAAAGCCTTGCCATTTGAATCATCACATATAGTTTACGCCATGCTTGCCATTAGAGTAGAAACCGATTCCGCCGGCAATTCCTTGCAATTGGCGGATTGCTCCAGGCCCTCGGCTGTCGCCGGCCAGGTATTGATCAAGGTTGCCGCCGCCGGGGTCAACCGTCCTGACCTGCTGCAGCGTCAGGGCCTGTATCCGCCGCCACCGGGAGCGTCCGACATTCTGGGTCTGGAAATTGCCGGCACAGTGGTGGAAACCGGACCGGGAGTAACTGCGATCAAGGTCGGCGAAAAAGTTTGCGCACTGGTGAGCGGCGGCGGTTATGCTGAATTTTGTTCGGCGGACGCAGCTTGCTGCTTGCCGATGCCTGACAATTTCAGTTTTGTACAGGCCGCCGCTCTGCCGGAGTGCTTTTTTACGGTCTGGAGTAATGTATTTGATCGCGTCGGCCTGCGGGCCGGCGAGCGATTGCTGGTGCATGGCGGCGGCAGCGGCATAGGGGTGACAGCCATTCAGTTGGCGAAGGCGTTTTCTGCACAGGTCTTCGTGACGGCGGGCAGCGAGGAAAAATGCCGGCGCTGTCTGGAGCTGGGGGCGGATGCAGCCATCGATTATTCCCGGCAGGATTTTGTGGATGCGGTTGCCGGTTTGACAGACGGGAAAGGTGTGGAGGTTGTTCTGGATATGATAGGCGGCGATTATTTTCCGCGTAATATGAGGGCGCTGGCGATTGATGGGCGTTTGGCGCAGATCGCCATACAGCACGGCGCGAAAGCGGAAATTAATTTATGGGCCATGATGCAAAAACGCTTGACGCTGACCGGCTCCACTCTACGCGGCAGAGATGTTGGCTTTAAGGCCGACATTGCCGGACAATTGCTGGCTAAAGTCTGGCCCTTGCTGGAAAAGGGCGCCATCAGCCCTGTGATTGATTCCGTGTTTCCGCTGGCGGCGGCAGAGCAGGCGCATGCCCGGATGATAAATAATCAACATTTTGGCAAAATTATTCTGGAGATTTAGCATGGCGCATACCACTCTGGTTTCAGTCGCGGCGCTGGCCGAACATCTTGACGACAGGGAATGGATTGTTTTTGATTGCCGGTTTTCGCTGGCCGACAACAATGCAGGCGGCAAGGCTTATCGCCAGGGCCATATTCCTGGCGCACGTTATGTGCATTTGAATCATGAGTTGTCCACGCCGGTTAAACCCTATACAGGTCGCCACCCGTTGCCGGATTTTTCGGTTCTGGCGGAGCGGATGGGATCGTGGGGGGTGAGCAATCGCAGCCAGGTGGTGGTTTATGATGATGCGGGTGGTGCGTTTGCAGGGCGGATGTGGTGGTTGCTGCGTTGCATGGGGCATCAGCAGGTTGCCGTGCTGGATGGCGGTATCGGACACTGGCGCCGGCAGGGTCTGCCGCTGACCACCCGTTTGCCGAAATACTATGCCTCCCGGTTCAGAATCTATCCGGACAGCCGGCAATGGCTTGGAGCCCGCGAGGTGGAAGACGGGCTGGCGACTGGCGGCGTTACCTTGATAGACGCCAGAACCGCGGAGCGGTTTTTGGGCAGGCAGGAACCTATCGATCCGGTTGCCGGACATGTTCCCAAGGCTTTGAACCGGCCTTTTCAATTAAATCTGGACAAGAACGGTCTGTTTTTGAGTGCAAAATTGCTGGAGCGGCAGTTTAAGCAACTGACGGTCGGCGTACCGGCGCAACAGGTGGTGCATATGTGCGGTTCCGGGGTGACAGCCTGTCACAATTTGCTGGCCATGGAGTTTGCCGGGCTTCAGGGTTCCAGGCTATATGCCGGTTCGTGGAGCGAGTGGATAGTCAATCCGAATCGGGCTATAGCAATAGGCTGACGACCGGCGGCGTACCCGTTTTATCAAGTTGAGCGATGATTCGCCCCTCTCGCGCCTGAGCAAGCTGATTATCTGCCGCCGGAAGCTTTTTTCTGTTCGGTCTGATGCTGTAGATAGGATCTGACCAGTTTTCGTAACCCATTGGACGATATTTCCAGGCCGAGCGGCCGGGCGAAAGTATCCAGTTCGTACATGGCATCGGTAGCGGCAATCAATGTCAGGTAGCGCAAGCCTTCGGCGCCGGGAAAGCGGGTCGAGGCTTTACGCAGTAAAGATCCAAGCCTGTCCCACGAGTCATCGAAAAATTGCCGCACTGGATCTTCCTCATTGACAATATTTTCCGTCAGTCCCTGGTCGAATGCCGTACTGGCATTCTGTAGCACGGCTTGCAGGGTAGCCTGATTCTCTTTCGATTGATTCAGAGGAGAAGACTGGCTGAGGCCGGATTCCAGCGATTGTTCCAGCTTATGCCAGACGGCGCGCCATTGCTTCATTTCATTGGCGGTAAACGCCGGAACAGGCTGTGATGCCGGTTTTTCCGGATTCTGGCCGATAAAGCCGATGCCGATGGTCAGGGTTTTATCGCCGGCCTCGACCTGATTGAAGCGTAGGCTATTGATGGTGTCCTGCAAGGTTTCGGTATCTGCGGCGTCGACAAAAGGCAGCAGGGTTTTAACAATGTCGCCGCGCGACTGGTCGAGATCGATTTTAAGATCAGCCAGCTTCTGTTGCACGGCCTTGTTGATCAATTCCTGCAACTGCGCGTTGTTTAAAGGCTGCCCTTGGTTGTCCAGAGCAGTTGTTCGGGTGATCGGAAAGCGTAAAACATTGCCCGAGTCAGCCAGGGAGGGTCGCTGCCAGGTTTGCAGGACGCCATTCCAGGTCAGCGCGGGTATGCATTTGCCAGCCAATTGCAGTCCCAGGCGGGCATGGACGGTATTGTCGATTTTAATCTGGCCGGCTTCGCCGCTGATCTGCGGATTGGAGATATCCAGAAAACTGCAATCTTTACCATCCTGCCATAAATGCGAGGTTTCATTCCCCGCCGTGTAAAGCTGGCTGACCAGCACGCTACGAAGCAGGCGATAATCCATGGGCACGGCAAGCCGGGTTTCGGCAGCCAGACTGCCAGCCGCCAATAGCAGAAAACTGCCCAACAGGATTTTTTGAAACTGCGCCATCAGAAACTCCCGGCTTTGGCCGTGTCTGGATTGATCAATTGAACGGTCGTCATTATCTATGAATCGTGCCATAAAATTGACGGGAGTTCCAGCATTAACGGCCGGAATGGGGAAATCCACCAGAACAGAGACAACTGCCGGTTCATTTAAACCTTTAGGATCTCTTAATTTGTATGCGATTAGCTGTTTACCGGATTCTATTGCAAATCGGACTTAAAAAGCCCTTAATAATTCGATGTAATTATCAACGGGTTAAGATCGGCCTGACGGTATTTAATACATGTGCAACTCAGTCGATTGTGGGTTGGCGTATATTGTGCTAACTATTTTGATAATTTAAGCCCTTCCCTGTGTAACCCGCAAGGTTGGGAACCTGGCGAAGTTATTTCAACATGGCCAGCGGTGTTTCGCTTCGGATTCGGATATTCTGCCGGGCAAATTGGAAGATTTATAATAGGTGATCGCTAATGATCGGATATAAAAAATTGCTTGATCGAATCGTTTTGCCCCTGGCGGGAAGGATAAAGTTTTTTTTCCGGCCGGGCATGCAGGTCGTCGCTGTCCTGGCGCTAGCCGTTTTCCCGAATGCCGGTACTGCTGCGGATGCAGCTGAACCCTCCGGCAACGTACAGGCAAAATCAGTTGCCGTGGCCAAAGTGCTGAGGGCCAACCTGGACAGGCAAATTGAAATTGCCGCAGAGCTTTTGCCTTTTCAGGAAGTGGATGTCCAGGCAAAAGTGGCGGGTTATGTCAATGAGATTAATGTCGATATTGGCGACCGCGTCAAACAGGGACAGGTGCTGGCGACACTGGAAGTGCCGGAAATCGCGGAAGATGCAGTGCGGGCAAAAGCCACCGTCAGCCGTTATCGGGGGCAAATCGTTCATGAACGGAGCATGATCCGCCGATACCAGGCTATCGCCCATCAGGCCGAAGTGACTTATCAGCGTCTGGCGGCGGTCAATGAAGAAAGCCCCAACCTGATAGCCCGTCAGGAAATCGATATTGCCGCCTCGCGCGCGCAAGCCTCGGCCGCGCAGGTTGATGCCGAGCAAGCCAATCTGATTATTGCCCAGCAGCAACTGGCGGAGGCGCAAGCCAGCGAGCGGCGGGTACAGGACATGTTGAATTTCGCCCGAATCACCGCGCCGTTTTCGGGTATCGTGACCAAGCGTTATGTCGATGTCGGCACTATGGTGCAAACCAGCACCTCTTCCAACACCCAGGCGCGGCCCGTGGTGCAGGTTGCGGAAGTCGATCGTCTGCGACTGGTCTTTCCGGTTCCTGAATCCGCTATGGTCTCGATAAAGCAGGGCGAGTCGGCCGTAGTGGTGGTGCCTGCGCTTGATAAAAGTTTTTCGGCCACAATTTGGCGTTTTGCAGGTAAAGCCGACAACAAGACCCGAACCATGGAAACCCAGATCAAGGTGGATAACCAAAATTTTGCGTTGGAACCCGGGATGGTGGCGACTGTCCGCCTGACGCTGGCGCATCGCGAGCAGGTGCTGACTGTTCCTCTGGGCGCCGTTTCGGGAAACCAGACCAACGCCAGCGTACTGATTGTCAGCCCGGAACATAAAATCGAGGAACGTCAGGTTAGCCTGGGTATGGCTACGGCAACCCGATATGAAGTGCTCAGCGGACTTTCCGAAAATGAACTGGTCATTGTGGCCGGCCGTGACCGGATCAGGGTTGGCCAGCAAGTCGAACCCAAGTTAGTTATCCTCGATAAATCATCTCATTAAGCGGACAATCGTATGAAGCCACTTTCCCCGCAAATTCTAGATGCGCTAAGACCGATCGGTGCCAGTCTGCTGGCCGATGCGATTGAAACCTTCAAGGTTAGACTGGCCAACGAAGGTTTTATCCGGAGCGGCGTGCTGAACGACTTGACGCCGGATTTGCCGCCGCTGCTCGGCTACGCTGTCCCGGCATTGGTACGCACTGTTCATCCGCCAATGACCGGCGCGGTTTTTGCCGAAAGCATTTCATGGTGGGAATATGTGTTGAGCGTGCCCGAACCGCGTATCGTCGTGTTACAGGATTTCGATTCCGCACCCGGGCTGGGAGCCTATATGGGCGAATTGCACGGTGCCATACATCAGGCGCTGGGCTGTGTCGGCGTGGTGACCAACGGCGCGGTTCGCGATATTCATAAACTGCATGCCGCCGGTTTGCGCTGCTTTGCCGGCCATGTCTCGGTGTCCCGCGG
>JAQTUW010000062.1 GCA_028707085.1 Methylococcales bacterium | reverse complement strand
ATTGTTACCGCTAATTATCGGTGGTGCGGCGTTGTTTGCGATTGGCGCGGTAGCTCCGGAAGCGTTCATGGCGCACTTTACCGTTTTCGTGCTGGCCTGTTTTGTCGGCTATCAGGTGATATGGAACGTATCGCCGTCATTACATACCCCACTGATGAGCGTGACCAACGCCATCAGCGGCATTATTGTAATCGGCGCGTTAGTCCAGGTTTCCACCCCTGACAGCACCATAAAAATCCTGGCAGGACTGGCCATACTCATCGCATCTATCAACATCGCCGGGGGCTTTTTAGTCACCCGCCGCATGTTGGAAATGTTTAGAAAATAACGGGAGCGCATCATGTCTCATAGTTTAGTCACGATGTCTTACATCATCGCCACCATCTTGTTCATCCTTAGCCTTAGCGGCTTAAGCAAGCAAGAAACCGCCCGCAAAGGTAATTATTACGGCATGTTGGGCATGGCGATTGCCATTGCCGCCACCGCCTTAAGCGGCTATGTCACCAGTTATGAAGTACTACTGGGCGCGTTGGTTATCGGTGGCGCCATCGGTGCAAGAGCGGCAATAAAAGTTGAAATGACACAAATGCCGGAACTGGTCGCCATCATGCACAGCTTGGTGGGAATGGCTGCGGTGTTGGTAGGTTATGCTAATTTCTTAGATGCATCTCACCCGCTAATCGGCGTAGAAAAAACCATCCATGAAGTTGAGATTTATATCGGCATATTAATCGGCGCGGTGACATTTTCCGGCTCGGTGATCGCCTTTTGTAAACTCAGCGAAAAAATCAGCGGCAAGCCTTTATTATTACCCGGCCGCCATTGGTTTAATTTAATCCTGTTGATTGCCACTGTCGTCTTAGGCGGGATGTTTTTACAACAAAGCGAAAACGGCTCAGCCATTGTGCCCTTAGCGATCATGACCGGTATTGCTTTAATCTTTGGCATTCACATGGTTATGGCGATTGGCGGTGCCGATATGCCGGTCGTGGTGTCAATGCTCAACAGCTATTCCGGTTGGGCGGCTGCGGCCACCGGCTTTATGTTAAGCAATGATCTACTGATTGTAACCGGCGCGTTGGTCGGCAGCAGCGGCGCTATATTGAGCTACATCATGTGCCGTGCAATGAATCGTAACTTTATCAGCGTCATTGCCGGTGGCTTTGGTTCCACTGCTGGCGGTGAAGCAGCGGTTATTGAAGGTGAAGTACAACCGATTGATGCTGACGAAACTGCACAATTATTGCTGGAAGCGAAAAACATCATGATCATTCCCGGCTACGGGATGGCCGTTGCACAGGCGCAGCATACCGTCAATGAAATCACCAAACTGCTGAAAGAAAAAGGCAAAAAAGTGGGTTTTGGTATTCACCCGGTGGCTGGTCGTATGCCCGGACACATGAACGTGTTATTGGCTGAAGCCAAAGTCCCTTATGACATCGTTTATGAAATGGATGAAATCAATGAAGACTGGGCGCATGTCGATGTGTCAATCGTGATCGGCGCCAACGACATCGTCAATCCATCCGCACTGGACGACCCCAACAGCCCGATTGCCGGAATGCCGGTGCTGGAATGCTGGAAAGGCGGCACCACCATCGTGCTTAAACGCAGTATGGCATCAGGCTATGCAGGCGTCGGCAACCCGTTATTCGTACTGGAAAACACCCGCATGTTATTTGGCGACGCCAATGCCACCATGCAGGCGGTGTTGAAGGCATTGAAGGGGTAAGGCATTGTTTTAGTTGATTCCGTTCATGCCTCGACAGGCTCACCACGAACGGAATCAACTTTCATAAATTCCTGATACTCTGCCAACACTGCAACTTCTGTTGATAGCTCATCGCCGCATGGGCCGGACTGGTCGAAGGCAAACGCTGCAACACCAAATCCTCGTCGTCAATATCTGGCAACACATACCTGCAAAATGCCTGCTCAGCGGTTGCTCCGTTAAAAAACACCTGCCTGATATGCGGATGTCCCGCAAAAAACGCCGTGAAATCGTTGACGATAATCGAAGATTTGTCGATGTCAGCATCAAGACTGCTCGATCGATAGCACGATTTCAGCACATCCCACAGCGCAATCCCGGCAGACATCAACACACGCGTTCGCTCAACATAATCCAACGCAGGCCCCGCCCCCACCAGTTCGCCGAGTATCGGCCAAAATTGATTCCGCGGATGCGCGTAATACTGCCCCGCTTGCAGCGATGCCTTACCGGGCATACTGCCCAAGATCAAAATACGAGCATTATCCGCGGCTATCGCCGGGAAACTGTAAATGGTTGTCATAACAAAAACACACTGCCTGCCTATTAAGTCCCATGGTCATACCCCGAATTCATCAACAAGGGCTTGGTGTCCCAAGTCCTGATTAACAAACCAATTTACCGTCATCTAATATATCGGCTTCGCCACGATAGCCAGGGCCGCGCTGATCGTCAATCAGTTGATCATTATCCAACCGGATTACTTGCATGGTAATCTTGTTTGTGACCGGCTATGCTTTTCCCCACATCATCTGCCCAACGATTAACCCAGCCCAGGAGTTTTATAGTGGACGATTTTTTCGGTTTTATCGCCTTCGTCGTAATAGTTGTCCCCGTCGTATTCGTCGTAATGTTGGCAATGCTGATGACACGGCAAAACCGCTACCGGGACGAAATCAGCCAGACGCTAGGTAATATAGAAAAAGCCCTGCGCGAAGATCGCAAACTGCTAAAGGAATTGTCAAAACGACTTATCGAACCGGTGGCAGAAACGCCGCAGCCAGCGGTATTCGAGCCGCAAACGTCGACAACAGAACAAGTGCTGTTCGAAATCCCGGCAACCCAGGCCATCTTTGAGCCCAGTCCGCCGCAAGCGGAAATCACTGAAATCGTTGCCGAATCGGCCACAATTGTCACTCCAAACGATGACTGGAATCAAAACACCTGGCAAGCCGCCGAACCCAGTCGTTTTGAGCTGGCCGCCAAACAAATCCTGCAGGAAATCTGGAACTGGATCATCGTCGGTGAAGGCCATCGCCCGGAAGGCATGGCGATGGAATATGCGGTAGCCAGCAATTGGCTGTTGCGTGTCGGCGTATTGATTTTGGTTACCGGCATCGGCTTTTTCCTGAAATACTCGATCGACAACGGCCTGCTCGGCGAACAAGCGAGAGTGGCGTTGTCGGTGTTGGCCGGGGTCGGCATGATTATCGGCGGCGTGCGCTTAGTGGGCGGCAAGTATCATCTGTTCAGCCAAGGCTTGCTGGGCGGCGGCATCGCCGTGCTGTATTTCAGCGTGTTTGCCGCGCATAGTTTTTACCATCTGCTGGATGTTTTCCCCACCTTTGCACTGATGATACTGGTCACTGCGTGCGCTGCCACCTTGGCGATACGGCTGGATTCAATGCTGGTGGCGATTTTCGCAATCATCGGCGGTTATTGCACGCCGATTCTTTTGTCCACCGGTCAAGTCAATTTCCCCGGTTTGTTCAGCTACATGCTGTTGCTTGGCGTCGGCATACTGGCTATCAATTGGTATAAACAGTGGCACTTGCTGAATTTCTTAAGTTTTTTCTTCAATTACCTGCTGTTTTTCGGCGCGATGCAAAACTACGAAGTCGGCTATTTCTGGCAGGTGTTGCCGTATTTAACCGGATTTTTCATGTTGTATTCGACCACGGTATTCCTGTTTTGCCTGGTCAACCAGACTAAATCGACGCTGTTAGATTTACTGGCATTAATCATCAACGCCGCGATTTTCTTCGGCACCGCCTACCATCTCGTTGAAACCGCTTACGGACAAATCTGGGTGGCATTATTGACCGTCGCGCTGGCGGCATTTTATGTCGGCCATGTTTATTACTGTCTGGCCCGACGGGTGGCCGATCGCGAACTGCTGATAAGTTTCATCGGCCTGGCCTCATTTTTCGTCACCATCACCTTGCCGTTGTTGCTATCCAATCAATGGATTACCGTCAGCTGGTCGTTGCAGGCCTTGGTGATGCTGTGGATGGCCGGCAAATTGCGCAGCGCATTTTTACAACAAGTCGCCTATCTGCTGTACCTGATCGTATTGGTGCGCTTTTGTTTTATCGATTTGCCCGGTCAATACGGCATGACAATGGATAGTGAACAACCGTTCGGCGACTTCCTGTTCGGCCTGCTGGAACGTGTAATCAGCTTCGGCATTCCGATAGCCTCGTTGGCTCTGGCCTTCAGGTTGATAGAAAAACCGGCGCCCGCCTCGCCGTTGGCCTGCGATGCAAGTAACGACGTACCGTTATGGCTAAAAGATAACTGGCTGTTGCAAGCGACGCTAATTATCGCCGCCGGGTTGCTGTTTATCGTGCTGCAATTGGAGCTGTACCGCAGCTTCGGCTATTTGTATCCGCCGCTGCAACTGCCGGTGCTGACCTTGGTCTGGCTGGCGATGAGCCTGCTGTTGCTGCTGCGTT
>JAQTUW010000044.1 GCA_028707085.1 Methylococcales bacterium | reverse complement strand
TTCGTGTTCCTTGAGGATCATGCCTTGGCTACGCACTTAGGTGATGGTTTGCATAATTAATCATCAATATGTGCGCTATGTCAATGTGTTTTCAGCTTATTTCTTTGCTAGGGGTCTGAACGGTTGCGCATTGATCCGCTCGCCTTATTCTTGCCCCGATGCGACGTTTGCCGACATCGGGCGCCGAGAGAAATGGACGAATATTGAGGCGGACGCCGTCGTTTAGGTCGGGGCTCCAACTTATGGATTCGTCCGGCGCAATACGCTTTCGCTATTGCGCCCTATGAATCGCGGCTTACCACGTTGACTCATCAGCAAAAGTTTCCGTACCGTATATCATGTCCGCTGCTCTGCGCCAATCATGAATCAGCAAGCCGCAGAAAACAAGACGCCAAGCCGTTTGTTTGATATTTTATCAACCATCTTCTCATCCGCTTCTATTGAATCGCTACATCCTGTATCCTATGCTCGTCCAAGCCTATCGCCTTAAAGCAGTTTTCAATGATGCCGGGTAAAAAATCGACACATCTGTTGTATTTCACATAGCGCTGTAAACAATAACCTGACCGCCCTGCTCCTATGCCATTTATTCTACTCCAGCAAGACCCGCAGTTATTGACCAGTTGCGTGTTTTTGCTGGGTTTGATAGCGGGCAGCTTTCTGAATGTGGTGATTTACCGCCTGCCGCTGATGCTGCACCGCACCTGGCGGCGGGAATGCCGGCTGTATTTGCAGTTGCCGGACACGGAATCCGGGGAAACCTTCAATCTGCTGCTGCCCGCCTCGCACTGTCCGGCCTGCCATAGCCCCATCGGCGTACTGCAAAATATTCCGGTGATCAGTTATCTGCTGCTGGGCGGTAAATGCCGGCATTGCGGGGCGGCGATCAGTTGGCGTTATCCGCTGGTCGAAATGCTCACCGCCAGTTGCTCGGCGCTGATCGCCTGGCATTTCGGCTACTCCATGGCTCTGGTGTTCGCCCTGCTGCTGACCTGGAGTTTAATTGCCCTGAGCTTTATCGATATCGAACAGTTGCTGCTGCCGGACGAAATCACCCAACCCATGCTATGGCTGGGTCTGCTACTGAGCGTGTTCGATGTCTTCACCGACAGCCAGAACAGCATCATCGGCGCCATGGCCGGATATATCATCCTGTTCAGCGTCTATCAGGCCTTCAAATCGGTCACCGGCAAGGAAGGCATGGGCTTCGGCGATTTTAAGCTGCTGGCCATGCTCGGCGCATGGCTGGGCTGGCAGTATCTGCCGCTGATTATCCTGCTGTCGTCGCTAACCGGCGCGATCGTGGGGATCGGCACCCTGATTTTTGCCGGGGAAAAAGCCCGCAAACCGATGCCATTCGGCCAGTATCTGGCGTTGGCCGGCTGGCTGGCCCTGTTATGGGGCGATGCGCTTAACGATCTGTATCTGCGCCTGAGCGGGCTGATTGGCTAATAACTGGAAAGACCATGCTTCTGGATGCGGTACAACAGCGCATCGCGGCTGATGCCCAGCAAACGCGCCGACTGGCTGCGGTTGCCTTTGGTTCGGGCCAGCGCCTGATAGATCAGTTCCGCCTCCAGATTGTCGAGTTGCACACCCTGTTGCGGCAACACGAAATCGCTGTGCGGCAGCGCGTTCGCGCCCGGTAGGTATTCGGGCGGCAGTTTTTCCGGCTCGATGATGGTACCGGCCAGTAAAATGCTCAGCCGTTCGCACAAATTGCGCAATTCGCGAATATTGCCCGGCCATTTGTAAGACCGCAGCACATGATAGCTCTGCTTGCTGAAACCGGCCTGCGGCAAGCCATGGATGTTTGCAAAATGCGCGAAGAAGTGATTGGCCAGCATATCCAGATCTTCGAGACGCTGCTGTAGCGGCGGCAATTCCAGCGGTATTACATCCAGCCGGAAATACAGATCGCGTCTGAATTCGCCCAGCTCGATTTTCTGGTTCAGATCGGCGTTGGTCGCGGCAATAATCCGCACATTGACCATCTCCGGCCTGACCTCGCCAACCGCCATGCATTCGCCCGATTCCAGAAAGCGCAGCAGCTTGGCCTGAACCGGCAAGGGCAGCGAATTGATTTCATCCAGAAACAGCGTGCCGCCGTCGCAAGCCTGAAACAGCCCCTCCTTGTTGCTGACCGCGCCGGTGAACGCGCCGCGGCGGTGGCCGAACAGTTCGGACTCCACCAGTCCTTCGGGCAGCGCGGCGCAATTCAGGGTAATGAACGGTTTATTGGCGCGCGGACTCTCCTTCTGGATGGCGCTGGCCAGAATTTCCTTGCCGGTGCCGGTTTCACCTTTGATCAGCACCGTCACGTCGGCCGCAGCAACCATTCTGGCGCTACGAACCAGGGATTCAAGCGCCGGAGAATGACCAATGATAGAATTAAAGTTACCCAAAACGGCCTCTCTCAGAACGACATGATGTGATGTAAGCGCATTGGATTCAACTCGGGGAATGCCGCCAGCAAGGCAAAAAAGATGAACAGCACGCCCACCAACTGTTTGAATCGTTGGATCCTGGAAAGCTTTGCCAGCATGGATGTCATTATACCGACCCCCATCACGGCAGGTAAAGTCCCCATGCCGAAAGCCAGCATGGTAAAAGCGCTGTGGGCGATGCCGCCGGCCGTGGCGGACAGGGCCAGGGCGGTATAGATCAGCCCGCAGGGCAGCCAGCCCCAAATCATGCCGAACAGAAAGGCATGGGTTCGGGTTTTGACCGGTATCAGTCGTCGGCCGAACGGCTCCACCAGTTTCCACCATCTGGAACCGATTTTTTCGATGTAGGCAAACTGCGGAAACCAGCCGCCGATATACAGTCCGGCCCCGCTCATGATCATGGCGGCCAGGACTTGCATTATCCGGTAACCATGGCCGCCGGCAAACGGCATGGTCAGGAAATATTCCACGAAACCGACCACCACGCCGCTCAGAGTGTAACTGCAGATTCTGCCCAGATTGTAATTGAGCACATAGCCGAACAGGCTGCGCCGGTTGTCCCGCACTGCTCTGTCCAGGCTCAGGGTCAGCGTGCCGATGATGGACCCGCACATGCCGATACAATGCAGACTGCTGAACAGCCCCATGATAAAAGCGGCGGCATAGGAGGCGTTAAAATCCAGATTAAAATCCATGAATAAACTTAAATGTGCGGGGCTAAAGAAAGACGCAATGACGACCTGTCATTATAAACCTTCCGTACCCGGCAGGATACGGCTGCCTTGCCTATTTCAGGAAATCGCGGTGCGCACCGAACAATTCTGGTGTCCGATAAAACACGCCAGACACCTTAAAACCCTGCATAGCCGTTATCAGAAGTTCATCGATTATGGGGACGCGGAAAAATTCAACGCCGATCTTGAATCGATCAGGCGCGATTTCAAAGACCTGTAATTAATCAACAGATTGATTTTAATATATTTTTTAGTCGATCAGCCTAAAATCGGCAAGCATCGACGCGTCAGGATGGCTGTTGACGCCGACCACGGCAATTTCCACGCCCGCGGCGGACGTCGCCGCGGGCGGCGAACCGTACAAAGTAGTGCCGATTGCCGGTTCGTAAATATTGGCGAGACTGGCGGTGGTGACGCCCTGCACATAAAGACTGACAGTGGGCATAGGACTGCTTTTGCCAATGAGTTAAATCAATTTACGTCCGCCCGGCGTATGCGAAATGGGGCGTCCTGGCGCGGAACCGGCTCAATCCGCCGCCGGACTATCCGCGTCGTCGCCATCCGTCGCGCCTTCTTCATGCAGCAAACCGGCGAACAGCGGCAAATAGGCTTCCATGGTGTGGGTGAGCGCCTGACTGATCTGTTTATAACTGTCCACCACCTGCCGGCCCAGCGGGGTCAGCATGGCCCCGCCGCCATTCTGCCCGCCCTTGGCGGTCTGCACCAGCGGCTGGGTAAAGCAGCGGTTCATCACATCCACCAGCATCCAGGCCCGCCGGTAGCTCATATTCATGGATTTGCCCGCCGCGGAAATCGATCCTGTCCGGTCTATGGCCTCCAGCAGATCGATTTTGCCCGGCCCAAGGGCAATTTCATCGCGGTACATCAAGCGGAAAGCAAGTTTGGTTCGGGGCAAATGCCGCCGGGGCGTAGTATCGGTGCTATTCATGCTTCAATCGACATGGCAATGGAGAATGACTCCAGGGTTAATGATCGCCGCCCGGAAAATGGCCTGCCAATTTTATGGTTGCGTCGGCCGGCAGGCCGTCGTCGCCGCATCCTTGCAAAACGCCCGGGCGTTATCGGTCTGCACGGCCTGTAAAAAGCCGTCAATATAATTTGCCGGCAAATCCAGGGTCTCGTAGACGGTGTTCGCCGCCGAAGCCAGGGTTAGCGTCAGCCCGGTTTTTACCGCCGCCTGTAGCAGGCCGGGGTTTAGTACAAAGTCCGCCCGGTCGCGATACAGGCAGGAATCGGTCATGTCGCCGAAAATCTGACAGCGAACCGTATCATGCCGCAGGTGATTCGCCGGGTTACTAACCGCGCCGGCGGTTTTTAGGGTTTCATAATGCCGCGCCCGCCCGCCGTAATTGGCGTCGATCACCAAATAGTAGACCGGGACGGCCGGATTTTGTTCCGATGTTTCCGCCAGCAGATAATAATAAACGGTATCGTAACCGTAAAATCGCATTCTGAACCGCCGAACCTGCAATTCCGGCGCTATCAGCACGTTTTCACGGCTGCTGGAACCGGCCTCCTGCCGGGTGACAAGATCGCGTATCTCCGCAGAAGGCGCATCCCTGACATCCACGCCGCAACCGGCGCATGACAGCGCCAGCCACAAGACAATGATTCTCATAACCATATTCGCGATACCCGTTTAGTGATAGGGGGGTGAAAGCCGAAACGCTACTGCTGCAACTTGACTCTGGACAATATGGAATCGTAGATCATATTGCTGAACAGCGTTGCGGAACGGATGATTTCATAATCCGAGGCTCTTCTTTCCAGATGCGGATTAGCGAAACGCTCTCCGGCGGCCTTGCCTTCCTTCAATGCCGCCGAACATTTCTCATCGCCGAAAAGATTGTTCTTGGCGGCGACACGTTCGGCCAGATCGGTCAGAAAACGGTTTTGATTGCCTTCATGAAAACCGGCCACGGCGCAAATCGAGTAATCCTTTTCCGCCGCCTGACAGACCGCGGCGACAAACATCAGAAGCAGTATTGATAAGTATTTAAGTTTCATAGGATTTAAAAAGCGATTATTGTTGACAGGGAACCCGGAAAAAACGCCTGGGCCGGGCAGTAGCGGAACCGGCCGGCCCAGCGCAAACGGTAATCCTGTAACGGATAGATTACCCTTTGTGACAGGCAGGTTTCAAGCATGAACGGCTGGGTTTCCGGATTCCAGGCTGATAAAATTACACTAAAAAACCCCGGCTCAGGCAATAGCCTACAGCAAATCCTTTGTCTTCAAGAGGGTATTCAGCCCCGGGCGGGCACATGACCATGCCGGGTTGCCGGGTACGCCAGCCGCTCATGTTTCTGCGCCGTCCGCCGCCGGTGAACGGTATCGGCGCGAACTTTTAACTTTTTAGCGGACAGTTATGGGCCGCCACGATACACCAAGATCAGCCGTAGCGGTTATTATTTCCATCCGTTCCGCCGCTTCGGCTATTATCCAAAGCCGGGACGGACAAATAACCGCCCTGCCCCATCCAAATTTAACGGATTTTTCATGACTTTCCTAAACTCCCTGAGACAGTTACTGGCCAGACGGCTGGTCAGAAAACATTTTTCAAGGCATTTTCGCCGTCAGGCGATACTGGAATTTTTTCATGAGACGCCGGTCAGGCAATTACCGGCCAATGCGCCGCATTCGCTGAGCGAAGCGGCATTCAAATCTCCGGAAGAACTGCTACTGGATTTACACAGCCATCTGAATGGTCTGAATGCCGACGAAGCCGACAATATCCGGCAGATCAGCGGTTTTAATGAAGTGGGGCGCGACAAACCCAGACCCTGGTGGCTGCATTTATGGTATTGCTACAGTACGCCCTTCAGCCTGCTGCTGACCCTGCTGGCAACGGTGTCCTTTTTTACCGCCGACGTCAAGGGAGCAATCGTCATTTCCCTGATGGTGCTGCTGTCCACTTTCATGCGCTTCGTCCAGGAAAGCCGTTCCAACCGGGCCGCCGACCAGCTCAAGGCCATGGTCAGCAATACGGCTTCGGTGCTGCGGCGCAGCGCCCAGGAGCCGGTCGCCGGAGACGCCCTGCGCTGGTACGGCCCCAACCAGCATCCCCGGCCGGTGAGCACCGTCGAACTGCCGATCCGCGAACTGGTGCCGGGCGACGTGGTGACCCTGTCGGCCGGCGACATGATCCCGGCCGATCTGCGCATCCTGTCCGCCAAGGATTTGTTCATCAATCAGGCGGCGATTACCGGCGAATCCATACCGGTCGAAAAATTCGTCTGCCATCCGGAGCAGCAACCCGCCAATCCGCTGGAATTGCAAAACATCGTGTTCATGGGCACCAATGTGGTCAGCGGCACAGCGCATGCCGTGGTGGTGGAAACCGGGCGGTGCACCTATTTCGGCGCCATGGCCGAACATGTGGCGGCGGCCAGCGAAACGCCCACCGCCTTCCAGACCGGCGTCAACCAGGTAAGCTGGCTGCTGATCCGCTTCATGATGGTCATGACCCCGGTCGTACTACTGACCAACGGCCTGACCAAAGGCAACTGGCTGGAGGCTGCGCTGTTCGCGCTGTCGGTGGCCGTGGGCCTGACCCCGGAGATGCTGCCGATGATCGTCACCGCCACCCTGGGAAAAGGCGCGGTGTTCATGTCGCGCAAGAAGGTGGTGGTGAAAAGCCTGGACGCCATCCATAATTTCGGCTCCATGAACATCCTTTGCACCGACAAGACCGGCACCCTGACCCAGAACAAGGTGGCGCTGGAACAGCATGGCGATCTGTTCGGCCACGAATCCGACGAAGTCCTGGAATACGCCTATCTGAACAGTTATTACCAGACCGGGCTGAAAAATCTGCTGGATGTCGCGGTGCTGGAATACGGCGACATCCACCGCGAACTGGAGATTACCCGCAACTTTCACAAAGTGGACGAAATCCCTTTCGATTTTCATCGCAAGCGAATGTCGGTGGTCGTCAACGAACGCAAGGACAAACATTTGCTGATCTGCAAAGGCGCGGTGGAGGAAATCCTGGCGGTGTGCAGCCATATCCGGCAGGGCGACGACATCCGGCCGCTGGATGCCGGAGCGCTGGACATGGTGCATGCCGTCGTCAACCGCATCAGCAACGACGGCATGCGGGTCATCGCGGTCGCGGTTCGCGAATTCCCGCCAACACGCGATAATTTCAGCATAGCCGACGAAGCGCAATTGCTGCTGGTCGGCTATATCGCCTTCCTCGATCCGCCCAAGGAATCGGCCACCCCGGCCCTGCTGGCCCTGGCGAACCATGGCATCGACGTCAAAATTCTGACCGGCGACAACGAACTGGTCACCGCCAAAATCTGCCGGTCGGTCGGCCTGCCGATTACCACGCCGGTATTCGGTCAGCAAATCGACGCCATGAACGACGAAGAACTGGGCGTGGAAGCGGAAACCACCCGCCTGTTCGTCCGCCTGTCGCCGGCGCACAAGGAACGCATTGTGCGCGTGCTGCGCGAGCGCGGCCATGTGGTCGGTTTTCTGGGCGACGGCATCAATGACGCCTCGGCCCTGCGGGCCGCCGATATCGGCATTTCGGTGGATTCGGCGGTGGATATCGCCAAGGAGGCCGCCGACATCATCCTGCTGGAAAAAAGCCTGATGGTGCTGGACGACGGCGTGATCGAGGGCCGGCGCACTTTTATCAACATGCTGAAATACATCAAAATGACGGCCAGCTCCAATTTCGGCAACGTGTTCTCGGTGCTGGTCGCCAGCGCCTTTCTGCCATTTTTACCCATGCTGCCCATGCATTTGCTGGTGCAAAACCTGTTATACGACGTTTCCCAGGTCGGCATCCCGTTCGACAACGTAGACCAGGAATTGCTGGAAAGGCCGCAACGCTGGCGATCCGATCTTTTAAGCCGTTTCATGCTGTTTTTCGGCCCCATCAGCTCCATTTTCGACATCACCACCTATTGCCTGCTGTGGTTTGTGTTCGGTTACGACACCATAGCTCAGCAAACCCTGTTTCAGTCCGGCTGGTTCATGGAGGGATTGCTGTCGCAAACCCTGATCGTACACATGATACGCACCCGCAAGATCCCTTTCATTCAGAGTTTTCCTGGCTGGCCGCTGCTGGTGATGACCCTGGTGGTAATGATGGTCGGGCTGCTATTGCCGATGTCCGGCCTTGCCGGCTATTTCAAGCTGCACGCACTGCCGGCCAGCTATTTTCCCTGGCTGGGCGGCATATTGCTGGGCTATATGGTGCTGACCCAGGCCATGAAAGGTCTATTCGCCAGACGCTTCGGCTGGCAGTAGCGGCCGGCCATGCACCGATCAGGTGCTGACGGCGCACCATTTTACTGCATTCATCCGCCATCGCCAGTCGTCAACCTAATGATTTTAGTGTATTTTTATTTTCGGCATAAAAAATGCTGCTTGTATCTTGCAAGCCGGTATGGCGCCCCTGTCGGCTATTTCCGGGGTAGGCTTATTCAAGTTTTCCAGCACGGCGTTCCAGGCATCCGGTTTGAAAGCGCAACAAGCGGTTGCGGAATTATTATAATTTCCATGAGGTATGATCCATGAATACATCCATGATAACGCTGCTAGTCGTACTGTTTGTCGGTATAGGCATTCTACTGCCGCGCCACAAACCCGTAAGCCAGAAATGCGTAAACGGCTTTTACCTGCTGTGCGGGGCGCTGGCCTGGTACACCATCGAAACCGTGGACAGAAGCGAGCCTATCTATATGTCCATGCTGGCCGTGCTGCTGCTGTGCCTGTTGCCGATGATCGTGGATAGTTTGCTGTTTTTGGGAATCACCCTAAAAAACCAGGGTCGTAGGGTGCAATAGCGAAAGCGTGTTGCGGCGGATGGCTTTGATTGATTTTGCGCCGATAGGGCTAATGAAAAACATCCTGTAGCTTTGGCGTAACTATTCAGCCTGAAAGATTGACGCAATTTATGGCCGAAACTTCGAATTTGACAATACCAACTAGCTAAAACCCAGTTCGCTCGTGACCATCACGAAATGTACTCGAGCAAGGCGTTGCGGGCTTCCGTAATGCGAATGAACTGCTCGTTGCTGCCCCCGGCATCGGGGTGTACCTTTTGGGCGAGCCGTCGAAAAGCGGCCTTGATCTGGGATGACTCAAGCATCCCGTCGGCTGGCAGATTGAGTGTCTCACGATGTTGCCGTTCATCCACAGGCTTGCGATTGACTTGATGCCGGCCGTGGCCGCCGTAGAGGCGCTCAAGTTTTTCGTTTATCCGTTGCTCTGTCGCACGGCGTATTTTCAAGGACTCCCGCCGCAATTCCACCTGGTCGTCTTGCCATCTCTGTCGTGACAGAACAATACAGGCGGCAAAGGCGATTCGACCGTGCGTCTTTAGCTCGTCAAAGCTGAAGGGCCCCACCATGTCGAAGGGTTCATCCAGCCATGCGTTTCTACCGCCGGCGCCGACTTCGACCCGCCCAATCACCACCGTGGTGACCAGGCCGTGCGCGCCATTCCAGATGACCCATTCTTCCTCATACGCAGACCTGTCATCCAAGCGCCGCCTCCCTGGCTTCGCCGTCACAATGACCACAGGGCCAGGCGTTGAGGCAGGGGCTACGCCGGTTCGATGTCGTCCAAGGGCTGGTAACAATTGTGGGATGGATTGAAGTAAACACGACAAAAATAGCCTATTCGAGAAGATTTTTTAATAGTTTAGCAAATTGCATACCAACAACTTGGCTCACCCGGATCGGGCTTTAACCTCTGCTCCTAGCTGAACAGGACACACCAAGGCAAGCGAGTTAGTTTTAGGGAGTGGTTCTTTAGCTGCGTCAACGGAAGAATTTCACTTAACCCATGACCAGTCTTTTCTTGCCAAGAACGAATTATCTGTCCACCCATTTAAGCCTGGGCGGTTGAGTACTTTTTTATCCCCTCATCCGGCGGGAGAGAAGGGGCTGCTAAGCGCAAATCGATGATTGATTGGAAGCCAGGCTTTCCGGTGTTATCATTAAAACCACAAACGTCACTACAATGAAGTTCGAATGGGGCGTTAGCAAAGCGATGAGCATTAACATCAGGCATGGCGTAAGCTTCGATTTAGCACGCGGGTATTTTTCGGCCCGCGCCGAATCGGGACGCATGACCAGTGAGAGGGATAAAGCGCACGGTTTAAATCTTCGTTTAGTGAACCTTTAGGCACATGATGACCAATAAAAATGCATTAACCCTCACACAAATCGAGCATTTATCATCGTTGCGATACATCAATAATATTGATGCGCATATGAGAATCGTATCCAGTGTTATACTGCCTGATAACGCACATCAGCAGCACAACTCAGTGCTATTGGTGCTCGATATTTTTTTTGATAACAAACAAATCGACAAGATGAGTTTCAATTTGCACAATTATGCCTATGAAGAGATCATAGAACTCGCACAGCATATTCGTAACAATGAAGCTATTTTGCAAGCCGTGGACACTGCACTGGCAGGAAACAGTGAATAAACTTTGGGCTTTCCACGCTTCTGATGCGCTTAAAAGCGTGGCATAAGCGCCTGAATTGCATTTAGGCATCACTGGCAGGCATGCTTATTCATCCCATTCTTCGGCAGCCATCTCTTCAAAACGGCTGTTATCCTTACCCGATTTTTGTTTAAAAATGCGTTCCAGCAGCGGCGACATGGCCCCGGTCATTTCTTGTTGTAACTCGGTAATGATTTCTTCAATATCGGGGCCGCCTTTAACTATTACTGGATGAGCGCCCAATTTAATCAACTCATTTGTCGCTGAGCCGCCGACAGAGCCACAATAAACCATATCGCATCCCGTTAACCAGGCAAGTTTGGGTTTTAACTTGTCTTCATTGCCGTCGCGTTGTTCTTTACCAAACGACTTAACCGCCAATGGGGTAGCGGTACCGCCATCAATACCATAGACATGAAACCCCAAAGACGAACCGAAATGCTGATTTACAATTTCACCATCTGAACTTGCAAAAGCAACTATCAGTTTATTTACATCGACTTCAAGCTCCGCAACATTATTGACATCAGCAAGTTGACTCATATGATACGCCTCATTAAATATTTGGGCCAAAGATCGACACAGAATCGATTGTCTTTGGTATTGTTAATCCGCGCCTTGCCGAATCCACTGGATACGGAGCCGGGTCGTTAGGTACAAACCGAGTTACTTTCGTTGAGGGTATTCCGCAACCAGCACTTTAATCTTTAGTCTCATAATATCTTTCAGCATATGCATTTTTCGATCATGTTCCTGATGGGCAATATCGTAGATTTGTTTTCTGAGTGTTTCGTTACTGTCCGCCGGTAGACTTAAAAACCATTCAGTAAAAAACACATCGTAGCGGTCTATCGTTTTGATCAACTCAAACCTGAGCTTTTCTCTGTCTTTCCTCGGGATGGCCCTTAGCGCCTCATCGATAACCGCATCAAGATCTGATTTTTGTTGTTTGTTGGAAACGGGGAACTGGATGATTTCAGACATAAGCACCGTAAAATTATAAGCAACCGAACACAGCATTGATTCCTGTATAGCTCACTTGATTCATATTCTACGCCACTTTTTAAATGATTGATTAATTGATAAAATAGGCTGAGCCGCTATGTCGTGTTTGTCACAAATAAGTACCTGTTGGAACATCGATGTTTGAATGATGGCAGTTGGGTAATGGTCAAGATAAACGATGCGGACAGGTAAGGTACTCCCCCCTCTCTCCCACACTTAACCCCATTCGACACCAGCAGGTTTACGCCTGTGCGTCCAGCCTGATTTACGCAAGGCACACAAGCACCTTATGGAACATGGCCGTATTTTTTGGTTAAGTGACGGCGAGTTCTTGAGGCAAGGGCTCAGCGGCCGGTGATTTGCTCCAGCTTTTCGGGATAGCGATCCCCTTGCACCGTGATCTGTGCAGTGGCGGTTTCGATTTCATGCCGATCATCGGCCGTGAGTTCAACGGCGACGGAGCCGATGTTTTCTTCCAGGCGATGCAGCTTGGTAGTGCCGGGGATGGGGACAATCCATGACTTCTGAGCCAGCAGCCAGGCCAGCGCAATCTGGGCCGGGGTCGCATGCTTGCGTTCGGCTATACTGTCGAGCAGATCGATCATGGCCTGATTGGCCTTCAGCGCTTCCGGTGTGAAGCGCGGCAGGGTGCGGCGGAAGTCTGTGTTATCGAAGGTCGCGTTCTGGTCGATTTTTCCGGTCAAAAAGCCTTTGCCCAGCGGACTGTAGGGTACGAGACCGATTCCGAGTTCTTCGAGCGTCGGTATTATTTCCGTCTCCGGACGCCGCCACCAAAGCGAATATTCGCTTTGGAGCGCGGTAACCGGCTGGACGGCATGAGCGCGGCGTATGGTTTGCGCGCCGGCTTCGGAAAGGCCGAAATGTTTGACCTTGCCTTGCTGAATCAGATCCCTTACCGCGCCGGCAACCTCTTCGATCGGCACGTCCGGATCGACGCGGTGCTGATAGAACAGGTCGATGGCGTCAATCTTGAGTCGCTTCAGCGACGCCTCGGCCACCGCTTTAATATGCTCGGGGCGGCTATTCAGGACGGGTGCGCCTTTGACGCCTCTGGGATCGATACGGGTGTCGAAACCGAATTTGGTGGCGATGACCACCTGATCATGTAACGAGGAAAGCGCTTCCCCGACCAATTCTTCATTGATGAACGGGCCATAGACCTCGGCGGTATCGAAGAATGTGACGCCGCGCTCGACGGCAGTCCGCAGCAGAGAGATCATTTCCTGCTTGTCCTTGGGCGGGCCGTAGGAAAAGCTCATCCCCATGCAGCCCAGCCCGATGGCCGATACTTCCAAATTGCTGTCGCCAAGTTTGCGTTTTTGCATGTTCAATCTCCTGTCTGATCATCAAACCCAAGTTCGGAAGGTGCGGTAACGGCGATAGTCGGACGTTTTTTGGCTATACTGGCACAAAATTCAGTAAACTTCCGGGGCAATGTGTGTTTTCACTATTGCCTTACGGCAATGTTGCGTAAAAAAGCAGATGCTGCCGTATTTTCGCAATTTGCCGCCTTGCTTGATTGGTATAGAGGCTTGTAGTGGAGCGCATTACTGGGCGCGTGAAAATTGCCATACCGTCAAGCTGGTCGCGCAATACGCTACGCTATTGACGCCCTATAAGGTGTTTCGCATTGCAATGGGGATTGCAGCTTACCGCGTTGTACTTCATAGCCAGTATGCAAAGCCATCACACGCATTTGGCAACTGCGCGGTTATTGGCTTCGAACCCCGGATTTCATTTCATTCCATCCGGGCTACCAGCCTCAAATCTCCGGCTGATCGAAGATCCTGATCCCGGAGATTTTATTCAATAGCCCGGTCATCATTCTCGCCGACGGGTTTTCGTGCTCGTTTTGCAGTTTGGCTGTGCTTTCCAGCACCACCACGCTACGCGCTTCGACATGATAATGATATTTGCCCAGCGGTTTCTGGTCTTTGGGGGCGATGATGTCCTTGGGCGAATTCAATGCCGTGTCCACCGCCAGACACCATTGCTTGCCGGCAATCAGCGGCAGTTGCATGGTCTGCTTGTGGTCGGCCATGTTCAGCACCACATACAAATCCGCTTCGCCTTCCTCCACCGCCGCCAGAGTATAGGCCAGCGTCCGGGCGGCCGGGTTTTGCCAGTCCGGCTGCTGGCCGGCTTCCGCACCGTGCCAGCTTATGTCCGGCAGGCCATGCCCTTCCGTCGCTTCGCCGCTGAGGAAATTGCGGCGTTGCAGGGACGGGTGTCTTTTTCGCAACTGGATCATCCGTTGCACGAAACGCAGCATGTCCGCATTCCGCCGGCACAGATCCCAATCCAGCCAGCTTAGTTCGTTGTCCTGGCAATAACAGTTGTTGTTGCCCTGCTGGCTATGCAAAAATTCGTTGCCCGCCAGCAGCATGGGCACGCCCAGACTCAGCAGCAGCATGGAATAGGCGTTTTTGGACTGTCTGCGGCGCAACGTCAGTATGGCCTGATTGCGGGTCTCGCCTTCCGCACCGCAGTTATAGCTTAGATTATTGTTGCAGCCGTCGCGGTTGTTTTCGCCGTTGGCGGCGTTGTGCTTGTCGTTATAGCTGAACAGATCGTAAAGCGTGAAGCCGTCGTGGCAGGTGATAAAGTTGACGCCGCTGATGGGCAGGCGGTTTTGCTGCTGATATAAATCGCTGCTGCCGCAGAGGCGGGTGGCCACTTCGCTGATCATGCCCTGGTCGCCGCGTAGAAACCGGCGGATGCAGTCGCGGTACATGCCGTTCCATTCGCCCCAGCGGTAACCGGGAAAATTGCCGACCTGATACAGGCCGGTGGCGTCCCAGGCTTCGGCTATCAATTTGGTTTTCGCCAACTGGTCGGACAGTTCTATGCCCCACACCAGCGGCGGATCCTGCAACACCCTGCCGTCCTCGCCACGCGCCAGGGCGCTGGCCAGATCGAAACGGAAGCCATCCACATGCATTTCCCTGACCCAGTATTCCAGGCAACTGATGATAAAATTGGTGACCAGCGGATGGTTGGCGTTGACGGTATTCCCGCAGCCGGTGTAGTCCAGGAAAATCCGCTTGTCGAATTTGTCGGTCAGATAAAAGCTGTTGCCGGTGATGCCCTTAAAGTTGATGACCGGGCCGTCGGCCCCGGCTTCGGCGGTGTGGTTGAACACCACGTCCATGATCACGCCGATACCGGCTTTATGCAGCGCCTTGACCAGATCGCGGAACTCGGCGATGTGAGCGCCTTGTTCCGGCGTCAGGCAATAGCCGGGATGCGGACTGAAAAAGCTGTGGGTGCTATAGCCCCAGTAGTTTTTCAGGCCCAGTTCGTAAGAGTGCGGCGGAATGTCCTGCTCGTCGAAGGCCATGACCGGCAGCAGCTCCACATGGGTGATGCCCAATTGCTGGAGATAGGGGATTTTTTCGATCAGGCCGGCGAATTTGCCGGGATGCCTGACCCCGGAGCTGGGATGGCTGGTGAAGCCGCCGACATGCAATTCGTAAATAATGGCTTTTTCGCTTCTGATCGCCAAAGGCACGTCGCCTTCCCAGTCGTAACTGTCGTCCACCACCGCCGCCCGCATGGCGCAATGGCTGTTGTCGCCGGGCCGGCAGGCCGCCGCCCGGTTCCAGAGCTTGTCGCTAACCGCCCTGGCCCAGGGATCGAGCAGCAGTTTTTCCCGGTCGAAGCGCAGGCCGGATTCACGGGCGTACTGCGGCCCGTCGATCCGCCAGCCGTACCAGACGCCCGCCGGCAGTTCCTCGACAAACACATGCCAGGAAAAGAAGGTGTGATTTTTATTTTTCTGGAGAACAATTTCCTGAAACGGCTGCTCGCTGTCGGCGGCGGCGTACAATAGCAATTCGACATGGGTGGCGTGGCGGCTGGAGATGGAGAAATTCACCCCTTCTTCGCCGGCTTTGGCGCCGTAGGGATAAGGGCTTCCAGATCTCAAATTGTATTTTCGCTGCATCATTGGAAACTAGAAAATTGCCTAAAAGTATTAATTCTACTGCAAACCCCCTTAAACGCATAAATTTGGGTTTAGTCCTTGCACAATTATTCGACAACAGGTAGAGTCAGCACTTAATGCTGTTGTGTAGTCTGCCTCTGTTTTTTGATGAATGGATAGACTGATCCGCCGCGCCTGATTGTCCGGATGGCCTTCGGCAGGCTTCCGGTTCCGGACGAACGGGCTTTTCGGCTGGCGCTCTTGCTGCATCGCGCTTAGCGCTCCGAACCTTGACGGGATTGGCATGAGGCATACCAACCGCTGTTTTTAGGATATTCCCAGATAATGACTTTGTTACAGTCAGCCGCCAGCATTCGCATCGAACTATCGCAGCCGGAGCTGTGTGATATTAGCCAGGCCATCAGCCGCGCATTTTCACCCTGTTTTATGTCCCGTTTCGCCGAACTGCGTTTTTCGGCTCAGGAACTGCTGGCCGTCAGCCAGGAAATCAGCCGGGATTTCGCCCCGCAGCGGCTGGCTGGCGGCCATAGCCTGGTTTTGCTGCCGGTCGATCCCCGGCATCTGCATGTCTACTGGCGGCTGGCCGAGCCCCGGCGCGAACCGGACGCCGGCCAGCCACTAACGCTCAGGCTGTTTCCCGGCCCGGAGCGACCGCCAGCCTTGCCGCCTCCGGCGCGGCAGGAAAATCGCTATTTCGATATCGTCGTTAAAGACGACCAGCATCGTCTGCAAGTGGAACTCCCCGCCGGCGGCCCGGGCGTTCGTTATCAGGCCGCCCTGGGCAGACTGGACGCCGGCAGGGAATTTACCGCCTATGCGTATTCGAATCCGGCCGACATGCCTTTCCGCCAGCCGCCGGCGGAAACCGCCAGCCTATCCGCCCCAATCGCCCGCTTCGTGTTGCCGGGCATGGTGGGTTCTTCTCCTACAGACCGGCCACATCCAGCCATCGAAACATGAATAACGGCTATCTGAGCATCGTCCTGCACGCCCATTTACCTTATGTGCATCATCCGGAATACGAGCATTTCCTGGAAGAAAACTGGCTGTTCGAAGCCATTACCGAATGCTATCTGCCCCTGCTGGCCATGCTGGACAGGTTGCAGGCCGAGCATATCGACTACCGGCTGACGCTGTCGCTGTCGCCTACCCTGCTGACCATGTGGCGCTGCCCGCTGTTGCAGGGCCGCTATTTAAACCATCTGCGGCTACAGCAGGAACTGGCGGATCGGGAAATCGGCAGAGCCGGCCAGCCGCCGGAATACCGGGAACTGGCGCAAATGTACGCGCAGTTGTTTCAGGAAACCCTGCTCCGTTACCGCGACCTGTATCAAGGCGATTTGCTGGGCGGCTTTTTAAAACACCAGCAAACCGGCAAGCTGGAATTGATCACCACCGCCGCCACCCACGGCTTTTTACCGCTGCTGAACCTGCATCCCGGCGCAGTCCGCAACCAGATCAAAGTGGGCATCGACACTTTCAAAGCCTATACCGGCTTGCAGCCGGCCGGCTTCTGGCTACCGGAGTGCGGCTATTATCCGGGGCTGGAAACCTTGCTGCGGGAACAAGGCGTCGGCTATTTCTTTGTCGATAGCCACGGCCTGATGGACGCCAGCCCGGCTCCGGCGAACGCCGTCTACGCACCGATCGATTGCGGCAACGGGGTGGCGGCCTTCGGTCGCGATCCGGCCTCGTCGCGACAGGTGTGGAGCGCACAGGAAGGTTACCCGGGCCATGCGGACTACCGCGAATTTTATTGCGATATCGGTTTCGAGCTGGAGCCGGACGATCTGGCCGACTTGATGCCGGACGGGGCAAGCCGTACCGCCACCGGCATCAAATACCGGCGCATCACCGGCGGCGACCAGCCCAAACAGCCGTACCGGCCGCTACAGGCCCAGGCCACGGCCCGGGAACACGCCGCCGACTTTGTCCGGCGCAAACAGGCCCAAATCGACGCCCTGCGCGACGCCATGGACGCAGCACCGCTGATTGTCGCCCCATTCGACGCCGAACTGTTCGGCCACTGGTGGTTTGAAGGCCCGCTGTGGCTGGAAGAGGTCTTGCGGCTGGCCAGCGCGGGCGACGCGTTGCGCACCGTCGCCTGCGGCGAACATCTGGCCATGCGCCCGCCGCTGCAAACCGCCGCGCCGGCGGCGTCAAGCTGGGGCCAGGACGGCTATTCCGCTTACTGGCTGAACGACAGCAACGACTGGATCTATCCTTTGATCCACAAAGCCCAGGCTGACCTGGAAAAACTGCTGGCCGACCTCAGCGGCAAGGCCGTCACCGCATTGCAGCAACGTGCCCTGAATCAGGCCCTGCGCTCGCTGCTACTGGCCCAGGCATCCGACTGGCCGTTTATCCTCAAATCCGGCTCGACGGTGGAATACGCCAAAAAATCCGTCAACGACCATCTGGCCCGCTTTAATTATCTGCACGACGCCATCCGCAAAAACCGCATCAACGCCCGCTATCTGGCGGCGCTGGAAATCATGGACGACATTTTTCCGGAACTCAATCCAAACACTGTCTTGCCGCAAGCCAAAATCGCCTGAAGACTCGACCTGCGTAGCCCGTATGCAGCAACGCGAAATACGGGGGCGGCTTAACAGGCAGTCAACACCCCTTGGGCAGAGGCATCACCTCAATACCGGGGCAGTCGGCGGGTTGAAACTCAAATTTTGAGATGTTCATGGGCTGGAATCGGCCACTTTACGACATTCAAGATTTTCAGTGTAAGTCGGTAGTTGTACGCTAAGCTGTCGTTCAACTGGAAGTTATAAATTAAATTAACACCTTATTCATCTAGTAATCTTATTTCTGTTTTTTTGATGGTTTCGGTGAGTTTGTTTTAATAATAAGGTGGCCACGATCAGCTCGCTGTGCTAAAGCAATAACTTCGTCTTTTTTGTCGCCATCTAAACATTCCATGACAGTGTCTGCAATATAGTCATCAAGACTAATCGATGGTGTATCCCAAAATGGGTATTCACTTTTGTGCTGACGAATTTTGGGAATCGATGAATTATAAGGGCAATCGAGAACAATATAGCTACTAGTGATAGTTGACATTTTCTTGCATTGCTTGCTTAAGTCATTTGCCTGTGCTTTGTTTAGTGTATCTAAGTGATTCTTTGCTTGTGCTAAGATTGCTTTTTCAAAAATTACATTTTTATTCGAGTCAACCCATCTGAAAACCATTCCAATGTCTATGCCTGTTTTGTTTTCATCTGAATTTTTTCCTCTGTCATTTGAAGCCGAAAATAATAATTCAACGAATTCACCTGTATTATTATTAATTCTCTCTTTATGCAATTTTCCAAAAAAAGCGGCAGTATATTGAGGCTCCTGCCAAAATGAAGTCCGATCAATTTTTAGAGCTGCATTTTGTAGAAGTTTGTAACCGATCCACAAACCCCATCTAGCCGTTCGACAGCCGTTGCGGGAAACTATCTCATCCTTTAATCGTAACCGTCTAGCGCAGCCACCTACCCAACCACCATCGAATCAACGATCCTTTGCATTTTTAGTGGAGGATTCAGCATGGCGTTATCAGTTGAGTGGCTTAATCATATTGAGGCGTGGCAGCGTAG